>JBLZYV010000005.1:0-97572 GCA_050282565.1 Comamonas sp.
ACGAAGCATGCGCGCTCCGACGCGCATGCCCACCCCGCAAACGCCCCGCCACAGGCGCAGCCAGAAGGGGTGGGCAAGCAATTCGGGCCGTCGCTTCGCTCGGCCTGGCAAGTCAGTCGGCATACGCCCAGAGCTCACCCAGCTTGGAGCCATTGTCGGCCAGCAGGCGCAAGGCCGCCGGGGCATAGTCGGCATCGATGGTCACGATGCCCGTGCCGCTTTCCAGCAGATTGCCGCAGCCGCTGCTGGCCAGGCTCAGCCGGGCGCTGTTGGGCAGGCCGTGGGCCGCGACCTGGCCGGAAATCTGGCACGCGGAACCCAGGGGCGTGATCTTGCCATCGGCCGCGATGGAGAAGCGTGCGCTGGTGCCGGAAGGCAGGCGAACGCGGTAGCTGCCCGCCAGCTGGGCAGGCTGCACGGCAGCGGCCGGCAAGCGGGTATGGTCCAGCAGCTTGACCGCGCCCGCAGGCTGCCCGCCGGGCACTGCCACCCAGTCGCCGCCGGTCGTGGCGCGCCGGTAGATCGCCGTGGCCTGGTCCAGGCCATCGGCCACCACCAGATAGCGGCTGCCGTCCTCTGCGGCGTGGTACTTGCCGACGGTCGGGTTCGCGCGCTCTCCCAGGCTGGCGATATAGGCGCCGGGCGCGAGGTCGTCGACCACCAGGCGGGGGGCGGCGGGCGTATCCCCGCCCGAGCCACCGCAGCCGGCCAGGGCCGCAGCCATGGACAGCGCCGCCAGGCGCCAGAGAGGGCCGCCAGGATTGCGAGGCATGTGTTTCATGGCGCCTCCTTACTGGCCGAACAGTTCACCAAGGTGCAGGCGCAGCCATTGCTGGGCGGCGGGCCGGTGCTCGAAGCCTATGCCGGTCTGCATGGCGGTGACCGCCACCTTGGTCCTGGACACCACGCCTTCGTCTTCGGCCTGTGCCGCGGTGGGCGTGCCGCCGCCGTTGGCGTCATAGAGGTTGAAGCTGCCCTGGCGAGAGAAGGCAAAGGGCAGGTTGGCCGTGGGGGCCGGCGGGATATTCACGTTCAGCGCCACGCCCTTGGGCAGCAAGGGCCCGCTGCCCGCCTTGGCGCGCAACGTATCCAGCAGCTTGACGGTCAATTGGGCCACGGCTGCCGAATAGGGGTTGTTCGCGGTGGCATCGCCGCGGGTGTCGTTGCCGGCGCTCACCGCGATGGCCGGAACGCCGCGCATCGAGGCGACCTGCACGTTGCCGACGGTGCCGGAGTAGATCACGATGGGGCCGGCGTTCTCGCCTTCGTTGGGGCCTGACAGCACCAGGTCGGGTGCCTTGCCCCAGCGGGCGGGTGCCAGCACGTCGAGGCCATGGTTGGTGGCCTGCACGGGCGTGCCATGCACATAGTGGTAGTCGCCATTCGTGAAGCCTTCCTTGAGCATCGGCCCGTTGGCGGGATCGCCGATGCGCGCCGCACCGCTGCGGCAGCCGCCGCCGTTGGCATCGAGCTGGGTCTTGTCGTTGTCGACCACGATGACGGTCTTGCTGTACTGCACGGCCGCGCCGCCGCGGCCGCTTTGGTTGGTGCAGGGCACGCTGACGATCACATCGTGGCCGGCGGCCTTCAGCGCGTCGTACAAGGCCTTGACGTTGCTGCTCAGTCCGTCGTCGTTGGAGACCAGGATGTTCAGGGCGAAGGCGGGGCTGGCCATGGCCAGCCCCAGCGCTGCTGCACAGCGGGGGATCAGAGTTTTCATACCGAAAAATGGAAGGGTTGGAAAAGGACGTCGCCAGTCCGGGTACCAAGATCCCAGCGCATTCCATGTTGTCGGTATGTGCCTGTCGGTGGCACTTGTGTGTAAGGTCTGGGCAGCGATCGGGGCCCATCATTCCGCCCCCGCCACGCTGCAACATCGTCAAGTTGGACGATAGGCCATTCCCTAATGCCGGATGCAAAAAAGCGCGCCAGGTCTGCTGGCGCGCAATTCCCTGGAGGGATGGGTCGGGCCTGTTCAGGTGCTGGCGATGGCCTTGATCTCCACCACCATGTCCGGGTGCGGCAGGCCGCGCACCACCACCGTGGTGCGGGTGGGATAGACGCTGCCCTCACCAAAGCGCTCGGCCAGGCATTCGGCATAGGCGGCGTTGAAGGCGGCGAAGTCCTCCGGCCGCACCAGGTAGACCGTCATGTCGATGCAGTCGGCGAGCCGCGCGCCGGCCTCGGCCAGGATGGCCTCGATGTTGCGCAGCACGCGCCGGGTCTGCACCGCCACGTCGTGGTGGACCGTGCCGTCGGCATCGCGCGAGACGCCGGCGATGCTGCCGTCGGCCAGGCGCGCGCTCACGCCGGCCACGTAGATGGTCGGGCCGATGCGCCGCCAGCGGGCATAGCTGCCCAGCGGCGGCGGCAAGGGGTGCGGCAGGCTGCTGGTGTTCATGCGACCTCCATGCGAAAGCCCGCCTGCTCCAGCTGGTCCGACAGCTCCTGCACCCAGTCGCCGTTCGCCGCCGCCAGCGGCGGGCGGGCATGCTGCCATTCGGTGTGGCCGAAGTGCCGGGCCACCACGTGCTTGAGCGCGGGGATCATCGGGCGCGCCTGGAACAGGTTGCGCACCACCTTGAGCTGCGCCTGCGCGGCCTCGAAGCCGGGCGTGCCCCACAGCCGCATGGCCTCGGCGATGGCGCGGGGCTGCACGTTGGCCGTGGCCGAGATGCAGCCCGCGGCGCCCAGCGGCAGCGCCTTCTCCAGCAGCGCCTCGGAGGCCGGGTAGACCTCGAAACCCGGGAACTCGCGCAGCATGCGCTCGGTGTTGGCCCAGTCGCCCGAGCTGTCCTTGATGCCCACCACCGTCGTCGGGTAGGCATGGATGAGTCGCTCGATCAGCGCGCAGCTGATGGGCACGCCGGTGAACTGGGGGATGTGGTAGAGGTAGAGCTTGAGCCGGTCCGACGCGACGCCGTCGATCAGGCGCGCGTAGTAGTCGAACAGGCCGTCGTCGGACGCCGGCTTGAAGTAGAACGGGGGCAGCGTCAGCGTGCCGGCGCAGCCCAGCTCCACCGCGCGGCGCGTGAGGGCGATGGTCTCGGGCAGCGCGCACAGGCCGGTGCCGGGGACCATGGCCTCGGTGGGCAGGCCGGCCTCGGCCAGCTGCTCCAGCAGGCCGATCTTCTCCTGCAGGCCCAGCGAATTGGCCTCGCTGTTGGTGCCGAAGACGGCCAGGCCCGCGCCCTGCGACACCAGCCAGCGGCAGAAGGCGATGAAGGCCGGCGTGTCGACCGACAGGTCGGCCTTGAAAGGCGTGAGGGCGGGGGCGAAGACTTTGGGTGTGCGGGTGGTGGTCATGGCGTGCAAGTGGTGGTGGAAAGGAAAAGGGCGGTTCAGCGCGTTTCGCGCATGAAGGCGAGCAGCTCGGGGCCAAGCGTTTCCTCGCCGCTGTTGAAGTGCGCGACGATGGACGTGTGGTTGTGGCGCGGCAGGGCCACGAAGCGCGTGGGCGCGGTGCGCGGGCTGGCCAGCGCGGCATCGTGGAACTCGCGGCCGTAGCGGTCGAGGTGGGTGTTCTCATACTGCGCCACGGCCACCAGCAGCGGCACATTGCTGGTGGCGGCATGCGTGGCCGGTGAGCGCGCCGCGTACAGCGTCTCGTCGTCGCCGAAGTAGGCGCGCACGCCGTTGGCATTGGGGTTGTCGGGCAGCACGTCGGCGCGCAGGCGGGCGCTGACCAGCATGGCGCCGGCGACCTCGCCGTCGCCCAGCCGGCCGGCGATGGCCGGGTCGAACAGCGCGCTGGCCACATGCGAGCCGCCGGCCGAATGCCCCATGAGGAAGATGCGCCGCGCACTGCCGCCAAAGCGTGCGATGTGCTGCTGCACCCAGCGCACGGCGGCGATCACGTCCTGCGCGCCGCCGGGGTAGGCGGCCTCCGGCGCGAGCCGGTATTCCACGTTCACCGCCACCACACCCTGGCGCGCAAACCAGTAGCTCACGTTGTCGTAGATGGCGCCATTGGCGCTCTTGTTGCCGCGGATGAAGGCGCCGCCGTGCAGGAACACCAGCACGTCGCGCTGCTGGCCCAGCCACTCCGCACGGCTGTACACGTCGAGCCGCTGGCGTGGTGCCTCGCCATAGGGCAGGTCGCGCGCCACCTCGATGCCGGCGTTGTCGGCCTGCAGCACCAGCGGCGAATAGGTCTGCACCACGAGGTCGCGGTGCTTGTTGATGTCCGTGGCCCAGACGGGGCCGATGCCGTCCAGCAGCGCCTGCGCCTGCGCGCTCAGCGAACCCAGGGGTGTGTTTGCGTGGTTCATGCTAAAAATTATACATATTTGATTGTTGGTATACCAAATACTTTTTGATATGTATAATTTCCTGCGAAAGGTACTCAAAAAGGAGCAATCACATGGAAAAACTCAGGCACATTGCACTGTCGGTCAGCGACCCGGAGGCCGCGGCCCAGTTCTTCGAGCAGGCCTTCGGCATGACGCGGGCCGGCCGCGCGATGCGGGGCTGGTACATGACGGACGGCGTGATGAACGTGGCGCTGCTGAACTTCAAGGACGAGACGGTGCCGGGCTACGAAAAGCTCAAGGACGTGCGCGGCGTGATCCACTTCGGCATGTGGGTCGACAACCTGGAGGAGGCCGAGAAGCGCGTGGTCGCCGCCGGCGGCACCTACCTCACCGGCCGCAAGGAGACCGACCCCAATGTGTTCTACGAGGTCAAGTACCGCACGCCGGACGGCATCGTGTTCGACATCACCGAGTCCGGCTGGAAGGGCGCGGTGAAGGAAGTGGAACCCTCGGCTGGCAGCGCATCGTGACTCGGCCGCACCTGCTCGCGCTGGTGCCGCTGCCGGTTGTCACGCGGCAGGCGCTGGCCATGCACTACGAGCTGCTGGCCGCGGCCGACGGGCCGGCCGCCGTCCAGGCCGATTTGCCATTGGACCAGGTCGTGGCTGTCGTCACCAACGGCACCGTCGGCCTCTCGGCCGCGCTGATGGCGCGGCTGCCGGCGCTGCGGCTGGCCTGCGCCTTCGGCGTGGGCTACGAGAACGTGGACGTCGAGGCGGCCCGGCAACGCGGCGTCGTCGTCACGAATGCGCCGGGCACCAACGACGACACTGTGGCCGACCATGCGCTGGGCTTCATGCTCGCGCTGAGCCGCGGCTATGGCGCGCTTAATGAGGCGGTGCGCGCGGGCGGCTGGCACCAGTCGCGCTCGGCCCGCCCCACGCTGAGCGGCGCCAGCGTCGGCATCATCGGCATGGGCCGCATCGGCCAGGGCATCGCGCGGCGCGCCCAGGGTTTCGGCATGCAGGTGCGCTACTGCACGCGCCGGCCCTGCGCCGACCTGCCCTACAGCCACGAGCCCGATCTGGTGGCGTTGGCCCGCGCCAGCGACTACCTGGTGGCGGCCTGCCCGGGCGGCCCGGCCACGCGCCACATCGTCAACGCCGAGGTGCTGGCGGCGCTGGGGCCGCAGGGCTTCCTGGTCAACGTGGCGCGCGGCTCGGTGGTGCAGACCGACGACCTGGTGCGCGCGCTGCAAGGCCGCGCCATCGCCGGCGCCGGCCTCGACGTGCTGGAGTCCGAACCCGAGGTGCCCGAGGCACTGCGGTTGCTGGACAATGTACTCATCACCCCGCACATGGCCGGCCGTTCGCCGGCGGCGCACCAGGCCCAGACCGAGGCCTTGCTGCGCAGCCTGGCCGATGGCCTGGCCGGCCGCCGGCCGGCCTTCGCCGTCTCCTGATTTCGACTCGACTTCGACCTTAGCCCGGCATGGTCCGGGCTTTTTTCATCCCGCTTGCTGTACCGATGAAAAAGGGCCGTGCAATGCACGGCCCTGGCTTTGTCGTGTGCCCGGATCGGGTCAGGTCTTCATTTCTTGGGCTCCGTCTTCGAGGCCACGAGGTGCGGCGGCGGCGGCACCACGAAGCGCTCCAGCCGGTACTGGTCGAAGCTCTCGAGGTTGCGCTCCCACACCTCGGCCTTGTGCGTGCCGTCCTGCGGAATCTGCGTCATGTTGCAGTAGATCTCGACGTTGTTGCCATCGGGGTCCTTGAAGACCAGGAAGAAGTTGTCGCCGGGGCCGTGGCGACCAATGCCGCGCACGATCTCCACGCCATGCTCCTGCAGCACCTGGACCGAGCGCACCATCTCCTCCTCGCTGTCGACCAGGTACGAGAAATGCTCCAGCCCCGGGCGGGTGTAGCGTGGCAGGTCGTTGAAGTCCGGCGAGTCCTCGGGCAGCTGGGCCAGCGCGAGGTCGTGGTGGTCGGTGCCGGCGCGCAGGAACACCATCTTGTCGCCGATCCAGTCCGACACTTCCAGGCCCAGCACCTCGGTGTAGAAGCGGGCCGATTTCTGGATGTCGCGCACCATGAGCACCATGTGGCCCAGGCGGCGGGGTTTGAGCTTATTCATCGTCTGTCTCCGGTGGTGGTCACTGCGCGGTGGCCGCGACCACATGGTTCTCGATGGCGCCGATCTCGTCAATCGAGGCGACCATCACATCGCCGGGCTTGAGGAACACGCCGCGGCCCATGCCCACGCCGGTCGGCGTGCCGGTGGCGATCAGGTCGCCGGGCTTGAGCGTGAGGATGCTCGACAGGTACTCGATCTGCTCGGCGATGTTGAAGATCATGCCCTCGGTGGTCGCGTCCTGCATGGACTCGCCGTTCACCGTCAGCCGCATCCGCAGTTTCATCGGGTCGGAGACGCAGTCGCGCGGCACGAACCACGGGCCCAGCGGCGCGAAGGTATCGAAGCTCTTGCCGCGGAACCAGTCGTGCGAGAAGGGGTAGTCGCTGCGGCGCGTGAGGTCGCGCGCGCTCACGTCGTTGATGACGGTGTAGCCGGCGATGTGCTCGTAGGCCTTGGTGGCCGGGATGTTGCGCCCGCCGCGCCCGATCACCACGGCCAGCTCGACCTCCCAGTCCAGCTTCATGGTGCTGGACGGCATCACCACGGCCGTCTTGGTGGGCGTGATGCTGGTCTCGGCCTTGATGAAGATGTAGGGCGAGCTTTCGCTGCGCGCCGCGAGCTTGGTGCCCATTTCGGCCGCGTGCTCATAGAAGTTCGAGGCCGTGGCGAAGATGCGCGCCGGTGCATAGGGCACGCCCAGTGCGCCGCCCTGCGCGGGCAGCTGGATATTTCCGCTGCGGATGGCCTGTCCCGCCGTCTCCAGCGCCTGGAGCACGGCAGCCGATGCCTCCCACTGCGCGAGCAGCGTGGCCAGGTCCTGCGGCAGCGCGGCTGCCGCTGCGGGGGCGGCGGCGCGCAGCGCGGCCTCGGCGTCGTAGACCGTGCCGTCCACCACCAGGCCCAGGCGCTGCTGTGCCGCGCCGTTCGTATTGGCCGCATAGGCGGCGATGCCAAACCAGTTCATAGTCTCTTTCCTTGTCTGTCGTTGATCGGTATGCCGGGTGTGCCGCTGCCGGCTCACTCGGTCTTGATGCCCGAGGTCTTCAATACCTTGCCCCACATCTCCACCTCGTGCTGGATCTGCGTGCCAAAGGCTGCGCGCGCGGTGAAGGTGGGCACCACGCCCGCATCGCCGAGCTTCTGCACCAGCGCGGGCTCGTCCTTCATCTTCACCACCTCGGCGGCGATGCGGTCCAGCAGCTCGGGCGGTGTGCCCGCGCGGGCCACCAGGCCGTTCCAGGTGCTGACCTCGTAGCCAGGGAAGGTCTCGGCGATCGTCGGCACCTGGGGCAGCTCCTTCAGCCGCGTGGCGCTGGAGATGGCCAGCAGCCGCAGCTTGCCGCCGTTGGCCTGCGGGATCACTTCCGACGGGCTGGCCGAGTACATGTCGATGTTGCCGCCCAACAGGTCGCCCAGCGCGGCGGCGCCACCCTTGTAGGGCACATGCACCATGCCGACGCCCGCGCGCTGCGTGAACATGTAGGCGGACAGGTGCGTGAGCGTGCCCGTGCCGCCGCTGCCATAGGTCAGCCTGCCGGGCTGCTGTTTCGCCTGCGCGATGAACTCGCCCAGGTTCTTCGCCGGCAGCGACGACCGCGTGGTGATGACGAAGGCGTTGGCGCCGATGTTGACCACCGGCGCGAAGTCCTTGACTGCGTCGAAGTTGAAGCTGGCGTTGACGAAGGGCGCGGTCACGATCTGCGTGGCGGTGGCCATCAGCAGCGTGTAGCCGTCCGCCGGGGCCGTGAGCACCTGCCGCGAGGCAATCAGGCCCGAGGCGCCGGGCTTGTTGTCCACGACCACCGGTGTGTTCAGCGCCTTGGCCAGGTGGTTGGCCGTCAGGCGCGCGATGGCGTCCGTGTTGCCGCCCGCGCCGAAGGGCACGACGATGGTGATGGGTTTGCTGGGCCAGTTGCCCTGTGCCAGCGCGGTGGCCGCGCACAGCGAGAGGGCGGCGGCGGTGATTGCCCGGAGCATTGTCTTCCTTGATTGCTGTTTTGGTATACCAATAATATAAATTGAAATACAAAACGTCAATGGTGAGAACCTTTAATTTTTCATCCGCCGGCTCACAGCACCGTGCAGGCTGAGTCGAAATCCAGCCGCGGCAGCCGGCCGAACAGCTTGGCCGGGTCGCCGTAGCCGAGGTTGCACAGGAAGTTCACGCGGTGTTGCCCGTCGGGGAAAAAGCGCTCGTTGACCTGCTGTTCGTCGAAGCCCGACATCGGCCCGCAGTCCAGGCCCAGCGCCCGCGCGGCGAACAGGAAGTACGCCGCCTGCAGCGTGGCATTGCGGAAGGCCGTGGCCTGCGCATGCGCAGGGTTGCCGGCAAAGCTGTCGTAGAGCCGGGGGTTGTGCGGGAACAGGCGCTCGGCCTGCTCATAGAAGCGCGTGTCGTAGCCCAGCACGCAGGTGACGGGGGCGGACGCCGTCTTGGCCACATTGCCCGGGCTCAGCGCGGGCACGAGGCGCGCCTTGGCCTCGGGCGTGGTGAGGAAGACCACGCGCAGCGGCGAGCAGTTGGCGCTGGTGGGCCCCAGCTTCGCCAGGTCGTACAGCTCGCGCAGCAGCTGCGGCGGAACCTGCCGGTCGATGAATCCGTTGTGGGAACGTGCGTGGTGGAACAGCGTGTCCATCCCTGCCTGGTTGAGCATGGTCAAGTCCTTGTGCCGATTGCAATGGAAATCGCGATGACCTGCTGCCGATGGCCGGTGGTGCGGCCTGGAGGGTGGACGGTCGGCATCGCGCGCCTCGGGCGAGGCAGCGCGATCTTACCGGGAAAAGAATATTTGGTATACCAAAATCAATTTTGGAATCCAAATTTACGAATCTACTGCTTGGCGGTTCGCTTGGCGGCAACCTTGCGCGGCGCGGCGGCGGTCTTGGCCGCCCGCTTGCGTGCCGGCTTCTCGGCGGCGGCAGGGGCCTTGGCAGCGGCTTCCTCGGCTTCGCGGGCCTGGCGCAGCGCGCGCAGCGCGGCGTTGCCCAGGTGCGCGTTGTGCGCGCGCATGGCCAGGTAGGCTTTTTCGCCATCGCCGGTGACGATGGCGTCCACGATGGCCTTGTGCGCATCGTGCGAGGTCACCAGGCGGTCGGTCTCCGCCGGGTGGAACTGGCGGTAGGGGCTCAGCCGGTCGCGGATCTCGCCGACCAGCTTGCTGATGACGGCGTTGTGCGCGCCCTCAAGGATCAGCCGGTGCAGCTCGCGGTTGGCGTCGAGGTACAGGTCGAGGTTGCCCTCGGCGACGTACTCGTTGGAACGCTCGTGCAGGTACTGCAGCTCGGACTTCTCCATCGTGGTCATGGACTCGGCCGCCAGGCGGGCGCACATGGCCTCGAGCTCGCAGTCGGCGTGCAGGATCTCGGTCAGCTCCTTCAGGCTGATCTCCATCACCACCACGCCGCGCATCGGCAGCACCTGCGTGAGCCCGCGCGCCGCGAGCTGGCGCAGGGCCTCGCGCACGGGGGTGCGCGACACGCTGAACTGCTCGGCCAGCTGGCGCTCGTCGAGCCGGCTGCCGGGCTTGAAGTGGCCGCTGATGATCAGATCGGAAATCTGCGACTGGATCTTGGTTGCAATGGTTGCCATTGGTATTTCATCTTCCTGCGTTGCACACCATTCTATGCGTGGGAAAGCGGCCGCCTTTCGACCCGGGTTCGGCCCTACACTGTGGCGCAAACCCTTACCTCCAAGGAGCCTGTCGCATGTCCCCCACCGTTCCCACCGGCCTCTGGGCCACCGCCGCCGTCCTGCTGATGGCCGGCCTGCTGGCGGGCTGCGCCGGCCCCAATGCCGATGCCCCCCGCGCCGCGGACGGCACCGCCCCGGCCCCCGCCGCCAGTGCCGAGACCCAGGCCGTGGCGCCGGTGCAGGCCCCGGGCGCTGCCAGCAAGACCGCGCAGGCGCCGGGCTTCGTGCGGATGCGGCTGGGGCAGCTGAATGTGACGGCGCTGTACGACGGCAAGGTAGAGATAGACCGCAAGCTGCTCGGCGGCCGGCCGGCCGCCACCATCGCGCAGTTGCTGCGCCAGGGCCGGCAGCCGTCGGACCAGGGCGTGCAGACGGCGGTCAACGCCTTCCTGTTCGACGACGGCAAGAACGTGGTGCTGGTCGATACCGGCGCCGCCGACACGCTGGGCCCGGGCATGGGCCGGCTGCTGGAGAGCCTGGCCGCCGCCGGCTACGCCGCCCCGGACGTGACCGCCGTGCTGCTGACGCACCTGCACCCCGACCATGCCGGCGGCCTGCTGCAGGGCGGGCAGGCGGCTTTCCCGAATGCCGAGGTCTACGCGGCCAAGGCCGAGGCGGACTTCTGGCTGTCCGAGGCGCGGACCAAGGCGGCGCCCGAGGCCGTGCGGCCCTATTTCGTCGGCGCGCAGAAGGCGGTGGCGCCCTACCAGCAGGCGCAGCGCTTCCATACCTTTGCGGCCGGCGAGCGCCTAGTGGGCAGCTTCGGTGCCGTGGCGCTGGCCGGCCATACGCCGGGCCACAGCGGCTTTGCGGTGCAGTCCGGCGGCGAGACGCTGCTGCTGTGGGGCGACGTGGTGCACAGCCACACCACGCAGTTCGCCGACCCCACGGTGGCGCTGGAATTCGACGTGAACCAGAAGCAGGCCCGCGCCACACGCGTCAAGGCGCTGCAGGACGCCGCCCGCTCGGGCACCTGGGTGGCCGGCGCGCACATGCCCTTCCCGGGCATCGGCCGGGTGCTGGCCAACGGCAAGGGCTACCGCTGGCTGCCGCTGGACTATTCGCAGGCGTTGTCGGATGCCGCCGCCCGCCAGCCCAGCCCGCCGGCCAAGGCGGCAGCCAAGCGCTGAGGCCGGGCGCAAAAAAGCCACGGCAGGCCGTGGCTTTCAAAAACAATAGCTGCTGGCGCTTGCTGCATAAGCGATAGCGGCCAATTTCATTCAAATTTCAGCGCGGATCGGCGCCGCCCACGCGCTGGTGCAGGCCCATGGCGAACTGGCCCAGGCCGACGGACCAGTCCGAGTAGTCGTTCTCGTGCGTGAAGATCAGCACGTCCGCCGGCTTGACCTGGGCCTGGGCTTCGAGGTTGCGCGCAATGGCGGCGTACAGCTCGCGCTTCATCGCATCGCTGCGGCCGCGGCGCATGGTGATCTCGACGACGACCACGCGCTCCGAGCGCTGGATGCCGTTGAAGCTGCGGCTGCACCAGAACTGGTTCGGCGCGTAGTCGGCCACCATGTTGAACAGCTCGTCCTGCGGCATGCCGATGCTGTCCACCAGCGCCTGGTGGATGCCTTGCACGATGGCTTCGCGCTGGGCTTGCGGGGTGTCCTGGGGTACGTTGGTGCGGATGAAGGGCATGGCTGTTTCTGGAATGGGGTTGTCGCCGGTTGGCAAGCCCGTGATTCTCGGGAGGTTCCAGGCGCCGGAAAAGCGATATCTTTGCAGCATCTATGTGCAATAAACTCAATGACACACCGCCTGCCACCCCTGAACGCCCTGCGCGCCTTTGAGGCTGCCGCAAGACTGGGCCGCATGACCGCGGCCGCCGAGGAGCTGTCGGTCACGCCCGGCGCGGTCAGCCGCCAGGTGCAGCAGCTCGAGCGCAGCCTGGGCGTGGCGCTGTTCGAAGGCCCCAAGAGCCGGCCGCAGCTCAGCGCCGCCGGCCTGCGGCTGCTGCCGGCGCTGACGGCGGCCTTCGGGCAGATCGACAGCGCGGTGCGCGAGATCAGCGATGACGGCCGCGGGCCGCTGGATGTGAGCTGTTTCAGCACTTTTGCCGTCAAATGGCTGATTCCGCGGCTGTTTGCGTTCAATACGCTGCACCCGGACATCGAGGTCCGGCTGCGCACCACCCAGGTGGACATTGCGCAGGGCGGTGACCTGGCCATCACGGTGGACGACGGCATGGCACGCCCACACATCGCCAGCCTGCCCCTGTTCGTCGAATGGCTGGGCCCGGTGCTGGCGCCGCCGCTGGCCCAGCGGTTGCGCCTGCATGAGCCGGCCGACCTGGCGGGCCAGGCCCTGCTGCACACGCGCACCCGGCGCAATGCCTGGGACATGTGGTGCCAGTCCATGGGCGTGGCGCTGCCGGGGCTGCACGGCGGCGCCGGCACCGAGTTCGAGCACTACTTCTTCACGCTGGAGGCCGCGGTGCGCGGCCTGGGCATCGCCGTCGCGCCCTGGCACCTGGTGATGGACGACCTGGCGGCGGGCAGGCTGCTGGCGCCGCTGGGCTTCCAGCGCTCGGGCTACCGCTATGTGGCGCAGCGGCGCGCCGGCGACGGGGGGCGTGGCCAGCCGCGGCTGGACCGGTTCTGCGACTGGCTGCTGGCGCAGCCGGGCTTTGTGCCGCCGCCGCAGTACCGTGCGGCCGACGGGCGGCCCGAATGACAAAAAAGCCACGGCAGGCCGTGGCTTTTTAAAATTGATAGCTGCTAGCGCTTATTGGATAAGCGCTACAAGCCGATTTGGCTGTTAAGCCTGGCCCGAAGATCAGGCGTGGGGGTAGCGGAAGGTCACGGCCGTGTCGCTCATGGCGCGGTTCAGGTCGGCCATCAGGCGGGCGTCCAGCAGCGCGTAGCTCCAGGTGCGGTCGTCTTCTTCGGCGCGCTGGGTCTGTTCGCTCCACTTCTTGCGCAGGGCGCGCAGGCCTTCGCTCAGCGATTGTGCGGGCTCGGCCAGCAGGGCGATCGAGGCGAATGCCACCACCCACAGCAGGGCCCAGCCGGCGACCCAGTGCTGGCTGCCGGCCATGGAGGTGATCCATTCGCTGGCCACGAGCACGCTGGCCACCAGGGCTGCCAGCACGAGGCGGGTGCCGCTGCGCTTGCTGCTGAAGGTTTCCTGCAGGTGTTCGGTGGCGCGTTCCACACGCTGCACGCCGGTGTGCTCGGTCGAAATGTCGGTGTAGAAGAAATGGTTGCTCATGGTAGTCAGTCAGCCCGGAGGGGCTTGTCAAAAAATGCTTTCTGAGAAGCGATGAACGTATTCTAGGGTTTACCCTAAATCATCTCAAATTTATATTTTGAATCTTTATCATTCACGGTGATGATGATTGACGCAGGGCCCATCGGCCCGAGGAGCGTTCCATGCAAACCCACCAGTTCCGCCACCTGGACCTGAACCTGCTGCGCGTGTTCGACGAGGTGATGACCGAGCGCAGCCTGACGCGCGCCGCCGACAAGCTGGCCATCACCCAGCCGGCGGTCAGCAATGCGATACGCCGCCTGCGCGAGGTGCTGGGCGACGAGCTGCTGGTGCGCAGCGGCCAGGGCGTGGCGCCGACGCCGCTGGCCAACGCGCTGTGGCCGTCGGTGCGCGAATCGCTGGCGCGGCTGCAGCAGGCCTTTGCGCCCGACACCTTCGACGCCGCCCACGACCGGCAGGCCTTCGTGCTGGCGATGGCCGATGCCACCACGGCCACGCTGCTGCCGCACCTGGTGGACATCCTGGAGGCCGAGGCGCCGCAGGTCTCGCTGCAGGTGCAGCCGCTGACCACGCGCGACCCGCGCCCCGTGCTCGACGACGAATCGGCCGACCTGGCCGTGGGCTACTTTCCCTTCGTGCTGGCCGAGATGACGGCACGCGCCCAGGCCGGCGCGCTGGTCGACTTCGAGAGCCGGCGCCTGTACGACGGCGAGTACATCTGCGTGATGCGCCACGACCACCCGCTGGCCGAGGGCCTGCTCACGCTGGACCGCTACTGCAGCGCGCGCCACCTGCTGGTGAGCTTCTCGGGCCAGCCCTTCGGCTTCCTCGACGAGGCGCTGGCCTCCATCGGCCGCAAGCGCCGCGTGGTGCTGACGGTGAACCAGTATTTCACCGCCGCCCGCGTCGCGGCCCAGTCCGACCTGCTGACCGTGCTGCCGCGGCACATGGTGCCCATCACCGGCCTGGCCGGGCAACTGGCCTGCCGCCCGCTGCCGCTGCGCGTGGAGGCGGTGCACGTGGATGCGCTGTGGCGCACGCGCAGCCGGCACATCCCGGCGTCGGCGCTGGCCTGGATGCTGCAGGCGCTGGAGCGCGCGGCCAAGGCGGCATTCCCCGACCAGGAGCTGCCGCTGTAGCCCGCGTTAGCATTGCCCCATGCAACTGCAAATTCTCTCTGACCTGCACCTGGAGACCGATCCGCGTTTTCGCGCCGTGCCCGCGCCCGGCGCCGATGTGCTGGTGCTGGCCGGCGATATTGGCTCGTACCAGCCCGGCTCGCGGCTGGCCGAGCTGGGCGATGGCGACTTCGGCCTGGCGCAGTTCAGCCCGCGCTCGGCCGGCGGGAGCTGGCCCGTGCCGGTGCTGATGGTGCCGGGCAACCACGAGTTCGACGGCATGGACTTCGACGTGGCCTACCAGCGGCTGGCCGAGTGCTGCGAGCGCCTGGGCATCGTGCTGCTGGAGCGGCGCGTGCAGGTGCTGGGCGGCGTGCGTTTCGTCGGCACGGCGCTGTGGAGCGACTTCGACGCCATCGCGCTGCAGGCCGGTGTGCAGGACGTGGCCAGCCTGCTCAAACAGCGCGAGAAGGCCTACAAGGCCGCCAATTTCTACCTCAGCAAGACCGCCGCCACGCGTCACGGCGAGCCCTTCCTGGCGGCGCAGATCCGCGACGAGGCGCTGCAGTGCCAGCAGTGGCTGCGCGAGGCGCTGCAGCAGCCCTTCGATGGCCCGACGGTCGCCATCACCCATTTCGCGCCCAGCCTGCGCAGCGCCGATCCGCGCTACGGCCTCACGCCGGGCACGGCCGGGTTCTGCAACCAGCTCGATGCGCTGCTGCCCCAGGCCGACCTGTGGATCCACGGCCACCTGCACGCGCCCAGCGACTACGTGGTCAGCGGCACGCGGGACGACGGCCGGCCCTGGCGCTGCCGCGTGGTGGCGAACCCGCTGGGCTATGCGCGCAAGGGCGAGCAGGAGGGCTTCCGGCCCGGCTTCACGGTGCAGGTGCCCGCGCCCGGCCGATGACATGGATCAAGGCAGGGGCGGAGGCAGGCGGCTATGCTTGGCAGGCATATCCACCCACCAAGGAGTCTTGCCATGCGTATCCTGTTGGCTGTCGACGGCAGCGCCTACACCCGGAAAATGCTCGAATACCTTGGCAGCCATCCCCACTGGCTGGCCGCGCCCAACGAATACACCGCGCTGACGGTCGGTGCGCCGCTGCCGCCGCACGCCGCCAAGATGCTGAGCAAGGACGTGGTGAGCGAGTACTACGATGAAGAAGCGCAGAAGGTGCTGGCGCCGGTGCGCGAGTTCCTGGCCGGGCACCAGGTCGAGGCGCAGTGCATCAGCAAGGTCGGCCCCATCGGCGAGACCATCAGCCGTGTCGCGGACGAGGGCGGCTACGACCTGCTCGTGATGGGCACGCGCGGCCACAGCGCGCTCGCCAAGCTGGTCGTCGGTTCGGTGGCCACCCAGGTGCTGGCCGCGAGCAAGGTGCCGGTGCTGCTGATCCGCTGATCGCTGTCATGCAGGCTGGAGCTGCGATGGCTCCAGGCTGGCGCGCGCGGTGCGCAGCATGGCCTCGGTCAGCGCCTCCAGCAGGCCGGACTGCAGGTTCCAGCAGTGCCAGTACAGGTCGACGGCCAACACCTGGCCGGGCGCGACGTTGACCAGGCTGCCATCGGCCAGCCCGGGGCGGGCCAGCAGTTCGGGCACCACGCCCAGGCCCCAGCCGGCGGCCACGGCGCGCAGCTGGCCTTCCGAACTCGGCAGGTAGATGTGCTGCAGGTCCACGCGCGGCAGGCCCATGGCCCGGGCCACGAACACATCCTGCATGTCGTCCTTGCGGTTGTACGAGAGAAAGGGCAGCTCGCGGAAGTTGCCGCGCGACAGCCCCTCGGGCACATGGCGGGCGGCGTAGTCGGCCGCCGCCACGGCCACGTAGTGCATCGCGCCCAGCGGCACCATGCGGCAGCCGCGCAGCGCCTGCGACATGGTGGTCACGCAGCCCAGCACCTCGCCCGAGCGCAGCCAGTCCTGCGTGAAGTCCTGGTCGTCGGCGATCACCTCCAGCGACAGCCGCTGCACCGCCAGCTCGTGCAGCGCGGGCGGCGCCCAGGTGGCGATGCTGTCGGCGTTGATGGCGATGGAGATGCGCTCGTTGTCCTGGTCGCCGTGGGCCAGCGGCGCCAGCTCCTGCAGGTCGCGCTCCAGGTCGGCGCGCAGCAGGCGCAGCTGTTTCACGTGCTTGAGCAGGCGCTGCCCGGCGGGTGTGGCCTTCAGCGGCCGGCTGCGCACCACCAGCACCGAGCCCACCTGGGCCTCCAGCGCGCGCAGGCGCTGCGACACGGCGGACTGCGTCACATGCAGGCGCAGCGCGGCCTTCTCGAAGCCGCCTTCCTCGACGATGGCGGCCAGGCATTCCAGCGCGACAGGGTCCAGATTGCTCATGGTGTTCTATTAGCTGTTCTGATGAATCTGCTGAAAGTTTAATCCTGCTTTTGTATTCGCGGGCGCTGTAGCACACTGCAACGCATGAAAGTCATCATTCTTGGCGCAGGCATCATCGGAACCAGCACCGCCTGGCATTTGCTGCAATCAGGGCACGAGGTGGTCGTCGTCGACCGCCAGCCCGACGCGGCGCTGGAAACCAGCTTTGCCAACGCGGCGCAGATCTCGGTGAGCTACTGCGAGCCCTGGGCCAACAAGCACGCGCCGCTGAAGGCGCTGAAATGGATGTTCGACCCCGAGGCGCCGCTGCTGCTGCGCCCCCAGCTCGACCCGGCGCAGTGGCGCTGGTGCCTGCAGTTCCTGGGCCAGTGCAACGACACCGCCTTTGCGCGCAACGTGCAGCAGATCGTGGCGCTGGGCGCCTACAGCCACACGGCGCTCAAGCAGGTGGTGGCCGACACCGGCATCGAGTTCAACCGGCTCGAGCGCGGCATCGCCCACTTCTTCACCTCGCAGCAGGCGGTGGACGACGCGGCCTACGCGGTGGACCTGATGCGCCAGCACGGCGTGCACCGCCGCATGGTGACGACCGACGAGTTCCTGGCCATCGAGCCCGCCTTCAAGCCCTATGCGGCGCAGATCAAGGGTGGCACCTTCACCGCGTCGGACGAGAGCGGCGACGCCCGCGTCTTCACCCAGCAGCTGGCGCGGCTGTGCGCCGAGCGCGGCGCGCAGTTCCTCTACCGCCACGAGGTGGTGCGGCTGAACCAGGCCGGTGGCGCTATTGAATCGGTAGCTGTTCGCGCTCGCAGCGAGGGCGCTGAAGGCCGAAATGACTTGAAAACCCTGCGCGGCGATGCCGTGGTGGTGGCCTGCGGCAGCTACACCGCGCCGCTGCTGCGCACCGTGGGCGTGAACGTGTCCATCTACCCCGGCAAGGGCTACAGCGCCACGTTGCCCATCCTGCAGCCCGACGCGGCGCCCCTCGTCTCGTGCATCGACGACGGCAACAAGCTGGCGATGAGCCGGCTGGGCAACTTCCTGCGCGTGGCCGGCACCATCGAGCTGAACGGCTACGACACCTCGCTGACCAGCCCGCTGGCACAGGCGCGCTGCCGCATGCTGGTGCGCCGCATCGAGGAGCTGATGCCCGGCGTCTGCGACACGCGGTTGCCCGAGCAGGGCGGCAACCCGCAGTTCTGGACCGGCCTGCGCCCGGCCACGCCCACCAACATCCCCTACATCGGCCGCACCCAGGTCGGCAAGCTGTGGATCAACGCCGGCCACGGCACGCTGGGCTGGACGCACGGCGCGGGCTCGGGCAAGGCCATGGCCGAGCTGATCAGCGGCCGCACGCCGGAGATGCCCTTCGGCTTCCACGGCTACGAGCAGCCCACCGCGGCGGCCGGCAAGGCGCTGGCCGGCTACGCGCACTGAATATAAGAAAAATAGGGATTCAGCGCTTATGTAGCAAGCGCTGATAGCTATATAAACAGGAGCGAAAGCTCTGTCAGTGCAATGCAGGCTGGTCGCGTGCGGCCAGAAAGCTCAGCAGCAGCCCCTCGAAATCTTCGGGGTTCTCCATCTGCGGCCAGTGGCCGATCTCGGGCAGGCTCATGTGCACGGCGTCGGGCAGCGTGTTGGCCAGCGTCTGCAGCAGCGCGGGCGGCATGCACACGTCCTGGCCGCCGCCGATCAGCAGGGCGGGCTGTGCCAGCTGGCGGTAGCGCTCCACGGGCTCCTGGTACTCCGTCAGCATCTGCAGCATGCGCCGGTAGGCCAGCGGCTGCAGCTGCGCCAGCGCGTGGCGCGCCAGGGCCTGGCCGGCCGGCACGGCCTTGCGGCCGGTCTGCCGCAGCACCACCTGCTCGGCAAAGCGGGCCAGCGGCGGCTCGCCGGCGGCCGCGCCGCCGTCGTACTGCGCCAGCAGCTCCAGTCGGCTGTCCACCCAGTGGCCGCGGGCCTCGGCATCGAGCGCCGGGCCGCCGGCCACCAGCACCAGGCGCCGCACCAACGCCGGGTGGCGCAGCGCCAGTTCCAGCGCCACCATCGCGCCCACGCCGTGGCCGACGACGTGCGCATGGGGGATCTTCAGGGTTTCGAGCAAATGGGCGGCCGTGGCCGCCAGCGCCGGCAGGCTGTATCCGCTGGGCGGCGGCGGGCTGCCGCGGTAGCCCGGCATGTCCCAGGCGATGGCGCGCCAGCCCTGGCTGGCCAGCAGCTCGACCTGGGGCGCGAAGCCCAGGTGGTCGCTGTCGGCATCGTGCAGCAGCAGCACGGCCGGGCCGCTGCCCAGCATGGCAAAGGTGGGGAGGAATGGCATGGGAATCGGTTCCGGGGCGTGCGGGGTAAGTACCTACCCGCACTAAGACAAGGGGGCTGGGTCGATAATAGCCCAGTATTTTTCGCAACCATCCGCGGCTTTTCGCGGAGTCTTCCGAGTGAATTCCTCTCCACCCAAGCACCTGCTGCACGGCGCCGATGCCGCCGCGCCCTTCGATTCGCGCGAGTTCCGCGATGCGCTGGGCCGCTTTGCCACCGGCGTGGCGGTGGTGACGGCCATCTCCCCTGCCGGCGAGCCGCTGGGGCTGACCATCAGCTCCTTCAACTCGGTGTCGCTCACGCCGCCGCTGGTGCTGTGGAGCCTGATGCAGACCTCGGCGTCGCTGGAGGCCTTCCGCGCCGTCGGCCACTTCGCGGTCAACGTGCTGTCGGCCGAGCAGCAGCCGCTGGCCGAGCAGTTCGCCCGCCGCGGCGCGGACCGCTGGGCCGGCGTGGCCCATGCGCCGGGGCCCAGCGGCACACCGCTGCTCGACGGCGCCATCGCCACCTTCGAATGCCGCAGCCACAGCCACCTGGATGCCGGCGACCACGTGATCTTCCTCGGCGAGGTGCTGCACTGCACGCACCGCACCGGCGTGCCGCCGCTGCTGTACCACGGCGGGCGCTTCTACACCGAACACCCGCTGTAGCGGCAGGCGCCAAGAAAAAAGCTGCTGAAAACATCAGCAGCTTTTTTCTTGGCCGCAGGCCCCTGGAGTGTGCGGAGGGCCTGCAGCCGGTGCGCGCCGGACGTGGCTCCGGCGCGTGGCTAAGGCTTATTCGCCGTAGTAGCCGTCACCTTCCACGGTGCGGCCCGAGCGGGCGGCCTGGATGGCTTCCTGGCGCACGGCTTCGCGGGTCAGCGTGGACTTGGCTTGTGCCTGGGGGAAGTCCATGCGGTCGCCGATCACCGGCAGCGTGCCGTCGCGCAGGGCCTGCACGGCTTCGGCCTGCACCTGGGCGCGGGTCAGCGTGCTGGTGGCGGCCACGGCGGGGGCTTGCGAGCCTTCGCCTTCGTACAGCGAGCCGGCTTGTGCGGCGGCGGTGCCCAGGGCGAGGGCGGCGGCAACGGTCAAGATACGTGCGTTCAACATTTTCCAAATCCTTTCGAGAGTGGCGGTCGGCCCGGTGGCCGATCGCTTCGTTGAGCCAGAGCGTTGAGGTGTTGTGCTTTTCGTTCAACGATGGGGAAAGTATAGATTCGGGACGAACGCAGATAAATCACCAAAATCACAACTCATTGTTCAGGTGATGGAAATAATCAGCAGTTTTGTGCCTGGGTAATCCCTGGGGTTTGCACGTGCGGCAGGCACAAAAAAACCGCCGTCCGGGGACGGCGGTTCGCGGCTGGTGCCGAAGGCAGGGCGCTTACTTCTCGACGAAGGCGCGCTCGACCACGAAGTCGCCGGGCGTGGTGGTGTTGCCTTCCTTGAAGCCGCGGTGCTCCAGCAGCTCCTTCAGCTCGGCCAGCATCGCGGGGCTGCCGCAGAGCATGACGCGGTCGGTCTCGGGGTTCAGCTCGGGCAGGCCGATGTTCTGCGGGAAAGTGCCGGCGTTGATCTGGTTGGAGATGCGGCCGTGGTTGCGGAAGGGCTCGCGCGTGACGGTGGGGTAGTAGATGAGCTGGTCCTGCACGATCTCGCCCAGCAGCTCGTGCTCGGGCAGCTCTTTCTCGAACAGCTGCTGGTAGGCCAGCTCGGCGGCGTGGCGCACGCCGTGCACCACGACGACCTTCTCGAACTTGTCGTAGGTCTCGGGGTCGCGCGCCACCGACAGCCAGGGCGCCAGGCCCGTGCCGGTGCCGATCAGGTACAGGTTCTTGCCGGGCAGCAGGTAGTCGATCAGCAGCGTGCCGGTGGGCTTCTTGCCGACGATGACGGTGTCGCCGACCTGGATGTGCTGCAGCTTGCTGGTCAGCGGGCCGTTGTCCACCTTGATGGACAGGAACTCCAGGTGGTCTTCGTAGTTGGGGCTGGCGATGGAGTAGGCGCGCAGCAGGTTCTTGCCGTCCACCTTCAGGCCGATCATCGTGAAGTGGCCGCTGGAGAAGCGCAGCGCCGGATCACGGGTGGTGGTGAAGGAGAAAAGGCGGTCGGTCCAGTGGTGGACGGACAGTACGCGTTCTTCAAGAAAAGCGCTCATGGCAGTGACTCTGGCAACAAGGAAATGGATGGAACGGCTTGCCCGGGTAAACCTGAACGGCAAGCAGGTTGTATATCTATAAACGCTATTGTTCCTGATTCCTACAACTTAGATGTTATAAGGGAATATCCCTGGGTTGGAAGCTGCGCCAGATCAAGGAGGGGCGCGGCGCCGGGGCGCGCGGCACCCGTCAGAAGTTGTCGAGGATCTTGGAGATGGAGGTCGAGGCCAGCAGCACGTGCGGCAGCAGCTCGGCCTCGACCTTGGCGGCGGTCCAGCGCGTGGACGGCACCGAGATGTTGATCGCGCCGATGGGCAGGCCGCCATGGTCGGTGATGGGCGCGCCGACGGAGATGTCGCCGATCACCGTCTGGTTCTGCACGATGGCGAAGCCGTCCTTGCCGGCCTGCTCGATGTGGCGCAGCAGCAGCTCGGGGTCGGTCTCGGTCTGCGCGGTGATGCGGGCGATGGGCGTGGCGGCGATGATGCGCTCGCGCTCGGCGACGTCGAGCCGCGCCAGCATGGCCCGGCCCGATGCGGAGTAGATCGCCGGCAGGCGCGAGCCCACGGTGAAGTCGGAGTTGAACAAATGCCGGCCCGGGATGCGGGCGATGAAGACGATCTCGTGGCCGTCGAGCTCCTGCAGGTTCGAGGTCTCGCCGAGCACGTGCGTCATCTCCACGAGGTAGGGCGAGGCGCGGTCGATGATGCGGCGCGAGCGCAGGTAGTTGTACGACAGGCTCAGCACCTCGGGCGCCAGGCCGTAGAGGTTGGAGCCGGGCAGGCGGCGGAGGTACTGCAGGTGCTCCAGCGTGTAGATGATGCGCTGCGTCGCGCTGCGGTCCAGCCCGGCGGCGCGGGCGATCTCGGCGATGGACATCTCGCGGTGCGTGTCGCGGAAGGCTTCCAGCACCTGGAAGGCCTTGGCCACTGAGCCCACGAACAGGGACGATTCGCGCGGATCGGTGTCGCCAGCGGGGCTGCCGGCGGTGGTCTTGGGCTTGCGCATCAGTGCTCGGGCCTGCAAGGGTGGTTCTTAAAAATCATAGCTGCTGGCGCTTGTCTATCAATGCATTCAAAGTGAAAAATATCTAAATTTCAATCAGGGTAAGCGCGAGCAGCTCCTGTTTTTAAGTGAGGTAGCTGGCATCCAGGCCGGCGGCGCGCGTGGCGCCCAGCAGGCGCAGCGTGGTCTCGAACTCGCCGCGCAATATGTCCAGCACCTCGGCCACGCCCTGCGGCCCGCGGGCGGCCAGGCCGTACAGCGGCGCCCGCCCGAGCAGCACCGCGTCGGCGCCCAGGGCCCGCGCCTTGGCGATGTCGCTGCCGCGCCGCACGCCGCCGTCGACCAGGATGCGCATCTTGCCACGATGCGCGTCGGCAATGGCGGGCAACTGCTCCAGCGGGCTGGGCGCGCCGTCGAGCTGGCGCCCGCCGTGGTTGCTGACGACGATGCCGTCGGCGCCGGCGTTCAGCGCCTGCACGGCGTCGCGCACCGTGAGCAGGCCCTTGACGAGCACCGGGCCCTGCCAGTGGCGGCGCACCCAGGCGAGATCGTCCCAGGTCAGTGCCATGTCCATCTGGCGGCTCATCACGGCGGCCTGCTGCTGCAGGTTGGCGGCCATGCCCGAACTGCGCGCCAGGTTGACGAGCTGGGGCGAGCCGTGCTGGCGCAGCATGCGCAGGCACCAGCGCGGGTGCGCGAGCAGGTCGGCCAGCAGCCGCGGCGTCCACGGGATGGGCATGCGAAAGCCGTTGCGGATGTCGTGGTCGCGCTTGCCGTGGACCATGGTGTCCACCGTCAGCATCAGCGCGGAAAAGCCCGCGGCCTGCGCCCGCGCCATCATGCTCTCGGCGATGCGCCGGTCCTTCTGCACGTAGAGCTGCAGCCACAGGTCGCCGGCGCTGGCGGCGCGCACCTCCTCGATCAGCGAGGTGGATGCGGTGGATAGCACGAAAGGCAGGCCCGCCGCGTGCGCGGCGCGGGCCAGCACCTCTTCGGCGCGCGGCCAGTACAGGCCGTTCAGCCCCGTAGGGCCGACCAGGGCCGGCAGCGCCTGGCGGCGGCCGAACAGCTCGATGCCGGCATCGATTTCGGAGACATCGACCAGCGCCCGCGGCTGGAAAGTGACCCGGCCCCACGAGGCCAGGTTGCGCGCCAGGGCCTGGCCGTCCTCGGCGCCGCCTTCGAGGTAGTCGAACGCGAACCGGGCCAGGCGCCGGCGCGCCAGTGCGCGGTAGTCCTTGACGGCGGGGAGCATCAGAGCTGGTTCTCGTGCGCGAGGCGCTTTTCCAGCTCGGCGCGCAGGCGCGCGGCCAGCGCCGGGTTGCAGGTCACCAGCGGCGCGAGCAGGTGCGGCGCATGCACGCCCACCAGGTCCCACACGGCCTTCATCGGGCCGGGGTTGGTTTCGGCGAAGGCCAGGTCCATCAGCGGGATCAGCTCGCGGTGCAGCTGCAGCGCCTCGGCCGTCTTGCCCTGGGCCAGCAGCTGGTACATGGCGTTCCAGGTCTTGGGCAGGAGGTTGGCCGTGACGACGATGCCGCCCTGGGCGCCGGCCGCCATGTGCACGGGCAGCAGCGTGTCCTCGCCGCTGAGCACCGAGAAGTCGGCGGAGACGCCGGCCACCACCTTCAGGAAGTGGTACATGTCGGTGTTGCAGGCCTTCATGCCGATGATGTTCTCGTGGCGCGACAGCTCGTGCAGCACCTCGGGCGCGATGGCGATGCGCGTGCGGTACGGGATCTCGTAGATCACCACCGGCAGCGGCGAGGCATCGGCGTAGCGCAGGAAGTAGTCGCGTATGCCCTGCTGCGTGGGCGTGGTGTAGTAGGGCGTGAGCACCATCAGCGCGTCGGCGCCGGCGGTGGCCAGCGCGTTGCCGGCGTCCATCGCGTCGTGGAAGCCCGGGTCGAGCACGCCGGCGATCACCGGCAGGCCGGGGGCCAGGTGCTCGCGCACCAGCGACACCATGCGGGCGCGCTCGCTGCGCGACACCGCGCCGTATTCGCCGGTGCCGCCCAGCGGCACGGTGCCGCTGATGCCGCTGCCCGCCAGGTGGGCCAGCAGGGCCTTGAGCGCGGCGGCGTCGATGCGGCCGTCGGCCGTGACCGGCGTGGCCAGGGCCGGGAAGATGCCCTTCAGGGTCTGCGAGGTGATGCGTGTAGTCATGGTGGTTCTTTGCGTCATGCGGAGGTGCGGCGGCGCAGCCAGTCCGCACAGGTGATCAGGATGCCGATGAAGGCGAACAAACAGGTGGAGACGGCGGCGATGACCGGCGAGATCTGCAGCGTCACCTCGTCCCAGAACTGCTTGGGCAGCGTGGAGCTGAGGCCGCCCGAGGCGAACAGCGAGATCGTCAGCTCGTCGAACGAGGTCGCGAAGGCGAACAGGAAGGACGAGGTCAGGCCCGCCGCGATGATGGGGAAGGTCACGTAGCGCAGCGTCTGCCAGGGGCGCGCGCCCAGGCTCTGCGCGGCCAGGTCCAGCCGCGTGTCGTAGTTGCGCAGCACGGCCATCATGGTCATCACCACGTAGGGAATGGCGATCACCGTGTGGCCCAGCACCAGGCCCAGCGAGGTGCCCACCAGGCCCACCTTGGCGAAGAAATAGAACATGCCGACGGCGATGATCATGCGCGGCACGATCAGCGGCGCGAGCACGAAGCCCAGCACCAGCGCCTTGCCGCGCATCTGGCCGCGCACCAGAAGGAAGGCCACCGGCGTGCCCACGGCCATGGCCGCCAGCGCCGCGAAGAAGCCCACGGTGAACGAGCGCAGCGTGGCCGACAGCCACAGCGGCGAGGCCAGCATGTCCTGGTAGTGCTGCAGCGTGAAGCCCTGCGGCGGCCAGTTCAGCCCCGACCTGCCGGCGAACGACATCGGGATCATCAGCAGCGCCGGCACGCTCAGGAAGAACAGCAGCACGACGACGGCCACGCGCAGCGGCGTGGAGTCGCCCTGCTGCACCTCGCGGCGGCGCGAGCGCGGGATGAGCGCGATCAGCTTGTCGCTGGCCGTGCCCAGGAAGCCCAGCACCGCGTCGGAGACATTGCGCATGAAACCGCTGCTGTGGTTGGCCTTGGTGGACTGCGCGCCGGTCATGGTGGACAGGCCCAGCACCTTGTCGTAGAGCGCGAACACGGCCAGCACCACCACCAGCAGCAGCACCGAGATCGAGCCGGCGAAGCCCCAGTTCATCACCTGCAGCACCTGCTCGATGATGAGCTGGATGATCATGGTCTCCTTGCGGCCGCCCAGCAGCTGCGGCACGATGAAGAAGCCCACGGCGGTCACGAACACCATGATGGCGCCCGCGGCCACGCCGGGCATCGAGAGCGGAAAGTAAACGCGCCAGAACGCCGTGCCGGGGCGCGCGCCCAGCGTCAGCGCGGCGCGCGGCAGGTTACGGTCGATGTTCTCCATCACCGACAGCATGGTCAGCACCGCCAGCGGCATCAGCGCATGCACCATGCCCACGAGCACGGCACCGAAGCTGTAGAGCATGTTCGACGGCGCGTCCTGCAGGCCCAGCGCCAGCAGCAGCTGGTTGACCACGCCGTTGCGGCCCAGCATCACGATCCACGCGAAGGCGCGCACCAGGAAGCTGGTCCAGAACGACAGCAGCACCCAGAACACCCAGCGGCTCTTGCGCTCCTTGGAGAGCGACGAGATCAGGTAGGCCACCGGGTAACCGCCGACGATGGACAGCAGCGCGGTGATCAGCGAGATCTTCAGCGTGATGAACATGGTGTCCATGTACACCGACGAGGCGAACAGCTGCTGGTACTTGGCGGGCGTGAAGGCGCCGTCGCTGTAGATGCTGAGCAGCAGCAGCTGGCCCACGGGGTAGACCAGCAGCACCAGGAACAGCAGCACCAGCGGCGCCGCCATCAGCACGGGCTTGACCCAGGCGGGCCGGGGAGTGGCGGCGGCGCTCATGGCTGCTCCGGCACGGCCACGGCGTCGGCGCTGGCCCAGCCAAAGGCCACGCTGCTGCCTAACCGGAAGCTCGGCGTGTTCACCGACGTGGGGAAGGACAGCACGATGGGCGCGCTGCCCAGTTGCGCGGCCGACAGGTAGAGCTTGGTCAGGCCGCCGGTGATCATGGTGTCCATGACCTGGCCGGTGAAGGACTGCTGGGCGTCACCCAGGGCGCTGCCCAGCGCGATGTTCTGCGGCCGCACCATCACGCGCACGGCCGTGCCGGCCGGCAGCGGCTGGTGGGCCGAGGCGCGGATCGCCGTGCCCGAGCCCGCCAGCGCGATCTCGGCCTGGCCGTCCGCGGCCTGCACCACTGCGCCCTGCAGCAGGTTGCTCTCGCCCAGGAAGTCGGCCACGAAGGGCGTGCGCGGGCGGAAGTACAGGTCGCCCGGCGTGCCGAGCTGCTCGATGCGCCCGCCATTCATCAGGCAGATGCGGTCGGACATGGTCATCGCCTCTTCCTGGTCGTGCGTCACGTAGACGATGGTGGTGCCCGATTCGCGGTGGATGCGCTTGATCTCGAGCTGCATGTGCTCGCGCAGCTTCTTGTCCAGCGCGCCCAGTGGCTCGTCCATCAGCACGATGGACGGCTTGTAGACCAGGCAGCGCGCCAGCGCGATGCGCTGCTGCTGGCCGCCCGACAGCTCCTTGGGAAAGCGGCCCGCCACATGCGGCAGGTGCACCAGCTCCAGCGCCTGCTGGGCACGCTGCATCGCGGTGGCGCGGTCGAGCTTGCGCATCTTCAGCGGAAAGGCGATGTTCTCCGCGATGGTCATGTGCGGGAACAGCGCGTAGTTCTGGAACACCATGCCGATGTCGCGCTCGTAGGGCGCGCCATAGGTCACGTCCTGGCCGTTGATGAGCAGTTGGCCCTCGTCGGGCACGGCCAGGCCGGCGATCATGCTCAGCAAGGTGGTCTTGCCCGAGCCCGAGGGGCCGAGCAGGGTCAGGAACTCGCCCTCGGCGACCTGCAGGTCGGTGGGGTGCAGCGCCACGAACGAGCCGTAGCGCTTGGCGAGCCCGGCGATCGATAGCTTCGCGTTCGTCACTTCAGCACCCAGCCGTTGAATTTCTCGATCACGGCGGCCTGGTTGGCCAGCCAGTACTTGGCGTCGATCTGCAGGCCGGTCTTGATGTTGTCGGGGAAGGTCGGGCAGTCCTTGGCCAGCTCGGGCTTGATGTGCTTGAAGGCCTCGGGTTGGGTGACGCCGGCGGCGAAGTACTGCACCAGCGAGGCCATGCGCTGCGGCTCGGACGCGAACTTGATGAACTCGCGGCAGGCGTCGGCATTGGGCGTGCCGGCCAGGATGGACCAGCTGTCCACGCCCCAGATGTTCTGGTTCCAGACGATGCCGATGTTGGCGCCGTCGGCATTGGCCGACTGCGGGCGCGACACCCAGGTGGCGATCAGGTCGACCTCGCCGGACTTGAGCATCTGCTCCACCTGCGCGCCCGAGTTCCACCACACGTCCACCTTGGGCTTGATCTGGTCCAGGGTCTTGAAGGCGCGGTCCAGGTCCAGCGGGTAGACCTTGTCGTTGGCCACGCCCGAGGCCATCAGCGCCTCTTCCAGCGTGTCGAACGGGTGCTTGCGCAGCGCGCGGCGGCCGGGGAAGTCCTTCACGTTCCAGAAGTCGGCCCAGGACTTGGGCTCGGCCCGGCCCTTGAAGGCTTCCTTGCGGTAGGCCAGCACCGTGCTGTAGACGTTGGTGCCCACGCCGTAGGGCGACATGTACTGCGCGGGAATGGTCTTGACGAAGGGATCGTTCTCCAGCCCGTGTTTCTCCAGCAGGGGCTTGCCGCCGGAGGTGAGCAGCAGGATCGCCGGCTGGCTGATCTTGGCCATGTCCCAGGTGTAGTTCCTGGTCTCGACCATGCTGCGGATCTGCGCCACCGGCTCGGCCGTGGCCTGCACGCCGACCACCTCGATGCCGGTCTTCTGCGTGAAGGGCTTGTAGTACACCGCGCCGTAGGCCTTGGTGTAGATGCCGCCGTCGTCGCGCACCACGATGCGCTTGGACTGGGCGCGCGCATAGCGCAGCACGGCGGGGGCGGCGATCAGGCCGGCGCCGGCGGCCGCGGCCTTCAGCGCCTGGCGGCGCGATACCTGGGGGGCTTGTTGGGCGGAACGGATGTCGGTCATCGGGAATTCCTTTCAGTGGGAAGGCGTGGCGGGCAACAAGCGCCCAGGGTTGAAAAGCTGCTCGGGATCGAGCGCCTGCTTGATGGTGTGCATCAGGTCGAGTTCGACCGGGGGCTTGAACAGGCCCATTTCCTCGGTCAGCACCTGGCCGATGCCGTGCTCGGCGCTGAAGGTGCCGCCCAGCGCGTGCGCGACCTCGTTCACGGCCTGCTTGACGGCGTGCGACAGGCGGTCCTGCTGCTCGGGCGCCAGTGCGCGCCACTGTTCGAACGACACCTGCGGGATGAAGTGCACGTTGCCGTCCCCCAGGTGGGCGACGACGATGATGGGCGCGCCCGGCAGCACGCGGTGCGCCGCCGCGGTGGCCTGGGCGATGAAGGCGGGCACGGCCGACAGCGGCACCGCCGGGTCGGTGTTGATGCCGATGCCGGCCTTCTTGTTGCCTTCGGAGACGCTGTGGCGCACCTCCCACCAGTCCGCCTGCTGCTGGCCGCTGGCGGCCAGCGCGGCGTCGAGCAGCAGGCCCTCGCTGGCGGCGGCTTCCAGCACCTCTTCGAGCGCGGCGGCCAACACGGCCTCGCCGCCGGTGTCCGACAGCTCCACCAGCACATGCCAGGGGTGCTGGGGGTTCAGCGGCGCGCGCCGGCCGCTCACCTGCTGCAGCACGATGTTCAGCTGCACGTCGTTCATCAGCTCGTAGGCCGACAGCGCGGCGCCGCAGCGGCGCTGCAGGCGCGCCAGCAGCGTGAGGGCCGTCTGCGGCGAGTCCACCGCCAGCCAGGCCATGGCGCGCGCGGTGGGCAGCGGATGCAGCTTCAGCGTGGCCGCGGTGACGACGCCCAGCGTGCCCTCGGAGCCGATGAACAAATGCTTGAGGTCGAAGCCGGTGTTGTTCTTGCGCAGGCCGTACAGGCCGTTCCAGATACGGCCGTCGGGCAGTACCACCTCCAGCCCCAGCACGTTCTCGCGCGTATTTCCATAGCGCAATACGCCCGTCCCGCCTGCGTTGGTGGCGATATTGCCGCCGATCTGGCACGATCCCTCGGCGCCCAGGCTCACCGGGTAGAGCCGATCGTGCGCCGCGGCGGCCTGCTGCACGGCGGCCAGCACGCAGCCGGCCTCGACCACCATGGAGTTGTTGGCCACGTCCACCGAGCGCACCTGGCGCATGCGGGCCAGGTTGATGACCACGGTGCCGGGCAGCTCGGCGCGCGGCACGGCGCCCTCGCACAGGCTGGTGTTGCCGCCCTGGACCACGATGGGCGCCCCGGCCTGGCGGCAGAGCCTGACGATCGCCGCCACCTGCTCGGTGGTGGACGGCAGGGCCACGCACTGCGCCCGGCCCTGGTAGCGCCCGCGCCAGTCGCTCAGGTGCCCGGCCATGTCCTCAGGGCTGCGCAGCACGGCGCTGTCGCCGAGTTGGGCCACCAGTTGCTGAACCACGTCCATGTCGCGCACCCCTTGCCGTGTATCGAAGCCTGCATGATGCGACGCTCTTCATAAAATCGAAATTAGATGAAATACGAATACATATAATCTCAATAAGATTAAATTTCCAACGATGCTGCCTGCCGGCGGATGGGGGCGGCGCGCCGGCCCGGAAGCGGCGACAATGGCGCGGTTCCAAAAGCGGCCCCTGCGCGGGTCCGCTGCGTGCCTGCCATCGATCTGGAGATATCTGCATGAAGACTTTGCTTGTTCGCCGCGCCTGGCTGGCCGGCGCCGCACTCGCCCTGGCCGGGGCCGGCCTGGCCACCCCGGCGGCCCATGCGCAGGACGTGATCAAGATCGGCGAGATCAACAGCTACAAGAACCAGCCCGCCTTCCTCGAGGCCTACAAGCGCGGCATGGAGCTGGCGGTGGACGAAGTCAACGCCGGCGGCGGCGTGAACGGCAAGAAGCTGGTGCTCATCACCCGCGACGACAACGCCAACCCCGGCGACACGGTGCGCGTGGCCGAGGAGCTGATCTCGCGCGAGAAGGTCGACGTGCTGGCGGGTGGCTTCCTGTCCAACACCGGCATGGCGCTGACGGACTTTGCCAAGCAGAAGAAATTCTTCTACCTGGCGACCGAGCCGCTGACCGACAAGATGGTCTGGAGCAGCGGCAACGCCTACACCTTCCGCCTGCGGCCCTCGACCTACATGCAGGTGTCGATGCTGGTGGAAGAGGCCGTCAAGCTCAAGAAGAAGCGCTGGGCCATCGTCTACCCCAACTACGAATACGGCCAGTCGTCCATCGCCACCTTCAAGGCGAAGATGAAGGCGGCCCAGCCCGACGTGGAGTTCGTCACCGAACAGGCCACGGTGCTGGGCAAGGTGGATGCCGGCAGCGTGGTGCAGGCGCTGGCCGATGCCAAGCCGGATGCGATCTTCAACGTGCTGTTCGCCACCGATCTGACCAAGTTCGTGCGCGAAGGCAACACGCGTGGCCTGTTCAAGGACCGGCCGGTGGTGAGCGTGCTCAGCGGCGAGCCCGAGTACCTCGACACGCTGAAGAACGAGACGCCCGACGGCTGGATCGTCACCGGCTACCCGGTGCACACCATCAGCACGCCCGAGCACAAGGCCTTCTTCCTGGCCTACCAGGCGCGGTTCAAGGACTACCCGCGCCAGGGCTCGGTGGTGGGCTACACCGGCATCAAGTCGCTGGCGGCCGGCATCAAGCTGGCCGGCTCCACCGACACCGAGAAGCTGGTCAAGGCCTTCGAGGGCCTGCAGCTGCTGTCACCCTTCGGCATGATCACCTACCGCGCCCAGGACCACCAGTCGACCATGGGCGCCTACGTGGGCAGGCTCAAGAAGGTGAAAGGCCAGGGCGAGATGGTGGACTACGTCTACCGCGACGGCAAGAACTACCTGCCGTCGGACGAGGAAGTGAAGAAGCTGCGCCCGGCTTCCTGAGCATTTGGCGGAAACTTGCCGGTAGATGCGGTGATTTATGAGCTTTTCGGGGCTGCTGGTTCAATTGCTCAATGGCCTCGCGGGGGCCTCGTCGCTGTTCCTGGTGGCGGCGGGGCTGTCGCTGATCTTCGGCGTCACGCGCATCGTCAACTTCGCCCACGGCTCGCTGTACATGGTGGGGCTGTACGCGGCCTACCGCCTGGCCGAGGCGCTGGCGCCCTGGGGTGACGGCTGGGCCTTCTGGCTGGCGATCCCGCTGGCGGCGCTGGGCGTGGGCCTGCTGGGCGCGGTGGTCGAGATCGTGCTGCTCAGACGCATCTACCGGGCGCCCGAGCTGTTCCAGCTGCTGGCCACCTTTGCGCTGGTGTTGGTCATCAAGGACGCGGTGCTGTGGCTGTGCGGGCCCGACGAGCTGCTGGGGCCGCGCGCGCCAGGGCTGGAGGGCGCCGTCGACATCCTGGGTCGTGCCTTCCCCAGCTACGATCTGTTTTTGATAGCGGCTGGCCCTTGCGTGCTGGGCCTGGTATGGCTTCTGCTGCACAAAACCCGCTTCGGCGTGCTGGTGCGCGCCGCCACGCAGGACCGCGAGATGGTGGCGGCGCTGGGCGTGCGCCAGGCCTGGCTGTTCACGGCGGTGTTCGCGCTGGGCGCGCTGCTGGCCGGGCTGGGCGGCGCGCTGCAGCTGCCGCGCGAGCCGGCGATGCTGGAGCTGGACCTGCAGACCATAGGCGCGGTCTTCGTGGTGGTGGTGGTCGGCGGCATGGGCTCGCTGGTCGGCGCTTACCTCGCGGCGCTGCTGGTGTCGCTGGTCAAGTCGCTGTGCATCTGGCTGGGCGTGGTCGAGATCGCCGGGGTGGCGGTGGCGTTTCCGCAGCTCACGCTGGTGGCGGACTTCGTGGTGATGGCCGTGGTGCTGGTGCTGCGGCCCTGGGGCCTGCTGGGCCGGCCGCAGCCGCCGCAGCGCCACCAGGGCCGGCCCGAGCAGCCGCTGCGCGCGCCCGGCCGCGGCGCGTGGGCGGTGGGCGTGCTGGCGGGCCTGCTGCTGGCGGCCATGCCATGGCTGGCGGGCGAGGGCTCGTACACGCTGGTGCTGCTGATCGACCTGCTGGTCGCCGCGCTGTTCGCGGTGAGCCTGCACTTCCTGATGGGGCCGGCCGGCCTGCATTCGTTCGGCCATGCGGCCTATTTCGGGCTCGGGGCCTATGGCGCGGCGCTGTTGCTGCGCGCCGCCGCGCTGCCGATGGAGGCGGCGCTGCTGCTGGCGCCGCTGGTGGCCGCGCTGGGCGCCTGGGTGTTCGGCTGGTTCGCGGTGCGGCTGTCGGGCGTGTACTTCTCGATGCTGACGCTGGCGTTCGCGCAGATCACCTGGGCCACGGCCTTCCAGTGGGATTCGGTCACCGGCGGCAGCAATGGCCTGACCGGCATCTGGCCGGCCGCATGGCTGTCAGACCGCCGCTGGTTCTACGGGCTGGTGCTGCTGCTCGCCGCCATGGCGGTGCTGGGGCTGTGGCGCGTGCTGCATGCGCCGTTCGGCTATGCGCTGCGCGCCGGGCGCGATTCGCCGCTGCGCGCCGAGGCCGTCGGCATGAGCGTGGCGCGCCTGCAATGGCGCGGCTTTGTGCTGGCGGGCGCGGTGGCCGGGCTGGCCGGGGCCTTGTTCGCCTTCTCCAAGGGCAGCATCTCGCCCGAGACCATGGGCGTGGCCCGCTCGGTCGACGGCCTGGTGATGGTGCTGCTGGGCGGGGTGCAGACGCTGGCCGGGCCCATCGTGGGCGCCTTCGGCTTCACCTGGCTGCACGATGCGCTGGCGCGCAGCACCGACTACTGGCGCGCCGCCCTGGGCGGGGTGATGCTGGCGCTGGTGCTGCTGTTTCCGCAGGGGCTGGCGGGCTATGCGGCGCTGGCCTGGCAGCGGGTTATGAATAAAAAGCCGGTCTAGCGCTTATCCAGAAAGCGCTGATAGCTCTGTTTTTGATAGTAAAAACCCCGCAGGGCTTGCGCCGTGCGGGGTGGTTGGCTGCGGGTTGCGCTTACGACGCGCAGTTCTTGCTGTTCTTGGCGGCGTGCAGGCCCTTGGCCTTGGCGTCGGCCGCGCTCATGTAGGCGCCCTTCTTGGTCGTGCCGTAGTAGCGGTCGCCCTGGCAGTGGTACACCTTGGTTTCCTCGTTGGCCCAGACCATGCCGGCGCCGCCGCCGGGAGCCGGGGTGGCCGAGCGCTTGGAGGCCTTCGCGGCCTGGGCGGCGGTGGCGTCCTTGTCTATGCCCTGGTGGCCTCTGCAGGCTCCCTTGGAGGTGGCAGCCGTCATGGTGCTGCCGTCCTTGCACACGAAGGTCTGCGATTTTGCTGCGGAAGCGGCCGGCGCGGCGGCGGGTGCAGCGGCAGGGGCGGCAGCGGTCGGAGCCGCAGCAGGTGCAGCCGCAGGAGCCGGCGCAGGGGCTGCAGCCGCCGGGGCCGTTGCCGCCGGTGGCTTGGCCGGCGCTGGCGCGGTGGCCGCAGGCGTCTGGGCAAATACGGCGGCCGAGCTGCCGACGAGTGCGGTGGCGAGCCAGGTTTTCCAAGGGGTGCGCATACAGATGTCCTCTCTATCGGATGTGGCTAGTCGATATGCCACGCACATGCGTGACCGGCCCATGCTGCGCCCGTCCCCGGCGCGCGGCAAGAGGACAAACCGTGCAACGACGATTGTTGACGCATTTACGCGACAGCGTCGATCCGCGCCAGTGCCTGATCGAGGCACTGCGCCAGCAGCAGCAGCAGCGCCTGCTGCGGTGCAGCAGGATCGACGGTGCCGCGCAGCTGCGGCCACAGCGCGGCCAGCTCGTCGGCCCGGGCCTGCAGCGCGACCTGCACCGCGTCGTTCCAGCGCTGGGGCGCGGCCGGGCTGGTGTAGCGCCCCTGGCCGCGGCCGAAGTGCGAGATCACCAGGTACTTGAGCAGGGCCTGCGCGGCCAGCGCATCGAGGTAGGGGCCCGAGAGCGTGAAGCGCTGCGCCTGCTGGTCGAAGACCTTGTTGGCGCCCCAGGCCGCGCCGGCGAAGGTGACGGCGCCCACCAGCGCGCCCAGGATCGCGCCGGCGCCCAGCGTCATGCCGCCGGCCAGCAGGTCGGCGCCCAGGCCGCTGGCGGCGCCGGCGGTGAGCGCGCCCCAGAGCCCGGCGGCCTGCGGGTCGATGGGCGTGCTGATCTGCAACTGCTCGCGCAGCTGCTGCTGGATCTGGCTGGCCGCGTTGCCGTCGAGCCGGTGCAGCGCCAGCAGGCGCTGGGTGCATTCCACGTCCTGCGCCTGCAGCTGGTGCAGCAGGCGCTGCATGGCGCCGGTCTCCTGCGGGCTGGCGTCAGGCGCGGGTTTGATCCGGCTCTTGACCAGGTGCAGCGCGCGCTGCCACAGCGCCTGCTCGGGGGCATCGGCCTGCTCCTGCAGCCGGGCGGCGGCGGCGAGCTGCGCGGCCAGCGCCTGCAGCGAGGCCTCGACCCGCTCGCGCTCGCGCGCGCTGCGCGACTGCAGCAGGCGCTGGTAGGCCGCCTGCTTGGCGGCGGGCAGCAGCGGCGCGATGGAGCCCAGTACCTCGCTCTCGTGCCGCCAGCTGCGGGTGAAGGCGTCGAGCACGCGCACGCTGCGCACCGTGTCGCCGAAGGCCGCGGTGGCGCGCTGCCAGCGCTGCAGGTCGGCCGTGGTCTGCTCGGGGGAGGTGTCGCTGCCGATCTGGTTCAGCACCACCACCACGGGCTTGCGCATCCATTGCAGGATGCGCATCTCCGACTCCCAGTAGCCCGCGTCGGCCGGGTCTTCGGCGGCGTTGACCAGGTAGAGCATCACGTCGGCATGGTCGCGCGCGGCCAGCAGTGCGCGCTGGCTCAGGTAGAAGGGCCGGTCGCGCCAGCGGTCCCAGACGTGGGTGAGGAACCAGCCCAGCGGGTTGCCCTGCTGGCGCAGGCGCTCGTACAGGCGCAGCGAGTCGCCGAAGCCCGGCGTGTCCCACAGCCACAGCGTGTCGCCCTGGCCGCTCTTCTCTAGCAGGTAGCGCTGCGACTGGCTGGTGACGTGGGCGGCGTCCTGGATCTCGCCGACGTCGTCGGCCAGCAGCGTGCGTGCCAGCGTGGTCTTGCCGATATTGGTGTGCGACAGCAGGCACCAGGCGATGCTGGTGTCGGCGCCGGGTGGCGGGTCGATCGCGGTCGTCATGCCGTGGCGCAGGGAAGGATGGTGGCCGCCAGCCCGTAGGGCCGGACGAACTCGCGCCACAGCTGCTCGCGCTCCTGCAGGCGGCGCGGCGTGGCGCGGTTGCGCTCGGCAAAGTCCTGCGCCCACAGCCAGACCTGCGCGCCGCTGCCCCAGCGCTCGCGCGCCTCGGCCAGCAGCACGCCGTGGACCTCGGCCTCGGGCGTCGCGGCCAGGCTGAGCAGCAGCACGGGCTGGGCGCCGTCGGCAACGGCCTGGCCGGCGGCCGGCGGCAGCGGGTCGCCGTAGCGCACGGTGTTCTGCCACTGCAGCTGCGCGCCGGCGCCGTGCTGCTGCGCCACCCAGGCCTGCAGCACCTGCTGGCGCTCGGGCGACGGCGCCAGGTTGTAGGGTGTGATGCGCAGCGTGGTGGCCAGCCCGCCAAAGTCGCGCAGCAGGTCCTGGAAGTACGCCTGCCTCCAGGGCAGGGGCAGGCGGTTGCGCAGCCAGCGCGCACGCGCCCACTGCCACAGCGCCAGCAGGGTGCGCGGCACGATCACCACGGCGGCCAGCAGCGTGCTGTAGGCCACCACCCACTGCGCGCCTATCGAGGGCGGCGTGAACATGCGGTTGGGCACGGGCGGCACCGCGGGGTTCGCCACCCAGCCCTGCAGCGCCTGGATGTCGGCCAGCGACCAGGGGCTGGCGTGCAGCAGCGCCTGCGCGGGCCAGAACAGCGCGTTCAGCAGGCGCTGCACCTGTTCGGCCGACAGGAAGGTGCTTTCCCAGCCGACCTGGTAGGCGTTCGTCAGCCCGGTGGTCCATAGCGAGGCTAGCGCGCCCAGCGCCAGCATCGCGGCGCCCAGGTGCAGCCACTGCAGCCACTGCGCGTGGCGCGCGTTGCGGGCCAGGTTCCACCAGTTCTTCTCGAAGGCCAGCGCCATCTTGCGCAAGGGATTGCCGCGCAGCGGCTGCCAGCGCTTGCCCGACAGGCGCTGCCACCAGGGCGGGGCCGCGCTGGCCGAGGCAGGGGCGGCGGCCTCGGCCTGTGCGGTCGGCACCAGCGGCGCAGCCGCCTGCGGCGCGCGCCGCAGCCAGGCCCAGGCGCCGTGCAGCAGCAGCCAGGCGTACATCAGCAGGTTCCAGGCCACCAGGGCCAGCAGCGGCAGCGACAGCAGGTTCACGCGGTGCGGGTCGGCGATGCGGTGGCCCGCAAAGCCCACGAGCAGCGCGCCCGCCACGATGGCCAGCGGAATCCACGGCGCCAGGCGGGCGCTTTGCTGCCACACCTGTCGCACGTCGGCGGGAAGTTCGCTGGCCTGGATGATGCGCGCGGCCCGCTGCTGCACGAAAGCCTGGAAGCGCGGCGACGCCGTGGTGGGGGCGTCGCCGGGCGGCAGCGGCTCGGAACCCAGCGCGTGCAGCGTGTCGGCCGTGAGGGCCTGGCAGCGCTCGGGCGTGGGCAGGGCGGGCGAAGGGGGCGCGGTCTCTATGGCATAGGCCAGCACAATGTCGCGAACGGCATCCGGTCTCATGCGCGTATTGTGCCGCCGGCGCGGCCGGCCCGCCTCAGGCAGGTACCTGGAGCGGTGCCATGCCTTCGAAGAAAACTGTGCAGAATTGTTTCGCCACCTGCGCGATCGAGCCTTTGCGCGGGTTGTACCAGGCCTGGGCGTAGTTCACCGTGCCGAGGATGAAGACGCGGCACAGGCCCAGGTCCACGTCGGGCCGCAGGTGGCCCTCGGCCTGCAGCTCCAGCAGCAGCCTGTCCCAGACTTTGCGGTGCTGCTGGTGGCGCTTGTCCTGCTGGCGCTGCAGCTTCTCGGGCAGCTGCCCCAGCAGCTTGCTGTTGGCGGCGGCGAAGTCGCTGTGGGTGACGAAGCCGTCCAGGATGCCGGCGACGGCAGCTTCGAAGCGTTGGCGGGAATTGGCACCGGCGGGCAGCGCATCCAGGTGGGCTTGCAGCGTCTGCTCGCACTGCGCCACGCCGTGCGCCATCACATGCTCGACCAGGTCTTCCTTCGACGCGAAGTGGTAGTAGATGCTGGCCGCCTCGATGCCAGCCTGCTCGGCGATGGCGCGCATGGTGGTGGCCGCGTAGCCGTGGGCGCCCAGCATCCTGGCGGCGTGGCGCAGCAGGTTCTCACGCGTGTCGGTCGCCACCGTGACTGGCTTTCTGGCCATGCGGACCCTTCGTCGATGGATGGTTTGGTGGGGGCTATGGTAGCGAATAAAAAGCCGGCGCCGCCGCAGGCCGGCGGCACCGGGGCCGGTATTTTCTACTATTAAAAAAGGAGCTGCTTGCGCTTTCCATCATTGAATTTCAATATGAAATATATTGAAATCCAAGATGTACAAAGCGCAAGCAGCTCCTGTTTTTGATAACGCAGGTGTTTATGCGGTGGCGGCGGCCATCTGCCGGCCCAGCCGGCGCACCGCGGCGCTGATCGGGGCGATCAGCGGCATGTCGAAGCGTTTGGACAGGCTCACCGCGGCCTGGCCCAGCGGGCCGCCGCCGATGATCACGGCCTGTGCGCCTTCGTTGAGGCACTCCTGCGTGGCCACGGCCAGCGCGTCCTCCAGCGACTGGGGGTGCGCCGTGAGGGCGCGCGGTTCGCCGGGCGTGAGCCGCACGCCGGTGTAGAGCTCGCCCAGGCCGAGCTGGCGGGCCTTGGCGTCGATGGCGTCGACCAGGTCGGGTGTCACCGTCGCCACGCCGAAGCGCCGGCCGCCTTCGGCGGCTTCGAGCATCGAGGACTCGCAGATGCCGACCACGGGCGTCGCGCCGCTGAGGGCGCGTACCTGGTCGACCCCTGGGTCGCCGAAGGCGCTGATGATGACGCCGGCACAGGGCACGCTGGCGCTGCGCCAGACGCGCTCCACCTCGACGGCCGCGGCCTGGAGTTCGGTCTCGTTCACGATCATCGACGGGCCGCCGCTGGCGGTGACGCCGACGACGGTGAAGCCGGCCGGCGCATCGGCCTGCGCGATGCGCACCATCATCTCGGTGGTGGCATGGGACGAGTTCGGGTTGATGAGCAGGATATTGGGCATATGCAAAAGTCGTCGGTAAGGCAGGGTCAGGCGGTGCGCGGCGCGGCCTGGGGCTCTTCGGCGAGCAGCGGCTCGGCGTCGGGCGAACGGCCATAGGTCTCGGGTACGCTCTGCACGCTGACCACGAAGACCGCGTACATCGCGGCCACCATGCCGAAGATGCCGGCGATGCCTGCGCTCTCGAGCAGGCGGCCCGCCACCAGCGGCATGAAGGCGCCGGCGGCCGTGCCGGTGGCCAGGATGAAGGCGGTGCCGAAGGCGCGCACCCGGGTGGGGTACAGCTCGGGGGCGAAGATCCAGATGGTGGTGTTCAGCAGCAGCACGAAGAACTGGAAAATGGCGCCGGCGACGAGCAGCATGACGATGCTCTTGGCCGCGAAGCCGATGACCAGGGCCGCCACGCCGGCGCAGACCGCGCCGGCCGTCAGCACCCGCTTGCGCGGGAACCTGAAGCCCAGCGCCGAGGCCGCGATGGCGCCCAGCAGGCTGCCGCCTTGCATGATCATCGTGAACAGCAGGCTCTTGGACACCGTATAGCCCAGCGTGACCAGGATGGTCGGCATCAGCGTCAGCACCGAGATCTGCGCGCCATAGGCCATCCAGATCGTGATGCACAGCGGAATGGTGCGCCGCGCCAGCGCGCCGCGGAAGATCTCGGTCACGCGCACCTTGACCTTGGCGGCCGCGGAGGGGGCCTTGCCGTCGTCGGTGAGGAAGGCCGTCACCGGCGTGTTCTTGGCCGACAGGCGGCCGCTGGCCAGCTTGGACAGCACCACGTTGGTTTCGCGGATGCGGCCTTGCGACAGCAAAAAGCGCGGCGTCTCGGGGATGTAGCGGCGGTAGAAGGCGCCCAGCAGCGCGGGCACCATCAGCGCGATGAACAGCCAGCGCCAGGCGTTGTCGCCCGGGAACAGCGTGAACACCAGCAGGCCGAAACCAGGGGCCAGGAAGTTGCCCAGGCCGCCGGCACCCACGTTGACCAGGCCCACGGCCGTGCCGCGGAACTTGGTGGAGCAGAACTCCGCCAGCATGGTGACGGCAATGGCGATCTCGCCGCCCAGACCAAAGCCCACGACCACGCGGCCCAGCGCCATGACCGTGAGGTTGGGCGCGGCGGCGCAGATGCCCGCGCCGATGGTGAACAGCAGCAGGTCGACCGTCAGCATGGTGCGGCGGCCCCAGCGGTCGGCGATCAGGCCCGACAGGATGCGGCCCACGGCCGCGCTGGCGAAGGTGGCCGTGTTTAGCATGCCGATGTCGGCGGCCGTCAGCCCCCACTGCTCGCGCAGCATGGGCCCGACGATGCCGACGGCGTTCTGCTCGAACGCGTCGAACAGGCAGCCGATGAGGATCAGGAAGATGATGGTGTGGTGCGATCGGGTCACACCGATCTGGTCGAGCGCCCGGTCGAGCTCGGCGACGCGGGGGGAATCAGGTCCGGAGGAAAGTGCGGGGCCAGCCATGGCTACTCCTGGGTTGGGACGGAAAGGAGGGCGTAGCCCCCGGTGAATGCCATCCAGATTTCACATTTTGATTTATGTGAAATTTGAATTTCATTTAGGGGTGTAATGTAGAAATCGCCTTGCCAGGCGTCAACGGGGGTTTCCCCGGGGCTGGGGTTAGAGCTCTTCGAGCGCCTCGTGCGCCAGCTCGATGGCGGCCAGGCGCTTGCGGCCTGCTGCGCCGCAGGCCTCGATGGTGGTGGTGGCGATCAGGTTGCACACCGCCATGACGGCCGCGTGGTCGTCGAGCCGGCCGGTGCCGCGGCAGTCGCAGGGCAGCGACCAGGTCGCGCCGGCGTGGTCGGGCGAGCTGCTGTCGCTGATGAACAGCAGCTTGGCGCGCGCCTGGGTGGCGGCCTGCAGCAGGTCGCGCATCTGGCGCGTCGGGCGGCGCATGCCGAACGCGATCACGCAGTCATCGCGGCCGATGTCGGCCAGGTATTCGCCCAGCGATTCGCCCGGCCCGGGGATGGTGGTGACGCGCGGCAGCACCTGCACGAGCTGCCAGCGCAGGTAGGCCGCGAAACCATGGCTGGCGCGGCTGCCGAAGACCAGCACCTGCCGCGCGCTGGCCAGGCTCTTGGCGATCTCGGCCATGGTGCGGTCCGACAGCCGCGCAAAGCTGGCCTCCAGGTTGGCCTGCGACTGCTGGAAATGCGCCGCGACGCTGCTGGCTGCCGGCTGGCTGCCGGTGCTGGCCTGAAACAGCGGCGAGCCGCTTTCGCGCTCCTCGCGCGCATGGCGCCGCGCCTCTTCGTAGTTGCCGTAGCCGATGCGCCGTATGAAGCGGCTCACGGTCGATGGCGACACGCCCGCCAGCTCCGCCAGCTCGCTGCCGGCATAGCTCGCGAGTTCGCCGGGAAACTCCAGCAGGAAGTGGGCCAGCTGCCTTTCGGTGGCGGGCAGGTTGTCGAGCTGGCTGCGGACGCGGTGGACGAAGGACTGCGATGGTGTGGGCATGCACCATTGTGGCAAGTTTTACCGGGGGCGCGGCTCAGTCCGCACCGCCCAGCAAGGCCCGCCGGTACTGCACGGCCTCGGCGGCATGCGCGGTCGTGATGTGCCCGGCATCCGCCAGGTCGGCGATGGTGCGGGCCACGCGCAGCGCGCGGTGGATGCCGCGCGCCGACCAGCCGAGCTTGTGCGCCGCCGTCTGCAGCAGCGCGAGCGCCGCGGGTTCGGCCTGGTGGTGGGCATCGAGCAGCTGGCCCTGCAGCTGCTGGTTCTCCACGCCCTGCCGCTGCACGGCGCGGGCCCGGGCGGCGACCACGCGGGCGCGCACCGCGGCCGAGGGCTCGCCCGCCGGCGCATGCAGCAGCTCGTCGGGCGGCAGCGGCGCGACTTCGAGGTGCAGGTCGATGCGGTCGAGCAGCGGCCCGCTGATGCGCGACTGGTAGCGCGCCACCTGGTCGGGCGTGCAGCGGCAGGTCCGCTGGCGCGAACCGCGAAAGCCGCAGGGGCAGGGGTTCATCGCCGCGATCAGCATGAAGCGCGCCGGAAATTGCGCCTGCCGTGCGGCGCGCGCAATGGTGATGTGGCCGGTCTCCAGTGGCTCGCGCAGCGCCTCGAGCGCGGCGCGGGGAAACTCTGGCAGCTCGTCCAGAAACAGGATGCCTCGGTGCGCCAGCGAGATCGCCCCGGGTTGCGGCGGGCTGCCGCCGCCCACCAGGGCCACGGCGCTGGCGGTGTGGTGCGGCGCCTGGGTGCTGCGCTGGCCCCAGCGCGCGGGATCGAAGCGCCCGGCCAGGCTGTGCAGCGCGGCGTTCTCCAGCGCCTCGGTGACGGTCATCGCCGGCAGGATGCCGGCGAAGCGCTGCGCCAGCATGGACTTGCCCGCGCCCGGGGCGCCCAGCATCAGCAGGTTGTGGCCGCCGGCGGCGGCGATCTCCAGCGCGCGCCGGGCGGCGGTCTGGCCTTTGACGTCGGCCAGATCGGCATGCTCGCCTGCGGGCAGGTCGATGGAGGGCGTGAGTCGGCGCCAGCCATCGGCGGCGGGTGCCTCGGCATCGGGCTGCAGTGCAAAGTGGCGCACCACGTCGAGCAGGTGCTCGGCGCGGTAGATCTCGGCGCCGGGCACCAGGGCGGCCTCCTCGGCGCTGCCCGGCGGCAGCACCTGGCGCACCGGCAGGCCGCGCTGGTGCAGGTCCATGCTGGCCGCCAGCGCGCCGCGCACCGGCCGCAGCGCGCCCGACAGCGACAGCTCGCCGGCGAACTCGTAGTGCCCGAGCCGCGTGCCGTCGATCTGCCCGCTGGCCGCGAGGACGCCGATGGCGATCGCCAGGTCGAAGCGCCCCGAGTCCTTGGGCAGGTCGGCCGGCGCCAGGTTGACGGTGATGCGCTTGTTGTGCGGAAACTCCAGCCCGCTGTTGGACAGCGCCGAGCGCACGCGCTCGCGCGCCTCCTTCACCTCCACGTCGGCCAGGCCCACCAGCGTGAAGCTGGGCAGGCCATTGGCCAGATGCACTTCCACCGACACCGCGTGCGCCTGCAGCCCGACCAGCGCCCGGCTTTGCACCATTGCAAGACTCATGGAACCCTCTCTGCGTTTTTTCTGCCATCGATGCACCATGTTGGTGCATTTGCGCAGGTGCGTGTTGGTGCACCGCTGTGCACAAGCATGGGCAAGAACGCGGGCGATGGCAAGGGTTGGGCTGGCAAAGGCGTTGTCAATTTACAGATTTGATAGCTGCTCGCGCTTATTGGATGGAGCTTGCGGGTTATTTTTGCTTCAAATGGCACGCTCCCTGCATTGCCACAGCCATCCAAGCAAGACGATGCAAAGGGGTGAATGATGGCGAAGTTCGACAAACCTACCGGCAAGCACTGGGCCCTGGCCGCCCTGGTGGCACTGGCGCCTATGGCGGCCAGCGCGCAGTGGTCGGCCAACCTGGGGCTGACGACGAACTACAAGTTCCGCGGGCAGGACCAGAACACCGCGCATGCGCGGGTCATCAAGCCCGCGCTGCAGGGCGGCGTGGACTACGCCTTCGGCGACTCGGGCTTCTACGTGGGCAACTGGAACTCGATGGTCAACTGGCAGGGCAACAACAAGGTCGAGATGGACTTCTACGGCGGCTACAAGTTCAAGGCGGCCGACGTGGACTGGGACGTGGGCGCGCTGACCTATGTGTACCCCGGCAACAGCACGGGCAACACCACCGAGCTGTATGGCGCCGGCACCTACGGCCCGCTGACGGTGAAGTACTCGCACACCGTGTCCAAGGACTATTTCGGCTGGGCCGGCAACAAGATCGATGGATCGATGAAAGGCCGCAACACCGGCTACCTGAACGTGGCCTACGCGCAGGAGATCGCGCCCAAGCTGACGCTGAAGCTGGCGCTGGGCTACACGCGCTTTTCCAGCGACATCAAGGACCTGGGCGTGCCCAACTACGTGGACTACAGCGTGGGCGGCGCCTACGACCTGGGCGACGGCTTCGCGCTCAGCGCCGCCTGGGTGGGGGCCAACAAGCGCAGCTATTTCGGCTGGGTGAACAAGGGGCGCGCGATCGTGGCCCTGAACAAGACTTTCTGATCTTTCGAGGAGCACATCATGACCATGAAGATGGTGACCGCCGTGATCAAACCCTTCAAGCTGGACGAGGTGCGCGAAGCGCTGTCGGACATCGGCGTGAATGGCATCACCGTGAGCGAAGTCAAGGGCTTTGGCCGCCAGAAGGGCCACACCGAGCTGTACCGCGGCGCCGAGTACGTGGTCGATTTCCTGCCCAAGGTGAAGCTGGAAGTCGCGGTGAGCGAAGACCTGGTGGACCGGGTGATCGAGGCCATCGAGAGCGCGGCGCGCACCGGCAAGATCGGCGACGGCAAGATCTTCGTTGCGCAGCTGGAGCAGGTGGTGCGTATCCGCACCGGCGAGACTGGGGTGAATGCTATTTAAATAATAGCTAATACTGCTTATTCCTATTGCCTTAGAGCCTGATTTGATTCAAAAAGGTGTGAACACCATGCGAAAACTACTCCTCCTCCTTCCCGGGCTGGCGCTGGGCGCCGTGGCCGTGGGTGCCTGGGCCGCCGATCCGGCCGCCGCGGCCGATGCCGCGCAGGCCGCCGCCGCACCGGTGGCCGCCGCTGCCGAAGCGGTCGCCGATGCCGCTGCCGCAGCGCCGGCCGCCGCGCCCACGCTGAACGCGGGCGACACGGCGTGGATCCTGACCTCGGCCATGCTGGTGACGCTGATGGTCATCCCCGGCCTGGCGCTGTTCTACGGCGGCCTGGTGCGCGCCAAGAACATGCTCTCGGTGCTGGCGCAGGTGTTCACCATCTTCGCGCTCATCACCGTGCTGTGGGCCATCTACGGCTACTCGCTGACCTTCGCGGGCGAGGGCAACTTCTTCGGCGGGCTGGAGAAGGCCTTCCTGATGGGCATCAAGCCCGATACGCTGTCGGGCCCCATGCCCACGGTGCCCGAGTTCGCCTTCGTGTCGTACCAGTCCACGTTCGCGGCCATCACGGTGGCGCTGATCGTCGGCGCCTTCGCCGAGCGCATCAAGTTCGCGGCCGTGCTGGTGTTCGCCGTGCTGTGGTTCACCTTCAGCTATGTGCCGATCGCGCACATGGTCTGGGGCGGCGGCCTGCTGGGCAAGGACGGCGCGCTGGACTTCGCCGGCGGCACCGTGGTGCACATCAACGCCGGTATCGCCGGCCTGGTGGGCTCGTATGTGCTGGGCAAGCGCATCGGCTTCGGCCGCGAGGCGCTGGCGCCGCACAGCCTGACGCTGACCATGGTGGGCGCCTCGCTGCTGTGGGTGGGCTGGTTCGGCTTCAACGCCGGTTCGGCCGGCGCGGCCAACGGCATCGCGGGCCTGGCCTTCATCAACACCATCGTCGCCACGGGCGCCGCCACGCTGTCGTGGCTGCTGGGCGAGGCGCTGCACAAAGGCAAGCCCTCGATGCTGGGCGCGGCCTCGGGCGCGGTGGCCGGCCTGGTGGCGATCACGCCGGCCGCCGGCTTCGTCGGCCCCATGGGTGCCATCGTCATGGGCCTGATCTGCGGCATCCTCTGCCTGTGGGGCGTGAGCGGCCTCAAGCGCCTGCTCAAGGCCGATGACACCTGCGACGTGTTCGGCGTGCATGGCGTGGGCGGCATCGTCGGCGCCATCCTGACCGGCGTGTTCGCGTCGCAGAGCCTCGGCGGCACCGGCGGCCTCACGCCCGATACCTTCGACATGGCGGCGCAGGTGTGGGTGCAGGTCAAGAGCGTGCTGATCACCATCGTGTGGTCGGGCGTGGTGTCCTTCATCGCCTACAAGCTGGCCGGCATGCTGGTGGGCCTGCGGGTGACCGAGGAATCCGAGCGCGAAGGGCTGGACATCAGCTCGCACGGCGAAGTGGCCTACAGCCGCTGATCGTTCCGCATACTCCTTGGGGGGCCGGACGGGTGATGAGCCCGGCCGGCCTTTTTTTATGCCGTGGCGGTCGTTGCGGGCTCGGGCCACAGCGCCAGGCCGCCGGCCAGGCTGAAGGCCTGGTCGTGCCCCAGGCGGCGCAGCGCACGCGCGGCCTGGGCGCTGCGGTTGCCGCTGCGGCAGTAGAAGACCACCGGCGTCTCGGCGGGCAGCGCCAGCCATTGCGGCAGCGCGTTCAGCAGGCCCGACAGCGGCACGGCCTGCGCCTGGCCGTCGCCTTCCAGGCCGGGCGCGCCGCCCAGCTGCTGCTCGTAGGGCTCGCGCACATCCACCAGCAGCGGCGCGGGGCCGGTGCGGCGCAGCGCCTGGGCCTGCGCGGCCGAGAGCTCGACGCGCTGCGGCTGGCAGGCACCCACGGTGGCATCGACGCGGGCACCGCAGGCCATGGTCTGGTACGCGGTGGGCGCCAGGTCATGCTCCAGCCCGGCCTTGGCGGCGGCAAAGGTTGCGGCATCGGTGCGGCCCTGCAGCACGCCGGCCAGCAGCGGCTGGGCCGCGCATTCCACGCTCAGCGTGCAGGCGAAGCGGTCGTCGTAGTCGTGCCCGGGCAGCAGCAGCGTGTGCGGGCCGACGGCCTGCTCCAGCGCCTGCAGCGAGCCGGCATAGGCCAGCGGCGCGCTCTGGGCGAAGTCGCTGCGGCCCAGCGCGCCGGGCAGCACGGTATCGCCCACGAAGGCCAGGCGCAGCTCGGCGCCTTCGTGCAGCAGGTAGGCGGTGGAATCGGCGGTGTGGCCCGGCAGCGACAGGCGCGCCAGGCGGTGGGCGCCGAGGTCGATCTGCGCGGCACCCTCGGGCCAGCCCAGTGCGTCCGCGGGGCCGGCGGTCTGCAGCCCGGGCGGCACCGCCGCGCGCAGCTCATGTGCGGAAGACTGGTGGTCGCCATGGCTGTGTGTGTCCAGGACCGCGGCCAGCGTGAAGCCGCGGCAGCGCACCCATTGCGCGAGGCGCTCGACCAACTCGGGCAGCGGATCGATCACCACGCAGCGCTGGCTGGCGGCATCGGCCACCAGATAGCAGCAGGCGCCATCGACGGCAAAGCGCGTCAGCAGCGGGGCCGCGCCGTGCTCGGTGGCTGGCGGCGCCTCGACCAGGCAGTTGGTGCGCAAAGCGGCGCCGCAGGCGCGGATGCGGGCGCAGGCCTCGTCGATCATCGCCGTAGCGTCGGCCGCGCCGAAGGACATGCGCACCGCGGCGGCGGTCTGCCATGCGGGCAGGCCCATGGCCTCAAGCACATAGCTGGGCTGCGCCTTGGAGGCGCTGCAGGCCGAGCCGCCGCTGACGCGCAGGCCCGCGGCGTCGAACAGGTCGAGCAGCAGCTTGGAGGCCAGACCCGGCACCGCGAAATTCAGCGTCGTGGGCAGGCTCAGCGCCGGCGGCGCGTTGAACACCAGCCCGGCAAACGCATCGTGCAGGGCCGATGCCAGCCGGCTGCGGTGGTCGGCCAGCGTGGCGGCATCGGCGAAGGTGCTGCCGTCCTGCAGTGCCTGCAGCACCGCGCCCAGCGCCGCGATGCCGGCCATGTTCTCGGTGCCGGCGCGCAGCGCGCCCTCCTGCCCGCCGCCGGCCAGCAGTGGCGTGAACGGAGCGCCTTCGCGCACATAGAGCATGCCGACGCCCTTGGGCGCATAGAGCTTGTGGCCCGAGAACGGCGCATAGTCGATGCCGCGCTCGATGGGCTGGAGCGCCAGCTTGCCCAGCGCCTGCACGCCATCCACCAGCCACAGCGCGGGGCTGCCGCGCAGCGCCTCGGCGATGCCATCCAGGTCGCTGACCACGCCGGTCTCGTTGTTCGCCGCCATGGTGCAGACCAGGCCGGCCGAGGGCGCCTGCGCGCGCAGCCAGGCCAGGTCGTGGCGGCCATCGATGCCGACCGGAATCGCCTGGATGGGCAGGTGCAGGCCCAGCACCGCGTTCCAGTGCTTGAGCGCCTCGGGCACGGCCTTGTGCTCGGTGGCGCCGTATAGCAGTTGCAGCGCCGTGGATTCGCCCGCATCCTGGCGGCGGCGCAGCTCGGTCAGCGCCGACAGCACGGCGGTCTGGATGCCTTCGGTGGCGCCGCTGGTGAACAGCAGCTGGCCGGTGGGCACGCCCAGCACGCGGCGCGCGGCCGCGCGCACTTCGTCGAGCAGTGCGCGGGCCTTGAGGCCGCTGCCGTGGATGCTGCTGGGGTTACCGTAGGCATCGCCCATCACCGCCAGGGCGGCGGCGCGGGCCTGCGGGAGCACGGGGGTGGTGGCGTTGGCGTCGAGGTAGATTTCCATACGCTTATTGTCGAATTCGGTGCGGGGCATACGCATGCAAAATTGGCTGCTTGTGGCATGATTTATGGAAACTGATTCCAAAAATCATGCAAAAAATAAAATTGGATTCCATTGACCGCAAACTGCTGGAGCTGCTGCAGGCCGACGCCGAAACCCAGGTCGCCGATCTGGCGGCGCAGGTCGGCCTGTCGGCCACGCCGTGCTGGCGCCGCATCCAGCGGCTCAAGGAAGCCGGCGTCATCAAGCGCCAGGTGGCGCTGGTGGACCGCGACAAGGTGAACGTCGGCGTGACCGTTTTCGTTGCCGTGCGCACCAGCACCCACAGCCAGGAATGGTTCGAGCGCTTTCGGGGCGCGGTGCAGGCGATTCCCGAGGTGGTCGAGTTCTACCGCATGAGCGGCGACGTGGACTACCTGCTGCGCGTGGTCGTGCCCGACATCGCGGCCTACGACAAGGTCTACAAGCGGCTGATCGCCGACACCCAGCTGTTCGACGTGTCGTCCAGCTTTGCGATGGAGGAGCTGAAGTTCACCACCGCGCTGCCGCTGTCCTACATTCCCTGAGCACGGGCCGGCCGGTTGGCATGGAAAATGCGAATGCAGAGCCCATCCCCCTGTTTTGAAGAGGAACGCCATGACCTGGCATACCGTGATCAGCCAAGCGTTCGCCGTCGGCGAGTCGCCCTTCTGGCACAGCGGCGAGCAGCGCCTGTATGGCGTGGACATCGCCGGCCGCCTGCTATGGCGCACCGTGCCCGGCTCGGGCCTCGTCGAGCGCTGGCCCATGCCGGATGAACCCGGCTGCATCGCACCTGCGCGCAGCAGCGGCGCCGACAGCGGCCTGGTCGTCGCGCTGCGCGACCGCATCTGCCGCGCGCCGGTCTGGGGCGGCGAGCTGCTGCCCATCGCCAGCCTGCCGATCGATGCCGCCAGCCAGCGCGCCAACGACGGCAAGTGCGATGCCCAGGGCCGGCTGTGGGTGGGCACCATCCACGAGCCCGCCAGCGGCCCGCGCCAGCCGGTGGCCGGCCTGTACTGCGTGGACGGCCAGCGCCAGTCGCCGCAAGGCGCATCGGTGCGCTCCGTGCTCGGCGGCGTCGCCAACGCCAACGGCCTGGCCTGGTCGCCCGACCGGCGCACGCTGTACTGGGCCGACACGCCCAGCCACACCATCCGCCGCTGGCGCTGCGATGTGCAGGGCAATCCTTTGGGCGAAGGCGAAGTCTTTGTGCAGTTCGCCGGCAAGCCCGAGGGCTGGCGGCCAGGGGAGCCCGGCTACGGCGGCCGCCCCGACGGCGCCGCGGTCGATGTGGACGGCAACTACTGGTGCGCCATGTACGAAGGCGGCCGCGTGCTGCAGATCTCGCCGGCCGGCGAGATCCTCGCGAGCCACGTGACCCCGGCGCTGTGCCCCACCATGCCGTGCTTCGGCGGCGCGGACGGGCGCACGCTCTACGTCACCTCGGCGCGCCACGGCCGCGGCCAGGACGAGCTGGCGCAGATGCCGCTGTCGGGCTGCGTGTTCGCGATGCGCGTTGGCGTGGCCGGGCTGCCGGTGCAGCCCTGGCGCGAGGTTTAGGGCCGCACCTCCGACGGCGCCAATCCGTAGCGCCGTCGGAAGGCTCGGTTGAAGGTCGAGATGTCGGCAAAGCCGCAGTCGAAGGCGATCTCGAGCACGCGGCGGCGGCTTTGCCGCGGGTCGGCCAGCATCGCATGGGCGCGCTGCAGCCGGGCATCGCGCACATGGTCCGAGAAGCAGGTACCTTCCTGCGCGAACAGCCGCTGCACCTGGCGGGGCGTGAGGTGGTGCAGGCGTGCGATCTGCGCCAGCCCCAGCTCGGGCGACGACAGCCGGGCCTCGATGTCGCGCTGTATCAGCGCCAGCCGGGGTGCCTGTGCGGACGGGTGCTCTGCCTCCAGCTCCGACCGCCACTCGACCGAGAAGATGCCCGCCAGCAGCGCATGCACATGGGCCACCGCGGCATCCTGTTGGCTGGCCGGCAGCGCAGGCGATTGCGCCAGCAGCTGCGCATAGCCCAGCACCAGCGCGGCACCGGGCGTATCGGGAGTCAGCAGGCGCATGGGCGCTTCTTCGAGCCGGGGCACCAGTCGGGCCAGCACCGCGCGCGGCACCTGGATGCAGGAGCTGGGCCCGCCCCAGGGGGCGATGGCCTCATGGGCCCGCGCCTTGGACATGATGGCCATGCCACCGGCCGGCAGCAGCAAATCCTCTCCCGGCGTGCGCACGATGAAGCGGGTCTGCGCGGTGGCGAGGTAGATGTCGTCGGCGCCGTCGTGCATCAGCGTGGGCGAGCGCCACATGTGGGAGGGGCCGTGCACGCAGTGCGCATAAACCGTGTGCTCGCCGAGGTCGGCAATGGTGGCGGAAAAATCGAAGCCGTCGGGTGCCGCGTTGGCATGGGGCCACAGGTCCACGCGCATCAGCTCCCGCCCGTAGAGCTCGCGCAGCGCGGCAATCTTGTCGCGCCCGGGCAGTTCGCGGGAGCAAAGGCGCGACACGCGGGCATCCTGGAGGGGCGGGGCCGTATCGTTCATGGTGCTGCGCGGGCACAGAGGAAGGTGTGCCCCTTTCTGGCCATGATGGTAGCGCTCAGCGGCCGGAAATGTGGCGGCGGCGCAGGGCGCCCAGGCCTGCCGCGCCGGCCAGGGCCGCCAGCAGCGCGAGGCCCGCAGGGGCCAGTGCCGGCACCGGGGCGGGCGCGGCGGAAGACGGTGGATCGCCATCGCCACCACCGCCGGGTGTGGTTGGCAGCGGCGCCTCGTAGGCCCCGATGTCGCAGGCCGGGCCGATGGGGCGTGCCACCAGGCGCTGGTCCGTCGCCGTGCAGCCACTGCCCGCGTCGATGGCCGGGCTGCCCGGCAGCAGGGCCATCGTGCGGCTGAAGCCGCCGTTGTCGGCCAGTGCCGCCAGCTGGGGGTCGGCTACCGGGATGGAGGCGCCGCACGACTGCGCCGTGCCTCCGCCGAACTGCAGGTTGTTGCCGCCATCCACGACGGCACCGCCATCGCTGGTTCGGCAGTTGTTGCCGCCGGTGGTATGGCTGACGATGGTGTTCTTCAGTGTCAGTGTCGCGTTGAAAAAGGCATGCACCGCTGCATCCGCCGAGCCATTGGCCGCGAAGGTACTGTTGTCGATGGTGCCGTCCGGGGCCATCGCCACCCCGAGCGTGCTGCCGCCCGGGCCGCCGGCGCTGGTGTTGCCCTGGAAGGTGCTGTTGGCGATCGCCAGGCTGCTCGTTCCGACATGCGGAGCGACCACGATCGCGGCGCCCGCTTCTTGCGGGTCGTCGATGCTGTTGGCGGTGAAAAGGCTTTGCTGCACGGTCAGGGCGCTGCCGCGATGCGCGAGGGCACCGCCCTCTACGCTTGCATGGTTGCCATCCGCGATGAACCCGTTCAGCAGGAGCGTGCTGTTGGTATTGATGTAGATGGCGCCGCCCGAGGCCGCCTGGTTGCCCGTTGCCTTCACCTCGCTCAGGGTCACGTTCGCGCCGCCGGTGGCGAAGAGGGCGCCCCCCCGGGTTCCCATGCCTGATGCCACGTTGTTGGCCAGCGTCACCTTGTTCAGCAGCAGGGTGGCGCCATTGACGTGGACGGCGCCGCCATCGTCCGTGGTCCGGCCGTTCACCAGGCTCAGCCCGGCGAGCGTGTAGCTCACCGCATTGCTCAGGCGGAAATGCCGTACCGCCGCGTTGCCGTCCAGCGTCACCAGGCCGGCGCCGTCGATGTTGGTGGCCGCGGTGAGCACCTTCTCGGTAGTCAGCGTGATGGTGACCGGGCCGCCGCCGCAGTCGAACGTGACCACGCCGCCGCCGCTCAGTGCGGTGTTCAGCGCGGCCTCGGTGCAGCTGCCTGCTGTGCCGCTGCCCACGACGGCGGCTTGCGCCGGCAGGGCGCAGGCCAGGGCTGCGGCCCCCAGCGCGGTGCCGCAGCTTCGCAGCAGGCGCTGTGGAAGGAGGGGAGGGTGCATGGCGTTTCCGTTGCGCCCTGTTTTCCGGGCTGCGGAAAGCCATGGGCGCTTGTTGTTGTGCTTGGTGCTGCTCCAGCGGCATGCTGAAGATCACCAATTTTTCGGGAAAGCACCCAGGCCTGTCTGTGCATCCGGCGACAACTGCCATGCACCGGGCGACATGCGCGCCCTGCGCTCAGCCTCTGCGCCGTGCGCGCAGGCCCATGGCTCCCGCCAGCAGGGCCAGCAGCGCCAGCCCCATGGAGCCCAGCGTGGGCACGGGGACGGCCGCTCCAGGTTCGGACGGCCTGGGTGGGGCGGCCACGCGGTTGAGCTGAACGGTTTCAGTGCCGGCCGCTCCGTAGGTGATGCGGTAGAACACGCCCGGCGCGTTGCTGGCCTCCACGGTGGCACCTTCCGGCAGGCTGGCGAAGGTGCTGCCGAGGGTGGTGCCGGACGGGTATTCGAGGATGCGGTGCTCGGTGCCTACAGGCTCAGGCGCGCCGGGGTCTCCCAGCACCACCTTCAGCGTGGCGCCGGACAGGTTGGCCGTGGCGCCCGCGCCGATGATGACGCCGCCGGAGCTGAAGCCGTCGGCATGGACCAGGTACTCGAAGGTGGAGCCGCTCTGCAGGTCGAGCGCCTGGGTGACCGTGGCGTTGCCCAGAATGGCGGGCGGTACCCCGGGCGGTGGATCGCTGACCGCCAGTGTGCCGCCCTGCCGCACCGTCAGCACGGAGACTTCGGAGGCGTTGGATGTCGCGAAGGACAGCCGTCCGCCCTGGTAGACGGTGACGCGATCCGGTGAGCCTGGCAGGGTGCCGTTCAGAATCAGCCGTGCCGTGTTGGCCGCGCCGCTGGTGCCCACCGTGATGCCGGCGACCGGACTCATGAACCTGACGTAGCCCTGCATGTACACCACGTCGCTGGTGGATGCGGCCTCGCGTATGGCCAGCGTGCCAGTGTGCTGGCCGTCGATGAGGGTGTTGACCGTGAGCGGGCCGGTGGCGTACAGGCTGTGGGTGAAGCGTAGTCCGCCGGGGCCGTTCACGGTGTAGCCGGGCGCGAAGTCGATGGTATTGAAGATGGGGACAAGGCCGGACGCATAGTTGTGGCTGTACGTGTCCTTGTGCGCGGCAGCGGCCGGGAACATCACATCGTCGCCCCCTGCGGGCGGCCCGCTGCCGGCATCGCAAGCCCAGTTGCCCGCCGTCGTCGCCAGGTTGTCGACGGCGCCCGTCCAGGTGCAGGTGCGGGCCAGGGCCGGCAGCGCCAGCACGGTGGCCGCCGCGCAGGTGGCCAGTGCGAAGAGATGAGCGGGGCGAACGAAGGGCATGGGCAGGAGGCTTGGGGCTTGGCAGGGTGGCGAAGGCGCCCATTCTTCGAAAACCGCCGCCGGTCTGCCATGCCCAACGCGACACCATGCTTGCTGGAGGCGACATTCCGCTCCGAATTCCGTGGAAACCCTGGGCTTGCCGCGGCGCGGCGTGCTCAGCCGGCGTCCGGCACTGCGTTGCGCGCGTCGGACGGCGACATGCCGAAATGCCTGCGGAACGCGCGGCTGAAGGCCGTCACGTCGTCGTAGCCGCAGTCCAGCGCGATGTCGAGCACGCGGCGGTGGCCCTCGCGCGGATCGGCCAGCAGGGCGCGGGCCCGCTCCATGCGCGCCCGCGCCACAAAGTCGGAGTAGCTGCCGCCCTGCTGTGCAAACAGCCGCTGGATCTGGCGCGGCGTGAGGTGGTGCTGGCGCGCGATGAAGGCCAGGCTCAGCCCCGGCCAGTCGATGTGGGCGCGGATGTCGCGCTGGATCAGCGCCAGCCGAGGCAGGGCCTGCGCATCGCCGCCGGGTGGCTGGGCCGTACCCCAGTGCGGGTCGATCACGCTGGCGACCAGCTCCTGCAGATGGCTGGTGGCCGCCTGCAGCTGCGCGGGCGTGAGCTGTGGCGCCTGGGCGATCAGTGCGGCATAGTCCAGCGCCATGGCGGCGCCGGCGGTGTTTGCCGGCAGCAGGCGGAAAGGTGCTTCCTCCAGGTGCGGCAGCAGCCGCAGCAGGCTGGCGCGCGGCACCACGATGCCGGCGGTGCTGCAACTGCGGCCCGGCGGCGTCAGGCCTTCGTGCGGGCGCGCCTTGGACATCAGCACCAGCGCGCCGGGCCGGGCGATGAATTCACCGCTGGCGCTGCGCCCGGCCACGCCGTTGTCCACCCGGCTCAGGTACACATCGTCCGAGCCGTCGCGCACCAGCTCTTTGGTCCGCAGCGCGCGCAGCGGCGTGTGGACGGTGCGCGCATACACCATGCCGCCGCCCAGGCCGGTGACGGCGGTGGAGAAGTGGCATGGCGCGTCATCGGCGGCATCGGGATGGGGCTGCAGGTCCAGGCCCATCAGCTCGTGGCTCAGCTCGCGCAGCGCGGCAAAGCGCTTGCGCGCCGGCAATGCCTGCGATGAAAAATGGGCCTGGGTCCTGGTGGGTTCGGTGATATTGGTGGGAGGCGGCATGGGGCTTGGCGCGGCAGTGGGCGCCCAGTCTATGCAGCCGGAGCGTTCGCCGGAGCGCGGGTTTGTCCGCTCTTGCTAGCGCGCTGCCGCCATGGCCTCGTCGAAAAGCGCACCCTGCTCCAGCAGCCAGTCGCAAAAGGTCTTGACCACCGGATCGTGCTGGCGCTCGGCGCGCGTGATGACGAAATAGCCCGGCGTGGTCAACACCATGTCGCCGAACGGCGCCACGAGCTGCCCCGAGGCCAGGTCGGGCGCCACCAGCGGCGAATAGCCCATGGCCACGCCGATGCCATCTATGGCCGCCTGCAGGCAGAAGTACAGATGCTCCAGCTCCAGCGACTGTGCGGGCACCACGCGGCTGTGGTGGGCGACGGCCAGCCAGTCCTCCCAGGCCGTGCGCCGCGCCGGGCAATGCAGGATGGTGTGCTGCGCCAGATCGGCAATGCGCGCCAGCGGCACGCGCTCCAGCAGCGAGGGCGCGCACACGGGAAAGGCGGTCTCCGACAGCACCCGCACCTTGTGCAGGCCCGTGACCTCGTGCGGTTCGCGGCGGATCACGACATCGATGTTCGCGGGCAGGCGGCTCATGGGCTCCAGCCCCGTGGAGATCTGCACCTCGATGTGCGGGTACAGCGCCCGGAACTGGGCCAGCCGCGGAAACAGCCAGCGCATGGTGAAGGTGGGCAGCGCGTTCACGCGCAGCACCTCGTGGGTGCTGATGCGGCGCGACGCGGCCGCGATGGCCGCCAGCGCCGGGCTGACCGAGTCCAGGTACAGCCGCCCCTGGTCGGTCAGCGCCACCGACTTGCCCTGGCGCAGGAACAGCGGCACGCCCAGCCAGCCTTCCAGCGCCTTGATCTGGTGGCTGACCGCGCCGTGCGTGACCGACAGCTCGTCCGCCGCCTTCGAGAAACTCAGCAGCCGGCCCGCCGCCTCGAAGGCGCGTATCGATCCCAGCGGAGGCAGTCGGTGCAAAGCCATGGTGTGAGATTTTTTGACAAGACCGGGCAGTCTATATCGTTTGATTCCTGGGATGCCCGCTGATTGAATGTGAGTGTTACTCAATCCTGGAGACCCCAACGCATGCTTTCTGGAAAACGCATCCTCGACCTGAGCTGGGTGCTCGGCGGCCCTTTTGCGGGGCAGTTGCTGGCGCAGCTGGGCGCCGAGGTGATCAAGGTGGAAGCGCTGGACGGGGACCTGGCGCGCCGCGTGCCGCCGGTGTCCGACACGCAGGACTCGCCCTTCTTCCTGTCCGTCAACCGCGGCAAGCGCAGCATCGCGCTGGACCTGAAGTCGCCCGGCGGCCGCCAGGCCCTATACGACCTGGTGCGCGAGGCGGATGCCGTGATCTACGGCTTTGCGCCCGCTGTGCCCGCGCGGCTGGGGCTGGATTTCGCCAGTCTCAGCGCCGTCAACCCGCGCATCGTGGTCGCGCAGATCATCGGCCTGCATGACGAGGGCGAGTGGGCCAACGCGCCCGCGTTCGACCTGATGCTGCAGGCCCTGTCCGGCGTGATGAGCATCACCGGCGAAGAGGGCGGCAAGCCCGTGAGCGTGGGCTACCAGGTTGCGGATCTCGCGGGTGGTCTGTACCTAGCGCTGGCCACGGTGGCGGCCCTGGTCAAGGCCCTGGGCACCGGGCGCGGCGAACATGTACAGGTCTCGCTCTACGACGCGCAGATCGCCATGCTCACCTGGCAGGCCCAGGGCTGGCTCAGCGGCGGCCCGGTGCCGCGTGCCACCGGCGCCCGCCACGGCATGATCGCGCCCAGCGACACCTACCTCGCGGCCGACGGCAAGTGGATTGCGTTGGCGCCCACGGGCGAGGCATTCTGGCGCAAGCTGTGCGAGACGTTGGGCGCTCCCGCGCTGGCCGACGACCCGCGCTTTCATGACGCGGCCGCGCGCATCGCCAACATCCAGGCGCTGACGGCCGAGCTGGGCGCGCTGGTGGCCATGCGGCCATCGGCCGAATGGCTGGCGCTGTTGGCCCAGGCGCGCGTGCCGGCCTCGCCCATGCTGGGTGTGGATGAAGCGCTGCGCCAGCCGCTGACCCGGGCGCGCCGCATGGTGGAGGCGGTGCCGCGCCCCGGCAGCGATGCGGGCGTGGAAATGCTCGGCAACCCTTTCAAGTACGGCGGCACACCGGTGCTGGACTATCCGCCCGCGCTGGCTGCCGACACCGCCGAGGTGCTGCAGCGCGTGGCCGGCTACACGCCAGCGCGCATCGCCGAGCTGGCTCGGGCCGGTGCCATCGGCCTGCCCAGGCAGGCTGCCGGGGAGGCCTGCGCATGAACGCCCTCATCGAATCGCTGCCGCCCGAGGCCGCGCCGCCGCTGGCCGCGCTGCGCCGCTTTGCCCAGGCCGAGGTCGCGCCGCTGGCCGCCGGCGGCCAGTGGGCGGGCGCCGCCATACGCGCCGCCTGCGCGCAGGGGCTGGCGGGCATCGAAGTGCCCAAGGCCCTGGGCGGCCTGGGCCTGCCCTATACCGTGCGGGCCGCGGCGGCCGAGGCGCTGGCGCGCGTGGATTTCGCCTTTGCCTTTGCCTTCATCAACCACCACAACGCCATCCTGCGCATTGCCGAGAGCGCCGGCGCCGAGGCGCAGCAGCGCTACATCCCCGCCATGCTGCGCGGCGAGCTGATCGGCTGCACGGCCATGTCGGAAGCCGGCGCGGGCAGCGACTTCACCGCGATCGGCATGGAAGCGCGCAAGGTCGACGGCGGCTGGCGGCTCACGGGCGGCAAGCAGTGGATCGCCAATGCCGTGGGCGCCGAGGTGGCCCTGGTCTTTGCGCAGACCGATGCGCAGCTCGGCCCCGCGGGCATTGCCTGCTTCATCGTGCGGCTGGACGGGCCGAACTGCCGGCGCGTGGCCGACCAACCCTTGGCCGGCCTGGAGCTGGCCGGCATAGCCGGTTTCGAGCTCGACGGCGCCTTCGTGCCCGACAGCGATGTGCTCTATCCGCCCGGCCAGGGCTTCAAGCAGGCGATGGCCGGCGTGAACAAGGCGCGCGTGCACATCGCGGCCATGGCCTGCGGCCTGCTGCACAGCGCGCTGCAACAGGCCACGGCCTACGGCAGCGCGCGCATGGTGGCGGGCCAGCCGGTGCTGAACCAGCAGGGCCTGCGCTGGTCGCTGGTCGATGTCTCGCTGGTGCACGACGCGCTGCGTCTGCTGACTCAGCGCGCGGCCCTGCTGATCGAGGCGCGCGCCGACGAGGCCGTGGAGGCCGCGGCCGCCGCCAAGCTCCATGCCGGCAACCAGAGCCTGGCCGCCATCGCGCAGTGCATGCAGGCGCTGGGCGCGCGCGGCATGGCCGGGGAGCAGGGCCTGACGCGCAGCCTGCTCGCGGCCAAGGCGCTGTGCCTGGCCGACGGTTCCAACGAAGTCATGCGCGAGCGCCTGGGTGCCTCGCTGGTGCAGCGTTATGCGCGCCACTGGCAAGAAGACCAGCAAGAAGACCAGCATGGCGACATTCGCACCGCTTCAACTTCCATCCCCACTGCCACCACCATGTTCCCCGCCCTTTATCTGACCCGTGCCGACGGCGGCGCCACCCAGGCCGAGTTGCGTTCGCTCGCCATCGACGACCTGCCCGAAGGCGAGGTGCTGGTGCGCGTGAGCCACTCCACGCTGAACTACAAGGACGCGCTGGCCATCACCGGCCAATCGCCCGTGGTGCGCAGCTTTCCCATGGTGCCGGGCATCGACTTCGCGGGCACGGTGGAGCGCAGCAGCGACCCGCGCTTTGCACCCGGCGATGCCGTGGTGCTCAACGGCTGGGGCACGGGCGAGACGCGCTGGGGGGGCCTCGCCGGCTACGCCACCACGCGCGCCGACTGGCTGGTGCCGCTGCCCGCGGGCATGACGGCGCAGCAGGCCATGTCGATCGGCACGGCGGGCTATACCGCCATGCTGTGCGTGATGGCGCTCGAAGCCCATGGCGTGCAGCCCGATGCGGGGCCGGTGCTGGTCACCGGCGCCAACGGCGGCGTGGGCAGCATTGCCATCGCGCTGCTGTCGCGGCTCGGCTATGCGGTGACGGCCTCCACCGGCCGGCCCGAGGAGGCCGCCCACCTGCAGGCGCTGGGCGCCAGCGGCATCATGGACCGCGCTGCGCTCTCCAGCCCCGGCAAGCCGCTGCAAAAGGAGAACTGGGCCGCGGCCATCGACGCCGTGGGCAGCCACACGCTGGCCAATGTGCTGGCCAGCACGCGCTACGGCGGCGTGGTGGCCGCCTGCGGGCTGGCCCAGGGCATGGACCTGCCCGCCAGCGTGGCGCCCTTCATCCTGCGCGGCGTCACGCTGGCCGGGGTGGACAGCGTGTACGCGCCGCAGGCGCGCCGCCGCACGGCCTGGCAGCGCCTGGCCACCGAGCTGCCGGCCGAGGTCATTGCGCGCAACACCCGCGTGGTCGGCCTGGCCGAGGCGCTGGCCCTGGCGCCCGAGCTGCTCGCCGGCCGCGTGCGCGGGCGCGTGGTGGTCGATGTGAATCGCTGATCCACGCTGCAATAAAAATAGCTGCTGGCGCTTATCTATATTGATTTTTGAATGAAAAACTATTTAAAAGTCTTTGTTGATGAGCGCCAGAAGCTCACTTTTTGATAACGAGAAACCTCCAGGAGACAACCCCATGCAACGCCAGACTTTCGTGCGCAGCCTGTTGGGCTGCGCCCTCGCCACTCTCGTGCTCAGCGCGCAGGCGCAGGGCAGCTACCCCAGCAAGCCCGTGCGGCTCATCGTGCCGTTTCCGCCCGGCGGCTCGGTGGACTACGTGGCGCGCACCATCTCGCCCAAGTTCGCCGAGCACCTGGGCCAGAGCGTGGTGGTGGACAACCGCGGCGGCGCCTCCGGCACCATCGGCACCTACGAGGCCGCGCGCGCCGCGCCCGACGGCTACACGCTGCTGCTGGTGTTCGACTCGCACGCTGTCAACGCCAGCCTCTACGGCATCAAGTACGACACCTTCCAGTCCTTCGACTACGTGAGCCTGATCGGCACCATGCCCATGGCCCTGGTCACGTCGAAGAAATCGGGCCTGGCCTCGCTGCAGGCGGTGATCGACACCGCCAGGGCCCAGCCTGGCAAGCTCAACTACGGCTCGTCGGGCGTGGGCGGCTCCAACCACCTCAACCCCGTGGCCTTCGCGCGCCAGGCCGGCGTGCAGCTCACGCACGTGCCCTACAAGGGCGGCGGCCCCATGCTCACCGCGCTGCTGGGTGGCGAGGTGGACCTGGTCATCGGCAGCCTGCCCACCGTGGTCAACTACATCAAGGCCGGCCAGGTCAACGCCGTGGCCATAGGCAGCCCCGAGCCCGTGGCCCAGTTGCCCGGCGTGCCCACCGTTGCCTCGGCCGTGCCCGGCTACACGGCTCAGTCATGGATAGGCATGATGGTGCCCAAGGGCGTGCCGCGGCCGGTGTTCGAGCACATCCAGGCCGCGCTGCGCAAGACCCTGGCCGAGCCGTCGGTCAAGGGCAAGATGGAGGCCGACGGCTTCCAGATCGTGGCCAGCAGCCCGGCCGAGTTCGAGGCCCAGGTGCGGCGCGAATCCCGGCGCTGGTCCGAGATCATCCAGGCCGAGCACATCAAGGTGGAATGACGCGGGCCCGCACGCCTTCACAAACTGCTGCAGAAAATTTCAAACCCGAGCGACGGCCTCGCGCCGCAACTGCCGCTACCATCCGCAGCATGGATTCCACCGTCAGCCAGATGCAGGAGCGCATACGCGCTGCCCATGCAAGCCAGACGCCGCTTCGCATCCGCGGCGGCGGCACCAAGGACTTCTATGGCGTGCGCCACGGCGGCGACGCGCTGGACACGCGGGCGCACGCCGGCGTGGTCAGCTACGAGCCCAGCGAACTGGTGGTCACCGTGCGCAGCGGCACGCCGCTCCTGGAGCTGGAGCAGCTGCTGCAGCAGCAGGGCCAATGCCTGCCGTTCGAGCCGCCGCACTTCGGCCCCGGCGCCACCGTCGGCGGCATGGTGGCGGCGGGCCTGTCGGGCCCCACGCGGGCCGCGGTGGGCGCGGTGCGCGACTACGTGCTGGGCCTGGGCATGCTCAACGGCCAGGGCGAACACCTCACCTACGGCGGCCAGGTCATGAAGAACGTGGCCGGCTACGACGTCTCGCGCCTGATGGCCGGCTCCTGGGGCACGCTGGGCCTGCTCACCGAGATCAGCCTCAAGGTGCTGCCCATCCCCAAGGCGCAGGCCACGCTGTACTACGAATGCAGCCAGCAGCAGGCGCTGCACATGCTGGCCGGCTGGCGTGCCCAGCCGCTGCCCATCAACGCCAGCCTGTGGCAGGCGGTGGATGACGCCCCCGATGCCGGCTACCTGATGGTGCGGCTGCGCGGTGCCATGGCGGCGGTGCAGGCCGCGGTGGGCAGGATGGGCGGCCAGATGCTGGACCACGCGCAGGCCGACGCCATGTGGCTGGCCTGCCGCGAGCAGCAGCTGCCGTGGTTCCGCCACATGGCGCCCGAGCATGCGCTGTGGCGCCTGTCGGTGCCGGCCACCGCGCCGGTGCTCAACCATGGCGAAGGCCTGGGCTCGGCCCTGCTGGAGTGGGGCGGCGCGCTGCGCTGGCTGCAGGCGCCCATCGAGCATGCCCATGCGCTGCAGGCGCTGGCGCGTAGCGTGGGCGGCAGTGCCGTGTGCTTTCGCCTGGGCGCCGCGGTGCGCTGGACCTCGTCCGAAGACTTCGGCCTCGCGCCCGCGTCGCCGGCGCTGCTGGGCGTGCACCAGCGGCTCAAGCAGGCCTTCGACCCCCGGGGCATCTTCAATCCGGGCCGCCTGGGCGACTGGGCCGTAGCGTAAGGACCGACCATGCAAACCCAACTGGCCCCCCAATACAAGCGCACGGCCGAAGGCGAGGAGGCCGAAGCCATCCTGCGCAAATGCGTGCACTGCGGCTTCTGCAATGCCACCTGCCCCACCTACCAGCTGCTGGGCGACGAGCTCGACGGCCCGCGCGGCCGCATCTACCTCATCAAGCAGGTGCTCGAAGGCCACGAGCCCACGCGCAAGACGCAGCAGCACCTGGACCGGTGCCTCACCTGCCGCAACTGCGAAAGCACCTGCCCGAGCGGCGTGCAGTACGGCAAGCTGCTCGACATCGGCCGCCACATCGTCGACGAGCAGGTCGCCCGCCCGCTGGGCGAGCGCAGCAAGCGCGCCGCGCTGCGCGCCGGCCTCACGTCCAAGGCCTTTGCGCCGGCGATGGCGCTGGGGCGCATAGTCAAACCGCTGCTGCCCGCCGGGCTGCAGGAGAAGCTGGCCTCCGCGCCCAAGCCCGGCGCCTGGCCCAGCCGCGAGCACCCGCGCAAGGTGCTGATGCTGGCCGGCTGCGTGCAGCCCGCGATGATGCCCGGCATCAACACCGCCACCGCGCGCGTGCTCGATGCCGCCGGCATCCAGACCATCGTGGCGCAGGCCGCCACCTGCTGCGGCGCCGTCAAGCAGCATTTGAGCGATCCCGAGGGCGCGCTGGCGCAGGCCAGGGCCAATATCGACGCCTGGTGGCCCTATGTGGCGCGCAAAGAGGTCGAGGCCATCGTGATGAACGCCTCGGGCTGCGGCGTGATGGTCAAGGACTACGGCCACCTGCTGCGCCACGACGCTGATTACGCCGAACGCGCCGCCACCATCGCCGGCCTCACGCGCGACCTGAGCGAGCTGCTGCCCGACCTGCTGCCCCGCCTGGTGCCGCAGCTGCAGGGCAAGCTGCGCATCCCCGACGCGCCGCTGGCCTACCACCCGCCTTGCACGCTGCAGCACGGCCAGCAACTGCGCGGCGGCGTCGAGGCCGCGCTGCGCAGCCTGGGCTTCGACATCCGCGTGGCGCGCACCGAGTCGCACCTGTGCTGCGGCTCGGCCGGCACCTACTCGGTGCTGCAGCCCGAGCTGTCGCACCAGCTGCGCGACCGCAAGCTCCATGCCCTGGATGACGCCTGCGGCGATGCCAAGCCGGCCGCGATCCTGTCGGCCAACATCGGCTGCATCTCTCACCTGCAGGCGGCCAGCGGCGTGCCCGTGCGGCACTGGATCGAGGTGCTGGACGACGCCCTATTGCCTTCGGAAACCTAGGCCGGACGCTGAGTAGCTACAATTCGGGCCATAGCCTTGGTAGTAGCCAAGGCATTTTTTTGCCATGACGACTGAATCCTCCACCCCCTCCAACGCGCCTCGCCAGCCCCGGCCGCAGCGCAACCAAGACCGCGCCCCCTCCAACTCCGCGATGGCCGACGCACTGAAGCTGGCCACCCAGGGCACGGCGCTCGAGACCCGCGCGGCCGAGCCCGCGCCGGAGGCTCCACGCCAGGCGCCGCGCAACGAGCCGCGCGGCGAGCGCCGCCCGGAACGCCGCAACGAGGGCCGCTCCGACCAGCGCCGGCCGCGCGCCGCCGCCAAGGCCGCGCCGCAGCAGCCCAAGGCCCCGCCGCGCCCGCGCCACCCGGTGGTCGAAAAGCTGGCCGGCCTGTACCCGGCGCTGTTCGGCGAGCAGCCGCTGCCGCTCAAGCGCGGCATCTACCAGGACCTGCTGGCCGCGCACGCCGACGCCTTCGACAAGGCCGAGCTGAAGGTGGCGCTGGGCCTGCACACCCGCTCCACGCGCTACCTGAACGCCGTCTCCATGGGCCAGCCGCGCCATGACCTGCAGGGCCAGGTGGTCGAGGCCATGGCGCCCGAGCACGTGTTCCACGCGCTGGTCGAGGCCTTCCGCCGCCGCAAGCCGCGCGATGGCGAAGACCTGCAGGTCAAGCTGCGCCGCCGCATGGGCATCGCCTTCATGGCCTCGGGCCTGAGCCGCGAAGCCTTCCTGGAAAAGGTGCAGGTGCGCGACGAGGCCACGCAGGCCCTGCTCGATGCCGCGCTGCAGGAAGTGGCCGAGTTCGACGCCAAGGCCGAGGCCCTGGCCCGCGCCTATGCCGCCAGCGGCAAGAGCGTGGCCGAGTTCGCCGACATGTACGGCATGCACCCTGGTGCCGTGCAGCGCCACCTGGAGCGCGCCGCCCAGCTCGAGCAGATCGCCCAGGCGCCGGTGCCCGCCCCCGCGGCCGCGCCGGCCGATGGCGAAGCCGCCGCTGCAGAATAAGCGGAAGCTCATCTATTGATAGCTGCAAGCGCTTGCCAGTCAAGCGCTTGCAGCTATTTTTATTATTATTTCTCGCTTGCTGCGGCCGGCCGGCATGCGTACACTGGCCGCATGCCCCTGGTCACTGACCAGCTTCAGGAGACCTCCATGCCTATGTCACCCTCCGCCCGCCGCTGGCTGCGCAAGTTCTGGGGCACCGTGTGCATCATCGCCGGCCTGGTCAGCCTGGCCGCCGGCATCGAGTCCGTGATGCTCGAATAACGCGCGGCGGCGCTGCCGTCAGGCCGCCAGCGCCCGCTCGATGGCGGCGCGCAGGCGGTCCGGCTTGGTCATCGGCGCGAAGCGCTGCACCGTCGTGCCGTCGCGCCCCACCAGGAACTTGGTGAAATTCCAGCGGATGCGCCGGCCCAGCAGCCCGGGCGCGCGCTCCTTCAGCCACGCATACAGCGGATCGGCGCCGTCGCCGTTGACCTCCACCTTAGCCAGGCTGGGAAAGCTGGTCTGGTAGCGCAGCTCGCAGAACTGCGCGATCTCGCCGTTGCTGCCCGGCGCCTGCGCGCCGAACTGGTTGCAGGGCACGCCCAGTACCTGCAGGCCCTGGGCGCCGTAGCGCTGCTGCAGCTCCTCCAGCCCCGCGAGCTGCGGCGTGAAGCCGCAGGCCGTGGCGGTGTTGACGATGAGCAGCACCTGGCCCTGGTGGCCCGACAGCGCCAGCGGCTGGCCGGCGGCGTCGTGCAGCGTGAAATCGAAGACGGTGGTAGGCATGTGCCTATGCTAGCTTCTTCTCCAGCGCTGCCAAGAGCGAGGCAGACAGCACCAGCGCGCCGCCCAGCAGCAGGCGGCTGCTCAGCACCGTGCCCTCGATCAGCACGCTGGAGGTGCTGGCGAACACCACCTCGGACAGCATGACCACCGCCGCCGTCGTGGCCGCGAGCCGCGAGGCGCCGTACTGCAGCGACCAGTTGCTCAGCATCAGCAGCACGGCGATCACCGCGATCAGCGCCGGCCAGGCCCACGCCAGGGCCGGCAGCCCCGGCAGCAGGCCGGTGCTGGTGCCCAGCCAGGACATCAGCGAGCCGGCCACCAGCCCGCCGAAGAACATGGACAGCATGCGCGCCTCGCTGGCCACGCGGTGCTGGCTGCGCAACACCACGTTGGTGCAGGCGAAGGTGAAGCCGCCGGCGATGGCCAGCAGGTCGGGCAGCGCCAGGTGCGCGGTCAGCGACTGCCAGGTGGTGCCCGGCGGCAGCATCACCAGCGCCACGCCGGCAAAGGCCAGCACCAGCCGCAGCAGCGAGTAGCGCGTGGGCTTCTCGCCCAGGAAGTACCAGGCCAGCAGCACCGACCACGCGGGCATCAGGTAGAACAGCAGCACCACGCGCACCACTTCGCCCGAGGTGACGGCCCAGTTGAACAGGATGTTGGTCACGCCCGACAAGGTTGCCAGCACCAGCAGCATGGGGTGGCGGCGCGCGATGGCGATCGCGCCGGGCTTGAGCAGCGCCAGGCAACCGAACAGCAGCGCATACATCAGCGTGGTGCCCAGCACCGGATGCACGCCGTGCGACTGCAGGATCTTGAAGGGCCACCAGATCGTGCCCCAGATGAAGGCGTTGCACAGCAGTGCCAGGAAGGGAAGCGCGGTAGGCATGCAGGAAAATAAAATGGATAGCTGCTCGCGCTTGCCGGATGAGGGTTTCAGATGATTTTTCATCTGAAAACCAGGATCAGCGAGCGCAAACAGCTATTGAAAAGGCAGCATTCTACTGAGCCGGCGCGCGCGACCCAGCCACCCGGCAGGGCGTCAGTGGTTCTCGTCGTGGCGGGCGATGTCCAGCAGCCGCTCCAGCTCCTGCGGGTGCTTGCGGCAATTGCGGCGGTACCACTCGCCTATGCACCACATGATGGCCGCCACCAGCAGGCCGAAGCAGGTGATGGCGCCGTAGGCCGACAGCCCCATCTTGGTGAACAGGCTGTAGATGACGCCCAGCGCCAGGATGCAGGCCTGCTCGTTGAAGTTCTGCACCGCGATCGAGCGGCCCGCGCCCATCAGGTTGTGGCCGCGGTGCTGCAGCAGCGCGTTCATCGGCACCACCAGGAAGCCGCCCAGGCCGCCGAGCAGGATCAGGAAGGGCACGGCCAGCCAGACGGTGTGGATGAGGTTCATCGCCACCACCAGCAGGCCCATGGCGATGCCCAGCGGGATGACGCGGGTGGCGTCGTCGAGCTTCATGCGCATCGAGGCCAGCACCGCGCCCACGGCCGTGCCTATGGCCACCACGCCGACCAGCGCCGAGGCCTGGGTGGTGCTGTAGCCCAGCGCTACCGCGCCCCAGGCCAGCACGATGTAGCGCAGGTTGCCCGACACGCCCCAGAACAGCGTGGTCGTGCCCAGCGAGATCTGGCCCAGCTTGTCGCGCCACAGGCGCAGGTTGCAGCGCCAGAAGTCGGGCAGCAGGTCGAGCACATTGGCGGCCAGGCTGCGCGACGGGTCCTGGCGCATCGGCATCAGCTTGGCTTCGGTGCGCGGGATGCAGGTGTTGAACCAGGCGGCCGCCGCATACAGCAGCACGATCAGCGAGATCGCGGCCTCGGCCGGGGTGTCGATGGGCGTGTCCACCAGTGGCAGGTTCAGCCCCAGCAGCACGCCCGAGATCGCCGGCCCCACGAGCTGGCCGCCCAGCAGCACGCCGAGGATGATGGAGGCGATGGTCAGCCCCTCGATCCAGCCATTGGCTTTGACCAGCTGGCTGGGCGGCAGCAGCTCGGTCAGGATGCCGTACTTGGCCGGTGAATAGGCCGCGGCCCCCAGGCCCACGACCGCGTAGGCCATCAGCGGGTGCGAGCCGAACAGCATCAGCAGGCAGCCCACCACCTTGATGGAGTTGCTGACCAGCATGACCTGGCCCTTGGGGTAGGCGTCGGCGAAGGCGCCCACGAAGGGCGCCAGCAGCACATAGAACAGGGCGAACATGGGCACCAGTGCCGCACGCTGCCATTCGGGGGCGCCCGAGGTCATCAGCAGGTCCACGGCCGCGACGAACAAGGCATTGTCGGCCAGCGAGCTGAAGAACTGCGCTGCCATGATGGTGTAGAAACCGCGCTTCATCGAGATCCTGTTTCTGGTTCTGGTTCTGTATCAGTAGCGCTAATGGAGGCGGAGAAATGCAGATGGCGGGGGCTGGGACTGGCGGTTATAGCACGCGCAGGGGGCGGGGCGGTGCCAGAATGGCGAGGGATTCCTCCGTGTTTTCTCTGTAGAGCCGATCCCCATGCCGCGTCCCATTCTAGCCACCATCCACGCCTCTGCCCTGCGCCATAACCTGGAGCGCGCGCGCCGTGCCGCCGTCGACGCGCAGGTCTGGGCCGTCGTCAAGGCCAACGCCTACGGCCATGGCATCGAGCGGGTGTTCGAGGGCCTGTACGCCGCCGACGGCTTCGCCTTCATCGACCTGGCCGAGGCCGAGCGCGTGCGCAAGCTAGGCTGGCGTGGCCCGCTGCTGCTGCTCGAGGGCGTGTTCGAGCCGCGCGACCTGGAGCTGTGCTCGCGCCTGGGCATCTGGCACGCCGTGCACTGCGACCAGCAGATCGACTGGCTGGCCGCCCACAAGACCCAGGCGCCGCACCGCGTGTTCCTGAAGATGAACTCGGGCATGAACCGCCTGGGCTTCACGCCCGAGCGCTTTCGCGCCGCCTGGGCGCGGCTCGATGCGCTGCCCCAGGTCGACGAGATCTCGGTGATGACCCATTTCAGCGACGCCGATGGGCCCAAGGGCATCAGCGCGCAGCTCGCCGCCTTCGACGAGGCCACGCGCGACCTGCCCGGCGAGCGCTGCATCTGCAACAGCGCCGCGCTGCTGCGCTACCCCGACATGCCGGCCACCGAGCGCGGCGACTGGGTGCGCGCCGGCATCATGCTCTACGGCGGCGCACCCGACTACCCCGAGCGCAGCGCCGCCGACTGGGGCTTGCTGCCGACGATGACGCTCTCCACCCGCGTGATCGGCGTGCAGCAACTGCAGCCGGGCGACAGCGTGGGCTACGGCTCCACCTTCGTCGCCGAGCGGCCCATGCGCATCGGCGTGGTGGCCTGCGGCTATGCCGACGGCTACCCGCGCCACTGCGGCACCGGCACGCCGGTGCTGGTGGACGGCCAGCGCAGCCGCCTCGTGGGCCGGGTCAGCATGGACATGATCACCGTCGACCTGACCGACCTGCCCGGGGCCGGCTTCGGTTCCGAGGTCACCATGTGGGGCCGGGCCGGCAATGGCGCCGTGCTGCCCATCGACGAGGTGGCCCAGGCCGCCGGCACCGTGGGCTACGAGCTGATGTGCGCGCTGGCGCCGCGCGTGCCGGTGCAGACCGAAGCCGGGGAATAGAGCTGAAACTCCAATGGCCGGTATCCGGTATGCCGTCTCCAAACTATCTGCCAGTCCCCGTCAAGGCGCCCCAGATCTAGGTGAATACCCGAGCATGCAGAGCATCGTCATTCCAGTGCAATTTTTTCTTTCTTGACCACCTCGGCGTATTGGGCGGTTTCCGTGGTCACACGTGCCGCAAATTCCTTGGGGGATTGCACGACGACCGCCCCTTGTGCGCTCAGGACGGTGTTGACGGCTGGGATGGCCATGGCCAACCTGGTGTCGGCGTATAGCCTGTCGACAATGGCTTGAGGCGTACCCGAGGGCGCGAGCAGGCCGAGCCAGAAGCTAGGGCTGACATCTGGAAAGCCGGCTTCTGCCGTCGTGGGCACATCCGGGAGCTGGGCGATGCGCTCGGGCGTGGTGACGGCCAGGGCCTTGAGCTTGCCGGCGCGGACTTGAGGCACGCTGGTCAGGGTGTCAAACAAGGCGTTGATCTCGCCCGCCATGGCGGCCATGCTGGCCTGGGAGCCGGCTTTGTAGGGTACGTGGTTGGCCTCGATATGCGTGCTGTTGCTCAGCATGACAAAGGACAGGTGGGCGATGTTGCCAATGCCGCCGGAGCCATAGCTGAGTTCTCCGGGTTTGCGTTTGGCATAGGCGACCAAATCATGCAGGGAGTTGATGCCATGCTTGTGCGCCCAGGCCGGATTGACGTTCAGGATGAAGGGCGCATCCAGGAGTACCGAGATGGGCGTTAGATCCTTGGTTTTGTAGGGCGAGTTTTTATAGACCAGCGGATTGACCGTGATGCTGCTGCTGTTGGTGACCAGCAGCGTATAGCCATCCGGTGCGGAGCGGGCTACTTCTGCCACGCCAATGGAGCCATTTGCGCCGCCTTTGTTCTCCACGATCACAGGTTGGCCCAAGGATTTGGCCAAGCCGTCGGCCAGCATGCGTGCGGCGTTGTCGGTGATCGAACCGGCGGGGAAAGGCACGACGATCCGGATCAGCTTGGTGGGCCACTTGCCGTCCTGGGCGCGAGCGATGGCGGGATGCAGCGCTAGTGCCGATGCACCAGCGGCGCTGGCAGATGCCAGCAAGAATTCACGGCGCGATGGGATCATGTCTTGTCTCCTGTTGATCGAATTGAGATACGGTGCTAGGCCTTCGTTGGGTTGGCGATGCCGGGGTGTTTCATCGTTGCCTCCGTGCCGGTGATTCCGCGGCCGGTCAGGGCGGAAATTTGCGCGTGTGACATACCTAGCAGGCGCTGGAAAACCTCTGCGCTGTGCTGCCCCAGCGTTGGCGGTAGATGGCGCAATGCACCTGCTTGGCCGTGTTCCCGGAACCAGGGAGTGGTGGTGAGATAAGTGCCCAGGTGCTCGCGCTGAACGGGCTGGAAGAAAGCGGTGCCAAGCATGTGCGAGTCCTGCAGCACGGACCAGATCGGGCGGACAACGCCTGCGCTGATGCCTGCCGATTGCAGCTGGTGCATCGCGGCTTCTGCGCTGCGCTGCGCGGTCCAGTGTTGGATGGCGCCGTCGATGGCGGTGCGGTGCTGGCACCTGGTGGCCAAGTCCATTGCTGAGGCATCGCCGATGAGAGGCGATGGCTGCAGCAGTTGCGCGAGAGATTTCCACTGCGCATCGTTGGTAACGCTGATGACGATCCAGTCGTCATCTCCCGAGCACTGGTAGATGCTGTGCGGTGCATGCAGTGGGTGGTCATTGCCCCGCCTGGGAGCGACCTGCCCGTTCAGCGATTGCTCGATCAGGAAAGGCGCGGTCATGGGCAGCATGGCCTCGACCTGCGAAAGATTGACATGGCGGCCTTTGCCCGTGCGCGCCTGTACCAGCAAGGCCAGCAACGCAGCGGCGCCACCGTTCCAGCCGCCGATGGGGTCGCCGTAGGCGTAGGACGTCAAGGAGGGTGGGTTTTGCGCGAAGCCCGTATAGTGTGGCAAGCCACTGGCCTGTTCCAGCGTGCCGCCATAGGCGCGGATGCGGCTCCAGGCGTTGCCGGCGCCAAAGGCGGGCATGGACACCATCACCAGGCGGCTGTTGACTGATGACAGGGCGGCGTAGTCCAGGCCTAGTTTGGGCAGTACCTCGGTCGAGTAGTTTTCGATAACGATGTCTGCGGTCTTGACCAGCTCCAGCAGCAGGTTGCGCCCCTCGGGCTGGGTGAGGTTGAGGGTTATGCCAAGCTTGTTGCGGTTGAGCAAGGCGAAGTTCGAATTCTTCTCGTACAGGCGCTCGCGGTAGAACTCTTCGGTGTAGTGGGTACCGCGCCACCAGTCCGGGTACTCGGTGCCCTCGACCTTGATGACCTCCGCTCCCAAATCGGCTAGGGTCCGTGCAGCCAGCGGACCAGCCCAACCCATGGTCAGGTCGATGACCCGAATTTTTCTCAGGGGCAGCAAGCCTTTCTGTGCGCGTGGCAGTGCCTTGCCAAGGGACAGCGCCGCATCCGTGCGGTAGTGCTCATCATCGGCTCCTTGGGCGGGAGCCGCGCCTCCAGGCAGAGGGCCGGCGTCGCCCAGGGGCAGCGGAACGACGACGCCCTCAAAGTAGCTGGCACCGGCTTGCACCGGTACAAATGCGCCTCGGTCCCGATGGACCTTTTGCTGGAGCAGGTCCTCCATGGTCGGCACCAGTACCGCCGGGAACTTGGCCTTTCCCAATATCTCGAACCACTCCTGCGCGGTTTTTTCCTGCAGTGCAGGGCGCAAGAACTGGTCGATTTCATCGGCATGCTGCATGCGAGCAGGGCCGCTGACAAAGCGTGCATCCGCCGCGTGCTCGGGCAAGCCGATGGCTTCGCACAACGCGGTCCACTGCGGCAGGGTGTGAGAAAAAATGCCGATCCAGCCCGATCGGGTTTCATAGATGCCGCCTGGGTGGGTGGTACAGAACCGATTGACGCCCAGGCGCGCCAAGGGGTGGCGCCGGTCCTGCACCATGCCGGCCTCCATCTCCACGACGGAGAACGCCGCTTCATGGATGCTCAGCACATAGCGGCGGCTGCCGTCGGCATTGCCCAGTAATGCGGCGATGGCGCACGAGAAAGCGCCCAGGCCGGCCACGATGCCGGTCTGAATGTCGTGCGGCAGGTGGGGCGGTCCTTCGGCGGCGCCACTGCCATAAACCGCACCAGCCAGGGCCCGGCAGACCGCCTCGGAGCCCACAAAGTCGGCATAGGGGCCGTCTGCGCCAAACCAAGTCAGGCAGACCTCGATGGGCAGAGCGGCTGCATTACGGTTGCAGCAAACCGATTGCTTCAGCACCCCGGGCCCTTGGCTCAAGGCGCGTGCGTCGAGCACCACATCGCAGCTCAAGCCCAGGCGCGAGAGCCATTCAAGCTCTTGCGCATCTTGGCCTCGCAGGGTCGCGCTGCGCTTGTTGGTATTCAACCAGGCGTTCAAAGCGCTTTGGCGCTCAGGGCCATGGGCATCCATGAGCGGTGGATAGGCTCTCAGGGCATCGCCTTCAGGGGCTTCCACCTTGATGACTTCGGCACCGAAATCGGCGAAGAGCTTGCCGGCGTAGGCAAGCGCAGAGCCGGTGCCGATTTCCAGGACGCGCACGCCCGACAAGGCAAGGGAAGGAGGAGGTGGCATGCTGGCCATGGCCGTTCTTTCTGTCATGGTGCGAGGCCTACCAGGTGTCCACGAAGGCGCGGCGAGCGCGGCTGGCACGCAACGCGGCCGAGGCGATGCCCTGGCGAATCCAGGTGCGGGTCTCGGCGGGGTCGATGACGGCATCGATTTCCGTGGTTGATGCCACGTTGATGGCATGGCCCCGTTCATAGGCGCGCGCCACCAGCTGGTCATACAGGGCCTTGCGTTCCGGGCCTTCAGGGACACTGGCGAGCTCCTTCTTGAAGCCCAGCTGGATGGAGCCTTCCAGCCCCATCGGGCCGAATTCGCCGGTCGGCCAGGAGACCGCGCAGCTGGCAGATCGAAAACTCCCGCCAGCCATCGCCATGGCCCCCAGGCCGTAGCCCTTGCGCAGTGCAATGGCCAAGAGGGCAACGCGCAGCTTGGCCGCGGTCACAAACAAGCGCGATACGTGGCGAACCTGGGCCTTGGCTTCCTCATCGGGCCCCACCATGAAGCCCGGGGTATCGATCAGGGAGATGATCGGCAGGCCGTGGATGTCGCACAGATTCATGAACCTGGCCGCCTTGTCCGCGGCATCTGCATCGATTGCGCCGCCCAGGTGCAAGGGGTTGTTGGCCATGATGCCGACCGGCTGGCCTTCGACCCGGGCTAGTGCGGTATGGATGCCATGGCCAAAGCCGGACCGGAGCATCAGCACGCTGCCCTGGTCCGCAATGCCTTCGATGACTTTTTGGCTGTCGTAGACACGCAGGCGGTTCTCCGGAACTGCATGGCGCAAGGCCAAGGGGCTGGGGGCAGACCATTCGCGAACCCGGCCCTGGAACATCGAGAGGTAGTGCTTGGCGGCTATTACCGCTTCGGCCTCGTTCTCGACCAGGATGTCGATGACGCCATTGCCGTGCTGCACGGATGCAGGCCCGACTTCCTCAGGTTTGAAGATGCCCAGCCCGCCACCTTCGATCATGGCTGGACCGGCCATGCCTATGTTGGCGCTTTTGTCGGCAATGATGACGTCACACACGCCCAGGAATGCGGCGTTGCCTGCAAAGCAGCGCCCCGACACGATGCCCAGCAGCGGTACTTCGCCGCTCAACGCGGCCAACGCGGCGAACGAGGGCTGGTACAGGCCGGAGACGAAAGGGAAATCCACATCGCCCGGGCGGCCGCCACCGCCTTCGGCAAACAGGATGAACGGCAGTGCATCGCGTTGCGCGCGCTCCACCAGGCGATCGGTTTTGATGTGGTTGCGCTTTCCCTGGGTGCCAGCCAGCACGGTGGCGTCGTAGGCCATGACTGCGCTGAGTGATTGCTCGTAGCCGAATGTGGTGCCGTTGATATTGCCGATGCCTGTGACGATGCCGTCGGCAGGCGTATTGGCGATCAGGTCTTCTTTGGAGCGGCGGCTCGACTGCGCGGCAATGACCAATGCGCCGAACTCCACGAATGAGTTCTCGTCGCAGAGGTCCGCCAGATTTTCGCGCGCGGTACGCTGGCCGCGCGAGCGGCGCCTGGCCACGGCATCGGGGCGGGCTGCGTCATACAGGCATGCATGCCGGTCAAGAACGGCCTGCAGATCGGGGCGCACGGCATGGAGGTCGATGGCTTCGGCTACCGCTTCTGGTGCAGCTTGCTCATTTTCGGGCTCGATCACCAGCAAGACCTCGCCTTCCGCGGCTTGCTCTCCCTTGAGTGCACGCACCTCGACCACCCGGCCATGGCAGTTCGCGACGATGGAGTGCTCCATTTTCATGGCTTCGACGACCGCGACGGGCTGGCCTTTTTTCACCGTGTCACCCAAGGCCACGGATATCTCGACCACGCGCCCGCTCAACGGTGCGTAGCTGGCCACGTATCCAGCCGCCACAGCCTGGCGCTTCAGCGGCTGCTGCGAGGCAGTGGCGGTTTGCGAAGTGCCCACCCCTTCGATGACTGCGGCCCTTTGTGCGTGCTGCTGTGCCAGCACCTGGGCTTCGGCGACCAGCTCGCCAAGAATCGATTCGAAGTAGCGCGTGTGATTTCTTTGCTTGGAAAAGTCCTCACGGTTCACCAGGGCCTGGAGCAGATGCAGGTTCGTTGGAATGCCGGCGATGCGGAACTCTGCAAGGCTGCGCCGCAACCGCTGCACGGCGACGGCAAAGTCCGGGTCGGAGCTGGAGACTATCAACTTGGCCAACAGCGTATCGAAAGCGGGTGCTGGCGCGTAGCCACTGTAGGCATGCGTGTCGACACGCACATCGGGGCCCGACGGGGGATCGAAACGCTCCAAGGTGCCGTGCGCCGGGCGAGCCATGCCGTTGGCATCGGTGGATTCCGCGGTGACCCGAACCTGGATGGCGTAGCCCCGGGGTTCGGGGGGATTTTTCGGATCGATCCCTGCAGCATGCAGGTCTTGCCCGCTGGCGATCTTGATCTGCAGTGCGACCAGGTCCACGCCGGTGACCTGCTCGGTGATGGTGTGCTCCACCTGGAGGCGAGGGTTGGCCTCGATGAAGACAAAGCGCTGCTGCGTCCCGTCTTCGCCCTCTTCCACCAGAAACTCGAATGTTCCCAGGCCCTGGTAGCCAACCTGCGCCGCCAGGTGCTTGGCGGCATGCAAGATCTGCTCTCGCATCCCAGGCAGGAGAACCGGGCTGGGCGCTATCTCCACCACTTTTTGAAAGCGCCTTTGCAGGGTGCAATCGCGTTCGCCCAGAGCCACTACATCGCGGCCGTCGCCAACAATTTGTACTTCGATGTGGCGCGCGCGGTTCACCAGCCGCTCGGCGTAGACGGTGTCGAGCCCGAATGCGGACATGGCTTCGGACCTGCACCGGGCGTAAAGCTCCGCAATCTCGGCTTTGCTTTTCACAACGCGCATCCCTCGGCCACCACCGCCGCCGACGGCCTTGATGACCATGCCCGCGCCTTCCTGGGCGTCGAAGAATGCGGTGATCTCCTCCAGTGTTGCCGCACCTGCAGTGGCCGGCATCACCGGGACGCCGCACTTGCGCGCGAGGCCCAGTGCTGAGCCTTTGTCGCCGAACAGCGCCAATTGCTCCACCGTCGGACCGATGAAGCGGATGCCGGCTTGGTGGCAAGCTCGTGCAAAATCCGACCGCTCGCTGAGGAAACCATAGCCCGGGTGGATGGCGTCACATTGCAGGCTTTGGGCCGCGGCGATGATGGCCGCGATATCGATATAGGCTGCAGGGCCTTCACCGCTGAGCGCGGTGGCCTCGTCGGCCAGCACGCGATGCCGTGCATGCGCATCGTCGCTGGAGTAAACCGCAACGCTGCCGATCCCTAGATCGCGGGCGGCTCGTATGACGCGAATGGCAATCTCGCCGCGATTGGCGATCAGAATCTTCTTCAGGGTGTGCATGGGCTTTTCTCAGGATGCGCCGCGATCTGCAGCTGTGAATGTCTGGCGTGCCATAGCTACTTGGCTGGAGGTGCCAGGCGAAGAACCGCTATTGCCAATGCCGAAGTGCAGCGGACTTGGCGCTGTCTTATTGCGCGGCAATTTGCGAAGTGCTCACCACCTGCTGCCATTTGTCCAACTCGGTATTGACGAACTCGGCCACCTGTGGCGGTGTGAGCCTGGCCGGCATGGCGTTGTTATCCATGAACCACTTGGTTGTGGTCGGGTCTGCATTGCTCTCGAGCGCGATGCCGTTGAGCTTGCTGACCATGGCGGGCGGCATGCCGGCAGGGCCGAACAAACCCACCCAGGCCTGGGATTCATAGTTGGGATAGCCCGACTCGGCGATGGTGGGTACCGAGGGCAGTGTGGGAAGCCGCTCTTTGGAGGTGACGGCGATGGCCTTGAGCTCGCCGCTGCGGATAAAGGCGGCAGCAGAGCTGGCGTCGAGGAAGGCCGAGGGGATTCGCGCGCCAATCAGGTCCGCTACTGCGGGAGCAGCGCTTTTATAGGGCACGTGGCGCAAATGGACACCGGCCGTCAGCTTGAACAATTCGCCGGAGAGGTGGGCAGAGCCGCCAACGCCGCTGGAGCCGAACGCCAGTCCGCCGGCTTGCCGGTTGGCATGGTCCGAGAACTCCTTGAGATTGGAGACCGGTGACGTGGCAGGAACGAGCAGCACATTCGGCGCGTAGGCCAGCAATGCGATATTGCTGAAATCCTTCTTTGGGTTGTAGGGCAGGCTGGGCTGCAGCGCAGGGTAGATCACATGCTGCGTGGCCGTGACGAGGAGCGTGTAGCCATCGGGCTTTTCTCGTGAGACAAAGGAGCTACCGATCTGGCCGCTTGCGCCTACCTTGTTCTGCACCACCACCGTGGTTTTCAAAGCGGCTCCCAGGCTATTGGCAAAGCGCCGCGCGACCATGTCGGTAAAACCACCCGCGGAAAACGGCACAACCACGGTGATGGGCTGGCCGTTGGGCCATTCGCCCGCCGATGCCTGTGAAGCAGCAAGGCAACCCATCGGGCCTAGCAGGAACGGGGCGAATGAGAGGACGCTTCGGATGAGTCGCTGCTTCTGCTGCATGTACTGGTCTCCTGTCGGGTTCTTTTGGCGCAATGGCTCAGTGCCAGGCCCGTAAAACCATCTGTATCAGTGGCAAGAGTCACGCGGGATCGCCGGGGCCAAGGTGCTGTGGATCCATCGTAGGCCGCGGGCATTTGGGAGACAATTCACATCTTTCTAGGGGAGCTATAGCGGCGCGGCATAGCTCCCAGTCAAGGGGGCTGGTCATGGATATTCGACAACTGCGGACCATACTGGCCATTGCGGAAACCGGCAGCCTGACCCGGGCGGCAGAGTTGCTGCATGTGGTGCAGCCCGCGCTATCCAGGCAACTCAGGCAGCTCGAAGATGAGCTAGGTGCGACGCTCTTTGAGCGCAATCGCTTGGGGATGGTGTTGACGGAGCCCGGACGTAGATTCGTGGACCAGGTCAGGGTCTCTTTGCAAGGGCTGTACCAAGCCAAGGCTGATATTGGCGCTGCCGCCGAGAATTTGATGGGCTCGGTCTCCATCGGCATGCTGCCGGGCCTGGGAGCCGCACTGGCCGGACCGCTGGTGCTGTCACTGCGCAGGCAATACCCGGATCTGAAGGTGCGGATCCTGACGGGGTTCACTGACGTCCTGCAGGACGGCTTGGAGCGCGGGAAGATAGACATCTGCCTCATGGGCGACTATCTCCAGTCGACGCTTTTGCATACCGAGCCCGTGTATCGGGAGCCGCTTTATGTGGTCGGGTTGGCTGGTACTGGCCTTGAGCCTTCCATGCCCTGGACCCTCGCCGAGGTCGCCAAGCTCCCCTTGGTCATCCCCGAGGCCAAGAGCCTGCGCAATGTGATTGACCGCGCCTGCACCATTATCGGCGTCGACCTGAATTTGGTCGCCGAGTCCGACAGCACGTCCATCGTGATCCAACTGGTCGAAAGCGGTGTCGGCTACACCATTTTGCCGGTGATGCCGATACGGCCCGCCTTGCAAGCAGGCAAGCTGGTTGGCGCGCCTATCGTGTCTCCGACGCTGCGGCGCACCATCAAGCTATGCAGCCCTGTCATTGCGCATGACCAGCACGTCATCAATGTGCTGCGCGGGGAACTCTTGGGCATGCTCAGGCCATTTGTGGCGAGCTTTTCTGCTTTGGGTGTGGAGTGGCTACTCGACGAGGGCGAGGAGCTTGCCAGGCGATAGTGGCCTCGGTGCGATCCAGGCGTGGCCGAACAAGCCGCTCTCTTGCCAGTTCGGTGTCAGGCCGCAAGACATTGCGAAAACCAGGGTAATCCCTAGTGTCAAGCAGGGTGCGAGATCGTAACGTACACTTTTGTACGTTTAAGAAATGATCTCCATGCGCCCACGCCAGTCCCGTTCCGATGCCCAGGCCAACCTCCAGCAGCTGCTGGACGCGGCCTTCGAGGTGTTTTCGGAGCAGGGCGCCCAGGCCGCGCTCGACCTGGTGGCCGAGCGAGCCGGCGTCAGCCGGGCCACGCTGTACCGCAACTTCGCCGATCGCCACGCGCTGATGCGCGGGCTGCTGCTGCGCATGCTCGAGCAGCTGCAGGCCCGCGCCGACGAGCTGAGCCCGCTGGGGCCGGACGCGCTCTTCGCCTTCATGCGCGACTGGGCCGAGACCGTGGTGCGTACCACGCCGCTGCTCGACTTCTGGCGCTCGCTGGACCGCAGCGACACCACGCTGCTCGAAGCCCAGCAGCAGCTGCGCGCCATGCTCGAGCCGCTGCTGGACCAGGCCAAGCAGGGCGGCCGCTGCCGCGCCGACCTGAGCCCGGAGGACCTGGTGCTGGTCGGCGGCATGTTCGGCGCCGCGCGGCGCGGGCGCACCCGCGACGAGCAGCTGGCGCTGGCCCGGCGCGCCTGGGAGCTGGTCGAGGGCGGCCTGCGGGCGTCGGCCCTGGAGGGCGCGGCGCCATGAACAGCCCCCGCTACATCGTCCCGCCGCCCGAGTGGGAAGAGCACGAGCGCCCCACGCTGCCGGGCTCGCCGGCCAAGATCGCGCACTCGACGCGGCGGCGCGTGGCCTACCTGCTGGTCGCGTTGCTGATCGGCATGGCCGGCGGCCTGGGCAACGGGCTGGTGGTGGCCAACCAGCAGGCCATCCAGGGCCAGCTGGGGCTCACGCCGGTCGAGGCTGCGTGGCTGCCGGCGGTGTACTACATGGTCAACATGACCGCCAACCTGCTGGTGTTCAAGACGCGCCAGCAGTTCGGCCTGCGCGCGTTCGCCGAATGGGGCCTGGGCATCTACGCCTTCGTGGCGGTGCTGCACCTGTTCATCCACACCTACGAGATGTCGCTGCTGGTGCGCGCCGTCAGCGGCATGTCGGCCGCGGCGGCCACCTCGCTGGCCACGCTGTACATGGTGCAGGTGTTTCCGCCGACCAAGGTGCTGTCGGCCTTCATCATCGGCATGAACCTGTCGTCCATCGCGGTGCCGCTGGCCTGGGTGCTGTCGCCGTCGCTGGTGGACATCTCGCCGTGGCCGTCGCTGTATGCCTTCGAGGCCGGGCTGGCGCTGTGCAGCCTGGCGGCGGTGATCGTGCTCAAGCTGCCGTCCAGCGTGCAGATCCACGTGTTCGAGCCGCTGGACTTCCTGACCTTCGCGCTGGTGGCGCCGGCCATCGCGCTGCTGTGCGCGGTGCTGGTGCAGGGCGTGAATGCCTGGTGGTTCGACACGCCCTGGCTGGCCTGGGCGCTGGCGGCGTCGCTGGTGCTGTTCGCGCTGGCCGCGGTGCTGGAGTACTCGCGCCGCACGCCGCTGATCCAGCTGCGCTGGCTGCTGCACCCCAGCACGCTGGCCTTCATGCTGGGCGCCATCGTCATGCGCTTCATGGTGGCCGAGCAGAGCTACGGCGTGGTCGGCCTGCTGCGCATGCTGGGCATGCAGCCTGAGCAGCTGCAGCCGCTGTACGCCGTGATCTGCGCCGGCATGGTGCTGGGCACGGTGGTCGGTGCGGCGGTGTTCAGCCCGCAGCGGGTGCTGTGGATGATCCTGGCGTCGATCGCGCTGATCGGCGTGGGTGGTTGGCTCGATTGGCACGCCACCAGCCAGGTGCGGCCGCACGATTTCTTCTTCAGCCAGTTCCTGATCTCGTTCGCGGCGGCGCTGTTCATCGGCCCCATCCTGATCTCGGGCTTCATGCAGGTGCTGGCCAAGGGGCTGGACCACCTCATCACCTTCATCGTGCTGTTCTCAGTGACGCAGAGCCTGGGCGGCGTGCTCGGCCCGGCGCTGCTGGGCACGATGCAGGCGCAGCGCACCCAGGCCTATGTGCAGGCCATCGCGGCCGGCATGCCGGCCAGCGACCCGCAGGTGGCCCAGCGCCTGCAGATCCAGCAACAGCCCTATGCCCGCGTGCAGACCGACCCCATGCTGCGCAGCGCCCAGGGCCGCTCGCAGCTGGCGCAGACCGTGCGGCGCGAAGCCGGCGTGCGCGCCTACAACGACGTCTTCGTGCTGATCGCGCTGATGGCGTTCAGCTTCCTCGGCTATGCCGTGCTGCGCTACGTGTACACCCGCTACAAGGCGGACGTGCATCCGCGCATCGCCAGCGCCGTGACCCGCAAACTCTCTCCCGAAACCGATCCCGCCCCATGAACGCCCCTGCCTCACCCCCCAAGCTCATCCGTCCCTCCGCCAAGGCCGTGCTGCTGGCCCTGCTGGTGGCGCTGGCGGGCGTGCTGCTCATCCTCTGGGCCTGGAAGCTGCCGCCGTTCAAGTCGGCCTGGGCCACCACCGACAACGCCTACGTGCGCGGCCAGGTCACGGTGCTGGCGCCGCAGGTCAGCGGCTACGTGAGCCGCGTGGAGGTGCGCGACTTCGACCATGTGAAGGAAGGCCAGGTGCTGCTCGCCATCGACGACCGCATCTACAAGGACAAGGCGGCCCAGGCCCAGGCGCAGCTCGACAATGCGCGCGCCCAGCTCGCCAACTCAGACCAGACCCAGGCGCAGAACCGCGCCAACCTCGGTGCGCGCAAGGCCAGCCTGGCCGCGGTGCAGGCCGAGGCGCGCCGCGCCGCCGCCGACCTGACCCGCGTGGAGGAGCTGGCCGGCCGCGGCTCGGTGTCGCTGCGCGAGCGCGACCAGGCCCGCGCCACGGCCCAGCTCGCCCAGGCCAACGTGCTCAAGGCCCAGGCCGACATCCACATCGGCGAAGAGACCATCAAGTCCACCCACGTCTCGCGCGCCAGCCTGGAGGCCCAGGTCAAGGCCGCCGAGGCGCAGCTCGGGCTGGCGCAGATCGACCTGGCCAACACCGTGATCCGCGCGCCGCAGGGCGGCCAGGTCAGCGAGGCCTCGGTGCGCCTGGGCCAGTACGTGACGGCGGGCTCGCAGCTGATGTTCCTCGTGCCCAGCCAGCTCTGGGTGGTGGCCAACTTCAAGGAGACCCAGACCGCCCACATGCAGATCGGCCAGCCAGCGAGCTTCGCGGTCGATGCGCTGGAGGGCCAGGTCATCCACGGCCACGTCGAGCAGATCGCGCCGGCCACCGGCTCGGAGTTCAGCGTCATCAAGCCCGACAACGCCACCGGCAACTTCACCAAGGTGGTGCAGCGCCTGCCGGTACGCATCCGCATTGACCCGGACCAGCCGCTGGCCCAGCGCCTGCGGCCCGGCATGTCGGTGGAGGCGCGGGTCAACACGGCGGCTGCCCCCGAAGCCGCCACCGACGGAAAGCAGTGAGCATGCGCCTGACTGCCATAGCCCCTGCCTGCGCCGCCGCGCTGCTGCTCGCCGCCTGCGCCCCGGCGCCGCGCGCCGTGCCCGAGGATGCGCGCGTCGAAGCGCCCGCCGCGTGGAGCACCGCGGCGGCCTCGTCCATCCCGCTGGCCGCGCGCTGGTGGGAAGGCTTCGGCCACGCCGGGCTGAGCCGCCAGGTGGACGCGGCGCTGGCGCACAACGCCAACCTGCAGCTGGCCGGCACCCGCGTGGCGGCGGCGCGCGCCCAGCTCGCGCTGGCCGAGGCCACGCTGGCACCGGTGCTCAACGCCGGCGCCAGCGTGGGCGCGAGCCACACGCTCACCGCCGCCGGCATCACCACCAGCCGCACCGCGCAGCCGCAGTTGCAGGCCGCGTGGGAGCCCGACCTGTGGGGCCGGCTGGCCGACCGGCGCAGCGCCGCCGACTGGCAGCTGCGCGCCAGCCAGGCCGACCGCGATGCGGTGGCGCTCAGCGTGGCCGCCGCCACCGCCCAGGCCTATATCGACCTGATGGCGCGCGAGGCCCAGCTGGCGCAGACGCGCAAGACCGCCGAACTGCGCCGCGAGGCGCTCGCGCTGGCGCAGGACCAGCAGGCGCACGGCTACATCTCGCGGCTGCAGCTCACGCAGGCCGAATCCGAGTTCGAGGCGGTGCAGCAGCAGATCCCCGCGCTGCGCCTGGCCATCAGCCGCCAGCGCAATGCGCTGCAACTACTGGCCGGCGAGCTGCCGGCAGCGGCTGAGACCGAAGCCGATGGCACGGCTCTGGCCGGGCAGTTCCAGGCCCTGGTGCTGCCGCCGGTGCCGGGCCTGCTGCCGTCCGAGCTGCTGGCGCGCCGCCCCGACCTGGCGCAGGCCGCGGCCCAGCTCGCCGCCGGCGACGCCAACCTGCGCGCCAGCCGTGCGGCCTTCCTGCCGTCGGTGCAGCTCAGTGCCAGCCTCGGCGGGCTGTATGCCAATGCGCTGCACTACGACCCGATCCAGGTCTGGAGCCTGGGCGCCAGCGTGCTCGCGCCGCTGTTCGACGGCGGCCGGCTCGACGCCCAGTACGACGCCGCCACGGCCCAGCGCGACCAGGCCGCCTACGCCTACCGCGGCGCGGTGCTCAATGCCTTCGCCGAGGTCGAGAACGCACTCGTCGGCACGCTGCGCCTGCAGGAGCAGCTCGATGGCGCCACGCGCCGCCGCGAAGTGCTGGCGCGCTCCCTCGGCTACGCGCAGGACCGCTACCAGGCCGGCTACTCCTCGTACCTGGAGCAGCTCGACGCACAGCGCAACCTCTACCAGACCGAGATCGAGGTCATCAACCTGCGCCAGAGCCAGCTGCAGAACCGCGTGGCGCTGTACCAGGCGCTGGGCGGCGGCTGGCAGGCGCAGCCGGATTTAGAGCAAAAATAGCCTCCAGCGCTTATGCAACAAGCGCGAATAGCTATCATTACCGTAGTATTGCAACACCGGCCCGCGCCGCCAATGTAAATATTGCGCAACGCGCGGCGCGAAGCGGGCCGCGCCGTGTGGAATACGGGCCGCGCCGCTCAATAATGGCGGGCTGAAAAGAGCGGCGCCGCCACGTCGGGTGCACGGTTGCATCCGGGTCAGCCGCTGATGGTATGTCTGACACTGTTGTTTTGCGCGGGCCCGAGCGGCCAGACCTGCTGCGCCACGAGGTGCTGGCCGATCTCTTCGAGGCCACCGCCTATGCCCATCCCGAGCAGACCGCGCTGATCGAGGGGCAGGGCGGCGAGGCGCGCCAGCGCAGCTATGCCGAACTGGACGCCGACGCCAGCCGCGCCGCGCACCGGCTGATCGAGGCCGGCATCCGCCCCGGCGACATGGTGGGCCTGTGGCTGCCGCGCGGCATCGAGCTGCTCACGCTGCAGCTGGCCATTGCCAAGACCGGCGCGGCCTGGCTGCCCTTCGACGCCGAGACCCCGCCCGAGCGCATCGCCGTCTGCCTGGAGGACGCCGCTGCCAGTGCGCTATTGATAGCAGAGCGCCAGGCGCAGGTGGTGCAAGCGCAAGCGGGTATTTCGGCCCGGATTTTGACCGACACCGAACTGCTCGCTCCGCTGCCTGCCGGCACCGTGCTGCGCCGCCGCGAAGGCGCGCTGCCCGGGCACCCGGCCTATGTGATCTACACCAGCGGCTCCACCGGCAAGCCCAAGGGCATCGCCATCACGCAGGGCAGCATCTGCCACTTCCTGCGCAGCGAGAACGCGCGGCTGGGCGTGCGCCAGACCGACAAGGTCTACCAGGGCTTCTCGGTGGCCTTCGACATGTCGTTCGAGGAGATCTGGATCAGCTACCTCGTCGGTGCCACGCTGTGGCTGGCGCCGCGCGAGATCGCCGGCGACCCCGAGGCGCTGCCGCGCGCGCTGATCGAGCAGCAGGTGACGGTGCTGCACGCCGTGCCCACGCTGCTGGCGCTGTTCGCGCAGGATGTGCCCAACCTGCGCCTCATCAACCTCGGCGGCGAGATGTGCCCGGAGTCGCTGGTGGCGCGTTGGGCCCACGGGTCGCGGCAGATGTTCAACACCTACGGCCCCACCGAGGCCACGGTGTCGGCCAGCCTGGCCGAGCTGAAGGCCGGCGAGCCGGTGACCATCGGCACGCCGCTGCCGGGCTACAGCCTGGTGGTGGTGCAGGTGATCGAGGCCGACAGCTTTCCGGCCGGCACCGCGCCCACGCTGGTCGGCCTGCCGCAGGGCGAGGTCGGCGAGCTGTGCATCACCGGCCCCGGCGTGGCCGCCGGCTACCTGGGCCGCCCCGAGCTGACGGCCGAGAAATTCCTCGCCAATCCCTGGCCCGCCGGCCCGCACGACACGCGCCTGTACCGCACGGGCGACCTGGCGCGCATCGACGAGCACGGCCAGATCCACTGCCTGGGCCGGGCCGACGACCAGGTCAAGATCCGGGGCTTCCGCGTCGAGCTGGGCGAGATCGAGGCCGTTCTGGCGCAGCAGCCGGGCGTGGGCACCACGGCGGTGCTGCTGCGCAAGGACGATGGCATCGACCAGCTGGTGGCCTTCTACGTGCCGACCGAAGCCCCGCCCACGCACACCGCGCTGCGCAGTGCGCTGGCCGAGCGCCTGCCGCCCTACATGGTGCCCGCGCGCTTCGAGGCGCTGGCCGAGATGCCGCGCCTGACCTCGGGCAAGATCGACCGCAAGGCGCTCAAGGCCCTGGCGCTGTCCACCGTGGTCGACCTGTCCGACTCCGACACGCCCGAGACCCCGGCCGAGGAAGTGCTGTTCGCCGCGCTGGCCCAGCTGTTTCCGGGCCAGCCCATCCGCCGCGCGCTGGACTTCTTCGGCGACCTGGGCGGGCACTCGCTGTTCGCGGCGCGGCTGACCTCGCTGCTGCGGGCCGACGAGCGCTTTGCCCAGGCCACGGTCAGCACCATCTACCAGCAGCGCCGCGTGGGCGCGATCGCCGAGGCGCTGCAGGCGGGCATGCAGCAGGGCGGGGCGGCGGCGGCCGAGCGGCCGTTCCGCATCCACTCCGCGTGGCGGCGCTGGCGCTGCGGCGCGGCGCAGGCGGTGGCGATCCCGCTGCTGGTGCTCATCAAGATGGCGCAGTGGCTGGCACCGTTCTTCACCTACCACTTCTTCACCGGCGACGAGGCCGATTCCGTGGGGTTCGCCGTGGCCATGTCGGTGCTGGCGTTCGCCATCGCCACGCTGGCCGAATTCGCCATCGCCTGGGCCGGCAAATGGCTGGTGACCGGGCGCCTGAAGCCCGGGCGCTACCCGCTGTGGGGGCTCACGTATTTCCGTTGGTGGTTTGCCGACCGGCTGGTGGAGGCGGTGCCCATCGCCATGATCACCGGCTCATCGCTGCACCCGCTGTGGCTGCGCGCGCTGGGCGCGAAGGTGGGAAGCGAGACCAACCTCGGCTCGATGACGGTGCGCGCGCACGACCTGCTCGTGATCGGCGACGGCGCGAGCATAGGCAACGCGGTCAATCTGGAGAACGCCCGCGTCGAAGGCGGCGAGCTGGTGCTGGGCCGCATCGCCATCGGCAACGAGGTCTGCATAGGCTCGTACGTGGTGGTCGAGGGCAATACCCGCCTGGGTGATTGGGTGCACCTGGAAGGCCAGTCGGCGCTGGCCGACGGCGCCGAGCTGCCCGCGCGCACCGTGTGGGCCGGCTCGCCGGCGCGCGAGAAGGGGCCGTTCGATCCCGCCGGCCTGCCGCCGCGCCAGCCCGTGGGCCGGGCGCGGCTGGCCTGGGAGATGCTGGTCTTCCTGGGCGGCGGCCTGCTGGTGGCCACGCTGTTCTTCATGCCGGTGTTTCCCACCTTCATGCTGATCGACGTGCTCGATATCGAGGCCATCTCGATCCGCCCGCTGCTCGAGCACGGCGTGGTCGATGCGGTGGGCGCGTTCGTCCTGCGCTTCCTCAAGTTCTTCGTGCTGGCGCTGCCGTCCAGTGCGGTGCTGGTGGCCTGCACCGTGCTGGTGGCGGCGCTGGTGCGCTACCTGTTCCTGCCGCGCACCCGGGCCGGCACCTGGTCGGTGCACAGCGGCCGGTATCTCGGCAAGTGGATGGTCAACCAGATCCAGGAGGCCAGCCTGGCCACGCTGCATGGCATCTACGCCACGGTGTACTCCTCCACCTGGTACCGGCTGCTGGGCGCCAAGGTGGGCCGGCAGACCGAGCTGTCCACCGCGCTCGGCGTGGTGCCCGACATGCTGACGCTGGGCGACGAGTGCTTCGTCGCCGACGCGGTGATGCTGGGCGACGAACTCATCGACGGCGGCTGGATGACGGTCAAGCCGACGGTGGTCTCGCGCCGCAGCTTCATCGGCAACGGCGCTTACGTGCCCGACGGCTCGACCATCCCCGAGAACGTGCTCATCGGCGTGCTGACCGCCGTGCCGCGCAACGCCGACATGAAGAGCGGCGACACCTGGCTGGGCTCGCCCGCCATCAACCTGCCGGCGCGCGAGGTGGCCCAGGGCTACCCCGAGCACCTGACCTTCGCACCCTCGCCCTGGCGGCGCCTGGGCCGCGGCCTGGTCGAGGCCTTCCGCATCGCCGCGCCGCATGCACTGGTCATCGCCGTGGGCTACGCCATCGTGCTCGACGCGATGCCGCTGGCCTCCAAGGGCCGCTGGGGCGACGTGGTGGTGGACCTGGCCGTGGCGGGCGTGATCTTCGGCATGGTGGCCTTCTTCCTGGTGGCGCTGTTCAAGTGGCTGACGGTGCGGCGCTACGGCAAGACGGCCGTGCCCATGTGGACGCCCTTCGTCTGGCTCTCCGAGGCCACCACCAACATGTACGAGGGCATGGCGGTGCCCAACTTTTTGCGCTACCTGCGCGGCACGCCCTGGCTGCCGCTGGCCATGAACCTGATGGGCAGCAAGATCGCCGCCAGCGCCTGGCTGGACACCACTGACATCACCGAGCACGACTGCGTCACCATCGGCGCGCACAGCGAGCTGAACGCGCTGTGCTGCCCGCAGACCCACCTGTTCGAGGACCGGGTGATGAAGGTCGACCACGTGCGCATCGGCAGCCGGGTGACCCTGGGCGCGCGCTGCACCGTGCTGTACAGCGCCAGCGTGGGCGACGGCGTGCAGCTGGGCCCGCTGACCCTGGTGATGAAGGGCGAGGCCCTGCCCGCCCGCACCCGCTGGGAGGGCGCGCCGGCCGCCCCTGCGCGCGCCTGATGCAGGTACGGCCCTGCACCTTCGCGGGCTGGCAGGACGCCGGCGCGCCGCAGGTGCGGCTGGTGCAGGGCCTGTCCATCGACCGCGACCAGGCGCGCCTGCAAGCCCGCGCCGCGCTGCGCGCCTGCCTGGCGCCCGGGCTGGGCTGCGACGAGGGCGAGCTGCAAATCACCAACCAGCGCGGCCAGGCGCCGCGGCTGCTGCGGCGCGGCGAGCCGCTGGCCGTGCCGCACTGCTCCATCAGCCATGCGCCGGGGCTGGCGCTGCTGGCCTGGTGCTGGTCGGGGCCGGTAGGCGTGGATATCCAGGCCATCGACACCGGCGCGCCGCGCCGCGAGCTGGAAGCGGTGGTGCAGCTGTTTTTGGAGCCAAAAACGGCTCTAGCGCTTATCGATATTGCGCAAGAAACTCTCTTTTTAGAAGCATTTGCCACCGCCTGGACACAGCACGAAGCCCGCCTCAAATGCGCGGGCCTGGGGCTGGTGGAGTGGAGCGGGGCGCTGGAGGCGCGGCTGGCGGGCATCCGCAGCGCAGAGGTGCCGTTGGGCGCTGCGCATGCGGCTGCCATCGCTCGGCGGCCTTAGCGCTCGGCCACCCCATACGGCGCCAGCCGGCTCTGGTTCTCGTCCACGTCCAGCGGCTGGCCGACGAAGGGAAAGGCGCGCTGCGGGCAGTGGGCGCGCTCGCACACCTTGCAGCCCATGCCTATGGGCGTGGCGGCGTCGGGGTCGGCCAGGTCCAGGCCCTTGGCATAGACCAGGCGCGGCGCGTGGCGGATGTCGCAGCCCAGGCCCAGCGAAAAGGTCTGGCCCTGCGTGCCCCAGCCCTGGCCGGCGCGGGTGACGGTGCGGGCGATCCACAGGTAGGCGCGGCCGTCGGGCATGCGCGCGAGTTGCGGCACGATGCGGCCGGGCTGGCTGAAGGCCTCGTACACGTTCCACAGCGGGCAGGTGCCGCCGGTGCGGCTGAAGTGGAAGTGCGTGGCCGACTGCCGCTTGCTGATGTTGCCCGCGCGGTCCACCCGCACGAAGAAGAAGGGCACGCCCGGCGCATGCGGCCGCTGCAGCGTGGACAGGCGGTGGCACACGGTCTCGAAGCCCACGCCGAAGCGCTGGCTGAGCAGGTCGATGTCGTAGCGCAGCGCCTCGGCCGCCTGCAGGAAGCGGCCATACGGCAGCAGCAGCGCGCCGGCGAAGTAGTTGGCCAGGCCGATGCGCGCGAGCCGGCGCGCGGCCGCGTCGCCGGCGAACGGGGCCGCATCGACCAGGCTGTCGAGCAGCTCGCCCTGCTCCTGCAACGCCAGCTGCGTGCCCAGTTGGAAAGACTGTTGCCCCGGCTCCAGCAGGGCTGACAGGTGCAGCGTGCGCGTGGCGGGGTCGTAGCGGCGCTTGTGGCCGGGGGCGTCGGCCCGCTGCACGCGCACGCCATGGCGCGCGGACAGGCGCTGCTCCAGCCAGGCGAGCAGGGGGCCGCCCTGGTCCTGCGCCTGCTGGGCGCAGTCCTCGGCGGCGCGGTCCACGGCGTCGAAGTGGTTGCGGCCGTCGAAGAAGAAGTCGCGCACCATCTCGAAGGGCATGGCCCGCACCGGGTTCGGCGGCGCCGGGGCACCGTCGGCGCGGTCTTCGCCCAGGTGCTGGCTCATGCCTTCCAGGCGCTCCATCGCCTGCAGGTGGCGGCGGTGCAGCGCGACCAGGGCGCGGCCCAGCGCGGGCATCTGCGAGGCCACCTCCTGCAGCTCGGGCAGCGCGACGGCCTCGGGCGCATCGGCCAGCGCCTCGCGCATGCCGGCGATCAGGCGAGCCTCCTCGTCCTCGGAGAACTGCTGGATGTCGACGCCCAGCACGCGGTGGATCTTGAGCAGCACGCTCACCGTCAGCGGCCGCTGGTTCTGCTCCAGCTGGTTCAGGTAGCTGGGCGACAGGCCCAGCGCCTGGGCCATCGCGATCTGCGACAGGCCGCGCTCGCTGCGCAGCTTGCGCAGGCGCACGCCCATGAAAGTCTTGCTCATCCGATGCTCTCCATGCTGGTTCCGGTGATTCGCAAAATTCGCAAATTGCCAGGATTTCATTCGCAAACATTCGCCTTTTCAGTGCTGGCGACTCCCCGGTATTTTGCGTAAATTGCGAATCATGACAAACCCCTCCGCAATAGCCGAGCTGCACGAACTGGTGTTGCCCGCGCATGCCAACCACCGCCACACGCTGTTTGCCGGCCAGGGCCTGCAATGGCTGGCCAAGGCGGCCTTCCTCGCGGCACGGCGCCTCGCGCAGCGCGAGGTGGTGATGGCCCGCGTCACGCAGGCGGACTTCCTGGCGCCCGCACCGCTGGGCTGCGAGCTGGTGCTGCGCGCCTGGGTCAGCCGCGTGGGCACCAGCTCGATGACGGTCTGCGTCAGCGCGGTGGCCGGGCTGCCGCGCGTGGCGCCCGAGGAGGTACTCAAGGCGGTGTTCGAGATGGTCGCGGTGGATGCCGCCGGCCGTCCCGCCGCCATCCATTCCAACGATTCAGACAAGGAACCCATCGCATGAACGCCGTGCCTTCCACCCTCGCCAAACCGAAGAAATCCGTGGCCCTGTCCGGCGTGACGGCCGGCAACACCGCGCTGTGCACCGTGGGCCGCACCGGCAATGACCTGCACTACCGCGGCTACGACATCCTCGACATCGCCGAGGTCTGCGAGTTCGAGGAGATCGCCCACCTGCTGGTGCACGGCAGGCTGCCCACGCGCGCCGAGCTGGCCGCCTACAAGGCCAAGCTCAAGGCGCTGCGCGGCCTGCCCGAGGCGGTGACGAATGCACTGGAGGCCCTGCCCGCCGCCGCGCACCCGATGGACGTGATGCGCACCGGCGTCTCGGCGCTGGGCTGCGTGCTGCCCGAGAAGGACGACCACAACCTGGCCGGTGCGCGCGATATCGCCGACCGGCTGATGGCCTCGCTGGGCTCGATGCTGCTGTACTGGTACCACTTCAGCCACAACGGCAAGCGCATCGCGGTGGAGACCGACGACGACTCCATCGGCGGCCACTTCCTGCACCTGCTGCATGGCGCCAAGCCCGATGATGCCTGGGTGCGTGCGATGCATACCTCGTTGAACCTGTACGCCGAGCACGAGTTCAACGCCTCCACCTTCGCCGCTCGCGTGGTGGCCGGCACCGGCAGCGACATGTACTCGGCCGTTGCCGGTGCCATCGGCGCGCTGCGCGGCCCCAAGCATGGCGGCGCCAACGAGGTCGCCTTCGAGGTGCAGAAGCGCTACGCCAGCCCCGACGAGGCCGAGGCCGACATCCGCCGCCGCGTGGCGGCCAAGGAGGTGGTGATCGGCTTCGGCCACCCGGTCTACACGGTGAGCGATCCGCGCAATGGGGTCATCAAGGGCGTGGCCAAACGCCTGTCCGAGGCGGCGGGATCGACGCGCATGTTCGACATCGCCGAGCGGCTGGAGGCCGTGATGTGGGAGGCCAAGCAGATGTTCCCCAACCTCGACTGGTTCAGCGCGGTGAGTTACCACATGATGGGCGTGCCCACGGCCATGTTCACGCCGCTGTTCGTGGTGGCGCGCACCAGCGGCTGGGCCGCGCATGTGATCGAGCAGCGGGTGGACAACAAGATCATCCGCCCCAGCGCAAACTACACCGGCCCGGAAGACCAGCGCTTCGTGCCGCTGGACGAGCGGGCCTGAGCCTGCGGCGGGACGATGCGGCTTTACACAGCGATGCCAGGCGCGATTTACAGTGAGGGTCCCGACGCTGATCCGGAGACCGCCATGACCGCATTCAACCGCCGCCGCTTCCACGCCGCGCTCGCCAGCCTGGCGCTGCCCGCACCCTTCGCGCTCCGGGCCGAGGACCGCTTCCCGTCCCGGCCGCTGAAGATCGTGTGCCCCTTTGCGCCCGGCGGCGGATCGGACTTCATCGCGCGCGTCGCCTCCACCCTGCTGGGCGAGCGACTGGGCCAGTCCGCCATCGTGGAGAACCGCCCCGGCGCGGGCGGCACGCTGGGCACCGAGCTGGCGCTGCGCAGCCCGGCCGACGGCTACACGCTGCTGCTGGTGGCGGGCAGCTACACCGTGAATCCTGCGCTGTACAAGCTGCGCTTCGACCCGGTGGCGGACATCACGCCGGTGATCCAGCTCTCCAAGGGCGCGTATGTGGTGTGCGTCAACGCCAACGTGCCGGCGCGCAACCTGCACGAGCTGCTGGCCTACGGCCGGCAGAACCCGGGCAAGCTCACGTTCGCATCGGCCGGCAACGGCAGCCACCTGCACATCGTTACCGAGTACCTGTTCGGCATGGCCGGCGTCAAGGCCACGCACGTGCCCTACAAGGGCACGGGGCCGGCGGTCACCGACCTGCTGGCAGGCAACGTGGACATGCTGGTGGCCGGCACCGAGGCGCTGATGCAGCACGTGAAAGCGGGCAAGCTGCGGGCGCTGGCCGTCACCACGGCGCAGCGCCTGCAGGCCTATCCCGACATCCCCTCGGTGGCCGAGGCCGGCAACCTGCCCGACTACGACGTGGTTGCCTGGCACGGCCTGGTGGCCCCCAAGGGCCTGCCGCCCGCAGTGCTGGCCACGCTCAACGATGCCCTCAACGACGGCCTGCAGTCCAAGGCGCTGATCGCGCAGCTCGAGCCCACCGGCGTATCGCCCGCGGGCGGCACGCCGGGCCAGTTCGGCACGCTGATCAAGGCCGAGATCCCGCGCTACGGCAAGGTCGTACGCGACAACCATATCCATAGCCAATGAGCCTGCTCACCCCCACGATGACTTCTCTCCACCGCCAGCCGCTGCCCGGCACCGGCCTCGACTACATCGACGCGCGCGCCGCCGTCGACACGCTGCAGCCCGGCGCCTGGGCGCGCCTGCCCTACACCGCCCGCGTGCATGCCGAGAACCTGGTGCGCCGCGCCGACCCGGCCCGGCTCGACGCCTACCTGGGCCAATTGATCGGCCGCAGCCGCGACATCGACTTTCCCTGGTATCCGGTGCGCGTGGTCTGCCACGACATCCTGGGCCAGACCGCGCTGGTCGACCTGGCCGGGCTGCGCGATGCGATTGCCAAAGCGGGTGGCGACCCGGCGGCCGTGAACCCGGTGGTGCCGGTGCAGCTCATCGTGGACCATTCGCTGGCCGTGGAGTGCGGCGGCTTCGATCCCGAGGCGTTCACCAAGAACCGCGCCATCGAGGACCGCCGCAACGAGGACCGCTTCCACTTCATCGAATGGACGAAGAAGGCCTTTGCCAATGTGGATGTGATCCCCGCGGGCAACGGCATCATGCACCAGATCAACCTGGAGAAGATGTCGCCGGTGGTCTACGTGCAGGACGGCCTGGCCTTCCCCGACACCTGCGTGGGCACCGACAGCCACACGCCGCACGTCGATGCGCTGGGCGTGATCGCGGTGGGCGTGGGCGGCCTGGAGGCCGAGAACGTGATGCTGGGCCGCGCCTCGTGGATGCGCCTGCCCGATATCGTCGGCGTGGAGCTGACCGGCCGCCGCCAGCCGGGCATCACCGCCACCGACATCGTGCTCGCGCTGACCGAGTTCCTGCGCCAGCAGAAGGTGGTGGGCGCCTACCTCGAATTCTTTGGCGACGGTGCGCGCAGCCTCAGCATCGGCGACCGCGCGACCATCTCGAACATGTGCCCCGAGTACGGCGCCACCGCCGCGCTGTTCGCCATCGACGAGCAGACCCTGGCCTACCTGCGGCTCACCGGCCGCGACGAGCCGCAGGTGCAACTGGTCGAGACCTATGCGAAGACGGCGGGCTTCTGGGCCGATACGCTGGCCGAGGCGCAGTACGAGCGCGTGCTGCAGTTCGACCTCAGCAGCGTGGTGCGCAACATGGCCGGCCCGTCGAACCCGCACCGCCGGCTGCCGACTTCGCAGCTCGCCGAGCGCGGCATCGCCGTCGACCTGGACCAGGCGCGCGCGCAGGAAGCGCAAGGCCTGATGCCCGATGGCGCCGTCATCATCGCCGCCATCACCAGCTGCACCAACACCAGCAACCCGCGCAACGTGATCGCCGCCGGCCTGCTGGCGCGCAATGCCAACCGGCTGGGCCTGGTGCGCAAGCCCTGGGTCAAGACCTCGCTCGCGCCCGGCTCGAAGGCCGTCGAGCTGTACCTGCAGGAAGCCGGCCTTTTGCAGGAGCTGGAACAGCTCGGCTTCGGCATCGTCGCCTTTGCCTGCACCACCTGCAACGGCATGAGCGGCGCGCTCGACCCGCAGATCCAGCAGGAGATCATCGAGCGCGACCTCTACGCCACGGCCGTGCTCTCGGGCAACCGCAATTTCGACGGCCGCATCCACCCGTATGCCAAGCAGGCCTTCCTGGCCTCGCCGCCGCTGGTCGTGGCCTATGCGCTCGCGGGCACGGTGCGCTTCGACATCGAGAACGACGTGCTCACGGTGGCCGATGGCCGCGAGATCCGCCTGAAGGACTTGTGGCCCAGCGATGAGGAGATCGACGCCGTGGTGCAGGCCGCCGTCAAGCCCAGCCAGTACCGCGCGGTGTACGAGCCCATGTTCGCCATCCGCGAGGGCGATGGCGAGCGCGTGGCGCCGCAGTACGACTGGCGCCCGCAGTCCACCTACATCCGCCGCCCGCCCTACTGGGACACCGAGGGAGTGGGCGCGCTGGCCGCGAACCCGCGCACGTTGCAAGGCATGCGCGCGCTGGCCCTGCTGCCCGACAACATCACCACCGACCACCTGTCGCCGTCCAACGCCATCCTGCCGGACAGCGCGGCCGGCGAATACCTCGCAAAGATGGGCCTGCCCGAGGAGAACTTCAACTCCTACGCCACGCACCGCGGCGACCACCTCACGGCCATGCGCGCCACCTTCGCGAACCCGCAGCTGGTCAACGAGATGGCCCTGGTCGACGGCGTGGTGAAAAAGGGGTCGCTCGCGCGCATCGAGCCCGAGGGCCAGGTCGTGCGCATGTGGGAGGCCATCGAGACCTACCTGCACCGCCGCCAGCCACTCATCATCATCGCCGGCGCCGACTACGGCCAGGGATCGAGCCGCGACTGGGCCGCCAAGGGCGTGCGCCTGGCCGGCGTGGAAACCGTGGTGGCCGAGGGCTTCGAGCGCATCCACCGCACCAACCTCATCGGCATGGGCGTGCTGCCGCTGGAGTTCCTGCCCGGAACCAACCGCAAGACCCTGGGCCTGGACGGCACCGAGACCTACGACGTGGCCGGCGCGCGCACGCCGGGCGCGACGCTCATGCTGCTCATCCAGCGCAGGAGCGGCGAACACCTGGCAGTGCCGGTGCGCTGCCGCCTCGACACCGCCGAGGAAGTCTCGGTCTACGAGGCTGGCGGCGTGCTGCAGCGCTTTGCGCAGGATTTCTTGGAGTCAAATGGGGCTGTGGAGACCATGCAGCAAGCGTGATAAGCTATTAAAATATGAGCAAATCACCCTTCTCCATCGCCGCCGCCCTGGCAGCATTGGCCCTGGCGCTGCTGTCCGGCTGCGCCAGCGGGCCCGGGCGGCAGATGTACACCCAAACCTTCGACGGCGCCTTCGTCGCCAGCGACGGGCATCTGTACCTGTTCACGCCCATCGGAGACCAGACCCTGCGTGTGGACGCCGCGCCGTTCCGGGCCTACCGCGCCTTGATGGACAGCCCGCTGCAATCGGCCGTGGCCTGCGCGCGCATGTACCTGCGCATGGACTGGCAAGACCCGGCCAACCAGGGCCGGGTGGACGGCCGCTATGGCCTGCTGTTGCGCGCCGAGCAGGTGACGCCGGCGCAGGCCGCGCAGTTCGGCCTGCAGCGGCTGAAAGTCACGGCCCAGGAGGCGGCCATTGCCGACAACGTGACCCGCAAGCTGTCGCGCCCGCCGAACGGCGACTACGAGTTTGCGCTGGACCCGGCCTGCAAGCTGCCCGCCACCGGCGGCAGCTACTACAGCGCGGTGTTCCAGAGCCAGGGCCAGTGGGTGCAACTGCCCGACCGCGCGGCGCTGGCCGCCCGGAGCCGCTGGCCCCAGCCCATCGTGGCGCGCATGGATCGCACGAACCCACCCTCCGCGTCCTCGGGTTCGGCGGTAGCGGGCGCAGCCGGCGAAATGCTCGGCGCGGCCCTGGCGCCGGTGGCCCTGCCGGTGTTCGTGCTGGCCATTCCCTTCCTCGGACCCGACCATTGGAAATGACGATGCTTCCCCAGATCCGCATTCCCGCCACCTACCTGCGCGGCGGCACCAGCAAGGGCGTGTTCTTTGCGCTGCACGACCTGCCCGAGGCTGCGCAGCGGCCCGGAGCCGTGCGCGACGCCATCCTGCTGCGCACGCTCGGCAGCCCCGACCCGTATGGCAAGCAGATCGACGGCCTGGGCAATGCCTCGTCCAGCACCAGCAAGGCGGTGATCCTGTCGCGCAGCACGCGGCCCGGCCACGACGTGGACTACCTCTTCGGCCAGGTGGCCATCGACCAGCCCTTCGTCGACTGGAGCGGCAACTGCGGCAACCTGAGCGCCGCGGTTGGCCCCTGTGCCATCCACCTGGGCCTGGTCGATGCCGCGCGCATTCCGCAGGACGGCCTGTGCACCATCCGCATCTGGCAGGCCAACATAGCCAAGACCATCGTCGCCCACGTGCCCATCGTGGGCGGCCTGGTGCAGGAGACGGGCGACTTCGAGCTGGACGGCGTGAGCTTTCCCGCTGCCGAGGTGGCGCTCGAATTCCTCGATCCGGCCGACGAGGGTGACGACGGCGGCGCGATGTTTCCTACGGGCCAGTTGGTCGATACGCTGGAGGTGCCGGGCGTGGGCAGCTTCGCGGCCACGCTGATCAACGCGGGCATCCCGACGATCTTCCTCAACGCCGGCGACCTCGGCTACACCGGCACCGAGCTGCAGGGCGCCATCAACGGCGACAAGGCGGCGCTGGCGCGCTTCGAAACCATCCGCGCGCACGGCGCGTTGAAGATGGGTCTGATCAAGGATATAGCGGAGGCCGCGATGCGCCAGCACACGCCCAAGATCGCCTTCGTCGCACCGCCGGGCAGCTACACCGCATCGAGCGGCAAGCGGGTAGAGGCCGCCGATATCGACCTGCTGGTGCGGGCCCTGTCCATGGGCCAGCTGCACCACGCGATGATGGGCACGGCGGCCGTGGCCATCGGCACGGCGGCGGCGGTGCCGGGCACGCTGGTCAACCTGGCGGCCGGTGGAGGCGAGCGCAACGCCGTACGCTTTGGGCACCCCTCGGGCACGCTGCGCGTGGGCGCTGAGGCCCGTCTCGTGGACGGCCAGTGGCAGGTGACCAAGGCGCTGATGAGCCGCAGCGCGCGCATCCTGATGGAGGGTTGGGTGCGCGTGCCGGGCGAGGTGCTCGCAGGGTGACAATGGTCCATCCACCGGCCCCTTCACCAGGAGACTCCATGCACCCCATCCGCCGCACCCTGCTCGCCTTCGCCGCGCTGGCCGCCGTCCTTCCCGCCGCCCGCGCGCAGGACGCCTGGCCCAGCAAGCCCGTCAAGCTTATCGTGCCCTATGCGGCCGGCGGCTTTGCCGACACGCGCGCCCGCAAGATCGGCGATGCGCTGGGCAAGGTGCTGGGCCAGCCCGTCATCGTGGACAACCGCGGCGGCGCGGGCGGCGTCACCGGCACCGACCTGATCGCCAAGGCCACCGACGGCCATACCTTCGGCTTCGGCTCGCCGGGCCCGCTGGTCACCAACCCCATGCTGATGAAGAAGATGCCCTACGACGCCGAGAAGGCGTTCAAGCCCATCATCCTCATCGAGCAGGCGCCGTTGTTCCTCACCACCGCACCCAACCAGGACTTCAAGTCCGTCAAGGAGCTGGTGGACTACGCCCGCGCCAACCCCGGCAAGCTCAGCTACGGCTCGTCGGGCGTGGGCGGCGCGCACCACCTGTCGGGCGAACTGCTGGCCTTCCAGACCAAGACCGAGATGACGCACGTGCCCTACAAGGGCGGCGCGCCGGCCGCGGCCGACCTGATGGGCGGGCACCTGGCCTTCATGTTCGAGATGGGCTACTCGGCGCTGCCGTCCATCGAGGCCGGCAAGATCCGGGCGCTGGCCGTCTCCAGCCGCCAGCGCGTGAAGGTGCTGCCCGACGTGCCCACGCTGCAGGAGGCCGGCATCAAAGGCTTCGAGTCGTACAACTGGCTGGGCATGATCGCGCCGGCCAGCACGCCCGATGCTGTGGTTGCCAGGCTCAACCAGGCGGTGAACGAGGCGCTGAAGCAGCCCGGCATCCGCCAGATGATCGAAGGCAGCGGCGGCATCGTCGTCGGCGGCACGCCCGAGGCCTACGGCCAATTCATCGCGCAGGAGCGCACCCGCTGGGGCCCGGTGATCCGCAACGCCCACATCTCTCTCGATTGATCCAAGCCACCATGAATACCAAGCAGCAACTGAGAAAACTGGTCGAGGCGCGCCGCGGCGTGCTCGTGCCCGGCGCGTTCAACGCGCTGTCCGCCAAGGTCATCGAAGACCTGGGCTTCGAGGCCATCTACGTGACCGGCGCGGGCGTGACCAACATGTGGTTCGGCATGCCCGACCAGGGCTTCATGGGCCTGGCCGAGATCGCCGACCACACGGCGCGCATCCGCGACACGGTGAACGTGCCGCTGCTGGTCGATGCCGACACGGGCTTCGGCAATGCGCTCAACGTCTACCACACGGTGCGCACGCTGGAGCGCGCCGGCGCCGACTGCATCCAGCTCGAGGACCAGGTCGCGCCCAAGCGCTGCGGCCATTTCTCGGGCAAGGAGGTGATCTCCACCGACGAGGCGGTGAGCAAGATCAAGGCCGCCGTCGATGCGCGGCGCGACGCGGACTTCCTCGTCATGGCGCGCACCGACGCGGCCGCCACGCACGGCTTCGAGGCCGCGGTGGAGCGCGCGCAGCGCTTTGCCGAGGCGGGCGCCGACATCCTCTTCGTCGAGGCCGTGACCAGCGCCGACGAGATCCGCGCGCTGCCGCAGCGCCTGGCCAAGCCGCAGCTGATGAACATGGTGCTCGGCGGCAAGACGCCGATCTTCAACGCCGACCAGCTGGCCGAGCTGGGCTACGGCATCGTGCTCTACGCCAACGCCGCGCTGCAGGGCGCGGTGGCCGGCATGCAGAAGGCGCTGACCGTGCTGCGCGACGAGAAGGAAGTGCAGGAGGCCAGCGGCCTGGTGGCGCCGTTTGCCGAGCGCCAGCGGCTGGTGGGCAAGCCGGCGTGGGATGCGCTGGAGAAGCGCTATACCTGAGGGCGGTCTCCCATTTCTGTTCTGGTAGCGGGTTTGCTTGCAGAGGCCGGGATTTCGCCCCGGCGGGCGACCTACTTTTCTTGCTCCTGCCGGAGTGCCGGACCAAAGAAAAGTAGGCAAAAGAAGCAGGCCCTGCTGTCCGTGACCCCAGCGCCGCAGGCGCTGGGGCAACCTGCGATGCTCGGGCGCGGGGCCTGCCGCTTAACTCGACTGCGCGCGCCACGGCGCGCTCCGCTCAAACAACCGCAGCAAGTCAGACCACGAAGCATGCGCGCTCCGACGCGCAT
>JBLZYV010000006.1:0-97088 GCA_050282565.1 Comamonas sp.
GTCAGACCACGAAGCATGCGCGCTCCGACGCGCATGCCACCCCGCAAACGCCCCGCCACAGGCGCAGACAGAAGGGGGTGGGGATGCTATTCGGGCCGTCGCGTTGCTCGGCCCCTGTTTTTTAAGCCGCAGCTTCCATCTGCCCCAACAGCGCTTTCGCCGTACCAAACGCCAGCGTGAACCCCAGCGCCCCATGCCCCGTGTTGAGCCACAGATTGCTCGCGCCAGCGCGCTCGGCGCTCGGCACGCCGGTGGGCGTGGCCGGCCGCAGGCCGGTCCAGGGCGACACGTCGCCGCCCGTGTCGCAGCCGGGGAACACCGCCTCGGTGGAGCGGCGCAGGCTCTCGATGCGGTCGGCCGGAATGTCCAGCCCATGGCCCACCAGCTCCACCATGCCGGCCACGCGCAGGCGCTGGCCCAGGCGTGCAAACACCACCTTGCGGGCGCTGTCGGTGATGCTGACGGTGGGTGCCAGGTCGGGCGCCTGCGATACGTCCAGCGTCAGGCTGTAGCCCTTGAGCGGGTAGACCGGCACGCGCACGCCCAGCGGCGCGCACAGGCCCACGCTGCCGGTGCCCAGCGCCACCAGGTACTGGTCGGCCTGGAGGTCGCCCTGCGCGGTCGATACGGCGACGATGCGCTGGCCCTCGCGCCGCAGCGCGCGGATCTCGGCGCCCATCACGAAGCGCACGCCCTGCGCGCGCAGCCAGGCTTCCAGCGCCAGGCAGACCTGGTGGCAGTCGGCCACGCATTCGCTGGGCGTGAACACGGCGCCGGCGATCTGCGGGCGGTAGCCGGCCAGCGCGGGCTCGATGGCGATGGTCTCGTCGGTGGTGACGATGCGCTGCGGCGCGCTGCCGAGCTGGGCCTGCGCCTCGAGCTGGCGGCGTGCGGCCTCGACGCCGGCCGCGCCGGGGTAGAGCACCAGCTTGCCGGGCATGAGGAAGTCGCACGCGGGCTGTACCACGGCCTGCATGGCCTCGAAGGCCAGGCGGCTGGCGGCGGCCAGCGCCAGCAGCTCGCGCGTGCTCTGCAGCGAGCGCCCGCCGTTGCAGGCCGCGAGGAAGGCCAGGCCCCAGCGCCACTGTTGCGGATCGGCCTGCAGGCGGAACTTGAGCGGCGAGTCGCTTTCCAGCAGCAGCTTGGGCAGCTGCTTCCAGATCGCCGGGTCGGCCAGCGGCTGCACGTAGGAGTAGCTCAGCTGCGCGCCGTTGCCCAGGCTGGTGCCCAGGCCACCGTGCGGCGCGCGGTCCACGACGGTGACCTCGTGCCCCGCCTGCCGCAGCTCGTAGGCGGCGGCCAGGCCCACGATGCCGGCGCCGAGAATGCAAACGTGCATATGTGTTAACCCTTGCTTGACTGGCCGCTGAATATACCGGCGGCGCCGCGGGCGCGGCCATAGCAAGATGCGCGGCATCCATGCGCTTTGGGCATGGGCGCCGCACCGGGGGCTTACCCTGTCGGCGGCGGCGCATAACCATACGTTATGGTCTTGCCTGCAAAAGGTATTGTTGCGTGCGCGACGCTGTTCCTACACTGCCCCGCACCGAAGTCGATTGTGAAAGGAGCTCCCCATGAAGTTTTTTGCATCCGCCGTCTGCGCAGCCGCCGCGCTGGCCAGCGTGCCCGCCGTGCATGCCGATGTGCTGGCTAAGGCCAAGGAGACCGGCAAGGTCACCATGGCCTACCGCGAGTCGTCGGTGCCGTTCAGCTACCTGGGCGGGCCCAACACGCCGATCGGCTTCTCGGTGGAGATCTCGAACAAGGTGGCCGAGGCCATGCGCAAGGAGATCAACAAGCCCGACCTGAAGGTCGAGTGGCAGTCGGTGACCTCGCAGAACCGCATCCCGCTGATCCAGAACGGCACCGTGGCGCTGGAGTGCGGCTCCACCACCAACAACAGCGCCCGCGGCAAGGACGTGGACTTCGCCATCAACTACTTCTACACCGGCACGCGCGCGGTGGTGAAGAAGACCGCGGGCGTCAAGAACTGGGCCGACCTCAAGGGCAAGACCGTGGCCATCACCACCGGCACCACCAACCTGCCCGTGGTGCGCAAGTACAGCGCCGACAACAAGCTCGACATCAACATCACGCTGGCCAAGGACCATGCCGACGGCTTCCTGTTGATGGAGGCGGACCGCGCCGTGGCCTTTGCGATGGACGACATCCTGCTGTTCGGCCTGAAGGCCAACTCCAAGGACCCGAACGCCTACGAGGTGGTGGCCGACTCGCTGCAGGTCGAGCCCTATGCCTGCATGCTGCCCAAGGGCGACGCGGCCTTCAAGAAACTGGTGGACGGCGTGATCGGCGGCATGATGAAGTCCGGCGAATTCACCAAGCTCTACGACAAGTGGTTCCTGCAGCCCATCCCGCCCAAGAGCCAGGCGCTGGGCCTGCCCATGAGCCAGGAGCTGAAGGACAACCTGACCGCGATGAGCGACAAGCCGGCGACCTGACCGACCTTATCCACAGCCTGCTGTGGATAATGGTTGGATAAAAAAGAGAGCTGCTGGCGCTTGCTGGATGTGGATTTCAAGTGGAAAACTGCCTGAAATCCTTGTCTGATGAGCGCTGGCAGCTCTTTTTTCAGGAGCTTTCCAGCATCGCCATTGTGATGCGCGAGACACAGGTCAGCTGGCCGGCGTCGTTCTTCATGTCGATCTGCCACACCTGGGTGCTGCGGCCGACGTGCACGGCGCGCGCCGTGCCGGTCACCCAGCCGCTGGTGGCGGCGCGCAGGTGGTTGGCGTTGATGTCCAGCCCCACGCCGCGCCAGCCGGGCGGCGACGCATAGACCGCGCCCACCGAGCCCAGCGTCTCGGCCAGCACCACGCTCACGCCGCCGTGCAGCAGGCCGAAGGGCTGGCGCGTGCGGTGGTCCACCGGCACGCGGCCGACGAGGTAGTCGTCGCCGATCTCCACGAATTCGATGCCCAGGTGCTCGATGGCGGTGTTCCTGGCGCTGGCGCGCAGCAGCTCCAGCGTGATGTCTTTCTTCCAGATGGATGGCATGTTGTGGATAACCTGTTGATTAGATCTTAATTGCTGGTGGATATGGGGCCGGCGTCGGTGTCGCTGGCGCCGTCGGCGGCCCGCGCCGCGTCCTCGACCAGCAGCTCGACCAGCTCGCGCGCGAACGACGGCAGCGACTCGAGGTTGCGCACGCAGATCTGCATCTCGCGGTTCGACCATTCGTCCGAGATGCCGATGATGCGGATCTCCATGCTCTTGGCATGGCGGCGCGCGGCCGATTCGGGCAGCACGCCTATGCCCACGCCGGCCTCGATCATGCGGCAGGCGGCCTCGAAGTTGCCCACCTGGATGCGCTGCTTGATCGGGCGGTGCAGCTGGTCGCTGTGCAGCCGCAAAAAGGCGTGGATGGCGCTGGATTCGTGCAGGCCCACGTAGTCGTAGCCCAGCGTGTCGGCGAAGGCCACCTTCTTGCGCGCCGCCAGCGCGTGCTCGGCGGGCACCACCAGCACCAGCTGGTCCTTGCGGTAGGGCATGGCGACCAAGTTCTCGGTGCGCACCTGGCCGGCGACGATGCCGATGTCGGTCTGGCCCTCGCCCACGGCGCGCACGATGTCGTGCGACAGGCGCTCGCGCAGGTCGATGTCCACGTCCGGGTGCATGCGCAGGTAGCTGCGCAGCACCGGCGGCAGGAACTCGCCCAGCGCCGTGGTGTTGGCGAACACCCGCACATGGCCCTTGATGCCGCGCGCGTACTCCTGCATGTCGCCGCGCAGGTACTCGATCTGCCCCAGCACCGTGCGTGCATGCTGCACGAAGGCCTGGCCGGGCAGCGTCAGCGTCACGCCCTGGCTGGTGCGGTACAGCAGCTTCACGCCCATGCTCTCTTCGAGGTTCTTGATGCGCGTGCTGGCCGCGGGCAGCGAGATGAAGGACAGCTCCGCGCCCCGCGTCATGCTGTTCGCGTCCGCGACATGCACCATCAGGCGCAGGTCGACCAAATCAAAATGCATTGCCATGGGCGTGATTGTAGGGGCCTCTCCCCGGGGAAAACGTGTGGTTATCCACAGTTTATGCAATCAACATTCCACAATATGCACCGCGAGGCCGCCCAGCGAGGTCTCCTTGTACTTGGTCATCATGTCGGCGCCGGTGGCGCGCATGGTGGCGATCACCTGGTCCAGGCTGACCATGTGCGTGCCGTCGCCGCGCAGCGCCATGCGCGCGGCGTTGATGGCCTTCACGGCCGCCAGCGCATTGCGCTCGATGCAGGGGATCTGCACCAGCCCGCCCACCGGGTCGCAGGTCAGGCCCAGGTGGTGCTCCATGCCGATCTCGGCCGCGTTCTCGACCTGCGCCGGCGTGCCGCCGAGCACCGCGCACAGCCCGGCCGAGGCCATGGAGCAGGCCACGCCCACCTCGCCCTGGCAGCCGACCTCGGCGCCCGAGATCGAGGCGTTCTCCTTGTACAGGATGCCGATGGCGCCGGCGGTAAGCAGGAAGTCGACCACGCCCGCCTCATTGGCGCCGGGCACGAAGCGCCAGTAGTAGTGCAGCACCGCGGGCACGATGCCGGCCGCGCCGTTGGTGGGCGCCGTCACCACGCGGCCGCCGGCGGCGTTCTCCTCGTTGACGGCCAGCGCGAACAGGTTCACCCAGTCGATGATCTGCAGCGGGTCGCTGGCCGGGTCGGGCGCGTTCGTGGTCAGCGCCTGGTACAGCGCCGGCGCGCGCCGCCGCACATGGAAGCCGCCGGGCAGGGTGCCGCCGATGGCGTTGGCACGGCAGCCGTGCTCCATGCAGTCCTGCATCGCCCGCCAGATGGCCAGCAGCCCGGTGTCGATCTCGGCATCGCTGCGCCAGTGGCGCTCGTTGGTGCGCATCAGTTCGGCGATGGAGCGGCCCGCGTCCTGCGTCTGCGCCAGCAGCTGCGCGCCGCTGTGGAAGGGCAGCGGCAGGATGGTGGTGTCCGGCGCAATGGCCTGCTGGCGCTCGGCATTGCGGGCGGCTTCCTGCGCCGCCTCCTCGGTGACGATGAAGCCGCCGCCCACCGAGTAGTAGACCTGCTCGTCGAGCAGCGAGCCGCCGGCGTCCATGGCCTCGAAGCGCATGCCGTTGGCGTGCAGCGGCAGCGTGGTCTGGGGCACCAGCAGCAGGTCGGTGGCGGGGTCGAAGGCGATGGCGGGGCCGCCTTCCAGCGCCAGCCGGCGCTGCTGCGTGATGCGCGCCACCATGGCATCGACCGCGTCCACGTCCACCGTGTCGGGCGCCTGGCCTTCCAGGCCCAGCAGCACGGCGCGGTCGCTGCCGTGGCCCACGCCGGTGGCGCCCAGCGAGCCGTAGAGCTGGCAGCGCACCCGCGCCACCTGCGCCAGCACGCCGGCGCGCGCCAGGCGCTGCACGAAGGCCCGCGCGGCGCGCATCGGCCCCACGGTGTGCGAGCTGGACGGCCCGATGCCGATCTTGAACAAGTCGAAAACGCTGACGGCCATGCTTACTCCGGAAAAGCGCGTTGCAGGATGGATGGAAGGGCGCCGCCGGCCGGCAGCGCCCCGATGACGGCCAGGCGCGCGCCCGGCGCCAGGCGGGATGTGATGAAAGCCTCGGCCACGTCGGCGGGGGCGTGCGTGCGCATCAGCCCGGCCTGGGCGGCCAGCACCAGCTGCTGCACCCAGAGCCGGGCCTGCACCTCCAGCGCCGCGGCGCCGGCCTGCAGGCCCAGGGTGAGCTGTTCCACGGCGGCGGCGATGCGCCCGTCGCCCTGGGCCAGCGCCAGCAGCGAGGCGCGCAGCGGCGCCCAGGATTTGGGGGCGCGCTGCAGCGCGCGCAGCACGTCCAGGCACATCACGTTGCCCGAGCCTTCCCAGATCGAGTTGACCGGCGCCTCGCGGTACAGCCGCGCCAGCACCGAGGGCTCGACGTAGCCATTGCCGCCCAGCACCTCCATGGCCTCGGCGCTGGCGGCGATGGCGCGCTTGCAGACCCAGAACTTGGCGGCCGGCGTCATGATGCGCTGCCAGGCCTGCGACGCCGGATCGGCCGGGTCGCCGGCATGCTCGAAGGCCTGCGCCAGCTGCAGGCCCAGCAGCAGCGCAGCCTCGCTCTCCAGCGCCAGGTCGGCCAGCACGGCCTGCATGGCCGGGTGCTGCGCCAGCGGGCGGCCGAAGGCCTGGCGGCGGCGCGCGTAGGCCAGCGCCTGCACCGCGGCCTGGCGCAGCAGCGCCGCGCTGCCCAGCACGCAGCACAAACGGGTGATGGTGGCCATCTCCATGATGGTGGCGATGCCGCGCCCCGGCTCGCCCACGAGCACGGCATGGGCGTCGTCGAACTCGACCTCGCTGCTGGCGTTGCTGCGGTTGCCGACCTTGTCCTTCAGGCGCAGCACCTGCACCGCGTTGCGCGTGCCGTCGGGTCGCCAGCGCGGCACCCAGAAGCAGGCCAGCGGTAGATCGGATGTATCGGCGCCGTCATCGGCGGCGGAGGCCGCCTGCCGCGCCACCACCAGGTGCGCGTCGGCCATGGGCACCGAGAAGAACCACTTGTGGCCGCGCAGGCGGTAGGCGCCGCCGCGCCCGCCCGCATCCACCGGCCAGGCCGTGGTGGTATTGGCGCGCACGTCGGAGCCGCCCTGCTTCTCGGTCATGCCCATGCCCACCCACAGCGCGGTCTTCTGCGCGATGGGCGCATCGCGCGCGTCGTGGCGGGCGCTGGTGAGCGCGGCCTGTGCCTCGGCCCACAGCGCGGGCTCGCGGCGCAGCACGGGGATGCTGGCGGTGGTCATGGTCGCGGGGCACAGGCTGCCGGGTTCGAGCTGGCCGTGCAGGTAGAAGCCCGCGGCCCAGGCCGTCCAGCGGCCGGGCGCCTCGTCGGCGAAGGGGCGGTCGATCAGCCCGGGCGCGCGGTACAGCTCCAGCAGGCGGTGCCAGGCCGGGTGGAACTCCACCTGGTCGATGCGGCGCCCGCGCGCGTCGTAGCGGTGCAGCTCGGGGGCGTGGCGGTTGGCCAGCTCGGCCTGGCGCCAGCTGTCGGCCTCGCCCAGCGCGCGGCCCTGCTCGCGCAGCCCCGGCAGCCAGGCATCGGCGCCGGCGCGCGCCAGCGCCGCCTGCAGTGCAGGGTCGGTGTCCAGCAGGTGGTAGCTGCTGAGTTCGTCGAACTGGTTGTCGGCGGCGCCACCGGGCGACAAGGGCATGGCAAGGCTCCCGCAATCTTGCAGAGCCCCATTCTAGGTGGCGCCCGCGCCGGGCGCGGCATGCGCGTTTTTCGCATGAGCACATGCGGATTGCGCGCATGCAGCAGGCGCCGATCTTCCTAGACTGGCCGGCATCCCAACGATCCAGGCTCCGCCATGCAAAAACACACCCGCCGCGCTTTCTCCCTGGCCCTGGCCGCCGCTTTCGGCGCCGCCGCGCTGCCCGCGCAGGCCGCGCCCCGGGAAGTCGTGATCGGCTACCAGGACATGGTGCTGCCCTGGCGCTTTGCCCAGGAAACCCAGGCCGTGGAAAAGGCCACCGGCTACAAGATCAGCTACCGCAAGCTGGGCAGCGGCGCCGAGGTCACGCGCGCGCTGGCCAGCGGCGCGATCCAGATCGGCGAGGCCGGCTCCTCGCCCTTTGCCGCCGCGCTGTCGCAGGGCGTGCCCCTCCAGGTCTTCTGGGTGGCCGACAACATCCACAACGCCGAGGCGCTGGTGGCCCGCAACGGCAGCAATGCCAGGACCCTGGCCGACCTCAAGGGCAGGAAGATCGGCATCCCCTATGTCTCGACCAGCCACTTCCATGCGCTGGTGGCGCTGCAGGCCGCGGGCATCAATCCCAAGGACGTGAAGATCCTCAACCTGCGTCCGCCCGAGATCCTGGCGGCCTGGGAGCGCGGCGACATCGACGCGGCCTTCGTCTGGGACCCGGTGCTGGCCAGGATCAAGCAGAGCGGCCAGGTGCTGACGACCTCGGGCCAGATCGCCGCCCAGACCGGCAAGGCCACGTTCGATGCGTTGGCCGTGCGCACCGACTTCGCCCAGGCCCACGACGAGTTCCTGGGCCAGTTCGTGAAGGTGCTGGCCGAGGCCGACCAGCGCTACACCGCCAACCCCGGCGCGTGGACGGCGGACTCGGCCGAGGTCAAGGCCGTGGCCAAGTGGTCGGGCGCCGAGGCGGCCAGCGTGCCCGACAGCCTGAAGCTCTACGCCTTCATCCCGCCGGCCGAGCAGGCCAGCGCGCAGTGGCTGGGCGGCGGCAAGGCATCGGTGGTGGCGCAGTCGCTGGCGGCCACGGCGCAGTTTTTGCAGGCGCAGGGCTCGGTGCAGCAGGTGCTGCCCGACTATGCGGTGGGCGTGAACGACCGCTGGGTGCGCCGTGCCGCGCAGCAGTGACGCCGGGGCCGGCCTGGCCGTGCGCCACCTGTCGGTGCGCTACGAGGGCGCGCCGGCCCGCGATGTGCGGGCGCTGGCCCTGCACGACCTGAGCCTGGACATCGCGCCCGGCGAGTTCGTCGTCGCGGTCGGGGCCTCGGGCTGCGGCAAGACCACGCTGCTCAACTGCATCGCCGGTCTCACAGCGCCATCGGCGGGCAGCATCGCCTGGCGCGGCCAACCGGTGCTGGATGCGGGCGCCGAGCGCGGCGTGGTGTTCCAGAAGCACGCGCTGCTGCCCTGGCTCAGCGTGATCGACAACGTGGCGCTGGGCCTGCGCCTGCGCGGCGTGGGGCGCGACGAGCGCCAGCGCATCGCACGCGAGCAGCTCGCCCGGGTGGGACTGGCGCAGCGCGCCGGGGCCTATCCGTGGCAGCTATCGGGCGGCATGCAGCAGCGCGTGGGCATGGCGCGGGCGCTGGCGGGCGATGCCGACCTGCTGCTGATGGACGAGCCGCTGGGCGCGCTCGACGTGTTCACGCGCGAGTCGCTGCAGGAGCTGATCCTGCGGCTGTGGGCCGGCGAGCGCGCGACGCCGCGCACGGTGTTCTTCATCACCCACGACGTGGAGGAGGCGCTGTTCCTGGCCACGCGCATCATCGTCATGCGGCCCGGGCCGGGGCGCATCAGCGACAGCCTGCGCGTGGATTTCGGCCGCCGCTACCTGGCCGGCGAATCGGTGCGCGCCATCAAGTCGCTGCCGGCCTTCATCGCCCTGCGCGAGCGGTTGATGGAAGCGATCGCCGGCGCCGCGCCCGTGCCTGCTTGATTATGGAAATGATAGCTGCTGGCGCTTGATGGATAAGCGCTGGAGCCTGTTTTGATGCCATGACTGCTACCACCTTCGAATCCGCACCCCTGGGGGCCGCGGCCACAGCACCGCTGGCGCCGCCGCCTGGGGATATCCCCGCCGTCGCGCCCTTCCGCGCCCACCGGCCCAGCCCGAAACGCTGGTGGAGCCTGCTGTGCGTGGCCGGCTGGCTGGCGCTGTGGTGGCTGGCCACCGAGCTGGGCTGGGTGCCGCCGCTGTTCCTGCCGCCGCCCGAGGCCGTGCTCAAGGCTTTCGGCCAGGCCTGGCGCGGCGACATCCAGGGCGGCGACGCGCTGTGGGTGCATGCGCAGTGGAGCAGCCTGCGTGTGTTCGGCGCCTTCGTGCTGGCCGTGCTCACCGCCGTGCCCGTGGGCATGGCCATGGGCGTCAACCGCTGGGCGCAGGCGCTGCTCGACCCGGTGCTGGAGTTCTACCGCCCGCTGCCGCCGCTGGCCTACCTGCCGCTGGTGGTGATCTGGCTGGGCATCGACGAGGCCTCGAAGTGGCTGCTGATCTACCTGGCCTGCTTCGCGCCCATGGCGCTGGCCGCGCGCGCCGGCACGCGCAACGCCAGCGCCGAGCAGATCAACGCGCTGCGCTCGCTGGGCGCCACGCGCTGGCAGCTGCTGCGCCACGCCATCGCGCCCGCGGCGCTGCCCGACATCCTCGTCGGCCTGCGCATCGCCATGGGCTTCGCCTGGACCACGCTGGTCGCCGCCGAGATGGTGGCCGCCACGCAGGGCCTGGGGCAGATGGTGCTCAATGCGTCGAACTTCCTGCGCACCGACATCGTGGTCATGGGCATCTTCGTGATCGGTGCGATCGCGCTGGCGCTGGACGCGCTGCTGCGCCGGCTGGAGCGCTGGCTGCTGCCCTGGCACGGGCGCTGACACGGGCACTGCGGCCTTAAAATCCCGGCTTCGCCCCCGGGAGCGATGGTCCAGCAAAGCGGCCATGAGGTTCCTGGTGCCCGCCACTCCCAGCCCAGGATTCTTCAAGGATTTCCGCATGCATTCGCCCACTTCCAGCCGCCGAGCCTTCATGGCCGCGGCTGCGGTTGCATCCCTGCCCCCTCTTCTCACCCGTCCCGCCCACGCCACCACCACCCAGCTCAAGCTTGGCTACCCGCTGCCGCAGAACTCGCAGTTCGGCGCGGCGGCAGCTGCCTTTGCCGAGGAGCTGGGCAAGCTCACCGACGGCCGCTTCGGCATCCAGCAGTTCCCGTCCAGCGCCCTGGGCGGCGAGCGCGAGATGATCGAGGGCGTGCAGCTCGGCAGCCAGGACCTAGCCCTGGTGTCCACCGGCGCCATCGGCAACTTCGTGCCGCAGGTCACGATCTTCGACCTGCCCTTCCTGTTCCGCGACTACGCGCACGCCCATGCGGTGCTCGACGGCGCCATCGGCGCCGAGATGCTGCAGCGCTTTCCGGCGCGCGGCCTGATGGCGCTGGCCTGGGGCGAGGGCGGTTTCCGCCACATCACCAACTACAAGCGCCCCATCGTGCAGCCGCAGGACCTGCGCGGCCTCAAGATCCGCACGCAGGAAAATCCCATGCACATCGCGGCGTTCAAGGGACTGGGCGCCAGCCCCACGCCGATCAACTGGCCCGAGACCTTCATGGCGCTGCAGCAGCGCACGGTGGACGGGCAGGACAACCCGATCTCGGTGATCGAGGCCGCCAAGCTCTACGAGGTGCAGAAGTATTTGTCGCTGACCCAGCACCTGTACTCGCCCGCACTGTTCCTGGTGTCGCCGGCGCTGTTCGGCAAGCTGTCCAAGGCGGACCAGGAGGCCTTCCGCGCCGCCGCGCGCGCCGGCGCCGCGGCCATGCGCCGCCGCGTGGCGGCCGATGAGCAGTCGGGCGTGCGCAACCTCAAGCAGCACGGCATGGCCGTGGTCGAGCAGATCGACAAGGCGCCGTTCGTCGCGGCGCTCGAAGCCAGCTACAAGAATTTCAACCAGCAGTTCGGTGCCGACAGCATCGAACGCATCCGCCGGGCCAGCTAAATGCGTTATTCCATCTTTTCCGTCCAGGACCACCATCCCGCGCTGCACCGCTCGGTGGCCCAGCTCTACGAGCAGGTCATCGCCGAGGCCAAGCTGGCCGAATCGCTGGGCTACGACACCTTCTTCGTGGCCGAGCACCACTTCCACGAGTGCGGCTCGGTGCCCAACCCCGCCGTGTTCCTGGCCGCGCTGGCGCGCGAGACGACCAAGATCCGCCTGGGCGTGGCGGTGTCCAACATCACCATCCACAACCCGCTGACCATCGCCGAGGACTACGCGATGGTGGACATGCTCTCGGGCGGCCGCCTCACGCTGGGCGTGGGCTCGGGCTACCTGCGCCACGAGTTCGAGGGCCACCGCGTGTCACCCGAGGAAAAGCGCGAGCGCTTCGACGAGAACCTGCAGGTCATGGTGCAGGCGCTGACCGGCGAGCCCGTGCACTTCCAGGGCAAGTACAACGACCTGCCCGGCGTGGCGCTCAACGTGCAGCCGCTGCAAAAGGACAAGCTGCCCATCCACGTCGCCATCCAGCGCCGCGAGGCCGCCTACCACGTGGGCCGCCAGGGCCGCAACATCTTCTCGCTGCCGTATTCGTGCCTGACTTCGTTCGAGGAGATCCGCGGCCTGGTCGAGGACTACCGCAAGGGCTACCGCGAGTCCGGCGCGCCCGGCGAAGGCAGCGCGGTGCTGGCCTTCCATTGCCACGTGGCCGAGACCGACGAGCAGGCCAAGCTGAATGCGGAAGAGGCCTTCAACCTGTACCTGGACACGCGCCTGTTCTACGACACCCGCCGCACCTACGACACCGTGGTGAACGCCGGCCTGGGCATGTTCGGCTCGCCGCGCACCGTGGCCGACCAGCTGGTGGGCTTGAGCGAGATGGGCATCGACCACGTGATGTTCCTGCAGAACTTCGGCGTGCTCGATTCGCGCCTGGTGCACGACTCCATGCACCGCATCGCCAACGAGGTGATGCCCGAGGTGCTGCGCCGCACGGCGCGCTAGCTCAGTCCATCGCGCAGACGCGCAGCACCTCGTCGCCGTAGGCCTCGAGCTTCTTCGCGCCTATGCCGCTGATGCCGTGCAGGTCGTCCAGCGAGCCCGGGTTGCGCTGGGCGATGGCGGCCAGCGTGGCGTCGGCGAACACCACGTAGGCGGGCACGTTGTGCGACTTGGCCACCTCGGTGCGCCAGGCCTTGAGGTTGATGAAGCGCACCTGCTCGTCCGGCCCCAGGTTGGCCGCGGCGATGGCCGGCTTGGCCGTGCGGCCGGACTTGCGGCTGCCGCGCTCGGCCGTGGCCTGGCGCAGCAGCACCGTCTGCTCGCCGCGCAGCACGGCGCGCGAGCCTTCGCACAGCGCCAGCGTCTCGAAGCTGTAGCCGGCCTCGGTCTCGACCTTCTGGCTCTGCAGCGCGCCCACGGCCAGCAGCTGGCGCAGCACGCCGCGCAGCTGGGCCTCGCTGTAGGCACTGCCCAGGCCGAAGGTGGAGAGCTTGTCGTGCTGGAACTGGCGCACCTTGTCGGTCTCCTTGCCGCGCACGATGTCGAGGATGTGGCCGGTGCCGAAGGTGATGTTGCTGGCCTCGTGGGCGCGGTAGATGGTGGACAGCAGTTTGCGCGCGGCATCGGTGCCGTCCCAGGTGGTGGGCGGCTGCAGGCAGTTGTCGCAGTTGCCGCACTGGTAGCGGGGCGCCTTGCCGGCGCCGGGGTCGCTCTCGGGGTGGGCCGAGTCCTGGTCGCCGCCCATGCCGTAGGTCTCGCCGAAATAGTCCAGCAGCCGCACGCGGCGGCAGTCGATGGCCTCGGCCAGCGTCAGCAGCGCGTCGAGCTTGCTGCGCATGACCTGCTTGAAGCCGTCCTCGGCCGGGCTCTCGTCGATCATGCGGCGCTGGTTGACCACGTCCGACAGGCCGTAGGCCATCCACGCATCGGCGGCCAGGCCGTCGCGGCCGCCGCGGCCGGTCTCCTGGTAGTAGCCCTCGATGTTCTTGGGCATGTCCAGGTGGGCGACGAAGCGCACGTCGGGCTTGTTGATCCCCATGCCGAAGGCGATGGTGGCGACGATGACGATGCCCTCCTCGCGCAGGAAGCGGTCCTGGTGCAGCTGGCGCACGTGGCTGGGCAGGCCCGCGTGGTAGGGCAGCGCCGACAGGCCGGCATCGGCCAGCAGCTGCGCCACCTCCTCGACGCGCTTGCGCGACTGGCAGTAGACCACGCCGGCCTCGCCCTCGTGCTCGCGCTCGATGAAGCGCAGCAGCTGCGTGGCGGCGTCCTTCTTCTCGACGATGGTGTACTTGATGTTGGGCCGGTCGAAGCTGCTGACGAACTGCCGCGCGTCCTCAAGTTGCAGCCGCTCGACGATGTCGGCGCGCGTGAGCGCGTCGGCCGTGGCGGTGAGGGCGATGCGCGGCACGCTGGCATAGCGCTCGTGCAGCACCGTCAGCGCGCGGTACTCGGGGCGGAAGTCGTGGCCCCACTGGCTCACGCAGTGCGCCTCGTCGATGGCGAACAGCGACAGCTTGCCCATGGCCAGCAGTTCGTCGAGCAGGCCCAGCATGCGCGGGGTGTTGAGCCGCTCGGGCGCCACGTACAGCAGCGTGAGGCCGCCGCTCATCAGCTGCAGTTCCACGTCGCGGGTCTGCTCGTAGCTGAGCGTGGAGTTCAGGTAGGCCGCCTCGACGCCGATCTCGTGCATGGCGCTGACCTGGTCGTGCATCAGCGCGATCAGCGGCGACACCACCAGGGTCACGCCCAGGCCCTGCTGCTGGCGCACGATGGCGGGCACCTGGTAGCACAGGCTCTTGCCGCCGCCGGTGGGCATCAGCACCAGCGCGTCGCCGCCGGTCACCAGGTGTTCCACGATGGCCTGCTGCGGGCCGCGGAAATGCTCGTAGCCGAAGGCATCCTGCAGGACGGTGTGGGCCAGTGATTTACTCATGAATTGATAGCTGCCTGCGCTTGTGTATCAAGCGCTGGAGGCCTGTTTTATTTAAAATTGAAGAAAGGCCGTTTCAGCGCCGCGCCAGCGCCCGATCCACGAAGTCGAGCCGGTCCTGGCCCCAGAAGCGCTCGCCGTCGAGCACGAAGATCGGCGAACCGAAGATGCCCGTGGCCACGGCCTCGTCGCTGTAGCGGCGGTAGCTGGCCTGGGTCTCGGCCGCGTTCTCCAGCGCCTGCAGCGCGGCGCCGTCGTAGCCCGCGGCATTGGCGACGGCGATGCGCACCTCGGCCTGCGAGGTGTCCTGCTCGTCGGCCCACAGCGCGCGCAGCAGGGCCTGCGACAGCGGCTGGGCGTCGAGCCCCTGGTTCTGCGCGGCGATCACCATCCAGCCGGGCTTCTTGTTCCACGCGGGATCGGTGGGCACGCCCTTGGGGTAGTACCTGGGCTCGAGGTTCAGCGGCATGCCCAGGTGCTGGCGCCAGCGGTCCAGCTCCAGCGCGTGGTAGCTGCGGCGCGCCTCGGGCCGGGTCTTGAGCGGAATGCCGCCGGTCTGCGGCACGACCTCCTGGAAGTCGTAGGGCTTGAGCACCAGTTTCATGCCGTGGCGGCGCACCAGGTCCTCGATGCGCGGCCCCGCGAAATAGGCCCAGGGCGACGACAGGGTGTAGAAGAGTTCGAGCTCGGTCATCCCCCGATTATCTTTGCATCGGGCTGCAGGCCCTGGAACTTGGCCGCCAGGAACTCGACGAACAGGCGCACGCGCGACGACATCTGGTGCTGCTGCGGGTAGACGGCGTAGATGTTGGCCTCGGGCGTGGCGTGCTGGGGCAGCACCCGCACCAGGCGGCCGCTGGCCAGGTAGCGGGCCACGTCCCACTCGGCGCGCATCACGATGCCGTGGCCGGCCAGCGCCCAGCTGACGGCGATCTCGCCGTCGTTGGTGGTGAGGCTGCCGCGCACGTGCACCGCCTCGGTGTGCGGCTTGCCGGCCCGGGTGGACGTGAGCCGCCACACGCCATAGGCGTCGCTGCCCTGGCGGATGCCTATGCAGTTGTGGCGGCGCAGCTCGGCCGGCGCCTGCGGCGTGCCGTGCTCGCGCAGGTAGCGCGGCGCGGCGCACAGCAGGCGGCGGTTGGGCGCGAGAAAGCGCGCGATCACCCGCGCGTCGGGCGGTTCGCCGAAGCGCACGCAGACGTCGAAGGCGTCGTCGCTGAGCGCGGGCGGGTCGGCCGACAGCTGCAGCTGCACGTCCACGCCGGGGTGCTTGCGGCAGTACTCGGCGATCACCGGCGCCACATGCATGCGGCCGAAGCCCAGCGTGGCGTTCACCCGCAGCAGGCCGCTGGGGCTGCCCTGGGCCTGGGTCAGCAGCTGCTGCAGGTCGTCGATCTCGCCAAGGATGCGGCGCGCGCGCTCCAGCACGATCTCGCCCTCGGGCGTGAGGCCCATGCGCCGCGTGGTGCGCACCAAGAGCGGCATGGCCAGGCGCGCCTCCATCTGCGCGATGCGCTTGCTGACGGCGGCCGTGCTCACGCCCAGGTCGCGCGCGGCGGCGCTCAGGCTGCCGGCGCGGGCCACGGCCACGAAGAAGCCCAGTTCCGAGGGCTGGATGGCGGGAGCGGTGCTCATGCGGGCCTTAACTGGAGGTTGAAGATGGTTTAACTCTAGCGCCGATCCAAAACCCGGGTGGCCACCCAGAATCAGCCCATCCAACCGTGATTGAGGAGCTGCCATGAAGACATACAGGATCGCCACCATCCCCGGCGACGGCATCGGCAAGGAAGTGGTGCCGGCCGGCCGCCAGGTGCTGGAGGCGCTGGCCGCACAGGGGGCGGGCTTTCGCTTCGAGTTCGAGGACTTCGACTGGGGCGGCGACTACTACCGCCGGCACGGCGCGATGATGCCCGAGGACGGCCTCGACGCGCTCAGGGACAAGGACGCCATCCTGTTCGGCTCGGCGGGCGACCCGCACATCCCCGACCACATCACGCTCTGGGGCCTGCGCCTGAAGATCTGCCAGGGGTTCGACCAGTACGCCAACGTGCGGCCCACGCGCATCCTGCCCGGCATCGACGCGCCGCTCAAGCGCTGCGGCCCGCAGGACCTGGACTGGGTCATCGTGCGCGAGAACTCCGAGGGCGAATATGCCGGCGTGGGCGGCCGTGTGCACCAGGGCCACCCCATCGAGGCGGCCACCGACGTGAGCATGATGACCCGCGCCGGCGTCGAGCGCATCATGCGCTTCGCCTTCAAGCTGGCGCAGTCCCGGCCGCGCAAGCTGCTCACCGTCATCACCAAGAGCAATGCCCAGCGCCACGCGATGGTGATGTGGGACGAGATCGCCGTGCAGATCAGCGGCGAGTTCCCCGACGTGACCTGGGACAAGGAGCTGGTGGACGCCGCCACGGCGCGCATGGTCAACCGCCCGGCCACGCTGGACACCATCGTCGCCACCAACCTGCATGCCGACATCCTCAGCGACCTGGCCGCCGCGCTGGCCGGCAGCCTGGGCATCGCGCCCACCGGCAACATCGACCCCGAGCGCCGCTACCCCAGCATGTTCGAGCCCATCCACGGCTCGGCCTTCGACATCATGGGCAAGGGCCTGGCCAACCCCGTGGGCACCTTCTGGAGCTGCGTGATGCTGCTCGAGCACCTGGGCGAGCACGCCGCCGCGCAGCGCCTGATGCACGCCGTCGAGAGCGTGACCGCCAACCCCCAGCTCCACACCGGCGACCTGGGCGGCCAGGCCACCACCGCGCAGGTGACGCAGGCGGTGTGCGAGCAGCTCGCACGCCGCTGAAGCCCGCAGCCAAGGAGACAAGCATGACAAGAACGAATCACCGGCGCTACACGCTGCGCACCCTGGCCTGCCTGGCGGCGCTGGCTGCCGGCGGCGCCTGGGCCCAGGCCTGGCCCGCCAAGCCCATCAGCCTGGTCGTGCCCTTCCCGGCCGGCGGCACCACCGACGTGCTGGCGCGCGCGCTGGGCCAGGAGCTGGGCAAGAGCCTGGGCCAGCCCGTGGTGGTGGAAAACAAGCCCGGCGCCGGCGCCACGCTGGGTGCCGACTACGTGGCCAAGTCCAAGCCCGACGGCTACACGCTGCTGATGGGCGCGGTGCACCACACCATCGCCACCAGCGTGTACCGCAAGCTGCCCTACGACTTCCAGAAGGACTTCGCGCCGGTGAGCACGGTGGCCCTGGTGCCAAACGTGCTGGTGGTGAACCCGCAGGTGCCGGCCAGGACGGTGCAGGAGCTGCTGGCGCTGGCCAGGGAGCAGCCCGGCAAGCTCACCTACGGCTCCAACGGCAACGGCACCGGCCAGCACCTGATCGGCGCGCAGTTCGAGGGCATGGGCGGCGTCAAGCTGCTGCACGTGCCCTACAAGGGCAGCGGGCCGCTGACCACCGACCTGCTGGGCGGGCAGATCAGCATGTCGTTCGACACCGTCACGCCGGTGCTGCCGCACATCAAGGCCGGCAAGCTGCGCGCGCTGGCGGTGACCACCGCGAAGCGCTCGGTGGCCCTGCCCGACGTGCCCACGCTCGACGAGTCCGGTCTCAAGGGTTTCGACATGGGCACCTGGTTCGGCGTGCTGGCGCCGGCGGCCACGCCCAGGGAGGTGGTCACGCGGCTCAACACCGAACTGGTGCGCATCATCCACACGCCGGAGTTCCGCCGCCGCATGGACGAGATCGGCGCCGACCCCATCGGCAATACGCCGCAGCAGATGGCGGCCCAGATCCAGGGCGATACCGAGCGCTTTGCGCGCCTTGTGAAGGACGCAAAGGTCGCGATAGAGTAAACAAGTGTGGGCGCCCCCTGGGGGAACGAAACTTGGTTACAAGGTCTGCACGGGGGACGTTGATGTAACAGGCTCGCTGGCTAGACTGCGGTCGTGTTCAACAGCTTAGGAGCTATACATGACGAAGTTTTCTCTGCGTTCCATTCCTGCGGTGATGTTGCTGGCCACGGCCGTGGCGGGCGGTGCGGCCCATGCGGCCGGTCTGGGCCTGGGCGTGGGAGCCGGGGCCGGCGCGGGAGTGAATGCCGGGGGAGCCGGCGTCAGCCTGGGCGCCAACGCCGGCATCCAGTCCGATACGCGGGTCCGCGCCACGGACCAGGCCGGTGCGGGCGCTGAGGGCCAGGGCTCGGCGGCTGCTGAAACCCGCGGCAGCACCGGCGTGGGCTCGGCGGTCGGCGGAGTCGGCTCGGTCGTGGGCGGCGCCGCTTCGGCGACCGGCCAGGCAGCGTCCCAGGCCGGCCACCAGGCTGCCGGCGCGGCGCAGCGCGGCCAGGCCCGCCTGCGCGGCGCGGCAGGTGCTGCCACGGACGCCGCGGGCTCTGCCGCAGGTTCCGCGATGGGCACGGCCGGTTCCGCCGCCGGCGCGGCCACGGGTGCTGCCGGCGCTGCCGCCAATGTGCGGGCACAGGGCCAAGTAGGGGCCGGCGCAGCCGCAGGCACGCGCTGATCCCGCTCCCCGGGGCGCCTTCCGCATTGGGCGGGGGCGCCCTTTTCCATTGGTGGGCTACTGGATGCTGATGTTGGCGGCCTTCACCACCTCGGCCCACTTCTGGCGGTTGTCATGCACCGTCTGCTTGAATTGCGCCGGGTTCTCCAGGCGCACGGTATTGCCCATCTGCTCCAGCCGCTGCCTGACCTCGGGCTGCTGCAGCACCTTCTGCACGGCGGCATTGAGCCGGGCCACGATGGCCGCATCCGTGTCCTTGGGGGCGAAGATACCGAACCAGATCGAGCTGTCGAAGCCGCGCGTGCCGGGCAGGCCGCTGGCGGCGATGGTCGGCACCTCGGGCACGGCCGCCACCGGCTTGGCCGTGGTCACGCCCAGCAGGCGCACCTTGCCTTCCTTGGCGTGCGGCAGCACGGTCTGCACCTGGTTCATGATGCAGCAGGTCTCGCCGCGCACCACCGAGAGGATGGCCTCCGGCCCGCCCTTGTAGGGCACGTGGATCATGTCCAGCCCCAGGCGGTGGTTGAACTCGGCGAATGCCATCTGCGTGCCCGTGCCGTTGCCGGTGGAGGCGAAGTTGTACTTGGCCGGATGCGCCTTGACCTCGCGCACGAACTCTGCAAGGTTGTTCACATCGAGCACCTTGGGGTTGACGGTGAGCACGTTGGACACGTCCACCACCGGCGCCACCGGCACGAAGTCCTTTTCCACATCGAATGGCAGGTTCCTGTACAGCGCCGCGTTCACGCCATGCGTGGCGGCGGTGCCGAAGACCAGCGTGTAGCCGTCGGGCTTGGCGCGCGCCACGTATTCGCTGGCGATGTTGCCGCCCGCGCCGGGCTTGTAGTCGATGACGATGGGCTGGCCCAGCTCCTTCGCCAGCGGCTCCTGGACCAGCCGCGCCACCACGTCCACGCCCGAGCCGGCGTTGAAGGTCATCACCAGCGTGATGAGCTGTTTGGGGTAGCCGGCGGCATCGCCGCTGGCCGCCATGGCGGCCGGGGGCAGGGCCGCGCCCAGGGCGGCGGCGGTCAGCGCGGTACACAGCAGGCGGCGGGTGAATGCGGGGAAGGACATGGCGGGGGCGTGTTCAGGAACGTGAAACCGGTATTGTGACCAGTGCCTCATGCCTTGGCGCCATGTGTTTATTCCCGGGGCGCAGAAAGCGCGGGCGCCGACTCGGCCGGCTGCCTGCGCAGGCGCCGCGCCGTGCGGCGCAGCCACTGTTCCACGTCGTCCACGTAGGTGAACACGGCCGGCACCACCAGCAGGCTGAGCACGGTGGAGGTGATCAGGCCGCCGATCACCGCGGTGGCCATCGGCGAGCGGAAGCTCGCGTCGGCCGAGCCCCAGCCCACGGCGATGGGCAGCATGCCCGCGCCCATGGCCAGCGTGGTCATGATGATGGGGCGGGCGCGCTTGTGGCAGGCGTCGAGCAGCGCATCCCAGCGGTTCATGCCGCGGTCGCGGCGCGCGACGATGGCGTACTCGACCAGCAGGATGGAGTTCTTCGTGGCCACGCCCATCAGCATGATGAGGCCGATCAGCGACGGCATCGAGAAGCTCTTGCCCGCGAGCAGCAGGCCCACGAAGGCGCCGCCCAGCGACAGCGGCAGCGCCGCGAGGATGGTCGTGGGCTGCAGGAAGTCCTTGAACAGCAGCACCAGCACGATGTAGATGCAGACCACGCCGGTCAGCATCGCCAGGCCGAAGCCGGTGAACAGCTCGCCCATGGCCTCGGCGTCACCCACGTCGATGATGCGCACGCTGGCCGGCAGCGCCTTGACGGCGGGCAGTTTGCGCACGGCCTCGGTCACGTCGTTGAGGCCGCGCTCGCCCAGCTCGATCTCGAAGTTCATGTTGCGCGCGCGGTCGTAGCGGCTGATGACGGCCGGGCCGCCGGCCAGCGTGAGCGTGGCCACCTCGCCCAGGCGCACCGGCCCGCGCGCGCCGGGTACGGCCAGGCGGGCGAGCAGGTCCAGGTCCTGGCGCGCGTTCTCCTGCAGGCGCACCATGATGGGCACCTGGCGCTCGGCCAGGTTCAGCTTGGGCAGCTGGTTGTCGTAGTCGCCCAGCGTGGCCACGCGCAGCGTGTCGGCGATGGCCTGCGAGGTCACGCCCAGGTCGGCGGCGCGGGCGAAGTCGGGCCGCACCACGATCTCGGGCCGCACCAGGCCGGCCAGCGAGCTGACGTTGCCGATGCCGGGGATGGTGCGCAGCTCGCGCTCCACGTCGGTGGCGGCTTGGCGCAGCGCATGCGGGTCCTGGCCCGACAGGGCCAGCACGTACTTGTCGTTCGAGCCGCCCAGGCCCACGCCCCAGCGCACGCCGGGCAGGTCGGCCAGCGCCTGGCGGATCTGCTGCTCGATCACCTGCTTCTTCGGCCGCGTGCCGCGCGGCGCCAGCTGCAGCGTGAGCGTGGCCTTGCGCGCCTCGACGAAGTTGCCCGAGAACGGATCGGCGCCCGCGCTGCCGGCGCCGATGGCGGTATAGATGTCGCCGACATGCTCGATCTTCAGCAGCCGCTGGCGCACCTGCTCGGCCATGGCGACGGTCTGCTCCAGCCGCGAGCCGGGCGGCAGCTCCACGCGCACCTGGGTCTGCACGTTGTCGTCCGGCGGGATGAAGCCCGAGGGCAGCAGCGGGATCAGCGCCAGCGAGCCGAAGAAGAACAGCGTGGCGCCGATCATGGTGCGCCAGCGGTGGTTGAGGCAGGCCTGCGCGGCGCGCATGTACCAGGCCAGCCAGACCGGCTCCTTCTCGGGCTTGACCAGCGGCTTGAGCAGGTAGGCCGCCATCATCGGCGTCAGCAGCCGCGCCACCACCAGCGACGCGAACACCGCGAGCGAGGCGGTCCAGCCGAACTGCTTGAAGAACTTGCCCACCACGCCGCTCATGAAGGCCGTGGGCAGGAAGACCGCGATCAGCGTGAAGGTGGTGGCGATCACCGCCAGGCCGATCTCGTCGGCCGCCTCCATCGCCGCCTGGTACGGCGTCTTGCCCATGCGCAGGTGGCGCACGATGTTCTCCACCTCGACGATGGCGTCGTCCACCAGGATGCCGATCACCAGCGACAGCGCCAGCAGCGTGATGATGTTGATCGAGAAGCCCAGCAGGTACATGCCGATGAAGGCCGGTATCACCGACAGCGGCAGCGCCACGGCCGAGACGATGGTGGCCCGCCAGTCGCGCAGGAACAGCCACACCACCAGCACCGCCAGCACCGCGCCCTCGTACAGCAGCTGCATCGACGAGGCGTACTCCTCGGACGCGATCTTCACGAAGTCCAGCGTGCGGGTGAGGTGGATGTCGGGGTGGTCCTTCTGCAGCTGCGCCAGTGCCTTCTCGACGGCGGCGCCCACCTCGACCTCGCTGGCGCCGCGGCTGCGCGCCACCTCGAAGCCCACCACGCGCTGGCCGTTGAGCAGCGCGGCGGCGCGCGGCTCGGCCACGGTGTCTTCCACCTTGGCCACGTCGGCCAGCGCGATGCGGCGGCCGTCGGCCAGCGGGATCTGCATCTGCCGCAGCTCGTCGGCCGACTGCACGGTGGCGATGGTGCGCACGGGCTGCTCGCTGCCGCCCAGGTCGGTGCGGCCGCCCGCGCTCTCGAGCTGCACCTGGCGCAGCCGGCGCGAGACATCGGCCGCGGTGGCGTTCAGCGCCTGCAGTCGCGCCGGGTCGAGCGAGACGCGGACCTCGCGCGTGACGCCGCCCACGCGGTTGACCGCGCCCACGCCGGGCACGGCCATCAGGCGGCGCGCCACGGTGTCGTCGACGAACCACGACAGGCCTTCGCCGTCGAGCCGGTCGGACGCGATGGCGAAGGCCAGGATGGGCTGGGACGCGAGGTCGAGCTTGGTGACGATGGGGTCGCGCAGGTCGGCCGGCATGTCCGAGCGCACGCGGCTCACGGCCGAGCGCACGTCGTCCACCGCCTCCTGGATGGGCTTTTCGAGCACGAACTCGGCCGCGATGGTGGCCGAGCCGTCGGTCAGCGTGCTGGTGACGTGCTTGAGGCCCTGCACCGTGGCGATCGAGTTCTCGATCTTGCGCGCCACGTCGCTCTCGAGCTGCGTGGGCGAGGCGCCGGGCAGCGCGGCGGTGACGATGACGATGGGCAGGTCCATGTCCGGGAAGTTCTGCACCTTCATGGACTTGAACGAGAACAGCCCGGCCAGCGTGAGCAGCACGAAGAGCATCAGCGCCGGGATCGGGTTGCGGATGGACCAGGCGGAGAGGTTCATCGCTGGTCCTTATTTCGTAGCGGCTGGCGCAGGCGTGGTGGGCACTGGAGCCGTTTTTGGCTCTGAAGCCTCGACCACGCGCACCAGGTCGCCGTCGTTCAGGAAGCCCGCGCCCTGCGCCACGATGCGCGCGTCCGCGGGCAGCTCGGAGGTGATCTCCACCCGCTCGCCCACGCGCCGGCCGGTCTGCACCTTGGCCAGGCGCACGCGGCTGTCGGGCTGCAGCAGCAGCACATGGTTGAAGCCGTCGCGCGGCACCACGGCGGCCAGCGGCACCGTGAGCGCGCGGCTCTGGCCCAGCGCGAACTCGCCGCTGGCGAACATGCCGGCCTTGATGCCGGCGTGGCGCAGGGCATCGGGCAGGTCCACGTAGACCAGGGCGTTGCGGGTCTGCGGGTCCACCGTGGGCGCCACCACGCGCACCGTGCCGCGCACCTGCTCGCCGCTGGCGGCCGTCACCACCGCCGGCGTGCCGGGCGCGATGCGCGCCAGCGCGCTCGAGGCGACCTCGGCGCGCCACTCCAGCCGGCCCTGGCGCACCAGGCGGAACAGCTCGGCCCCGGCGTTGACCACGCTGCCCACCGTGGCGGTGCGCGACGAGATCACGCCGGCATCGGGCGCTGCTACCCACGTGTTGCGGCTGTGCACCTGCTGCGCCGCGGCGGCGGCGCGCGCGGCTTCGACTCGGGCCTTGGCGGTCTGCGCCGCCGTCAGGTACTGGTTGATCTGCTGCTGGCTGAGGGCGCCGGTTTTTTCCAGCGTGCGTGCGCGCTCGGCATTGCCCTGGGCATCGGCGGCCTGGGCCTCGGCCTCGGCCAGGTTGGCCTTCAGGCGCGCCAGCTCGGCCTGCACGGTCTCGCCGGCAAAGACGGCGAGCACCTGGCCCTTTTTCACCGTGTCGCCCACGTTCACGCGCACCTCGGCCAGGCGCAGGCCGTTCGACTCGGCGCCCACGACGGCCTCTTGCCAGGCCGCGACGTTGCCGTTGGCCGCCAGCGTCTGGGCGAGCTCCATGGCTTGCGGCGCGGCCACGGTCACCGCCAGCGCGGGGCGGGTGGCGGGCGTTTCGGCGGGGGCAGAGGGGGCTTCGGCGGCCGGCGCGGGCTGGCGCAGCAGCCAGGCGGCGGCCAGCGCGGCCAGCACGAGGAGGGCCAGGGCGATGAACAGGAAGCGCTTGGTACGTGTCATGGCGATGGTGTCGGGTTCGGTGATGCGGGCGGCTCGAAGCCGCCGCCCAGCGCGCGGTACAGCGCCACCCAGGCCTGGGCGCGCTCGCGCTGCAGGCCCACGCGCGCGGTCTGCGCGGTGAACAGGGTGCGCCGGGAATCCTCCAGCTCGAACAGGCTGGCCAGGCCGCTGGCCTGGCGGGCCTGCACGGCGTCGAATGAGGCCTGGTAGTTCTGCACGGCCAGGTCGGCATCGGCGGCGCGGTCGGCCGTGCCCTGCAGGTTGAGCAGGGCCTCCTCGACCTCGCGCACGGCCTGGCGCACCTGGCCGCGGTACTGCGCCGCAGCCTCGTCGTAGCGGGCGCGCGCTGCCTCGGCATTGGCTGCGCGCGTGCCGCCGTCGAACAGCGGCACCGACAGCGACAGCGGGCCGATGCTCCAGGTGTCCAGCGTCTGCTGGATGCCGGCGCCGCGCAGCTGCATGGCCGCGATGGAGCCGGACAGCGACAGGCGCGGATAGCGCTGCGCCTCGACCTGGCCCACCTCGGCGCTGGCGGCGGCCACGGCGAGCTGGGCGGCATGCACGTCGGGGCGCTGGGCCAGCACGCGGGCCGGCACGCGGTCCACGGCGGGCGGCGCGGGCAGGTCGAGGCTGGCCGGGCGCTGGTCCAGCTGCCGGTCGACCTCGGCGGCGGGCAGGCCCGTCAGCGCCACCAGCGCCTGGCGCTGCACCGCGCACTGGGTGCGTTGCTGGGACAGGCGGGCGCGGGCGTCGGCGGCGCTGGCGCGGGCCAGGTCGGCATCGGCCGGCGCCGTGAAACCCGCGCCGGCGGACAGCTGCGTGAGCTGCGCGGTCTGCTGGCGCGACTGGGTGTCGGATTCGGCCACCGCCAGCTGGCGCACGCAGGCGCGCTCGGCGTAGTAGGCATGGGCGGTCTCGGCGGCCACCGACACGCGGGCATCGTGCCAGCGGGCCTGCGCGCCGGCCGCGCGCGCATCGGCGGCATCGCGCCCGGCGCGCCCGCCGCCCAGCAGGTCGATCTCCCAGCTGGCCTGCAGGCCGGCCTGCAGCGTCGTCATGGCGGGTATGGCGGGCGAGGCGCCCGAGCTGCTGCTCAGCCCGGTTGCCATGGTGTTGCCGCGCGAGGCCGAGAGGCTGCCGTCGAGCTTGGGCAGCTGCGCCGCGCCCGCCTGCACCTGGGTGGCGCGGGCCTCGGCGATGCGCGCGGCCGCGCTGGCCACGGTGGGGCTGGCGGCCTGCGCGGCATCGATGAACGCGGCCAGCGCCGGATCGCCCGCCTGCGCCCACCAGCGGGCCAGGTCCGGCACCGAGCCGGCATGCGGCACATCGCCCGCCGGCTGCGCCGTGTGCCACTGCGCGGGCACCGGCGCATCGATGCTGGCTGGCGGCCGCTGGAGGGCGCAGCCGGCGAGCACTGCAGCGGCCAGCACGGCCAGCGCCGCGGGCCCGGGCCGGGGGGAAGAAGGGGGATGGAACATGGAGTGGCTATTTTGCGGACGGCCCGAAGACCATTTGCCGCGCCGGTGCAATGCGGCGGACGGCATCTTCGGCGAAGGCGCGCCGGGCGTCTTGAATGAAAGCGACCTGGGTGAGGTGGATCGATGGGGTGGTCAAAAAAGATAGCTGTTGGCGCTTGTCGATAAATGGATTTTGGTATTTTTACAGTTGAATTCATTGGTAGATGAGCGCGAGAAGCTATTCTTTTTGAATTCTGAGGCCGGGATTTCGCCCCGGCGGGCGACCTACTTTCTTGTTGCACAACAAGAAAGTAGGCAAAGAAATGTGCCCCACTGTCTGCGACCCCAACGCCTCGCGTTGGGGCAACCTGTGGCGTGACGTTTGCGGGGTGCGCCGTGGAACTCTCTCCGCGCCAAGGCGCTCCGTTCGAACATCCCCGGCGAGCCAGACCACGAAGCATGCGCGCTCCGACGCGCATGCCACCCCGCAAACGCCCCGCCCCAGGCGCAGCCAGAAGGGGGGAGCACGCCAGACGGGCCGTCGCTGGGGCAGCCCTCGCTGCGCTCGGCCTCTGCCCTCAAAACAAATCGCTTCAAAAAGCAAGAGCTGCAAGCGCTTGGCCTGCACCGCTTACCGCCGCAGCAGCCAGTGCGCATCCGCCGCCTGCGCCGCGCTGCCATGCATGTGCTGGCGCAGCAAGGCGGGCGGCCGCTCGAACAGCGCGCGGGCCTCGCGGCAGAAGTGGGCCTGGTCGGCATAGCCGTTGCCCAGCGCGGCGTCCAGCGCCGTGGCGTTGGCATCGCGCATGGCCAGCAGCGCCTGTTCCACGCGCAGCATGCGCTCGACCTCGCCGGCGCGCAGCCCGGTCAGGCTGCGCACCTGCCGCTGCAGGTGGCGCGGCGTGCAGCCCAGGCGCTCGGCCAGGGCCTGCCGCGCCTCGCGGCGAAAGCCCTGCGCCAGCAGCGGCAGCCAGGCCGCATGGCGCTGCTGCGCCACGGCCCAGCGCGGCTGCAGAAAGGCCTCGGCCAGCGCCATGCGCGCGCTGTGGCTGGCCGCGTCCTGCATGGCCTGCAGCCAGGCTAGCCAGTCGTCGCCATCTTCCATCGCGGACAGCCAGGCGGGCGCGTCCTGCATGGCGTCGGTCAGCGGGTGCAGGTCCAGGCCGGTCAGCCAGGCCAGCGCACAGGGCTCGAAGGCGACGCAGAAGAAGTCGGTGCCCGGAGCGGCCGTCGAGTGGTAGGCATGGCGGTGCGCGCCCGAGACGGCGATCGCGGGCCAGGGCCGCTCCACCGCCTGGCCCGCGCATTCGTTCAGCACCTCGGCGCCGCGCACCAGCCAGCTCAGGCCCGGATAGGGGCCGGCCGGCACGCGCGTGTCGCGCGGCGCCGTGGGCGGCAGCGCCGCCAGGTCGCGCCAGATGTAGGCGCGCACGCAGCCGGCCAGCGCGGCGGGTGGCGGCTGCAGGGCGGCGGGCGGCAGGGAAGGCTCCATGGCGCGATTGTGCCTGGGCGGCGTGGCGCTCAGTCTTCGTGGTGGGCGCAGGTGCCGGGCGGCGGGTCGCCCAGCCAGCGCCGGGGCCCGGGGCCGTTCTGGCTGCACAGGTCGCCGGGGTTGTGCAGCTTGCAGTGGCGCAGCGACAGGCAGCCGCAGCCTATGCACTGGTTCAGGCTGTCGCGCAGGCGCTGCAGCTCGTCGATGCGCTCATCGAGCCGCAGCTGCCACACGCGCGACATCTTCTGCCAGTCGCCGCCCGTGGGCACCTGCCGGGTGGGCAGGCGCGCGAGCTGCTCGGCGATCTCGTCGAGCGTGAAACCCACGCGCTGCGCAAAGACGATGTAGGCGATGCGGCGCAGGCTGGAGCGGTGGTAGCTGCGCCGGCCGCTGGCGCCGCGCACCGATTCGATCAGGCCCAGCGACTCGTAGAAGCGCAGCGCCGAGGCGTTGACGCCGCCGCGCTGGGCGAAGTCGCCGATGCCCATCAGCGGATCATCCTCAATTTTCATGGTGTCTTTCCTTCGTGCTGCTTGACTTCAAGTTAACTTGAACTTGAAGAATGCAGGCCATTGTGAGCGATAGCCGCCGGAGCCGCAAGCGCCCCGGCCCATCCGCTGGCGAGGTTTGCTTCTGTATTGATAGCTTTTGGCGCTGGTTCATAAAGGGTTTTAGATGTTTTTGCATTTGAAATGACCATGCATCAAGCGCCAATAGCTATCTTTATTGAATCTCTCATCCAGCGTGGCCCCGGGCTGTCACAAGCCGGGCTGCTCCTGCGTCTTGTGGGTAGAGGCGGCCGTTCCGCCAGGCCTGCTGCCCGGCCCATTCGTCGAAGGAGAGTCCACATGCCCGTCCATCCCACGCCGCCGCTGCGGCCCCTGCTGCTGTCCGGCGCCCTCGCGGCGCTGGCCCTGCTGTCCGGCTGCGGCCGCCCCGGCGCGGGCGACGCCCACGCCAGCAACGGCCCGCCGCCCGCGCCCGAGGTGCAGGTGGCCGAGGTCGCGCTGCAGGCCATCCGCCCCTGGGACGGGTTCAACGGCCGCATCGAGGCCGTGGAGTCGGTGCAATTGCGCTCGCGCGTGTCGGGCTACATCGAGCGCATCGCCTTCGGCGAAGGCCAGGAGGTGAAGAAAGGCCAGCTGCTGTTCGTGATCGACCCGCGGCCCTACCGCGCGGCGCTGGCCAGCGCCCAGGCCCAGCTCGAACGCGCCCGCGCCGCCGCCGCGCTGGCGCAGACCCAGGACCAGCGCGCGCGCCAGCTCGTGGCCGAGCATGCGGTCTCGCGCGAAGAGGCCGACACGCGCGCCGGCACGCTGGCCCAGGCCGCGGCCCAGGTGCGCGCGGCCGAGGCCGAGCTGGCCACCGCCCGGCTGCAGCTCGATTTCACCGAGGTGCGCGCGCCCATCACCGGCCGCGCGGGCCGTGCGCTGCTCACCGTGGGCAACATGGCCCAGGCCGACCAGAGCGTGCTGACCACCCTGGTCTCGCAGGACCCGGTCTATGCGTATTTCGATGCCGACGAGCACAGCTTTCTGCGCTACCAGAAAGCCGAAGGGACAGGCGGGCTGGGCCGCCAGGGCCGCGCGGTGCGCGTGGCCCTGGCCGGCGACAGCGGCTTTGCGCATGCGGGCACGCTGGACTTCACGGACAACCAGCTCCAGCCCGGCACGGGCACCATGCGCCTGCGCGCGCGCCTGCCCAACCCCGACCGGGTGTTGACGCCGGGCCTGTTTGCCCGCGTGCAAATGCAAAGTGGGCAAGGCGGTTCAGAAAAACAGGGCGGCGAGCAGCAGGCGCTGCTGATCGACGACAAGGCCGTGCTCACCGACCAGGACCGGAAGTACGTCTACGTGGTGGGCGAAGGCAATGTGGCCGAGCGCCGCGACCTCGCGCTGGGCCGCATGGTCGACGGCCGGCGCGTGGTGGAAAAAGGCCTGGCCGCAGGCGACCGGCTGGTGGTGGGCGGCGTGCAGCGCATCTACTACCCGGGCATGCCGATCAACCCCAAGCCGGTGGCCACGGCTGCGGCCACGGCATCTGCGCCCGCCGTGGCGCAATGAGGGGGAGAAGACCATGGACTTCTCCAAATTCTTCATCGACCGGCCCATCTTCGCGGTCGTGCTCTCCATCATCGTCTTCGCGGTCGGGCTGATCGCGCTGCCGCAGCTGCCCGTGGGCGAGTACCCCGAGGTCGTGCCGCCCAGCGTGGTGGTGCGCACCACCTACCCCGGCGCCAACCCCAAGGCCGCGGCCGAGTCCGTGGCCGTGCCGCTGGAGGAAGCCATCAACGGCGTCGAAGGCCTGATGTACCTGAAGTCGGTGGCCTCGTCGGACGGCAGCCTGCAGGTGGTGGCCACCTTCCGCCAGGGCACCGATCCCGACACCGCCGCGGTGCGCGTGCAGAACCGCGTGAGCCAGGCCCTGAGCCGCCTGCCCGAGGAGGTGCGCCAGTTCGGCGTGACCACGCAGAAGCAGTCGGCCACGGCGCTGATGTACCTGAGCCTGGTCTCCGAGAATGGCGGGCACGACACGCTGTACCTGCGCAACCACGTCACGCTCAGGATCAAGGACGAGCTGGCGCGCATTCCCGGCGTGGGCGACGTGGCCATCTACGGCGCGGGCGACTATGCGATGCGCGTCTGGCTCGACCCGCACCAGGTGGCCGCGCGCCAGCTCACCACCAGCGAGGTGATCGCCGCCATCCGCGAGCAGAACGTGCAGGTTTCGGCCGGCCAGCTCGGCGCCGAGCCCAGCGCGCACAAATCCGACAAGCTGCTGTCCATCAACGTGCGCGGTCGCCTGCAGACGCCCGAGGAGTTCGGCGCCATCGTGCTCAAGAGCGGCGATGGCGGCCAGCTGGTGCGCCTGGCCGACGTGGCGCGCATCGAGCTGGGCGCCAGCGACTACACGCTGCGCGCGCTGCGCAACCGCGCCAATATCGCCGCCATCGGCATCTACCTGTCGCCGGGCGCGAATGCGCTGGGCGTGGCTGAACAGGTCTACGCCACGATGAAGCGGCTCACGCCCGAGCTGCCCAAAGGCGTGGCCTTCAAGGAGCTGTTCGATCCCACGGTCTTCGTGCGCGACTCGATCAAGGCCGTGCAGAGCACGCTGGTCGAGGCCGTGTTCCTGGTGGTGCTGGTGGTCATCGTCTTTCTGCAGACCTGGCGCGCTTCCATCATTCCGCTGCTGGCCGTGCCGGTGTCCGTCATCGGCACCTTCGCGGGGCTGTACCTGCTGGGCTATTCGATCAACACGCTGACGCTGTTCGGCCTGGTGCTGGCGATAGGCATCGTGGTGGACGACGCCATCGTCGTGGTCGAGAACGTGGAGCGCCACATCGCCGCGGGCCACGCCCCGCGCGAGGCCGCGCACCTGGCGATGCGCGAGGTCTCCGGGCCCATCATCGCCATCGCGCTGGTGCTGTGCGCGGTGTTCGTGCCCATGGCGTTTCTGAGCGGCGTGACGGGCCAGTTCTACCAGCAGTTCGCGGTGACGATTGCCATCTCCACGCTGATCTCCACGCTCAACTCGCTGACGCTGTCGCCCGCGCTCGCGGCCAAGCTGCTGCAGCCGCACGGCGCGCCGCGCGATGCGCTGGGGCGCGGCATCCACCGCGTGTTCGGGCGGGCGTTCGGCGGCTTCAACTGCTTCTTCGAGCGCAGCTCGCACCGCTACGAAGGGGCGGTGCGGCAGTCGCTCACCTCGCCCGGGCGCCGCGGCCTGGTGTTCGGCGTCTACGCGGCGCTGCTGGCCGGCACGGCGCTGCTGTTCCACGTGGTGCCCGCGGGCTTCATCCCCATGCAGGACAAGCTCTACCTGTTTGCCGGCGCCAAGCTGCCCGAGGGCGCGTCGCTGAACCGCACCGACGCCGTCACGCGCCAGATGGTCGAGGCCGCCGAGAGCGTGCCAGGCACGGAGACGGTCGCCGCCTTCGCCGGCTTCAACCCGCTGCAGGGCACGAACACGCCCAACCTGAGCACCGCCTTCGTGATGCTCAAGCCCTTTGCCGAACGCGAGCACAGCGCCCAGGCCATCCAGGCCGAGCTGAGCGCCAAGTTCGCGCAGATCGACGGCGGCTTTGCCTTTGCGATGATGCCCCCGCCCATCCAGGGCCTGGGCAATGGCTCGGGCTACTCGCTGTACCTGCAGGACCGCGCGGGCCTGGGCTACGCGGCGCTGCAGCAGGCGCTGAACGCCTTCCAGGGCGAGATCGCCAAGACGCCGGGCATGAGCTTCCCGGTCAGCAGCTACCAGTCCAACATCCCGCAGCTCGAGGTGCAGGTGGACCGCGCCAAGGCCAAGGCCCAGGGCGTGCTGCTGTCCGATTTGTTCCAGACCCTGCAGACCTACCTGGGCTCGGTCTACGTCAACGACTTCAACGCGCTGGGCCGCGTCTGGCGCGTGATGCTGCAGGCCGATGCCGACTACCGCCAGTCGGCCGAGGACATCACCCGGCTGCGCACGCGCAATGCGCGCGGCGAGATGGTGCCCATAGGCTCCATGGTCACCGTGGTGCCCAGCTACGGCCCTGACCCGGTGGTGCGCTACAACGGCTTTCCCGCGGCCGACCTGATCGGCGACGCCGATCCGCGCGTGCTGTCGTCGGCCGAGGTGCTGGCCAAGCTCAAGGAGATCGCCCAGCGCACGCTGCCGCGCGGCATCGAGCTGGCCTGGACGGACCTGAGCTACCAGCAGGTCGAGCAGAGCAATACCGCGCCCGTGGTGTTTGCGCTGGCGGTGATGCTGGTCTTCCTGGTGCTGGCCGCGCTCTACGAGAGCTGGACCCTGCCGCTGGCCGTGATCCTCATCGTGCCGGTGTGCATCTGCGCGGCGCTGTTCGGCGTGTGGCTGGCCGGGGGCGACAACAACGTCTTTGTGCAGGTGGGCCTGGTGGTGCTGATGGGCCTGGCCTGCAAGAACGCCATCCTGATCGTGGAGTTCGCCCGCGAGCTGGAGCTGCGCGGCGTGGCCACGGTGCAGGCCGCGCTGCAGGCCTGCCGCCTGCGGCTGCGGCCCATCGTCATGACCTCCATCGCCTTCATCGCCGGCGCCGTGCCGCTGCTGCTGGGCAGCGGCTCGGGCAGCGAGGTGCGCGCGGCCACGGGCGTGACGGTGTTCGCCGGCATGCTGGGCGTGACGCTGTTCGGCCTGTTCCTCACGCCGGTGTTCTACGTCGCGCTGCGCCGGCTCTCGGGCCGCCCGCTGGTGGCGCACGAGCCTGCGCCCCTGCCCACGCCCGCCCTGCTGGAGAGCCGCCATGTCTGACATCCGCAAACCCCTGCGCCTGCACGCGCTCGCCCTGGCTGCCGCGAGCCTGCTCGCGGGCTGCGCCGCCGGCCCCGACTACCGCGCGCCCGCGCCGCCTGAAACCGGCGCACAGTTCGCGCGGGCCGAGGTGTCTTCCGCCGCGCCGCAGGCCGCTCCCGATGCCGCCTTCTGGCGCCAGTTCCACGACCCGCAGCTCACGCAGCTGGTCGAGCAGGCCCTGCAGGCCAACCAGGACCTGCGCGGCGCGCTGGCGCGGCTGGACGGCGCCCAGGCCCTGCTGCGCGAAAGCCGCTTCGACCAATTGCCCACGGTAACGATGTCCGGCCAGGCGCTGCAGCAAAAGCGCAGCGAGAGCGAAGCCCAGGGTGGGCCGCGCAGCCAGCGCAGCTACAGCGCCGGCATCGCCGCGAGCTGGGAGATCGATCTGTTCGGCCGCGTGCGCCGCAGCATCGAGGCCGGCAGCGCCGACGTGCGTGCCAATGCCGCCGACCTGGCCGCGCTGCAGGTGGCGATCGCGGCTCAGGTCGCGGCCAGCTATGCCGACCTGCGCGGCTGGCAGCAGCGCCTGCAGCTGGCCGAGGCCAACGCCGCCAACCAGCACGACACGCTGCGCCTGGTGCAGCTGCGGCTGGCGCATGGCAGCGGCACCGATTTCGACGTGGCGCGCGCCCAGGCGCAGCTGGAGGCCACGCGCTCGCGCATCCCCGCGCTGCAGGCCCAGATCGCCGTGGCCCAGCACCGGCTGGCCGTGCTCACCGGCCAGGTGCCCGAGGCGCTGATCGCGGCGCTGGACGCGCCGGCTGCGCTGCCGCAGCTGCCCACATCCATCGCCCCCGGCACGCCGGCCGAGCTGCTGCGCCGCCGCCCCGACGTGGCCGCCGCCGAGGCGCGCCTGCAGGCCGCCACGGCGCGCGTGGGCGTGGCCACGGCCGATCTGTTCCCGCGTCTGTCGCTGGGCGGCCTGCTGGGCAGCGTGGCGCCCGGCACCGGCGCGCTGTTCGAGGCCGGCAGCGCCAGCCGCAGCGTGTTCCTGGGCGTGGACTGGTCCTTCCTCGACGTGGGCCGCGTGCGCGCCCGCATCGCTGCCAGCGAGGCCGGCGCCCAGGCCGCGCTGGCCCAGTACCAGCAAAGCGTGCTGCTGGCGCTGGAGGACACCGAGAACGCCCTGGTGCGCCTAGCGCGCACCCGCGCCGAGGACGTCCACCTGGCCAGCGCCGCCGAGCAGCGCGCCCGCGCCGAGCAGCTGGCGCAGCGCCGCTATCGCCTGGGCAGCGTGGGCCTGTACGAGGTGCTGGACGCGCAGCGCGACCTCTACGCCGCGCAGGACGCCGCCGCCGACAGCCGCGCGCGCGGCCTGCGCGCCGCCGTGGCGCTGTACCAGGCGCTGGCGGGTGGCTGGGAAGGAGGGCCGCCCGGCTGACGAAGCCGTGCCCGGGGCGCGGGCACTCGATACTTTTTACAATCGCTGCCCATGAGCCTGCCGCACTACACCCGAGCCCAAGACCTGCCCGACACCCTGGCCAAGCGCCTCGTCATCCTCGACGGCGCCATGGGCACCATGATCCAGCGCTTCAAGCTGGGCGAGGCCCAGTACCGCGGCGAGGGCTACGGCGGCGCCGACGGCGCGGGCGAGCGCTTCCAGGACTTCGCCTACGACGTCAAGGGCAACAACGAGCTGCTGTCGCTCACCCGCCCCGACGTGATCCGCGACATCCACGAGAAGTACCTCGCCGCGGGCGCCGACCTGATCGAGACCAACACCTTCGGCGCGACCACCATCGCGCAGGAGGACTACCACATGGCCGAGCTGGCCTATGAGATGAATCTCAAGAGCGCCCGGCTCGCGCGCGCGGCCTGCGACAAGTACAGCACGCCCGGCCACCGCCGCTACGTGGCCGGCGCGCTCGGCCCCACGCCCAAGACGGCCAGCATCAGCCCCGACGTGAACGACCCCGGCGCGCGCAACGTGAGCTTCGAGCAGCTGCGCCAGGCCTACCTGGAGCAGACGCTGGCGCTGATCGAGGGCGGGGCCGACGTGATCCTGGTCGAGACCATCTTCGACACGCTCAACGCCAAGGCGGCGCTGTTCGCGGTGGACGAGGCCTTCGAGCAGACCGGCGAGGTGCTGCCCATCCTCATCAGCGGCACGGTGACCGACGCCTCGGGCCGCATCCTGTCGGGCCAGACGGTGACTGCCTTCTGGCACAGCGTGCGCCATGCGCAGCCGCTGTCCATCGGCCTGAACTGCGCGCTGGGCGCGGCGCTGATGCGCCCCTACATCCAGGAGCTGCACAAGGCCGCGCCCGAGACCTTCATCAGCTGCTACCCCAACGCCGGCCTGCCCAACCCGATGAGCGACACCGGCTTCGACGAGACCCCCGAGGTCACCAGCCGCCTGGTGCACGAGTTCGCGGCCGAGGGCCTGGTCAACATCGTCGGCGGCTGCTGCGGCACCACGCCCGACCACATCGGCGCCATCGCCAAGGCGGTGCAGTCCACGCCCACGCGCCGGCTGTTCTACCCGGCCGAGGCTTGATCAAAAAAGAGAGCTGCTGGCGCTTGGTATCAAATGGTTTCCAATGGAAATCCCTTTGAACTGCTTGTAGTGCAAGCGCGAGCAGCTATCAAATTCTTTTATGCTGGCGCCACGCCGCCGGCCGCAGGGCACCCTCAGGGTCTGTGCCCATAGCCAATCTCAATCGGCTTTTCTACAATGCCCCCAGGCCTGCCGCTGCGCAGGCCTTGTTCTTGGCCCGATCGCATTTGCCGCTTGGCAAACCACGCATGCCATGCCATGCCCTTGCGCCGGGCCGCTCGCCAGGTTCCGTCCACGCCTGCACGTGCTGCGGTTCCTTCGTTTCGCTGCCTGCGGCAGCGCCTTGGCCGGTGCCGCGCACCGGTGGTCTGCCATCCCTTCCCCCCTCATTGAAAGGAATCTTTCCGGATGCGTTTTTCCCATGGCTTGACGTTTGCTTGTTGTTCTCTCGCGGTGGCTGCCTTGCCGGCCGCCGCCCAATCGACGGTCGCGGTCAGCGGCCACCTGGATGCCGGTGTGTACCGCGATTTCGACCGCACCAGCAAGCTGGGCACCATCCAGCGCAGCAACCTCGCCTTTGCCGGCACCGAGGACCTGGGCGGCGGGCTGCAGGCCACGTTCCGGCTGAGCACGCGCCTGGAGATGGGCACCGGCGCGCCCGAGGGCAACGGCTTCAAGCCTTTCTGGCACGACGAATCCACCGTGGGCCTGAAGGGCCGCTGGGGCCAGTTGCGCCTGGGCCGCGCGCTCAGCGCCATGTGGGCGCAGGAGTGGCAGTTCGACCCCTGGGCCAACTTCAACCGCATCGCCTCGCCGGCCTGGCACATGGCGCATTACCTGGCGCCCACCGACCGCGCGAGCAACAACGGCACGGCCGAGTATGGACGCATGTCCAACGGCGTGTTCTACGACTCGCCCACCATGGGCGGCTTCACCGCGCACCTGAGCGGCTCCACCGAGCGCACCGAGGCCCCGGGGCGCCAGGGGCGTGGGTACTCGGCCTCGCTGAACTACGACCAGGGCCCGGTGGCCGCGATGCTGGCCCACGAGCGCAATGGCAGCGGCGACACCGACCTGTACCTGGGCGGCAAGTACCGCTGGGGCGCGGCGGCCTTGATGCTCGCCTACGACCGCACCCGCAGCGGCGATACGCAGGACAAGGCCAACCTGGTGGCCGTGGGCGCCACCTACGCCATGGGATCGACGACCTTCAAGGCCGGCTACGGGCGCCAGCGCCTGAACGGCGAGACCAACCAGATGGTGTCGCTCGGCGCGGAGTACGCGCTGTCCAAGCGCACCATGGCCTATGCCAGCCTGGGGCACCAGCGCTATGCGCAGCAGCCCTCGCGCACGGCGTTCGGCGTGGGGCTGGGGCACTCGTTCTGATCAGAACGGGTAGTGGCGCTCGGTGGTCTGCAGGGTGATCCAGCGGGTGTCGGTGAAGGCGTCTATGCCCTGGCGGCCGCCGAAGTGGCCGTAGCCCGAGGCCTTGACGCCGCCGAACGGCATCTGCGCCTCGTCGTGCACGGTCGGGCCGTTGATGTGGCAGATGCCGGCCTCGATGCGCGCGGCCACGCGCCAGCCGCGCGCGGTGTCGCGCGTGAACACCGCCGATGACAGGCCGAACTCGTTGTCGTTGGCGCAGGCAATGGCCTCCTCCTCGCCGCTGACGCGCACGATGGCCTTGACCGGGCCGAAGGTCTCCTCGTGGAAGATGCGCATCGCGGGCGTCACGTTGTCGAGCAGCGTTGCGGGCATCAGCGTGCTGTCGGCCTTGCCGCCGCAGACCAGGGTGGCGCCGCGGGCCAGGGCATCGTCGATCAGCGCATTGCAGCGCTCGACGGTGGCCCGGTCGACCACCGAACCCAGCACCACCGGCCCGCGGCGCGGATCGCCCAGCGGCAGCGCGCGGGCGCGCGCCGCGAGCTTGGCGACGAAGGCGTCGGCCACGCTGCGGTCGACCACGAAGCGCTCGGTGGACATGCAGATCTGGCCCGAGTTGGCGAAGGCACCGAAGCTGGCGGCATGGGCCGCGGCATCGAGGTCGGCATCGTCGAGCACCAGGAAGGGCGCCTTGCCGCCCAGCTCCAGCAGCGCGGGCTTGAGGTATTTGGCGCAGGTCTGCGCGATGAGGCGGCCCACGCGGGTGGAGCCGGTGAAGCTGACGCGGCGCACGGCCGGGTGGGCCACGATGGCCTCGACGACGGCGCCGGCGTCCTCGGGCGCATTGGTCACGAAGTTCACCACGCCCGCGGGCAGGCCGGCGTCCTGCAGCGCCTCGATGATGAGGCCGTGGGTGGCGGGGCACAGCTCCGAGCCCTTAAGGATGACGGTGTTGCCGCAGGCCAGCGCCGTGGAGATGGCGCGCACCGCGAGGATCACCGGCGCATTCCAGGGCGCGATGCCCAGCACCACGCCCGCCGGCTGGCGCACGGCCATGGCCAGGCTGCCGGGCACGTCGGACGGGATGACCTCGCCGCCGATCTGCGTGGTCAGCGACGCGGCCTCGAGCAGCATGCCGGCGGCCAGGTGCACGTTAAAGCCGGCCCAGATGCCGGAGGCCCCGGTTTCGGCCGCCATGGCGGCGGCGATGGCCTCGCCCTTGGCTTCCAGCGCCTGCGACGCCTTCATCAGCAGGGCGCGGCGCGCGCCGGGGCCGAGCTGCGACCAGGCGGAAAAGGCTGCGGCCGCGGCCTCGCAGGCGCGCACCGCGTCCTGCACGGTGGCGGCCGGCGCGCGGGTGGCGACCGAGCCGTCGAGCGGGTTCTTGCGCTCGAAGCTCGCGCCGTTGCCAGCCTGGCACGGCTGGCCACCTATGAGCATGTTCTGTTCGATCATTGCGGGTTCTCCTCTTTCCTTCAATCCACTTTCAGGCCGATGGCCTGGATCAGCGGCGCGAAGCGCGCGCGCTCCCTGGCATGGTGGTCCACGAAATCCTGGCGGCCCATGCGCGGCTCGGGTGTGGCGCCCAGGCCCTGGATTACATCAACCACGTTCTTCTGCTCCAGCGCCTTGATCACGCTGGCGCGCACGGCCTCGACCACCGGCGCGGGCGTGCCGGCCGAAGCATAGACGCCGAACAGGGTGTCGGCATCGAAGCCCGGCAGGCCGCTTTCGGCCAGTGTGGGCACCTGGGGGTACAGCGGCGAGCGCTGCGGGCTGCCGATGGCCAGCAGCCTGAGCTTGCCGGCCTCGACCTGCTTGAGGCCCGGGCCCGGATCGAACCAGTACTGCAGCTGGCCGCTGAGCACGTCGGTCAGCGCCGGGCCGGCGCCCTTGTAGGGCACGTGGATGGCATCGACCTGGGCTGCGCGCTTGAACATCTCGCCGGCCAGGTGGGGCGAGCTGCCCGGGCCCGGCGAGCCGTAGGACAGCTTGCCCGGGTTGGCCTGCAGGTGCTTGATGAAGTCCTGCACGCTGTTCACCGGCAGGCTGGGGTGGGTCTCGAGGAACACATGCACGCGGGCCACGGCGGCCACGGGGATCAGGTCCTGCTCGGGGTTGAAGGGTAGCTTGCCGTAGATCAGCGGATTGATGCTGATGCCGCCGCCCGAGCTGAGCAGTAGTGTGTAGCCGTCCTTGGGCGCGCGCACGGTCTCTGCGATGCCGATGTTGCCGTTGGCGCCGGGCTTGTTGTCCACCACCACGGGCTGGCCCAGCACCTGGCCCATGGTGGGCGAGATCGCGCGGCCCATCACGTCGGCCGCGCCGCCGGGGGCGAAGTTGACGACCAGGCGGATGGGGCGCTGCGGCCACGGGTCGCTGGCCAGGGCCGGCGCGGCCAGCAGGCTGCCGAGCAGGGCCAGCAGGCCGCGGCGGAGGAAGGGGATGGATGCCATGGGTGTCTCCTTGATATTGCTGGCGCTTGCGCGCTCAGGCCACATCGACCTCGACCACGATGGGGCGCGGATGGGCGATGGCGTCGCGCAGCACCGAGGCCAGCTGCGCCGCGTTTTCCACATGCACGCCGTCGCAGCCCTGGCCCCGGGCCAGCGCCACGAAGTCGAGGGCGGGCAGCTCCGTGCCCTCGACCTTCTCGCCGTCGCGGTAGCCGAAGACCTGGGAGAAGTCCTGCAGCGCCGCGTAGCGCCGGTTCTTGAGGATCACGAAGGTGATGGGCAGGCGCAGGTGGGCGGCGCTCCACAGCGCCTGTATCGCATACATGGCCGAGCCGTCGCCGATCACGGCGATGACCTTGGCGTCCGGCCGGGCCAGGGCAATGCCCACGGCCGCGGGCAGGCTGTGGCCCAGGCCGCCGCTGCACATGGTGAAGAAGGTGGCGCTGTGGAAGATGGGCAGGTAGGTCTGGATGACGGGGCGCGAGCTGGGCGCCTCCTCCACGATGATGCTGTGCGGATCGCGCACGCCGGCCAGCGTGTGCATGGCAAAGGCCACCGACATGCGCTCGCCGGTACCTGATGCTGCTGGTGCGGCCGGCACCGGCGGCACGGGCCTGCGCTCGGGCGCCGGACGCTTCACGGCCTGCGGGCGCAGCAGCAGCTCCTCCACCCCCATGCGGATATTGCCCACGGCCGCCGTGCCCACGGGTGCCCAGGCGGCGATGGCCGGGTCCTCGATGAGCTGGAACAGCTGCGTGCCCGCGGGGATGAACGGGCCGGCGCCCTCCACGTGGTAGGTGAAGGCGGCAGCGCCCACGGCAAAGACCAGGTCGTGGCCGTCCAGCAGTTGCACGATGCGCTCGCGCATGGCGGGCAGGAAGCCGGCGAACAGCGGGTGGTCCTCGGGGAAGCTGCAGCGCCCGCTCATGGGGGCCACGAAGACGCGGGCCTGGTGGCGCTCGGCCAGGGCCACCACGGCATCCCAGGCCTGGCCGCGGTCCACGGCCGCGCCCACCACCAAGGCGGGGCGCCGCGCGGCGTCCAGCGCCTCGCCGGCCAGGGCCAGCGTGCGCGGATCGGGCCGGGTCTCGAAGCCCACGTGGCGCAGCGCCACGGGCTCGCAGGGCTGGTCCCAGTCGTCGGCGGGAATGGAGACGAAGACCGGGCCGCGCGGCTCCTGCATGGCGATGTAGTAGGCGCGCGCCAGGGCCTGGGGCACGTCCTCGGCGCGCGCGGGCTCGCAGCTCCACTTCACATAGGGCTTGGGCAGGTCGGTGGCATCGCGGGAGTGCAGGAAGGGGTCGAGCTGCAGCAGCGAGCGCGCCTGCTGGCCGGCGGTGATGACCATCGGCGTGCGGTTCTTGAAGGCCGTGAAGATATTGGCCATGGCATGGCCCACGCCGGCGGCCGAGTGCAGGTTCACGAAGCTGGCGTTGCGCGTGGCCTGGGCGTAGCCGTCGGCCATGCCCACGACCACGGCTTCCTGCAGGCCGAGCTCGTACGAGAAGTCCCCGGGGTAGTCGCGGAACAGCGGCAGCTCGGTGGAGCCGGGGTTGCCGAAGATGCGCGTCATGCCCAGCTCGCGCAGCAGGGCGATCACGGCATGGCGCACGGTGGGGGTCGGCGGGGGGCTGGCTGGGGCGGGCAAGGCGGTCTCCTGGATGCAATGGCTCGCATCTTGCGTTGCGCCATAATTTCCAGCAATTGAATAAACCATCTAAGAGATATTCACCTCATGGATATATCGGGCCTGGACCTCAACCTGCTGCGCGTCTTCGATGCCGTGTTCCGCCACGGCAGCGTCAGCCGCGCGGCCGATGAGCTGGGCCTGTCGCAGCCGGCGGCCAGCCAGGCGATCACGCGGCTGCGCCAGCTGCTGGGCAACCCGCTGTTCGAGCGCATGCACGGCGGCGTGCGGCCCACGCCGCGCGCCGAGCGGCTGGCGCAGTCGGTGCGCACGGCGCTGGCCACGCTGGAGGTGGCGCTGGCCGAGGCCCACGACTTCGATCCGCAGGCGGGCGAAAAGCGCTTTCGCCTTCACCTGAGCGACATCGGCGAGGCACGATTCCTGCCGCCGCTGATGCAGGCGCTGCGCGAGCGGGCGCCGCGCGTGCAGCTCGAGACCCTGCCCGTGCCCATGCACGACATCGCGGACGCGCTGGACCGCGGCTCGCTGGACATGGCCATCGGCTTTTTGCCGGGCGTCACGCGCACCCAGCAGACGGTGCTGCTGTCCGACCACTACCAGGTGCTGCTGCGGCGCGGGCACCCCTTGCTGCAGGGGCTGGCGGCCCCGCGGCTGAGCCTGGCCCGGCTGCGCCGGCTGGAGTTCGTGGCCGTGCGCTCGCATTCGGAGACGCTGCGCATCCTGCAGGCGCTGGACCTGCAGGAGCGCGTGCGCCTGTCGGCCGCGCATTTCATGGCCGTGCCGTCCATCGTGCGCCAGACCGATCTGGCGGTCGTCATGCCGGCCGAGATCGCGGCCTCGTTCGTGGCCCAGGGCAGCTATGCGGCCGTGGAGGCCGATCTGCCCGGCAAGGGCTTCGATGTCTCGCTGCACTGGAGCTGGCGCTTCGCCCAGGAGCCGGCCAACCTGTGGCTGCGGGCGCTGGTGCAGGAGCTGTTCCAGCAGCGTTAGGGCCTGTTAACACTGAAACTGGGAGATGCGTTGCCCCGCCGTGGGGATGGATGCGCGAAGCTTGGTATTCCCAATAGCCGCAGCTATTGGGGATGCCGAGCGACAAAGCAGGCGCCCCACGGCGAGGCAACCCGAAGGGAAGGACGAATGCCGGCCTGGGCGGCCCCGGCGGATCGCGGCGTTGCGGCACCCAACCAATAGCTGCGGCTATTGGCTGGGCACCGCGCCTAGCGCTGCATCCCGGCATTCATCCTTCGCACTCCCAGTTTCAGTGTTAACAGGCCCTCAGGGTTTGCGGCCCAGCTTGCGGTAGACGGTGGCGCGGCTGATGCCCAGCGTGCGCGCCGCCTCCATCACGTTGCCGCGTGCGTCCGCCACGGCCTGGCGGATCAGCGCGATCTCCACGTCCTTGAGCGGAGCGTGGCCCAGGGCCGCCCGGCTGCCGGCGGCGCGTGCTGGCGCGGCGCCGGCCGGCACCGGCCGGGCATGCAGGCGCAGGCCGGACCACAGCGGCAGATCGAGCGGCGGCGCCTCGGCGCCATGCTGGCGTGCCGCGTCGAACAGCATCTGGTGCGGCGCGGCGAACAGCTCGTCGCAGTGCAGCGGCACACCGGTGGCCGCCTGGCCCGGCGCCAGCGCTGGGATCATCTGGCGCGCCGCCTGGTTGGCGCCGGCCACCAGGCCGTCGGCGTCGAGGCAGACCAGGCCGTCGGCGCTGGCGCCGCCGAGCGGCCCCAGGCGCCCCGGCCAGTTCAGCTGCAGCAACAGCCGGTGCGGCCGGGCCAGCAGCAGCGCGTTCTCGATGCTGCTGGCCGATTGCGCCACCAGGTGCTTGAGCTCGGGCCGCTCCACGGTCTCGATGCCGGTCAGGTCCAGCATGCCCACGCAGTGCCCGTCGGGGCCGAACAGCGGCGCGCCGGCGCAGCTGTAGGCTGCGGTGTCATCGAAGAAGTGCTCGCCGCGGTGCAGCCACACCGGCTGGCGCTCGGCCAGCGCCGTGGCGATGGCCGAGGTGCCTATGCTGCGCTCCGACAGGTCCACGCCCACGCGGGCGATGGCCTCGGCGCGCGGGTCGGACCGGTCCACGGGCCCGCCCACGTCGATGACCGTGCCCTGCGCGTCGGTGAGGATGGCGAAATACCGCGTGCTGGCGATGGCCCGGCACAGGTGTTCGATCACCGGCCGCGCGGCCTGCACCAGCGCATGGTTGGCCTCGTGGGCGCGGCGCATGGCAGCGGCCGGCACCACGTCGAAGGCCACGCGCTGCCCGGGCCGCTGGCCCTGGGCCAGGCAGCGCTGCCACGAGCGCGTGATCCAGGCATGGTCGGCCTGGGCCTGCGCATACCAGGCCCCGACCAGTGCGTCGGTCAACGAGCCGCCCTCGTCCATCACCGCATGGCGCGCGCGCTCGATCTGCAGCAGGCGCTGCCGGGCCAATGCGTCGGTGGCGAGGTTCATCGGGGTGGGGTAGTGGGGTCGCATGGGGCGAAGTGTTCCATTTTGAGAATTTCAGGCGTATGACGCAATCGCCCTAGGGTTTCCCCTGGCGTGGTTGGGCGCACCCACTTCAACAATGAACAGGTTCCTGGCCCGCCAGAGGCCGCCCGAAAGGAGACCCACGATGCAAGTGCGATTCACCGTCAACGGCCAGGCGCAGACCGTCGACGTTCCTCCCAACACGCTGCTGGTCCACGCGCTGCGCGAGCACCTGCAGCTCACCGGCACCCATGTGGGCTGCGACACGGCCCAGTGCGGCGCCTGCACCGTGGTGGTGAACGGCCGCGCCATCAAGGCCTGCAACACGCTGGCCGTGCAGCACGAGGGCGCCGAGATCACCACCATCGAGGGCCTGGCGCAGCCCGACGGCACGCTGCACCCGATGCAGGCGGCCTTCAAGGAGTGCCACGGCCTGCAGTGCGGCTTCTGCACGCCGGGCATGGTGATGAGCGCGGTGGACCTGTGCCGCCAGCACCCGCAGGCCAGCGAGGCCCAGATCCGCGAGCTGCTCGAGGGCAACCTGTGCCGCTGCACGGGCTACCAGAACATCGTCAAGGCCGTTCAGAAAGGCCAGGCCGCGATGGCCGGCAAATAAGGAGAAATCACCATGGGTGCCACCGATTTTTCCAAGCTGCCGCACATCGGCGAGGCTGTGCTGCGCAAGGAGGACTACCGTTTCCTCACCGGCGCGGGCCAGTACACCGACGACATCGTGCTGCCCCACCAGGCGCACGCGGTGTTCGTGCGCTCGCCGCATGCGCATGCGGCCATCAAGGGCATATCGACGCGGCTTGCGTCGGAGATGCCCGGCGTCATCCGGGTCTTCACCGGCCAGGATGTGGAAGGCAAGATGGGCGGCCTGCCCTGCGGCTGGCTCATCACCTCCACCAACGGCGAGCCGATGAAGGAGCCGCCGCACCCCATCCTCGCCCAGGGCAAGGTGCGCTACGTGGGCGACCACGTGGCCATGGTCGTGGCCGAGACCCTGCAGCAGGCGCGCGACGCGGCTGAGGCGGTCGAGGTGGACTACGAGATGCTCGATGCCGCGGTGGCGGTGAGCGACGCGAGGAACGGCCCGGCGCTGCACGACATCGCGCCCGACAACCATTGCTACAACTGGGCGATAGGCGACAAGGCGGCGGTCGATGCGGCCTTCGCCAGCGCCGCGCATGTCACGAAGCTGGACCTGGTCAACAACCGGCTCATCCCCAACGCCATGGAGCCGCGCGCGGCCATCGGCAGCTACAACCGCGCCAACGACGAGTACACGCTCTACGTGGCCAACCAGAACCCGCATGTGGAGCGATTGCTGATGACGGCCTTCGTGCTCGGCCTGCCCGAGCACAAGGTGCGCGTGATCGCGCCCGACGTGGGGGGAGGATTCGGCTCCAAGATCTACCTCTACGCCGAGGACGTGGCCCTCACCTGGGCCAGCAAGCAGCTCAACCGCAACATCAAATGGACGGCCGACCGCAGCGAAGCCTTCCTGTCCGATGCGCACGGCCGCGACCACGTTAGCCACGCCGAGATGGCGATGGACCAGGACGGCAAATTCCTCGCGATGCGGGTGCACACCGATGCCAACCTGGGCGCCTACCTGTCCACCTTCTCGACGGCGATTCCCACCATCCTCTACGCCACCCTGCTGGCCGGCCAGTACACCTGCCCGCAGGTCCATGTCGAGGTCGATGCCTGGTTCACCAACACCGCGCCGGTCGATGCCTACCGCGGCGCGGGCCGGCCCGAGGCCACCTACCTGCTCGAGCGTCTGGTGAGCCGCTGCGCCTGGGAGCTGGGCCTGTCGCAGGCCGAGATCCGGCGGCGCAACTTCATCACCCAGTTCCCGTACCAGACGCCGGTGGCGCTGCAGTACGACGTGGGCGACTACCACGCCTGCATGGACCAGGCCGAGCAGCTGGCCGACGTGGCCGGCTTCGCCGCCCGGCGCCAGGCCAGCGAGGCCAAGGGCCTGAGGCGCGGCATCGGCTACAGCAGCTACATCGAGGCCTGCGGCCTCGCACCCAGCAACGTGGCGGGCGCGCTGGGCGCGCGCGCCGGCCTGTTCGAGGCTGGCGAGGTGCGCGTGCACCCCACCGGCAGCGTGACGGTGTTCACCGGCTCGCACAGCCACGGCCAGGGGCACGAGACCACCTTCGCCCAGGTCGTGGCGGCGCGGCTGGGCATACCGGTGGAGAACGTGGACGTGGTGCACGGCGACACCGGCCGCGTGCCCTTCGGCATGGGCACCTACGGCTCGCGCTCGATCAGCGTGGGCGGCGCGGCCATCATGAAGGCGCTGGACAAGATCGAGGCCAAGGCCAAGAAGATAGCGGCGCACCTGCTGGAGGCCAGCGACGCCGACATCGACTTCGCGGGCGGCGAGTTCACCGTCAAGGGCACCGACAAGAAGCTGCCCTTCGCGCAGATCGCGCTCACCGCCTACGTGCCGCACAACTACCCGCTGGACAAGCTGGAGCCCGGCCTGAACGAGACCGCGTTCTACGACCCGACCAACTTCACCTACCCGGCCGGCACCTACATCTGCGAGGTCGAGGTCGACCCCGCCACCGGCCAGGTGCGGGTGGACCGCTTCAGCGCCGTGGACGACTTCGGCACCATCATCAACCCGATGATCGTCGAGGGCCAGGTGCATGGCGGCCTGGTGCAGGGCATAGGCCAGGCGCTGCTGGAGAACTGCGTCTACGACCGCGAGACGGGCCAGCTGCTCACCGGCAGCTTCATGGACTACGCCATGCCGCGCGCCGACGACTTCCCGACCTTCCTGCTCGGCCACGTCTGCACGCCGTGCACGCACAACCCACTGGGCACCAAGGGCTGCGGCGAGGCCGGCGCCATCGGCTCGCCGCCGGCCGTCATCAACGCCGTGCTCGACGCGCTGCACCCGCTGGGCGTCAAGGAGTTCGACATGCCCGCATCGCCCGGCCGCGTCTGGGTCGCCATCCAGGCCGCACGCTGAGGAGCTCGCCATGTATGCATTCACCTTCGAACGCCCGGCCTCGCTGGCCGACGCCGCCAAGCTCGCCGCCGGCGGCGCCAAGCCGCTGGCCGGCGGCCAGACCCTGCTGGCCTCGATGAAGCTGCGCCTGTCCAGCCCCGAGGTGCTGGCCGACCTCAGCGGCATCCCCGGTCTGGCCGGCATCCGCCGCGACGGCGATGCGCTGGTGATCGGCGCCATGGTGCGCCACGCCGACGTGGCCGCCAGCCCCGAGGTGCAGGCCGCCATCCCCGCGCTGGCCGACCTGGCCGCGCACATCGGCGACAAGCAGGTGCGCGCCATGGGCACGCTGGGCGGCTCGGTGGCCAACAACGATCCCTCCGCCTGCTACCCTAGCGCGGTGCTGGGCCTGGGCGCCACCGTGGTCACCACGCAGCGCGAGATCGCGGCCGACGACTTCTTCCAGGGCATGTTCGCCACCGCGCTGGAAGAAGGCGAGCTGATCACCGCGATCCGCTTTCCGATCCCGCGGCGCGCGGCCTACCTCAAGTTCAAGCAGCCGGCTTCGCGCTTTGCGCTGATCGGCGTCTTCGTGGCGCAGACGGGGCAGGGCGTGCCGAATGTACGTGTAGCGGTCACCGGTGGCGGCAGCGGCGTGTTCCGCCATGCGGGGCTGGAGGCGGCGCTGGCGCAGAACTTCACGCCCGAGGCTGCCGCGGCCGTGGCCATTGACGACAGCGAACTCAGCAGCGACATCCACGCCTCGGCCGCCTACCGCGCCAACCTCATCAGCGTGCAGGCGCAGCGGGCCGTGGCGCAGATGCTGCAACAATAGGAGCTGCTGGCGCTTGATGGGAAAGGTTTTCAATATCAAAACCATTGAAAATCAATGCCAGTCAAGCGCAAGCAGCTATGGTTTTGATGAATGCACCTTTTGATTCGATAGCCGCCACGGCCCAGGCCCTGGAGGGCGTGGGCTACTACGCCGACCGGCGCCTGGCGACCGCGGTCTTCCTGGCGCTGAAGCTGCAGCGCCCGCTGCTGCTCGAAGGCGAGCCCGGCGTGGGCAAGACCGAGCTGGCCAAGGCCCTGGCCCAGGCCCTGCAGCGCGCGCTGCTGCGCCTGCAGTGCTACGACGGGCTGGAGCTGCGCGAGGCGCTGTACGAATGGAACTATCCGGCGCAGCTGCTGCACATGCGCGCCGCCGAGTCCCAGCATCTGAATGCCGATGCCGTAGAGCGCGAGGTCTACCAGGAGTGCTACCTGATCCGCCGCCCGCTGCTGCAGGCGCTGCAGGCGCCGGCGCCGGGCGCGGTGCTGCTGATCGACGAGGTGGACCGCGCCGACGAACCCTTCGAGGCCTTCCTGCTCGAATACCTGGGCGAGTACCAGGTCAGCATTCCCGAGATCGGCACCGTGCGCGCCGCCGCCGCGCCGGTCACCATCCTCACCAGCAACCGCACGCGCGAGCTGCACGACGCGGTCAAGCGCCGCTGCCTGTACCACTGGCTCGACTACCCCGAGCGCGAACGCGAGCTGGCCATCGTGCGCGCCCAGGTGCCCGAGGCCAGCGCCGCGCTGTCGGCCCAGGTGGCCGACTTCGTCGGCCGGCTGCGGCGCCAGCCTTTCGCCAGCGCCTTCCAGCGCGCGCCCGGCATCGCCGAGAGCGTGGAATGGGCCAAGGCCCTGGTGGCGCTGGACACGCTGGCGCTCGACCCCGAGGTGGTCGAAAGCACCGCCGGCGTGCTGTTCAAGCAGCGCGAGGACGTGGCCGCGCTCACCCGCGATCTGGCCGCACAGCTGCTCGCCCCTGAACCCGTGTAAGAACAGGCTTTAGCATGCAGCTCGGCGACGCGCGCACCGGCAAGCTGATGGGCAATATCGTCGGCTTCGGCCGCGCGCTGCGCCGCGCCGGCGTGCGCACCGACGCCAGCCGCCTCGCGCTGGCCGTGGATGCCGCGCTGGCCGTGGGCGTGGCCGACCGCGATGATCTCAGCGCCGCGCTGGAGGCCGTGCTCGTCAGCCGCGAGCCCGACCGCGCCGTGTTCCGCGAGCTGTTCGATGCCTTTTTCCGCAACCCCGAGCTGGCCAACAAGCTGCTGGCGCAGATGCTGCCCAAGGCGCCCGGCGCCGAGTGCGGCCAGCGCCGTCCGCGGGTCAGCGAGGCACTGGCGCCGCCGCGCCGCCGGCAGGCCGTGGTCGAGGACGAGCTGCAGTTCGACGCCGCGATGACCGCCAGCGAGCTGCGCCGCCTGAAGCACGCCGACTTCAACCAGTTGAGCGCCAGCGAATACCGCCTGGTCGAGCGCCTGGCCTGCGAGCTGGCGCTGCCCGTGCCACAGCTGCCCGGCCGCCGCACCCGCCCCGGCGGCGGCGGCGCGCGCCTGCATTGGCCGGGCGTGATGCGCCAGGCCGCGCGCACCGGCGGCGAGCTGCTGTGCCTGCCGCGCCTCAGCCGCCGGCGCCAGCCGCTGCCGCTCTTGGTGCTGGTCGATGTGTCGGGCTCGATGGAGCGCTACGCGCGGCTGCTGCTGGCCTTTCTGCATGCGGCCACGCACAGCGTGGAGGGCCGGCGCGTGCGGCGCGACGTGTTCGCCTTCGGCACCGGCCTGACCGACCTGACCCCCGCCTTCCGCCTGCACGGCGTGGACGAGATGCTGCTCGCCACCAGCGCGCTGATAGCCGACTTCGGCGGCGGCACCCGGCTCGGCGCCTCGCTGGCCGCGCTGCGCGAGCAGCATGCGCGCCGTCTCGTCGGCCGGCGCACGCTGGTGCTGCTCATCAGCGACGGCCTCGACACCGGCGAGCCCGCGCAGCTCGCGGCCGAGCTCGCCTGGCTGCGCCGGCGCAGCCGGCAGCTGCTGTGGCTCAACCCGCTGCTGCGCTACGAGGGCTACGCGCCGCTGGCGCGCGGCGCGGCCGCGCTGCACGCCCAGGCCGACGCCATGCTGGCCGTGCACAACCTCGGCAGCCTCGAAGACCTGGCCGGCAGCCTGCAGCGGCTGCTGGCCTCCCGCTGAAATTTATCCACAAGGACCACCACCATGGACATGCAAGCAAGCCGCCAGCTGGCCGTCACGCAACAGCAGGCCTGGAATGCGCTCAACGACCCCGAGGTGCTCAAGCTCTGCATCCCCGGCTGCGACAAGGTTGAGGCCAGCGGTGAGCACGAGTACGCCGTGGGCATGGCGCTCAAGATCGGCCCGGTGTCGGCCAAATTCTCGGGCCGGATCACGCTGTCGGACATCGTGGCGCCCCGCAGCTACACCATCGCCTTTGATGGCCAGGGTGGCGCGGCCGGCTTCGGCAAGGGCCGCGCCCAGGTCACGCTCACGCCCAATGACGCCGGCTGCGAACTCGCCTACACCGTCAGCGCCCAGGTGGGCGGCAAGGTGGCGCAGCTCGGCCAGCGCCTGATCGACGGCGCGGCCCGGTCGCTGGCCGAGGATTTCTTCGAGCGCTTCGACCAGGAGATGCAGCGCCGCCATGGCCCGCAGCCCGAAGAGGGTGAGCCGGGCGACGCCGAGCAGGCCGAGGCCAAGGCTGGCATGATGTCGGGCCTGATGAAGAAGATCGGCCTGGGCAAGAAGGAGACGTGAAGCCGTGGAAAACCTCGATGTGATGGTGTTGCGCCAGCTGCGCGACTGGCGGCAGGCCGGGCGGCGGGCATTGCTGGCCACGGTGGTGCGCACCTGGGGCTCGTCGCCCCGGCCCATAGGCTCGATCATGGCGCTGTGCGAGGACGGCGCGGTGGTGGGCTCGGTGTCGGGCGGCTGCATCGAGGACGACCTGATCTACCGCTTCACCCAGGCCTATGCGCAGGCCGCGCCAAACCCGGCCGATGGCGGCCACGCCATGCCCTCGGGCGCGCCCGGCTTCGTCAAGTACGGCATCACGGCCGACGAGGCGCACCGCTTCGGCCTGCCCTGCGGTGGCACGCTGGAGCTGCTGCTCGAATACGACCCCGACGCGGCCAGCCTGGCCGAGCTGGTGCGCTCGCTCGAGACCGGCCGGCTGATGCAGCGCCGCGTGCGCATCGCCGACGGCGCGGTGCGACTGGCCGAGGCCGCCGCGCCCGAGGCGCTGGCGCTGACCGACGCCGAGCTGGCCAACACCTTCGGCCCCGAATACCGCATGCTGCTGATCGGCGCGGGCCAGCTCACCGAATACCTGGCCACGATGGCGCTGTTCTCGGGCTTCGCGGTCACGGTCTGCGACCCGCGCGAGGAATACCGCGGCGCCTGGAGCGTGGCCGGCGCCGCCGTCGTGGCCGACATGCCCGACGACGTGGTGCTGGCCTTCCGGCCCGACCGGCGCAGCTGCGTCGTCGCGCTCACGCACGATCCCAAGCTCGACGACCTGGCGCTGCTCGAGGCGCTGAAGACCGAGGCCTTCTACGTGGGCGCCATCGGCTCGCGCCGCAACAACGAGGCGCGCCACCAGCGCATGATCGAGCACTTCGAACAGACCGAGGACAGCCTGGCGCGCCTGCGTGGCCCCATCGGCATCTACATCGGCAGCAAGACGCCGCCCGAGATCGCGGTCAGCGTGATGGCCGAGATCCTCGCGGTGAAGAACGGCGTCACGCTGCCGCGCGACGTGGACGTGAGCCAGGCCAAGAACGAGCGCGAGCTGGCGCCCAACGACCCGGGCATGCTGGTGTGCGGCGTGCGCTGATCCGGCGCCTTAGCTCGTAAACACGTTTCTTACTTGCTCGTGGCGAGCCGGTTGGCCACGCCCACCAGGTGGGCCAGGCTGGGGCCGACCTGCTCCAGCAGCTCGCGGGCATGCACCTGCATGCCGGGCACGGCGCAGTTGAACAGCAGCTGGCGCGGCCCGTAGTGGATGCGCGAGGCGACGCCCACGGCGAAGACCCCGAAGCCGGTATCGCCCAGGTTCACGGAAAACCCCCGGCTGCCATAGTGGGCCAGGCTGTCGCGGGTGGGGGCTATGCAGCGCGCGTACTCCTCGGGCCGCAGCCGGCGTGCGCGGCGCAGGAACTGGCTTTGCGCCGGTGCCGGCAGCTGCGCGAGGCCGGCGCGGCCCATGGCTGTCTCCAGCACGCCGCGCACGGCGCCCACGCCGGGGCGCTTGAGCGTGCCGTCCTGGTAGGCGCAGGTTTCCACGTAGACCACGTCCAGGTCCATGATCACGCCGACGGACACGGCGCCCTGCACGCGGTCGGCCAGGGCTTGCATGGGTGCGCGCAGCTGGCCAAGCAGGGGCGTGTTGATCGCATACGGATAGCTCAGCGCGACGGCGGCGGGGCCGACGAAGTAGCGGTCCAGGCGCTCGTCGTGGTCCAGGTAGCCCAGGGTCTGCAGGCTGCGGCACAGGCGCGACACCGTCGGCCGGGGCAGGCCCAGGCGCTGGGCCAGTTCGCTGTTGGCATGGGGGCGCGGGTCGCGGACGAAGCATTCCAGGATCATCAGCCCCTTGGCCAGGGTGCCCGAGAAGTAGGGGTCGTCCTCGCGGATGCGGTGCACGTCCTGCAGATCGCGGAGCTGGTGGACGGGCGAGGCTTTTTTCATGCAGGTATTCTGCGGGCAGGAGCGATGGATTTGAATCCATATTTCAATATTTGAAACTGGGTTTCGGTTTTTGCGCCGTGCTTTTTACAGTGCGAAGCATGATCCAAGACCCCACCCGACTCCAGGCCCTGGTGGCCGACATCCGCGGCTTTGTGCGCGAGCACTGGCACCCGCTCGAAGCGCGCATCGACCGCGAGGACGACATCCCGCCGGCGACGGTGCAGATGCTGCGCGACAAGGGCTACTTCGGCTGGAGCATTCCCGAGGCCTACGGCGGCCTGGGGCTGAGCACCGAAGAGCTGGTGCGCTGCGCCTTCGAGCTGTCGCAGGCCTCGGTGGCGCTGCGGGCGCGGGTCGGCACCAACACCGGCATAGGCTCCGAGGCGCTGGTGGCCGACGGCACCGAAGAGCAGAAGCAGCGCTGGCTGCCGCGCATGGCGCGGGGCGAGCTGACCGGCTGCCTGGCGCTGACCGAGCCGGACGCGGGCTCGGAGGCCTCCAACATCCAGACCACCGCGCGCCGCGAGGGCGAGCACTATGTGCTCAATGGCACCAAGCGCTTCATCACCAATGCGCCGCTGGCCGACGTGTTCACGGTGATCGCGCGCACCGATGGCGGCAGCGCGGGCAGCGACGGGCTCACCGCCTTCCTGGTGGAGCGCTCGGCGGGGCTGAGCACGGGCCCGGCCTACCGCAAGATGGGGCAGGCCGGCTCGCCGGTGTCGGACGTGCATTTCGAGAACTGCCGCGTGCATGCCAGCCAGATCATCGGCGGGCGCGAGGGCATGGGCTTCAAGACGGTGATGAAGGTGCTGAACAAGCAACGGCTGCACCTGGCGGCGCTGTGCACCGGCCCGGCCATCCGCATGCTGGAGCTGGCCATGGAGCATGTGAGCCGGCGCGAGCAGTTCGGCCAGCCGGTGGCGAACTTCCAGCTGGTGCAGGCCATGATCGCCGACAGCCGCGCCGAGATCTTCGCGGCGCAGTCCATGATCCTGGAGGCGGCGCGGGCGCGCGACCGCGGCGAGGAGGTGGCGCTGTCGGCGTCGATGTGCAAGTACTTCGCCTCGGAGATGTGCGGGCGGGTGGCGGACCGCGCGGTGCAGATGTTCGGCGGCTCGGGCTATGTGGCCGACTTCAGCCCGATCGAGCGCTATTTCCGCGACGTGCGCCTGTTCCGCCTGTACGAGGGCACGAGCCAGATCCACCAGCTGAACATCGCCAAGCTGGCGCTGCGCGAACGGAGCGGCGCATGAGCGCGCCCACGCCCCAGCAGGTGCGGGAGTTCGTGGAGTCCTGCTGCATCCCGCGCGAAAGCGCCCGGCACCTGCACGATCCGCTGGCGCTGGATGCCACGCTGGCCGAGCTGCGCCCGCTGGCGCAGGCCCATGGCCTGTACCTGCCCCACCTGCCGGTGCGTTTCGGCGGACTGGGCCTGGGCTGGGAGGCGCGGGCGGCGTTGCTGGAAGAGGCCGGCCGCAGCTACCTGGGGCCGGCGGCCATGAACTGCGCCGCCCCCGACCAGCCCAACATGATCAGCCTGGCGCTGCAGGGCACGCCCGCGCAGCAGGAGCGCTACCTGGCGCCGCTGGCCGCGGGGCGGTTGCGCTCGTGCTTCGCGATGACGGAGCCGGCGCCGGGCGCGGGCTCCGACCCGGCCATGCTGCGCAGCACGGCCCGCCGCGAGGCGGGCGGCTGGGTGATCGACGGACACAAGTGGTTCATCACCGGCGCGGTCGGTGCCAGCTTTGCCATCGTGCTGGCGCAGACCGAGGACGGCCCCACGCAGTTCATCGTGGACATGGACAACCCGGGCATCCGGCTGGTGCGCGAGATCCGCTCCAGCGATCCATTCGCCGTCGGCGGGCATGGCGAGCTGCGCCTCGAGGACTGCCGGGTGGGCGCCGGGGCCGTGCTGGGCAGCATCGGCCGCGGGTTCGAATACGCGCAGCAGCGCCTGGAGCCGGCGCGCCTGTCGCACTGCATGCGCCTGATGGGCCGCGCGCGGCGGGCGCTGGAGATCGCCCAGGCCTATGCCAACCAGCGGCAATCCTTCGGCAGCCTGCTGGCCGACCTGCAGCAGGTCCAGGCCATGGTGGCTGATTCGCACATCGACCTGTACGCCAGCCGCCTGATGGTGCGCGACTGCGCGGCGCGCATGGATGCCGGGCTGTCGGTCAAGACCGAGTCCGCGATGGCCAAGGTCTTCGTGTCCGAGGCGCTCAACCGCGTCGCCGACCGCGCGGCCCAGCTGTGCGGCGCCCACGGCATGGACGAAGACGCGCCGCTGGCGCCCATCCTGCGCGAGCTGCGGCCGTTCCGCATCTACGACGGCGCCTCGGAGCTGCACCGGGCCACGCTGGGCCGGCGCTTTCTCAAGACCCACTAGGAGACACTCTCATGCAATCCACCGCGATGCCACGGCTGGCCGCGCTGGCGCTGTGCTGCGCCATGGCCGCCGCCCACGCCGCCTACCCGGACCGTCCGATCCGGCTGATCGTTCCCTTTCCGGCCGGCGGCAGCACCGACCTGGTCACCCGGGCCATCTCGGTGGACCTGGGCCAGGCCCTGGGCCAGCCCGTGGTGGTCGAGAACAAGCCCGGCGCGGGCAGCCTGGTGGGCTCCGAGCAGGTGGCCCGCGCGGCGCCGGACGGCTACACGCTGCTGATGGCCGGGCTGACCAATGTGTTCCTGCCCTATGTGCATCGCCAGCTCAAGTGGAACCCGCTCACCGACTACGAATACATCGGCCTGGTGGCGGACCTGCCCAACGTCATCGCCGTGAGCGCGCAGACGCCCTACCGCACGCTGGCCGAGCTGGTGGCGGCCGAGCAGGCCAAGCCCGGCGCGCTGTCCTTCGGCTCGGCCGGCGTGGCCACGCCCTCGCACCTGGTGTGCGAGATGGTGAACCACCAGCTGCGCATCCAGATGCAGCACCTGCCCTACAAGGGCAATGCCCCGGCGGTGAACGACCTGATGGCGGGCCACATCCCGGTGATGTGCAACAACCTCGGCGGCACCCTGCCGTACATGCAGGGCGGGCAGATCCGCATCCTGGCGCAGACGGGCAAGGCACGCTCCGCCGCGGCGCCGGACGTGCCCACCTTCGAGGAGCTGGGCGTATCCGGCCTGGACGCGGGCCTGTGGATGGGCATCGTCGCGCCCAAGGGCACGCCGGCGCAGGTGGTGGCCGCCATCAACCAGGCGCTGGCCAAGGTGGTGGCCCAGCCCGAGACGCGGGCCAAGCTGGCCCGACTGGGGGCGACACCGCTGCCCGGCACGGTGGAGGCCTTCCGCCAGCGCGTGCAGAAGGACCGCCAGGCCTGGGACCCGGTGCTCAAGCGCGTGGACCTGAAAGGCCTGTGATGCATGCTGGCGGCTATCCCCTGCAGGGCGTGCGCATCCTGGACATGGCCACGGTGCTGGCCGCGCCTTTTTCGGCCACGCTGTGCGGCGACCTCGGCGCCGAGGTCGTCAAGCTGGAGCTGCCGCAGGGCGGCGACACCCTGCGCAGCCTGGCGCCCGTGCACCAGGGCCAGCCGGTCTTCTGGAAGACGGCCAACCGCGGCAAGCAAGGCATCTCGCTGGACGTGCGCAAGCCCCGCGGCCGCGAACTGCTGCTGCGGCTGGTGCGCGACTTCGACGTGCTGGTGGAGAACTTCCGCACCGGCACGCTGGACCGCTGGGGGCTGGACCTGGCCACGCTGCACGCCCACAACCCGCGCCTGATCGTGCTGCGCGTGACCGGCTTCGGCCAGACCGGCCCCTATGCCGGGCGGCCCGGCTTTGCCCGCATCTTCGAGGCCATGAGCGGCTTCGCCCACCTGACCGGCGAGGCCGGCGGACCGCCCCAGCACATGAACTATCCGCTGGGCGACGCGGTGGCGGGCCTCTTCGGCGCCTTCGCCATCGCGGCCGCGCTGGCCGAGCGCAACGCCCAGCCGCTGGCGCAGCAGCGCGGCGTGGAGATCGACCTGTCGGCCACCGAGGCCATGCTGCGCCTGCTCGACCCGCTGGCGGCCGAGGCGCAGCTCAGCGGCCAGGCGCGCGGCCGCGCGGGCTCGTGCGCCACCTACACCGCGCCTTCCAACGTCTACCAGACGGCCGATGGCGACTGGATCACCGTCGTGGCGACGGGCGATGCCATCTTCGCGCGCCTGTGCCGGGCCATGGGCCATGGCGAGCTGGCAGCCGACGCGCGCTTTGCCGACAATGCCGCGCGCATGCGCCACCTGCACGATCTGGACGGCACCGTGGCCGCCTGGTGCCGGGGCCGGCCCTTCGCCGCCGTGGCGGCGGCCCTGGCGGCCGAGGACGTGCCGTTCAGCAAGGTCTATTCGGCGGCCGATGCGCTGCAGGACCCGCACTTCGCGGCGCGCGGCAGCTTCATCGCGCTGCAGGACCCGGTGCTGGGCCCCCTCGCCGCGCCGGCGGCCGTGCCGCGCTTCACCGGCCGCACGGCGCCCACGCCGGCCGTGGGGCCCGACACAGGGCAGGACAACGCCGCCATCTACCAGGCGCTGGGGCTGGACGAGGCCGAGCTGGCGCAGCTGCGCCGGGAGCAGGTCATCTGATGCAAAAAAGATAGCTGCTGGCGCTTGATTATCCAAGTATTTGATGTGAAATCAATACCAATCCATGGAATGGCAAGCGCTGGCAGCTATCCATTCAGGAGCGGAAAAATCCCCCGTCTCACAGCTCCATGCCCGCCTCGCTCATGCGCCGCGCGTAGACGCTGAGCACCACGCGCTCCGAGTGGTTCAGGTAGTCGCGCATCTGCGCGGCGGCCTGGGCCATGTCGCCGGCCTCGAAGCGTTCGAGGATCGCGGCATTCATGTCGATGTAGGGCGCGTGCAGGAACTCGGCATTGCTCAGCATGCCGAAGGCCAGCCGCAGCTCCACCAGGATGTGCGAGAACAGCGTGTCCAGCCGCTCGCTGTCGGCCAGCGCCACCACGCCCTTGTGGAAGCGCATGTTCGCCGTGCCCACCTCGGTCCACCGGCCCGCGTCGCGCAACTGGCGCTGCTCGGCCACCGCGTCGCGCATCTGCTGGCGCGCCGGGTGCTGCGGGATCGCCTGTGCCAGCGCCTGGCACTCGACGATGCGGCGCACGCGGTAGATGTCCATGATCGACGCCATGCTGGGGATGGCCACGAACACGCCGCGGTTGGGCACGTGGCGCAGCAGCCCTTCCTTGGTCAGCAGGCGGAACACCTCGCGCAGCGTGTTGCGCGAGATCTCCAGGCTTTCGCTCAGCGCCACTTCCGACAGGCGCTGGCCGGGCTGGAACTCGCCGCGCACGATCTGCTGGCGGATCTGTTCGGCAACGCGGTCATTCAGGGTGGTGGCGGGTGAGGCGGACATGGGGCAAACGGCTGGGCGCCCGCAAGGCGCGCGGGGTGCGCCGCCATCATACCGGCGCCCCGCAGGCGGCCGGCCGCCGGTGCGGCCCGGGGTGGACCCGGTACGGCGGCTTACGGGTTTGTGCTGATGATTTTCCGTGTTTTGTCAGGCTAAATCCAGTTATTGTTCAACAATAATACGGGTGTAACAAACACACAAGGTGCTTTGTTGAACAAAACTGGAGGCCAGCGGCCTCTGCTTTCTTGGTGATTGCGCCGTGGCTCGCGCGGCGTTCAGGAGTGGATATGGATACCCAACTGGTCAATCTCTGGCCCCTGGTGGGCGTGGCGGTCATCATTGCCGGCTTCGTGCTGCGCTTCAACCCGTTCGTCGTCGTCGTGGTCACCGCGCTGGTGACGGCGGCGGTGGCGGGCTTTCCGGTGCAGAAGGTCCTGGCGACCATCGGCACCGGTTTCGTGAAGACGCGCAACCTGCCGCTCATCATCCTGCTGCCGCTGGCGGTGATCGGCCTGCTCGAGCGCCACGGCCTGCGCCAGCACGCGCAGAACTGGATCGGCAAGGTCAAGTCGGCCACGGCCGGCCGCCTGCTCATCGTCTACCTGGCGGCGCGCGAGCTGACCGCCGCCGCCGGCCTGACCAGCCTGGGCGGCCACCCGCAGATGGTGCGGCCGCTGCTGGCGCCCATGGCCGAGGGCGCGACCGAGACGCGCTACGGCAAGCTGCCCGACGCCATCCGCTACCGCCTGCGCGCCTTCAGCGCCGCCACCGACAACGTGGGCCTGTTCTTCGGCGAGGACATCTTCGTGGCCTTCGGCGCCATCGTGCTGATGACCACCTTCCTGCACGAGGCCGGCATCGACGTGGAGCCGCTGCACGTGGCGCTGTGGGGCATTCCCACGGCGATCTGCGCCTTCCTGATCCACTCCTTCCGCCTGCACCGCCTGGACCGCGCCATCGACCGCGACATGCGCGCCTGGCAGGCCCAGAACGCCGCCGCCGGCGGCGACAAGACCCACACCGGCAACGGCCAATAACCACCAGGGGCAGCGATGATCTTCTCCATCAACCATCTGTACTACCTGGCCGGCTTCCTGCTGGCCTGCGCCGCGCTGTTCAACCTGCTGGACGCGGGCAACCCCAAGCGCTGGAGCACCGGCCTGTTCTGGGGCGTGTATGCGGCGATGTTCCTCATCGGCGACAAGCTGCCTCCCGAAGTGGTGGGCGCCGGCGTGGTGCTGCTGGCCCTGGTCGTGCTGGGCAAGGGCGTGGGCTCGGGCAAGCACGTCGAGCGGCCCGAGGCCGACTACCAGGCCAGCGCGCTGCGCCTGGGCAACAAGCTCTTCGTGCCGGCGCTGACCATTCCGGTGGTGACGGTGATCGGCAGCGTGCTGCTCAAGGACTTCAAAGTCGGCGGCGCCTTCCTGATCGACCCCAAGAACGCCACGCTGGTGAGCCTGGGCCTGGGCTGCGTGATCGGCCTGGCGCTGGCCTGCTGGCTGACGCGCGAGACCCCGGTGCAGGGCCTGCGCGAATCGCGCCGCCTGATCGACGCGCTGGGCTGGGCCCTGGTGCTGCCGCAGATGCTGGGCATGCTGGGCCTGGTGTTCAGCGACGCCGGCGTGGGCAAGGCCGTGGCGCACGTCACCACCACCTACATCAACATGGACCTGCGCTTCGTGGCCGTGGCGGTCTACGTGGTCGGCATGGCGCTGTTCACCGTCATCATGGGCAACGGCTTCGCGGCCTTCCCGGTGATGACCGGCGGCGTCGGCGTGCCGGTGCTGGTGGGCGTGTACCACGGCGACCCGGCGGTGATGGCGGCCATCGGCATGTTCTCGGGCTATTGCGGTACGCTGATGACGCCGATGGCGGCCAACTTCAACATCGTGCCCGCCGCGCTGCTGCAGCTGCCCGACCAGAACGCGGTGATCCGCGCCCAGATCCCGACGGCGCTGGGCATCCTGATCTGCAATATCTTCCTGCTGAACTTCCTGATGTTCCGTTGAGGGGAAACCAACCATGACCACCACGATCGATCTCAACAGCGACCTGGGCGAGAGCCTGGGCGCCTGGAGCATGGGCGACGACGCCGCCATGCTGTCCATCGTCAGCAGCGCCAACGTGGCCTGCGGCTTCCATGCCGGCGATCCGGTCGTCATGCTGGCCACGCTGCGCGAGGCCCGGGCGCACGGCGTGACCGTGGGCGCGCACGTGTCCTACCGCGACCTGGTGGGCTTCGGCCGCCGTCCCATGGACGTGCCGCACGCCGAGCTGGTGGGCGACGTGATCTACCAGATCGGCGCGCTGCAGGCCATGGCCCGCGTGGCGGGCACCGAGGTGCGCTACGTCAAGCCGCACGGCGCGCTGTACAACACCATCGCCCAGGACGAGCGCCAGGCGAAATCCGTCATCGAGGCGGTGAAGGCCGTCGGCGACCTGGCCCTGGTGGTGCTCGCCGGCTCTCCCTTGGTTCAATGGGCGCGAGGCGCCGGCCTGCGCGTGGTCGAGGAGGCCTTTGCCGACCGCGGCTACACGCCGCAGGGCACGCTGGTGTCGCGCCGCGAGCCGGGCGCCGTGCTGCACGATCCGGCGCTGGTGGCCCAGCGCATGCTGCAGCTGGCCACCGAGGGCACGGTACAGGCGGTGGATGGCAGCACCGTGCGCGTACAGGCCGATTCCATCTGCGTGCATGGCGACAGTCCCGGCGCGGTGGACATGGCGCGCGCGGTGCGCCAGCGGCTCGAAGCCAGCGGCGTGGCCATCCGCTCCTTCATGGAGCCCGCATGAGCGCCGCCACGATGCGCTTTCTGCCAGTCAGCCGCAACGCGCTGCTGGTGGAGCTGCCCGACCTGGCCCGCACGCTCGACCTGCTGGCCGCGCTGCAGGCGGCCCCGCTGGCCGGTGTGAGCGAGCTGGTGCCCGCCGCGCGCACCATCCTGGTCTACTTCAACCCCTGGCAGACCAGCGCCGCCGCGCTGCGCCAGTCCATCGAGGGCCTGCGCATCGGTGCCCGGCAGGACGGCGGCGGCGCGCGCGTCGAGATCCCCGTGCAGTACGACGGCGAGGATCTGGCCGAGGTGGCCACGCTGCTCGGCATCGAGGTGCCCGAACTCATCCGCCGCCACACCGGGCAGGACTACACCGTCGCCTTCACCGGCTTCGCCCCCGGCTTTGCCTACCTGAGCGGCGGCCACGACAGCCTGCAGATCCCGCGCCGCAGCACGCCGCGCACCAAGGTGCCCGCCGGCTCGGTGGCGCTGGCCGGCAATTTCAGCGCCGTCTACCCCGACGAAACCCCCGGCGGCTGGCAGCTGCTGGGCACCACGGCCGTGCGCATGTGGGACCTGCGGCGCGATCCGCCCGCGCTGCTGCAGCCCGGCATGCGCGTGCGCTTTGTCGATACTGCTACTACAAACGTAGCTGCTGGCGCTCATTCCGAGCCGAATGTGGCTGTAAATGCCATTGAAACTGGCGCGCAACAAGCGCCAGATGCTCCTGTTTTGCAAGTGCGCGCCACCGGCCTGCAGACCCTGTTCCAGGACGGCGGCCGCCCCGGCCAGGCCGGCCAGGGCGTGTCCGCCGCCGGTGCCATGGACCAGGGCGCGATGCGCCGTGCCAACCGCCTGGTCGGCAATGCCGCCGGCCTGCCGGTGCTCGAAGCCCTGGCCGGCGGGCTGCAGCTGCACAGCCATGGCGACACCGTGGTGGCCGTCACCGGCGCCAGCGGCGCGCTCAGCCTCACCGCGGCCGACGGCCGGCGCTGGGCCGTGCCGCGCCACCAGCCCGTGGCGCTGGCCGACGGCGACGTGCTCGCCCTGGGCGAGCCCGAGGCCGGCCTGCGCAGCTACGTTGCGGTGCGCGGCGGCTTCGTCGTCGAGCCGGTGCTCGGCAGCGCCAGCACCGACACGCTGGCCAAGGTCGGCCCGGCGGCGCTGGCCGTGGGCCAGCGCCTGGCCATCGGCCCGGTACCCCACACGGCCGTGGGCGAGGCCGATGCGGCGCTGCCTGCGCTGCCCCAGGTGGGCGGCACCGTCACGCTCGACGTGGTCATGGGCCCGCGCACCGACTGGTTCACGCCCGAGGCCGTGGCCCTGCTGGCCGCGCAGCGCTGGCAGGTCACGGCGCAGTCCAACCGCGTGGGCCTGCGCCTGGCGGGCGACACCGCGCTGGCCCGCCGCATCACCCACGAGCTGCCCAGCGAAGGCACGGCCCTGGGCGCCATCCAGGTGCCCGCCAGCGGCCAACCGGTGCTGTTCCTGGCCGACCACCCGCTGACCGGCGGCTACCCGGTGATAGCCTGCGTGGCGCCGCACCACCTCGACCTCGCCGGGCAGATCCCGCCGGGCGCGTGGATCCGCTTCAACCCGCTGGCGCCGTTCGCGGAAATCCAAGGATAAACATCATGAAAAAAGTTCTGATTGCCAATCGCGGGGAAAACGGCCGCGCAGCGGACGTTTCACTACATTGCCGGGCCTGCGCAGCAGGCCACGGCGATTTCGCCACCCTGTGCTCTTTTGGGACGAAAGGCTGAAGCCATGAAAAAAGTTCTGATTGCCAACCGCGGCGAAATCGCCGTCCGCATTGCCCGCGCCTGTGCCGACTACGGCGTGCAGTCCGTCGCCGTCTACGCCAATGCCGACATCGACGCGCTGCATGCGCGCATGGCCGACGAGGCCTACGGGCTGGATGGTGACAAGCCGGCCGACACCTACCTGAACATCGAGAAGCTGCTCGCCATTGCCAAGAAGAGCGGCGCTGATGCCGTCCACCCCGGCTACGGCTTCCTGTCCGAGAACGCCGGCTTCGCCCAGGCGGTGATCGACGCCGGCCTGACCTGGATCGGCCCCAGGCCCGCCACCATCACCCAGCTGGGCGACAAGGTCGCGGCGCGCAAGATCGCGCTGCAGGTGGGCGCGCCGCTGGTCGCCGGCACCAAGGACCCGGTGAAGGACGCTGGCGAGGTGCTGCGCTTTGCCCAGGACAACGGCCTGCCCATCATCATCAAGGCCGCGTTCGGCGGCGGCGGGCGCGGCATGAAGATCGCGTGGCGCATGGACGAGGTCGAAGAGCTGTACGCCTCGGCGGTGCGCGAGGCCGTCACCGCCTTCGGGCGCGGCGAGTGCTTCGTCGAGCAGTTCCTCGACAAGCCGCGCCACATCGAGGCCCAGGTCATCGCCGACACGCACGGCAACGTGGTCGTGCTCGGCACGCGCGACTGCTCGCTGCAGCGGCGCAACCAGAAGCTGGTGGAAGAGGCGCCCGCGCCCTTCCTGTCCGATGCGCAGCGCGAGCGCATCCATGCCGCGGCGCGCGACATCTGCGCCGCCGCTGACTACGTGAGCGCGGGCACGGTGGAGTTCCTGCTGAGCCAGTCGGGCGCGATCTCCTTCCTGGAAGTGAACACGCGCCTGCAGGTCGAGCACACCGTGACCGAGCAGACCACGGGCATCGACCTGGTGATCGAACAGCTGCGCGTGGCCGACGGCCTGCCGCTGTCCGTCAGCGCTACGCCCGCGCCGATCGGGCATGCGTTCGAGTTCCGCATCAACGCCGAGGACGTGGGCCGGGGCTTCCTGCCCACGCCCGGCCCGGTGGCGCGCTTCGATGCGCCCAGCGGCCCCGGCGTGCGGCTGGACACCGGCGTGCAGGCGGGCTCGGTGGTGCCGGGCAGCTTCGATTCGATGATGGCCAAGCTCATCGTCAGCGGCGCCACGCGCGAGCAGGCGCTGGCCCGGGCGCGGCGCGCGCTGGCCGAGTTCCGCATCGAAGGCGTGGCCTCGGTGCTGCCCTTCCACCGCGCGGTGCTGGACGAGGCCGACTTCATCGGCGAACAGAGCTTCAAGGTGCACACGCGCTGGATCGAGACCGAGTTTGCGGGCGCGCTGGCCGCCGCCGCGCGCGCCGAGCCCGAGCCGAGTGCCGGCCTGGTGCGCACCGCCATCGAGATCGACGGCCGCCGCGTGCAGCTCGGCCTGCCCGCCAGCCTGCTGGCCGGCCTGGCCTCGGCCCAGCCCGGTGCGGGCGCGGCGCTGGCGGCACCGGCCGAGCCGGTGGACGAGCAGGCGGTCACCGCCCCGGCCGCCGGCAATCTCAGCGCCTGGAAGGTCGCCGACGGCGACCTGGTGCAGGCCGGCGACCTGATCGCGGTGATGGAGGCGATGAAGATGGAGATGCAGGTGCATGCGCACCGCGCCGGCACCATCCGCCTGCTGGCGCAGGCCGGCGGCATGCAGGCCGCGGGGGCGGTGCTGGCGCGGATCGGCTGACCGTTCCGTCTACTTCGCCGGCTCCAGCCGGATGTGCTCGGTGGCCACGCGCTCCACGGCGGCGCGGCTGTAGGCGAGCGGGAAGTACTCGCCCTTGACCCACAGCGGCGCCAGGTCGCGGTAGTGCGGGCTGGCCGGGTCGCCCGACTGGCCGGGGGTGTTGACCACGCGGGTCGCGTCCCAGTTGCCCACGTCCACCACCATGCGGAAGGAGGCGCCGGCGGTGAGCTGGTAGTTGGCGTTGTAGCTGGCGGCCATCGGCGTGGACGGCGAGCCGCCCATGGGCCCGGCGTTCACGTTGAGCTTCTGGCGCGTGGCCTCGTCGGCCACGGCGGCCAGCGGGTGGTTGAACAGCGCCTGGTGCACGGTGCCCCATTGCCACTTGGCGGCATCGGCGCCCAGGCGCTTGGCCGTGGCGTCCCAGCCGGTCGATAGGCTGGCGAGCAGCAGCGCGTCGCGCTGCGCCGGCGCCATACCATGGCGCTCCGGCTGTTCCAGCCAGCCCACGAGGCGCTCGATGCTGAACTCGGTCTTGACCACGGGGCGCACGGCCTCGGGCAGGGTGGCGGCGACGGCGGGATGCAGGCTTTCCATCAGCCAGACGTTGAACAGCGCCGCGGCGGCGCTGTCGGCGGCCATGTTGCCGTCCCAGCCTTTCAGCAGCGCAAGCGCCGCCGCGGCGTTGCCCTGGCCCTGCAGCGGCCGCAGCAGCGCGAGCAGGCGCTGCGCGGGCACGGCCATGGTGTCGTTCTGCATGCGCTCCGAATCCTGTAGCGTGAAGCGCTTGCCAGAAGCCACCTGGGCCTCGAAAACACCATGAAGCCGCTGGGCCCGCGCCGGATCGGACCATTCGTAGCCTATGCCGTGGCGGAACAGTGGGTGCTGCGGCGGCACGTTGTTCTCGTTGGCGGTGACGACATAGCCGCGCGCGGGGTTGAACTCCCACGGCAGCTCGTCGCCGTTGCGGTAGCCCGTCCACTCGAAGCGGCCGTCGCCGGGCACGGGCAGCAGGCCGTCCCAGTTGGGGCGGATGGGCGTGAGCCCGCCCGGAATCCAGCCGATGTTGCCGGCCGCATCGGCATAGACCTGGTTCTCGCCCGGCGCGCCCCAGCGGTTCATCGCGGCGCGGAACTGGTCCCAGTTCTGTGCCCGCATGTAGTCCATGGAGCCGAAGTACGGCGCCATGCCCAGGTCCAGCCAGGCGGCGCGCAGCGCATACGCAGTGGCCTTGCCGTCGCTGTGCAGCACCGGGCCGTGGCGGGTGTACCAGTTCTCCACCTCGCGGGGCCGGGCCTCGCCCTTCACGGCGATCTTTTCCACCACGCGCACCATGGGCTCCCAGCGGCCCTGGTAGCGGTATTCGTGCGGGTTGGCCGGGTTCAGCTCGTAGACGTACAGGTCTTCCTGGTCCATGTAGAAGCGCGTCAGGCCGAAGGCGATCTTGCCGTTGTGGCCGATGGAGATGCCGGGCAGGAAGGGCTCGCCCGCGCCGATCACGTCCATGCCCGGCGCCGACAAATGGCTGATGTAGCGCAGGCTGGGCGCGCCGTGCGAGCGGTGCGGGTCGTTGGCCAGGATGGGGCGGCCGGTGTCGGTGAGGCTGGGCGCGATGGTCCAGTTGTTGCTGCCATAGCTCGACAGCGTGTGCGCGTCGGGCAGTTGCGCGTTCTCCAGCGCATCGGGCGAGGGCAGCACGGCGACCTTGGTGTTCTCCCGCGTGAAGCGCGGCGCGGCCGTGGCCAGGCTGTAGGCGCGCTTGAGCGGCGCACCGTCGATGGCGCAGGGCTTCAGGCCTTCGGGCACCTGGGCGGTGGTGTCAGGCACGGTCTCGCGGCGCAGCGCGTCGGCGCGCACGCCGTCCGGGCCCTTGCAGAAGGCGGCGGCGCGGTCCACCTCGCCGCTGAAGTTGAGCGTGAGGCCGTGGTGGCGGATGCGCACCGGGTCTTCGGCGGCCCAGCGCGCGGGCTGGTAGCCCATGAGGCGGAATTCCATCGGCAGCCGCGACGGATCGCGCTCGGTCTCGGCGACGAAGGCGTTCACGCCGGCCACGAAGGCCTCGGCCACGCGCTTGGCATCCGAGCCGTAGGCCAGCCATTCGCGGTACATGTCGCCGCGGAACAGCACGCTGCGCGCGGCGCGGTCGCTGTCGGCCCAGGCGGGGCCGAAGTCCTGCGCCATCTGGCCCAGGCCGCGCTTGCGCCACAGGTCCATCTGCCACAGGCGGTCGCGCGCGGCGGCATAGCCCTGGGCGACGAAGGCGTCGTAGGTGTTGGCGGCGTAGATGTGCGGCACGCCCCAGCGGTCGATCAGCAGCTCAGCCGGCTGGGCCAGGCCGGGCACGCTGGCCTGGCTGGAGGGGGCGTTGCCGGGGCCGGTGGTGCTGCAGGCTGCCAGCAGGGCGGCGAGGGCGAGCAGCGAGATGCGCGCGGGATCGGGCAGGTGCCTGGGCATGGAGTCTCCTTCGTTGTGGTTTTGTGGCGCTAATTTACCGGCTTGGTGCCCTATGTGCCTGTCGCGCAGGATGTAAAACATCTTTGCGGAGCCGGCTGACAGGGCGGCGGTCGGCCGGGATGCCAGAATCGGGCCATGCCTGTTTCGTCCCCACCCGTCTGGCAGCGGCTGCTTGACCGCCTGCATCCACTGCGGCCCTTTTATTCAGCCGTGCAGCTGTGGCTGGAGGCCGACGGCCTGCGCATGAGCGCGGCCATGTCGTTTTACGGCATGCTCAGCCTGGCGCCGCTGCTGTTGCTGCTGGTGGGCCTGCTGGGCTGGTGGCTGGACCGCGACTACATCGAGTCGACCCTGGTCGCGCAGGTGCGCTCCGTGATCGGCCCGCAGGTGGCCGACGTGGTGCGCGGCGCGCTGATCAGCGCCAAGACGCCGTCGCAGGGCTGGATCGCGTCCATCGCCGGCTTGGTGATGCTGCTGTCGGGCGCGACCGGGGTGTTCGTGGAGTTGCAGAACTCGCTGGAGCGGCTGTGGAACCACGGCCTGCCGGGCGCCAAGGATGGCACGCCATGGTGGTACTCGCTGGTGCAGCGCATGCGCGGCCTGGGCTACATCATGGTGCTGGGCTTTCTGATGCTGATCTCGCTGGTCATCACCACGGCCATCAACCTCACGGCGAAATGGGCCGGCACCTACCTGCACATCCCGGCGCCCGCGCCGGTGCTGGGCGGGGTGAACGAGCTGGTGGCGTTCGCCATCACCGTCACGCTGTTCGTCGGCATGATGCGCATAGGCACGGGCGCCAAGCCCACGCTGCGCTACCTGATCGCCGGCGCGGCCATAGGCGCGCTGCTGTTCACCGTGGGCAAGCAGGTGCTGGCCTGGTATTTGTCCACCGCGGCCGTGGTCTCGGCCTATGGTGCGGCGGGCTCGCTGGTGGTGCTGCTGATGTGGATCTACTTCTCGTCGGCCATCCTGCTTTTCGCGGCCAGCTGCGCCAAGGCGCTGGAGAACGCCGCGGTGGCGCTGCGCCGCGGCGGGCCGCAGCCCGAGCCCGCGCCGCAACCGGCGCAGCCGCAGCGCGATGCGGCCGCCGAGGCGGCGTCGGTGGATTTCCAGATCTGACGGCCTACGCCATGCGCATGCTGCCCGTGTCCAGGTAACGCTGGTGCCACGACAGCGCCTCGGTCAGGATATGCGGGGTGTGCAGGCCGGCCGATTGGCGCAGCGCGCGGTCGAAGTAGTCGTGCAGCATCGGCCGGTAGTCCGGGTGGGCGCAGCGCTCGATGACGAGCTTGGCGCGCTGCTTGGGCGAGAGGCCACGCAGGTCGGCCAGGCCCTGCTCGGTGACGATGATCTGCGTGTCGTGCTCGGTGTGGTCCACGTGCGAGACCATGGGCACGATGCACGAGATGCTGCCGCCCTTGGCGACCGAGGGCGTGACGAAGAACGACAAGTAGCCATTGCGCGCGAAGTCGCCGCTGCCGCCGATGCCGTTCATCATGCTCGAGCCCATCAGGTGGGTGGAGTTGATGTTGCCGTAGATGTCGGCCTCGATCATGGAGTTCATCGCGATCACGCCCAGGCGGCGCACCAGCTCGGGGTGGTTGCTGATCTCCTGCGGGCGCAGGATGATGCGCTCGCGGTAGAAGTCGAGGTGCGCCTCGAAGTCGCGGAAGGCGCTGCCCGACAGCGAGATCGCCGTGGCCGAGGCGCGCGTCATCTTGCCCGCGCGCAGCAGGTCGAGCATGCCGTCCTGCAGCACCTCGGTGAAGCCCAGCAGGTTGTCGAACGGCCCCGCCAGCAGGCCCGCCAGCACCGCGTTGGCCACATTGCCCACGCCCGACTGGATGGGCAGCATCTCCTTCGGCAGTCGGCCCATCTTCATCTCATGCGAGAGGAAGTCGATGATGGACGCGGCGATGGTGCTGGAGTGGGCGTCGGGCGCGGCGAACACGTTGTCGCGGTCGCCCTGGTGAGTTTCGACGACGGCCACCACCTTGCCGAGGTCCACCTGAAGGTAAGGCTGGCCGATGCGGTCGTCGGCGTCGGTCATGTCGATGGGCACGCGGCGCGGCGGGATCGCCGTGCCGTAGTAGATGTCGTGCATGCCTTCCATGCGTGCGGGGAGCCGGGTGTTCACCTCGAGGATCACCTGGTCGGCGATCTCCAGCCAGGTCTTGTTGTTGCCCACGGCGGTGGAAGGGATCAGCAGGCCGTCGGCGGTCACGCCCAGCACCTCGACCACAGCCACGTCCATGCGGCCCAGGAAGCCGAACCAGGCGTGCTGCGCGACGTGCGACAAATGCATGTCGATGAAGTCGATCTCGCCCGCATTGATGGCCTTGCGCGCGGCCGGGTCGGTGTTGAACGGCAGGCGCTGGCCCACCGCGTGGGCCTGGGCCAGCGCGCCGTCGCATTCGGGGGCGGTGGAGGCGCCCGTCCAGACGTTGATGCGGTAGGGCCGGCCCGCCGCATGCTCGGCCTGGGCGCGGGCTGCGATGGCCTGCGGCAGGGCCTTGGGGTAGCCGGCACCGGTGAAGCCGCTCATGCCCACGTTGGCACCAGCGGGGATCAGGGCGGCCGCTTCGGCGGCGCTCATGGTGCGGGACTGCAGCGCGCTGCAGCGGACGCGGTCGTTCAACGACATGGGGGCATCTCCTCGTGGGGTGGTTCTGGCGCCTGCGCATGCAGGGCAAGGCGAAAATCCTACGGGGAAGTGCAGTGGCGGCGCAGTGAAAGTTTTTTCATGGCCCGCTTGCGTTTGAATTTTTTGCAGGCGCTCATGGCGCCCCGGATGGTGCTGTTGCACAGCAACCCAGGTCTACGCTTTGCACGACCGCGATTGTTTCGAGGTGTTCATGCATATATATTCATGTTCATGAGTTCGAACGACGTTAAAAGCGCCAAGCGCGTATTGGAGATCCTCCAGTTTTTTGCCACCACGCAGATGCCGGCCAGCCTGACCCAGGTTTCGGCGGCATTGGATATCCCGAAGTCCAGCTGCCTGGCCCTGTTCGACACCCTCGAGGGAGACGGGTATGCACACCAGGTGGCAGGGCGCTACTACCTGACCCGCCGCTGGCTGAACGAGGCCCAGGCGGTTGCCGAGCATGACCAATTGATCATGCGTATCCGGCCCGCTTTGGAGACATTGCGCAACGAGCTTGGCGAAACGCTGATTCTGGCCAAGCGCTCGGGCGAGCAGGTGATCTATCTGGATGTGGCGGAGCCTGACCGCATCGTGCGCTTCACGGCCAAGGTCGGGCAGTTCAAGCCGTTGCATGCATCGGCTTCCGGTCGCGCGCTGCTCGGCACGCTGCCATCTGACGAACGTGAGGCGCTTGTATCCCGCCTGGCGTTGGACCGCTACACGGACCAGACCTTGCAAACCCCCCGGAAGCTGCTGGCCCTGATCGAGGCCGAAACCAGGCAAGGCTGGCATGTGAACCTGGGGGAGCATCAGGCCGACACGCTGTCGGTGGCGGCGCCGTTGGTGCTTTATGGCACGGCGCTGGCGCTCGTCGTAGGCGCACCGCTCGACCGTGCAGGCACCAAGGCCGACGCCATTGGCCAGACCCTGCTCGCGGCCAGCCAGCAGCTGGCCCGGCAATTGGAGCCTCTCGCTCCCCTGTCCAGATAGTCCTAGCGGCCGGCCTGCGCCGGCCCGCCTCCCGGGCGATCCAGCCCGACGCTTCCCTCCTTTCCACGATGAAGCCAGCCTGCGCTGCAGGCTGGCCTGCGTTCGCCTGCAAATCCCGGGTTTGTACCTATCTGCGCCCTCTTTTCGATCAAAGTTCATGGATATAAACTTTGGTTCATATTCATGAACATGAACATTTGTTTATGTATGAGAACAGGATGCCCTGGTGCCGGGGACTCCTGTGCACCAGGCGCGATGCCGCGCCCCTCGTTTCGAAAGGAAGCAACATGGCAGGTCTTTACTACGAGCAATTCACCCCGGGCCAGACGTTCGAGCACGACTGGACTCGCACCGTGACCGAGATGGACAACGTCCTGTTCAGCACGCTCACGATGAACGTGCAGCCTCTGCACCTGGATGCGCACTTCGCCGCCAAGACCGAGTTCGGAAAACCCCTGGTCAATAGCCTGTTCACCCTGGGCCTGCTGATCGGCATGACGGTGAACGACACCACGCTGGGCACCACCGTGGCCAATCTGGGGATGAGCGAGATTGCCTTCCCGAAACCTGTCTTTGCGGGCGACACCCTGCATGTGCGCACCCGCGTGCTGTCCGCAAGAGAGAGCAAATCGCGTCCGACCGCCGGCATCATCGAGTTCGAGCACACGGCACTCAATCACCGCGATGAAGTCGTCGCGGTATGCAAGCGCTCGGCCCTGATGCACAAGCGCCCGGCATAGGGGGCATCACCATGGTCCGCTCAATGTTGTTCGTGCCTGGTGATTCCGGGCGCAAATATGTGCATGCCTCGACCAGTGCGGCCGATGCCCTGATCCTGGATCTGGAGGATTCCGTTGCGCCGGCCCAGAAGCCAGCGGCACGTATCCAGGTGCGTGCGTCTTTGCAAAGCCCATGCGACAAGGCACTGTGGGTGCGCATCAATGCCCTGGATGGACCAGACGCACTGGCCGACCTGGCCGCCGTCATCCCCGCCCGTCCGCAGGGCATCGTGCTGCCCAAATGCGCGGGCCGCGCCGACCTGCAGCGCCTGGCGCATTACCTCGATGCCTTTGAGGCCGCCGCAGGCATCATGCCGGGCAGCACCCGCATCCTGGCCATCGTCACCGAGACCGCGCAGTCCTTGTTCGGACTGCACGACTACCGTGGCGCAAGCGCCCGGCTGTGGGGACTGTCCTGGGGCGGAGAAGACCTGGCCGCCGACCTCGGGTCTCTGCGCAATCGCGTGGCGGGCCGCTACACCGAGCCCTTCCGGCTGGCGCGCTCGCTGTGCCTGATGGCCGCGGCAGCAGCCGGTGTGCGGGCCGTGGATACGGTTTGCGTGGACCTGGAAGCTCCGGAGGTCCTCGCCGATGAAGCCCGTGAGGCCTTCCATGACGGCTTCGTCGTCAAGATGGCCATCCACCCGCGCCATGCCGAAACGATCAATGCGCTGCTGTCGCCCGACGAGAGCCAGCGCCAATGGGCGCGCGCCGTCATAGAAGCCTTTGACGCGCACCCCGGCGAGGGTGCGCTGAGGCTTGACGGCAAGATGATCGACATGCCCCATCTGCGCCTGGCGCGCCGCTTGCTGGGAGACTAGAAATGCCTGGACCTTTGCATGGAATCCGTGTGGTCGATATGACCAGCGTAGGCATGGGGCCCATGGCCACCCAGATGCTGGGCGACATGGGGGCGGATGTCATCAAGGTGGAATCTGCCGAAGGCGATGTGTTCCGCCACGTCACGCCGCAGCGCCATGCGGCGATGAGCCATACCCACCTCAATCTCAACCGCAACAAGCGCAGCGTGGTCATTGACGCCAAGTCGGAGGAGGGGCGCAGGCAGCTCGATGCGTTGATTGCCGAAGCCGACGTCTTCATCACCAACATGCGCGCGCCGGCGGTGCGGCGGCTTGGCCTGGACTATGAGACGCTGCAGACGCGTTTTCCGCAGCTGGTCTACTGCGCCTGCTACGGGTACTCCGAGCGCGGCCCGTATGCCGGCCGGGCCGCCGTCGACGACACCATCCAGGCGGTATCCGGCCTGGCCTGGCTGCAGGGCGGGGTCGAAGGCCAGGCGCCGCAATACGTCAATACGGTGGCCGCGGACAAGGTGGTGGCCCTTTACGTGGCCAACGCAGTGACCAGCGCGCTGCTGGCGCGTGAGCGCGGCGCCGGGGGGCAGGCGATCGAGGTGCCCATGTTCGAGTGCATGGTGGCGTTCCTGGCGCCCGAGCATCTGGCAGGGCTGACCTTCGTGCCGCCAGAAGGGCCGGCTGGGTACGCGCGGCTGCTCAATGCCTATCGCAGGCCCTTCCGCACGCAGGACGGGTACATCAGCGTCGTGCCGTACACCACCCCCCAGTGGCAGCGCTTTTTCGCACTGACGGGGCATGCGGAGATGGCCGACGACCCGCGCTACCAGACCCTTCACAGCCGCAGCCGCCATTTCCCGGAGCTCTACCGCTACGTCGACACCGTACTGGCCGAGCGCAGCACGGCCGAGTGGCTCGATCTCCTGGCGACGGCAGATATCCCGTTCGCGCCGGTGAATGATTTCGAAGCGCTGCTGGCAGATCCGCATCTGCAGGCCACGGGTTTCTGGCACACCTCGGAGCATCCGACCGAGGGCCCGCTGATCCAAGCCGGCCTGCCCGTGAGCTTCAGCGCAACACCGCCCGCCATACGGCGCCATCCCCCGAATCTGGGCGAGCACACGGCGGAAATCCTGGGGCAACTTCGCGCAAGCGCCTGACACCCGCAGAGGTACGAGGAGACATCGATGAGCAAATTCACGCAATCCGTCCTGTGGGCCGCTCTGGCCTGTGCTTCGGCGGCCGCCGGTGCCGCAGGCTACCCGCAGGCAGACAAGCCCATACGCTTCGTGGTGGGGTTTCCTGCCGGCAGCAGCATCGACAACGTATCGCGCATCGTGCTGGACGACATTCGGGTACGAACCGGTGCCCAGATCATCGTGGAGAACAAGCCGGGAGCCCTTGGGGTGCTGGGCGTGGACGCGGTCGCGCGCGCGGCGCCCGATGGCTACACCATGATGCCCAGCTCAAGCGCCACCAGTTCGTCCGGGCCGCATTTGTCCAAGGCCTTCCAACGCTACGACGCGCTCAAGGGTTTCACGCAGGTGGGCCGGGTGGTGCGCTTCGACGTGGTGATAGCGACCCGCGCAGGCGGCCCGCTCGAAAGTGCCCAGCAGCTGATTGCCGCGGCCAAGGCCCAACCGAATGCCGTGACCAGTGGCTACGGCTCAGGCACAGGCCAGGTGGTGGCTGCCGCCTTCAGCCGAGCTGCGGGAGCACAGGTGCTGAGTGTTGCCTACAAGGGGCAGCCGGCGGCGGTGACCGATCTGATCGGCGGGCGAGTCGATTTCGTGGCCTCCGACCTGGGCGCGGTGCTGACCCAGATCCGCGCGCAAAACCTGAAGGCGGTGGCCCTGATGTCCAGCAAGCGCTCCACCATCGTGGCGGATGTACCGACGGCGCAGGAACTGGGATTGGGTGCGCTCGAGCTGACCGGGTGGATCGGCGTTGCAGGCCCTGCCGGGCTGTCCGCCGACATCCGGAGTTGGTGGACGGCCCAGCTGGGCGAGACCATGCGCAGCCCCGCCGTTCAGGAGCGGCTGCGCAGCATCGGCATGGAACCGGATTTGATGACCGGCGCACCCTTGCAGGAGTTCGTGCGGGCGCAGTACGAAAGCTGGGGGCAGCAGATCCAGCAGGCAGGCATTCAGGCCGAGTAGGCCCTCCCGTGCCTGGCGCTGCGGTTCTGCCTAGGCGTCCACCTGGTCGTTGGCCAGCGAGACATAGATCAGCACCAGCAGCAGCGTGGTGAAGAAGCGGCTGGCGTCGGGCACGCCGTTCCATTGCTTGGACATCCACATGCCGAACCATTCGCCGCCGATGGACATGAAGCCCACCTGCCAGGTGAGAAAGCCCAGCGTGAGGCCAGCGATGGCGCAGCGCTTGGCGCGGCGGAAGGTAGCGTCGTCGGCCCTGAGCGCCTTCAGCAGCCGAAAGCCGCCGATCCAGCACAGCACGGCGGTGGCGGTTTCGAGCGCGATGATGAAGATGTAGCCGGCGTGCTGCACTACGGGCGACTCGATCGCGCGGTACATGATCTGGTTGCCGGGGAAGGTCGTGTCCATCTGGAAGACGTGGTGCACGAAGGCGAAGTTGGTGCCGTAGTCGGTGATGTTGCCGAAGCTGACCAGCGAGGCAAACAAGGCCATCGCCAGCACCATGGAGATTTTGGATAAACGGATGATCATGGTCGGGAGTTCTCTTTCCTGGAGGGGGGGAATCCGCCTTCCCCATGCCGACGGCCTTCCGCTCCCGGCAGGGGCGAAGACGAGCATGCGCCGGCTGCGCTGCGGGCGGCCTGGCGTCGGGGGATGGGGAAGAAGCGGGTGCGCGGAATGCGCGGGGAGGGCCGCGAGAGCGGCAGAAATCCAGCTGGGTATCGGGACTGGCGTTACCTGAAGCCTGCGGGCGCCGCGGGGAAGCGGGTCGGCAGGCTGGATGGCCCCAGCTTTGGTGCCGCGTATTCTAGCCAGGAATCAGGGGCTGCCGACGCGAGGTTGGCTGCTCCCCTAAAGATAGCTGTTGGCGCTTGTTGTATAAGGATTTCAAGACGAAACATCTTTGAAATCCAATGGTAATAAGCGCGAGCAGCTCTCTTTTTTAATGGCGAGCAGATCAGCCGCGGCGATCCAGCAGCTGGTACAGCAGGATGGCGCAGAAGGTCGAGGTGCCGATGCCGCCGAGCGCGAAGTCGCCGAACTTCAGCGTGAAGTCGCCCGTGCCGATGATGAGGGTGATAGCCGCGACCAGCAGGTTCTTGTTCTGCGAGAAGTCCACGCGGTTCTCGACCCAGATCTTGGCGCCGGCGATGGCGATCAGGCCGAACACCACGATGGACACGCCGCCCATGATGGGCAGCGGGATCGCCTGGATCAGCGCGCCGAACTTGGGCGAGAAGCCCAGCAGCAGCGCAATCACGCCGGCCATCATGAACACCGCGGTCGAGTAGATGCGGGTGGCCGCCATCACGCCGATGTTCTCGGCATAGGTGGTCACGCCCGTGCCGCCGGCGCTGCCGCTGACCATGGTGGCCAGGCCGTCGCCGATGAAGGCGCGGCCCATGTAGCGGTCCAGGTTCTGGCCGGTCATGGCCGTCACCGCCTTGATGTGGCCCAGGTTCTCGACCACCAGGATGATGACCACCGGCACGATCATCACCGTGGCCTGCGCGGTGAAGCTCGGCGCCACGAAATGCGGCAGGCCCACCCACGCGGCGGCGGCCACGCCCGACAGGTCCACCGGCTTGCCCAGGCCCATGCCGTTGGTCAGCACCGCGTAGATGACGGACGCGGCGATCAGCCCCACCAGGATCAGCAGGCGCTGCACCATGCCGCGCGTGAGCACGGCGACCAGGCTGACGCAGACGAAAGTCATCGCCTGCATCCAGCTCTCGAAGTTGTTGGCCGCCATGTTCTTGACCGGAACGGAGGCCAGGTTCAGGCCGATCACCGCGACGATGGCGCCGGTGACCACCGGCGGCATGAAGCGCTCGATCCAGCCCGTGCCCACGGCCTGCACGATGAGGCCGATCAGCGTGTACACCAGGCCGCAGGCGATGATGCCGCCCAGTGCCACCGCCATGTTGGCGTTGGCGCCGCTACCGCTATAGCCCGTGGCCGCGATCACCACGCCGATGAAGGCGAAGCTCGAACCCAGGTAGCTGGGCACGCGCCCGCCGGTGAGCAGGAAGAACAGCAGCGTGCCCACGCCGCTCATCAGCACCGCCACGTTGGGGTCGAACCCCATCAGGATGGGCGCGAGGATGGTGGAGCCGAACATGGCGATGACGTGCTGCACGCCCATGATGGTCGTCTGCGGCCAGGGCAGGCGCTCGTCGGGCGCCACGACGTCGCCGGTGCCGGGGCGCACTTCGCGCCAGTGGGGGATCAGGGGTTCGGACATGATGGGGTTCGAATGAGGAGGTGCTGCATCATAGTGAAATCGTTGCAAGTTGTAGTGCTCTCCCGCCCCCTGGTGCGCAGCCGCCGGCCCCGCTGAAACGGCGCAGATGCGCCGTTGGTGGACAATGCGCGAAATAATCGATTGCGTGGACAACTTTCGACGCCAACGCAGCCATCCGAGGGATCAGCCATGAACTGTGTCGTCTGCGGGCATGCGCTCGCTGCCAGTGCAAAATTTTGTAATAAGTGCGGGGCCCGGCAGAGCGACCAGCAGCCGCCCGCGGTGGCGCCCACCTACACCACCTGCCCGGACTGCGGCCACCTCTGCGCCACGCAGGCCCCGTTCTGCACGCGCTGCGGCTGCCGCTTCGACGAAAAGGCGCTGCAGGCCACGGCGGCCACGGCCCCGCCCGCCGACGAGGATGCGGCGGTGATCGTGTTCGGCAATGTGCAGGACGCGCCCGAGGCCGCGGTCAGCCCGCCCGCCATGTCCGGTGCGGCGGCCGGCCTGCCGCCGCTGTTTGACGAACCCCCGCCCTCGCGCGGCGCCGGCCTGTGGCTGGGCGCCGTGCTGCTGGCGCTGCTGTTGGCCGCCGGCATCGGCTGGTGGTGGTGGTCGGGACGCGAGGCGGCGCCTGCCACGCCCGCCGCCGGCGCCGACGTGGCCGCGCCCGCCACCGAAGATCCCGGCCCGGCGGTCGATGCTGCGGCAGCCGGTGCTGCGGCGGCCGATGCCGTTCCTGCCGATGCGGCGCTGGCCCCTGGCGAGGCCCTGGAGGCGGCCGCGGCCGACGTGGCGCGGCCCGGGGAAACCGCGGCACAGCCCGTCACGGTGGCGCCGCCTGCTGCCGCTATAGTGCAGGACATGGCTCCGGCCGCAGCCCCGCCTGCGCCCCCTGCGCCGCGACAGCGCGCCGCCGAGCCGCGTCCCGCCAGGCCTCCGGCCTACAAGCGGTCTCTCGACGAATTACTGGATTGATGGAGGAACCACCATGACCTATTTCAAGCTCTCTGCCGTGCTCATCGCCGCTGCCCTGGCAGGCTGTGCTGCCCCGGCACCCGAGCCCCAGCCGCAGCCCATGCCCAAGGCGCCGATCGCCGCGCCGGTGCCGCCCAATCCCTTTGAAGTGTTCGGCGGCAAGATGGGAGCCGAGATCGACGCGGCCGACGGCATGCGCCAGCGCGCCGTCGAGGCCATGGCCGAGCTGCCCGCCAAGCAGCGCATCAACCGCAGCGAGACGCGCACCCGCATGCAGCAGTTCGAGTCCGCCTCGGGCCAGGTGCAGTCCGTGAAGGTGCTCGATGCCGTGGCCATCGACCTGCCGCTCGCGGCCAAGGCCCGGGACGAGCACAAGAACGCCATGGTGGCGATCAAGGACATCGCCACGCTGCTGGCCGACGAGCGCGGCAGCGCCACGATCCAGGTGATGGTTTCGCCCACCGACCTGCGCGCCAAGCGCGTGAACCTCAAGGCCGGCACGGCCGATACCGAGGCCGGCCATCCGGTCGAGGTGAAGAAGGCCGCCGACAAGGCGGTGCCCGCGGGCATCGAGCGCTTCATCATCCAGGGCGCCGCCCTGCCGCGCAAGCTCGACTGAGGCGCGGGCCCGCGCGGGGCCGAACCGATACATCCATAAGAGGAGCAGTGCATGACAGCGAAGGCCATCTTGAAATCGATCGACTTCAGCCAGCTGCTGCGCGCAGCCGAGGGGCTGACGCAGTGGCGGGCCATGGGGCTGTCCTTCGTCACCTGGATGGCGAGCGGCCTGGTCATGACGCTGGGGCAGATGCTGGCCGGCGCGCTGGGCAGCGTGTTCGTGGGGCTGGTCTTCGCGCTGCTCGCCGGCGTGGTGTTCGCGGCCGGCATCTCGGCCGTCGGCATCCTGCTGCAGGACCGTGCCAAGGGGCTGGAGCCGCGCGGCGTCGCAGAGGCCCTCTCGGCCGGCCTGCGCTGCGTGCCCAAGTTCATCCTGTTCGCGCTGCTGCTGGTGGCCGTGATGCTGGTGTTGTACCTCGTCGCGGCCATCGTCTACTTCGTCTGCAAGCTGCCGATCATCGGGCCCATCCTGTTCTTCTTTGCCCATCCGGTGCTGGTGGTGGCGGCCTCGGTGCTGTTCATCGCGTTGTACTGGGTGGCCGCGCCGCTGCTGGCGCCCGCCATCTGGGACGGCCGCTCGCTGCGCAGCGCGGTGGCGCTGGTGGTGGCGATCGCGCGCAGCCGCATCGTGCCGGTGGTGGTGATGCTGCTGGCGCTGTATTTCGTGCTGGGCGTGATCGCGCTGATCCTGCTCAGCGGCTTCGTGCCAGGCTTCTCGTCGATGACGGGGCTGGCCGCGGGCATCATCGGCCCGAGCATGCTGGCGCCGCTGGGCGGCGGCATGGGCGCGGCCTACAGCAGCGGCCATGTGGTCGCCGGCTCGCTGTCCACCGTGATCATGTTCGCGGTCATCATGACGCTGCTGGCCCAGGTCATGTTCATGGGCACCAACCTGATCTACCTGATGGTCTCCGACGGCCTAGACGAGGAGGCCTCCGAGGCCAGCCTGCAGGCCGGCATCGCGCTGGCCCGCGAAAAGGCCCGCCAGGCGCAGGAGCTGGCCCAGCAGAAGGCCCGCGAGGCGGCCGAGCGCCTGCGCCAGCAGCGCCCCGGCAGCGCCGAGGCCGGCACGGCCGCAGCTGCGGCGGCTACGGGCGAGGCGACCCCGCCCGCCCCGGAGCCCGCGCCGCCCGTCTCTGTCCCTCCGGTGGCAGAGTCGCCGGCCGCCCCCGCCGTCGCAGCGCAGCCGCACTGCCCGGCCTGCACCCAGGCCGTGGGGCCGGACGACCAGTTTTGCGGCCATTGCGGGCACAAGCTCCGGTAAAACCGCTCCAGAATGGAGGAAAAGGGCGCCTTCGGGTGCCCTTTTTGCGCGCTGGAACCGGCAGCAACTCATTGCGCAAGGTTAAGAACTGTTGCATCTTCGGCTGGGCCGGCCCCCCATAATGGCAGCCCAAGTCAGCATCGGCCGGGGAGGGTACACTTCGGCGATTCCTCCCGAAGTACCTTGCAAAACACCCCATGTCCGGCGAAACGACGCACCGCAGCGGTTTTGATATGAAGAGCGCCCAATTGCCCGTGGTGGCATTTGCGCTGCGCTCCACCGATGTGGCCGGGCTGGAGCAGGAGTTCGCACAGCGCTTCGGCGATGCCTCGGCGTTCTTCGACAACGACCCGGTGCTGATCGACCTGCTGCCCGTGCGCGAGGCCGAGGACGACATCGATTTCGCGGCCATCGTGCAGCTGCTGCGGCGCTACCGCACCCAGCCGGTGGCGGTGCGCGGCGGCAATGCACTGCAGATGGCGGCCGCCCATGCCGCAGGCCTCGTGGCCGCGCCCGAGGCCCCGCCGGCGCGCCCGGCGGCCGAGCCGGTGGTGCAGGAGGTCATCCACGAGGTGGAAGTCGTGCGCGAGGTGCAGCTGCCGGCCCGTCCCACCATGCGGGTGGACAAGCCGCTGCGCTCCGGCCAGCAGGCCTATGCGCCGGGGGGCGATCTCATCGTGATGGGCATGGTCAGCTACGGCGCCGAGGTGATCGCCGACGGCAACCTGCACGTCTACGGCCCGCTGCGGGGCCGGGCGGTGGCGGGGGCGCGCGGCGATGTGAGCGCGCGCATCTATTGCACTTGCTTCGAGCCGCAGCTGGTGTCGATTGCCGGAATCTACCGTACAGTGGAGACGGAACTGCCTCCCGACATTGCCGGCAAGCCCGCCATGGTGCGGCTGGAAGGCGAAAAGATTGTGATCGAGCCGCTGTAAGCCCGGGGCCGCCGAAGCGGCGGCAGGCATACGGCTTCAATGGAACCTTGAAGGGAAACTGGAAAACATGGCCAAAATCGTCGTTGTGACCTCCGGCAAAGGAGGTGTCGGCAAGACCACCACCAGCGCAAGCTTTTCGGCAGGCCTGGCACTCGCCGGCCACAAGACCGCGGTGATCGACTTTGACGTGGGTCTGCGCAACCTCGACCTGATCATGGGCTGCGAGCGCCGCGTGGTGTACGACCTGATCAACGTCATCCAGGGCGAGGCCAACCTCAAGCAGGCCCTGATCAAGGACAAGCAGCTCGACAACCTGCACATCCTCGCCGCGTCGCAGACCCGCGACAAGGAGGCGCTGACGCAGGAAGGCGTCGAGAAGATCATCAAGGAGCTGGCCGACATGGGCTTCGACTACGTGGTCTGCGACTCGCCCGCCGGCATCGAGAGCGGCGCGCTGATGGCCATGCACTTCGCCGACGAGGCCCTGGTCGTGACCAACCCCGAGGTGTCGTCGGTGCGCGATTCGGACCGCATCCTGGGCATGCTCAGCTCCAAGACCAAGCGCGCCATCGAGGGCAGCGAGCCGATCAAGGAGCACCTGCTCATCACCCGCTACAACCCCAACCGCGTCGAGGACGGCCAGATGCTGTCGCTGACCGACATCCAGGACATCCTGCGCATCCCGCTGATCGGCGTGATCCCCGAGTCCGAATCGGTGCTGCAGGCTTCCAACCAGGGCACGCCGGCGATCAACCTGTCCACCACCGACGTGTCCGAGGCCTACAAGGACGTGGTGGCGCGCTTTCTGGGCGAAGACAAGCCCATGCGCTTCATCGATGCGCAGAGGCCCGGCTTCTTCAAGCGCATCTTCGGGAGGTAAGCCATGTCCCTGCTGTCCCTGTTCCTTGGAGAAAAGAAGAAGACCGCCTCGGTGGCGAAAGAGCGCCTGCAGATCATCCTGGCCCACGAGCGCGGTGGCCGCAGCAACAACCAGCCCGACTACCTGCCCGCGCTGCAGAAGGAGCTGATGGCGGTGATCGCCAAGTACGTGTCGATCAACCCCGACGACGTGCGCGTGAACCTCGAGCGCCAGGACAACCTGGAGGTGCTGGAGGTCAAGATCGAGCTGCCAGAGATGATGGCGAGCAAGTAGGCGCTCACATGCGCAGCAAAAAGCGGCTCCGAGGAGCCGCTTTTCTTTTGCTTCCAAAAATATAGCTGCTTGCGCTTGCTACATATGCCATGGAGGCTTATTTGGCTGTATCCGCGTAGGCGTGGGCCATCCAGTACTTGAAGGTGCCCTGCCCGGTGGCCAGCAGGTTGCGGTCCTGGTCGTAGATGTTGGCCTCGCAGGTGCATAGCGACCGGCCCTGGTTGAGCACCCGGCCCTCGGCCACGAGCTGGCCGCGGCCGGGGCGGATGAAGCGCGTGGACATCTCTACCGTCACGGCGGTGCTGGCCGGCGCGCCGGGCGCAAGCACCGCGGCGCGCGACATGGCCACGTCCAGCAGCGTCATCAGCACGCCGCCGTGCGCGGCCGGCAGCTGGTTGCACAGGTCCTCGCGCAGCTCCTTGAGGTGCAGGCGCACGATGCCGTCCTCGAAGTTCGGGTCCTGGTAGGCGCCGATCAGCCGCAGGAAGGGCACGCGGCTGTTCATGTCGTCGATGCTCAGGCGCTGCTGGCTGGGGCGCTCGTGCGTGCCGGTCATCCGCGGGCCTCGCGGATCATGTTGCGCGCGATGATGATCTGCTGGATCTGCGTCGTGCCCTCGTACAGGCGGAACAGGCGCACGTCGCGGTAGAAGCGCTCGATGCCGTACTCCGCCATGTAGCCCGAGCCGCCCAGGATCTGCACCGCGCGGTCGGCCACGCGGCCGCACATCTCGGTGGCGAACATCTTGGCGCACGAGGCCTCGGTGGAGACGTTCTTCTTGTCGTCGCGGCGGCGCGCCGCCTCGATGGTCATGCACTCGGCCGCGAAGATCTCGGCCTCGCTGTCGGCCAGCATGGCCTGCACCAGCTGGAACTCGCAGATCGGCTGGCCGAACTGCTTGCGCTCCAGCGAGTAGGCCAGCGCGTCGCGCAGGATGCGCTTGGCCACGCCCACGGCCACGGCGGCGATGTGGATGCGGCCCTTCTCCAGCACCTTCATCGCGGTCTTGAAGCCCTGGCCTTCCTTCAGGCCGATCAGGTTGGCGGCGGGCACGCGCACGTTGTCGAAGATCACGTCGCAGGTGTGCGCGCCCTTCTGGCCCATCTTGGCGTCGTTCTTGCCGAAGCTGATGCCCGGCGACTTGGCATCGACGATGAACGAGGACACACCGCCCGAGCCCTTGTTGCTCGGGTCGGTGCGCGCCATCAGCGTGAACATGCCGGCGTGCGGCGCGTTGGTGATGAAGCGCTTGGTGCCGTTGACCACGTAGAAGTCGCCGTCCTTGATGGCGGTGGTGCGCAGCGAGGCGGCGTCGGAGCCGGCCTCGGGCTCGGTCAGCGCGAACGAGGCGATCACCTCGCCGGTGGCCAGCTTGGGCAGCCACTGTGCCTGCTGCTCGGGCGTGCCGTCCATCAGGATGCCCTGCGAGCCGATGCCCACCGTGGTGCCGATGATGGAACGGAATGCGGGCGAGGTCTGGCACAGCTCGAAGAGCACGCGCACTTCCTCTTCCATGGTCAGCTCCAGGCCGCCGAAATCCTCGGGGATGGTCATGCCGAACAGGCCCAGCTCGCGCATCTCCTGCACGATGGATTCGGGGATGGAGTCGGTCTCGGCGACTTCGTTCTCGGCGGGTACGAGGCGTTCGTTGACGAAGCGGCGCACGCTGTCGAGCAGCGCTTCCAGGATTTGGGGATCGCGGATCATGGTGTCGGTGTTTCGGTGAGAAGGATTACAGGGTGGCGGCCGTGCCCAGGATGGCCGTGGCCTGGCTGGACAGCGTGCCGCCGTTGCCATGGGCCAGCGCCAATTGTGCGCCGGCCACCTGGCGTTCGCCGCCCTGGCCGCGCAGCTGGCGCACGGCCTCGATCAGCGCGAAGATGCCGTACATGCCCGGGTGCACGCACGAGAGGCCGCCGCCGTTGGTGTTGACCGGCAGGCTGCCGCCGGGCGCGATCGCGCCGCTGGCCACGAAGGCGCCGGCCTCGCCCTTCTTCACGAAGCCCAGGTCCTCGAGGAAGAGCAGGGTGTTGATGGTGAAGGCGTCGTACAGCTCCAGCACGTCCATGTCGGCGGGCTTCAGGCCCGCCATCGCGAAGGCCTGTGCGCCGGACTGGGCCGCGGCCGTCACGGTCAGCTTGGGCATGCTCGAGATCTGGCGGTTCCAGCAGGCCGTGGCATTGCCCAGCACGTAGACCGGGGCCTGCGGGCCGCTTTGGGCGCGGTCGGCACGGGTCAGCACGAAGGCGCCGGCGCCGTCGGTCACCAGGCAGCAGTCGCGCACGGTGAACGGGTCGGCCACCATGCGCGACTTCAGCACATCCTCGATGGTCAGCGGGTCGCGCATGAAGGCCTCGGGGTTCTTCTGCGCCCACTGGCGCGCGGCCACGGCCACGGCGGCGAGCTGCTCGCGCGTGGTGCCGTACTGCTGCATGTGGCGCGCGGCGGCCATCGCGTAGGCGGCCACCGGCATCGTAGGTTCATACGGATGCTCGAAGGGCTGCGGGTCCATGAACTTGCGCGCCGCGCCCGATTCCTTGCGGCCGAACACGGCCGAGCGCTGGGCGCTGCCGTAGCACACCAGCACGGCGTTGCACTGGCCGGCCTCCAGCGCCATGATGGACGGCAGCAGGTGCGCGATGAAGCTCGAGCCGCCCAGCATGGTGCCGTTCACATACGTCGGGTTGATGCCCAGGTGCTCGATCACCGGCATGGGCCACATGGTGGCGTTGACGCTGGCGGTGCACAGGCCGTCGATGTCCTGCATCGTCAGGCCGGCATCGGCCACGGCCGCGTGCGCGGCGCGCACCAGCAGGGTCATGTCGTCCATGCCCGGGGCTTCGCCGCAGCCATAGGTGGCCACGCCGGTGATGGCGGCCTTGCCGCGCAGGGCCTGCAGGCCGGTGCTGCTGTTCGTTCGGATCTGCACCATGCTCATGCCCCCTCTGCTGCCTTGAAAACCACCAGGCCCTTGCCGCCCTGCTGGATCACTTCTGCCCGGACCGCCAGGCCGATCTTCACGTCGGCGGGCGCCGTGCCCTCCACGCGGCCCATCATGCGCACGCCTTCGGCCAGGTCGACCAGCGCGACGTTGTAGTCGCCGCCGGCCTCGGCCTTGCGGCGGATCACCGTGGTGGAGTACACCGTGCCCCGGCCGGATGGCGCTTCCCAGGCGAGCTGGTCGCTGCCGCAGTGCGGGCAGATTTCGCGGGGATAGAAGATCGCCTGGCTGCAGCTCTTGCAGCGCTGGATCTGGAAGCGGCCGGCGTCCAGCTCGGCCTGGTAGTAGCTCGACATCGATGGGGTCATGGATGGGTGGTCCTCGGAGGGCGGCGACCGGCGGGCGTCTCAGGGCCGCCGGATGCTCGCATTTTTGATGTGAATGGCCGCCAGCATCGGGGATTTCGCGGGCCAAGGCAATTGGGCAATCGCAAAGGGGGCCTTTGGCGGCATTTGACGAATGCATAGCTGGATGGGTGTGGATGCGGGTTTGTATGGCTTTGGCTCTGCCAAAGGGAGGGCTTGCCAAAAGCAAAAGCAGCCCGCAGGCAAATCCATAGCATCGGTGCCTTGCGTGGGTTCAACAAAAACTATGGAGACAAGCCAATGAAACCAGTTCAGGGTCTGCTGGGAGCCGCCGCCATGGCTGCGGCCATCGCGGCGCAGGCGCAGGGGGTGTCGGGCGACGTGGTGAAGATCGCCGTGCTCAGCGACATGTCGAGCCTGTATGCCGACACCTCGGGCAAGGGCTCGGTCGAGGCCGCGAAGATGGCGATTGCCGACTTCGGCGGCACGGTGCTCGGCAAGAAGATCGAGCTCGTCTTCGCCGACCACCAGAACAAGGCCGACGTGGCCGCGACCCGGGCGCGCCAGTGGTTCGACAGCGAAGGCGTGGACATGGTCATGAACATGAACAACTCCGCCGTCGCCATCGCCGTCAACGGCCTGGCGCGCGAGCGCAACAAGATGATCATGAACACCGGCGCCGTCTCCACCGCGCTGACCAACGAGCACTGCGGCGCCACGCTGGTGCACTACACCTACGACACCTACGCCATGACCAATGCCGCCGTCACCGGCGTGCTGGCGCAGGGCAAGAAGGACTGGTTCATCATTGCGGTGGACTATGCCGCCGGCAAGGCCATGGCGGCCACCGCGACCGAGTTCGTCGAGGCCGGCGGCGGCAAGATCGCCGGCCAGGTGGCGCACCCGCTCAACGCCAGCGATTTCTCGTCATACGTGACCCAGGCGCAGGCCTCGAAGGCGCAGGTGGTGACGCTGGCCAACGCCACCAACGACACGGTCAACACCATCAAGGCCGCGAACGACTTCGGCCTGACCAAGAACCAGATCCTGGTGCCGCAGCTGATGTTCATCAACGACATCCACGGCCTGGGCCTCAAGTACGGCCAGGGCATGACCTTCGCCACCGCCTTCTACTGGGACCGCACGCCCGAGTCGCGCGCCTGGTCCAAGCGCTACTTCGAGCGCATGAAGAAGATGCCGTCGATGGTGCAGGCGGGCGACTACTCGGCCGTGACGACCTACCTGCAGGCCGTGCAGGCGGCCGGCACCGACGACGGCCCCGCTGTGGCCAGGCAGCTCAAGAGCATGAAGATCAACGACGCCTTCTCGCAGAACGGCTACGTGCGCGAGGACGGCCGCATGGTGCACGACATGTACGTGGTGCAGGTCAAGAAGCCCGAGGAGTCCAAGGCCCCGTGGGATTACTACAAGGTGCTGTCCACCATCCCCGGCGATCAGGCCTTCCGCCCGCTGTCCAAGTCCACCTGCGCCCTGGTGAAGAAATCCTGAGGAGACCTGCCATGAAGTGTTTGACCTTGCTAGCCGCCGCCACTGCCTGCCTCGCCGCCGCTGCGCTGCCCGCCCAGGCCCAGGGCATCTCCGGCGACGTGGTGAAGATCGCCGTGCTCAGCGACATGTCCGGCCCCTATGCCGACACCGCCGGCCGCGGCTCGGTCGAGGCCACGAAGCTGGCCGTCGAGGACTTCGGCGGCACGGTGGCCGGCAAGAAGATCGAGGTCGTGTTCGCCGACCACCAGGGCAAGGCCGACGTGGGATCGAGCAAGGCGCGCACCTGGTTCGACACCGACGGCGTGGACGTGGTCGTCGACCTGAACAACTCCGCCGTGGCCATGGCCGTCTACAACCTGGCCAAGGAGCGCAACAAGCTCATCCTCACCTCGGGCGGCGCGTCGGACGCGCTGACCAGCGAGGCCTGCATCCCCACCGCCATCCACTACACCTACGACACCTACGCCATGGCCAGCGGCGTGGCCCACGCGCTGCTGGCGCAGGGCAAGAAGGACTGGTACATCATGGCCGTGGACTACGCCTTCGGCAAGGCCGGCGCCGAGACCGTGACCAACATCGTCAGCAAGAACGGCGGCAAGGTCACCGGGCGCACCAACTTCCCGCTCAACGCCAGCGACTTCTCGTCCTTCGTGCTGCAGGCGCAGGAATCGAAGGCCCCGGTCGTCACGCTGGTGAGCGCGGGCAACGACACCATCAACGCCATCAAGTCGGCCAACCAGTTCGGGCTGATGAAGAACCAGACCGTGGCGCCGCAGTTCATGTTCATCCAGGACGTGCATTCGCTGGGCCTCAAGACCGCGCAGGGCCTGACCTTCGCCACCGCCTTCTACTGGGACCGCACGCCCGAGACCCGGGCCTTCGCCCAGCGCTTCCACGAGCGCATGGGCAAGAAGACCATGCCCTCGATGGTGCATGCAGGCACCTATTCGGCCGTGACCCAATACCTGAAAGCGGTGGCAGCTATCAATTCCGATGACGGCCCGGCCGTCACCAAGTATCTCAAGTCCGCCAGGCTCGAAGACTTCTTCAGCCAGAACGGCCGCGTGCGCGAGGACGGCCGCATGGTGCACGACCTCTACCTCGCCCAGGTCAAGTCGCCCGCCGAATCCAAGGGCCCGTGGGACTACTACAAGATCATCGGCACCATCCCCGGCGACAAGGCCTTCCGCCCCCTGGAAGACGGCAAGTGCCCGCTGGTGAAGAAAGGCTGAACCCCATGAGCGCATCGACTTATCCACAGCTCCAGCTCTACATCAACGGCGAATGGCTCGCCGCTGGCGGCCGCGCCACCGAGCCGGTCATCAACCCCGCCGACGAAGCCGTGCTGGCGCAACTGCCCCATGCCGGCGAGGCCGACCTGCAGGCCGCGCTGGCCGCCGCCAAGGCCGCCTTCCCCGCGTGGCGCGATGCTTCGCCGCTGGTGCGCGCCGACATACTGCGCAAGGGCGCGGCGCTGGTCCGCGAGCGCGCCGACCACATCGCCCGCTGCATGACGCTGGAGCAGGGCAAGCCGCTGCGCGAGGCCCGCGCCGAGGTGCTGGCCGCCGCCGACACCTACGAGTGGTATGCCGAGGAAGGCCGGCGCAACTACGGCCGCATCGTGCCCGGCAAGACGCCCACGCAGCGCATCTCGGTGCTGCACGAGCCGGTGGGCGTGTGCGCGGCCTTCGCGCCGTGGAACTTCCCGTCCATCACGCCGGCGCGCAAGATCGCCGGCGCGCTGGCCGCCGGCTGCACGCTGATCCTCAAGCCCGCCGAAGAGACCCCCGCCACCGGCCAGGAGCTGGTGCGCGCGCTGCACGACGCGGGCCTGCCCGCCGGCGTGCTGAACATGGTCTTCGGCGTGCCCGCCGAGGTCTCGGGCTACCTGCTCGACCGGCCCGAGGTGGCCAAGTTCTCGTTCACCGGCTCCACCGCGGTGGGCAAGCTGCTGGCCTCGCACGCCGCCAAGAGCATGAAGCGCGCCACGCTGGAGCTGGGCGGCCACGCACCGGTCATCGTCTGGTCCGATGCCGACGTGGACCGCGCCGCCGACATGCTGGTCGCCGGCAAGTACCGCAACGCCGGCCAGGTCTGCATCGCGCCCACGCGCTTCTACGTGCATGCCAGCCGCTTCGACGCCTTCGTGCAGGCCTTCGTCGAACGGGTGAAGAAGCTCCAGGTCGGCAACGGCCTAGACGAATCCAGCCACATGGGCCCGCTGGCCAACCCGCGCCGCATCGCCGCGCTCACGCGCCTGGTTGCCGACGCCAAGGAGCGCGGCGCCACGCTGCACACCGGCGGCCGCCCCATCGCCGGCCCCGGCTTCTTCTGGGAGCCCACGGTGCTGAGCAACGTGCCCGAGGACGCCGCGCTGATGAACGAGGAGCCCTTCGGCCCCGTGGCCCTCATCAACCCGGTGCAGAGCCTGGACGAGGCCATCGCCCGCGCCAACCGCCTGCCCTACGGCCTGGCGGCCTACGCCTTCACCCAGGACAGCGCCGTGCGCCAGCGCCTCGCCAAGGGCGTGGAAAGCGGCATGCTCGGCATCAACAGCCTGAACATCTCCATGCCCGAGGCGCCCTTCGGCGGCGTCAAGGAAAGCGGCTGGGGCTCGGAGTGCGGGCTGGAGGGGCTGCAGGCGTATTGCAATGTGAAGCTGGTGAGTGAGGATCAGTAGGGGTTGCTATTGAAAGAAGAGCTGCTGACGATTATTGATTGAGCATTTCAATATGAAATAGGGTTGAAATGCTTGATTGGTGAGCGCTGGCAGCTCTCCTTTTATGTTGAATGCTGACCCTGCTTCCCCGTTGACCTATGCTGGCCGCAGTTTCTCAGCAACCATAATTTGGACAGAGCCTGTCAAAGCAGGTTGCATCGCGCAGTTCAGAGGGGAAACGAATGGTCTTCTTGGCAATCACTACGCAAGGGCTCGAAGAGGCATTGCGCGCGGCAGAGAAGACGGGGCAACCCGTCTGGTGCGGCTCGAATGCCATTTCTGAGGAACAGTACCAAGCGTTGAAAGGCAAGAGCCTTTCACGCTTCAATTACGAGCTGGACTCGCGAGATCCGGAAGTTTTGGCTGGGGCGCTGGATACGATAGGCGAGCATCACCCAGGTGCTATCGTTTGGGTGGAAGCCTTGCCATCTGAATAGTGTTGGCTTGGTGGCACCTTCGGACTGCTGTAAGTTGCTGCAGATTCAAGCGGTTGAATCCGCAGTCAGAAGCGGGCAATAGAGGAAGCAAGAAGTAGCACTACTCAAAAAGTGAATTGGTGCTGCCGTAGCCGATATGGGATTGATGAAATAAAGCAAGAGGCGGAGGCTCGGACTGAAATGCCTCATAGACGCATACCCAGCCATATAACTGATTCAGTCGATAAGGCAACAATCGGCATAAGCAATTTAGGCCAGAACTGACCTGCATCTATATGCAACTCTGATTGTTCCAGGTGCAGTGTTTCCTCTATGACAATTTTTGAGATCGCAGCAGCCGCTGCATCGTCTTGGCCACTCAGTGAGCGAAGTTGGCTCTGCAAGTGCCCCAACACTACACGCTCCACGGCGGCAGTGGTTGCAGCGATGGCTCGGAGGCCAAAGAGTGCTGTGATAAAGCCCAGCGCAAACCCACCTGCTCCACATAATACGTAGCTTCGGCAACGGCGAACTCCTCGGATTTGAAGCTCGCTCCAAAAGATCGAGCGGTGCTCTTGTTCGTGTGCCTTGAACTCTTGGAGTTTGGCAACAAGTGAAGGTGCGGTGAATCGAGCTACCATTATTTGAGCCGCATAAATATTAATCGCGCCGTTCTCACCCGAATGATTAACCTTCAGTACTCGCTCGGCAAAGGTCGTGGTTTTCATGAATATATGTCCCGCAAGAGTTGCGAGAGAGGCTGGGCGATGCAGGGTATTCTGAGCATTGCTTTCTACTAAAAATGGCCTGTATCCTGGGTTCGTGCTCAATACATGGTGTAAATATTTTACGAAGCCCGGCATGCCTTTTTATGCATTCACTCGACTGCTGAACTGGGTCCGGGGGGCTAACGTCAACTATAGCCTCGCTGGAGTGGTCGTGATGAGGACACTCAACATAGCTTCAGAGCACGACAGACCGCTTAGAACTGATGGATGAATGCTTCTTGTGGGTCGCCCCGTCGATCAGCAAGGCTCTTCAAAGCAGTTACCCACACTCCGATCAGGAACCAATAACGCCCAATGCCCTCAGACACTGAACCCAGGGTGCCGCGGACCCGCTCCGCCGCACCCTTTTCCTTTGCCTGAGAGAAAGCACATGCATGAGCGCTAGTCTGCAGATCGGTCCGTTTGCCTTGCCCTGGGCGCTGTTGGTGTTGTTGGTGGCCTGGGTGCTGGCCGATCTGGTGCTGGTGCGCTGGGCGCGCAAACGGGAGATAGCCGTTGCGCCGCATGCCTGGCTGCTGCCGGTGTTGGCATTGGTGGCGGCGCGGCTGGGGTTTGTGGCGCGGTATGCGGATGAGTACCTGGCGCAGCCGTTGTCGATCTTCAATATCCGCGACGGCGGGTGGGAGCCGTGGGCGGCGCTGGCGGTGGCGCTGGTCTACCTGTGGTGGCTGTGGCTGCGCAAACAGCAGGCCTTTCAGCCGCTGGCGGGCGCGGCGGCGCTGTTTGCCGCCGTGTGGCTGGGAGGGCTGGGGCTGGTGAACAGCTTCTCGGCCAGCGCGCGTTCGTTGCCGCAGTTGTCGCTGGTGGCGCTCGATGCAAAGACGCATGCGCTGGACCAGTTCAAGGGCAGGCCGGTGGTGATCAACCTGTGGGCGAGCTGGTGCACGCCCTGCGTGCGCGAGATGCCGGCGCTGCGCGAGGCGCAGCAGCGCCACCCGCAGGCGCAGTTCCTGTGGGTCAACCAGCAGGAGAAGCCCGAGGTGGCCCTGCAGGCGGCGCGCGGCTTTGGCCTGCCCGAAGGCCAGGTGCTGCTCGATCCGCGCAATGCGATGAGCGAGGTCGCCGGCAGCCGGGCTCTGCCCACCACCTTGTTCTACGACGCGCAGGGCCAGCTGCAGGGCGTGCGCGTGGGCGAACTGTCGGTGGCCAGCCTGGGTGATTTCATGCAAAAAATAATGCCAGCGCCCGGTCGGTAAGCGCTGTTAGCTCCCTTTTTTGAGAGCGCGTCGATGCTGGCGAATTTGTGACATTTCAACGCGGAAAAGTTAAGATGTGTGTCGGCTTCTCGCCGCTACCTCTTCGTCGGAAAACGGTTAACCACTATCTGCTATCCGTCCGGTGATTGAATACATAACAGATTCGAAGGTAAAAAATGAAGAGCATCCTGGCGCGCGCGCTTTGCATCCTGTGCTGCGGTTTCTTTGGGGCTGGCGCCCTTCAGGCCGCCACGTTGTACAACGTTACCGGGCCGGATCCGTTCGGTTTTGTCAACCAGCATGTCATGCCCATGGCCTGGTCGCAGACCAACACCTACACCAACGTCACCATCAGCGCGCCGCTGGCGGACTTCAGCAATGGAGGCCCGATTGGCGGCACCGAAGGCACGGTGTACCTCGTCAACCAGATCGGCCCTGGCACGACGGCTGCCAATAACGTCGCGCCTCCGGTGACGGTTTCCGGCCTCACCGCCAGCTTTGCTACCCGCCAGTTGTGGACTGGCCTGACGCTGCCGCCCGGCACCTACTACGTCGTGTTTGCGTCGGCCAACAACGACCCGATGTCGATGTCGCCGCAGGGCTCTTCCAACCCGGTGTACACGCTGGGCACGGGCGTCACATCGGCAAACATCAGCGGTATGAGCACTTTCGACAGCGCATTCCCACCGGCCAGCCAGTTCGGCGGCGACGGCGATCCTTTTCCGGGCAATCTCTTTTTGACCGTGACGGGCGACGCCGGCCCCGTGCCCGCCAAGACCGCTGCGGCGGTGCCGCTGCTCGGGACGGAGGGCCTGGTGGCGCTGGGCCTGCTCGTGGGCCTCGTGGCTGTGCGCCGCATGCGCGTACGCATGCGGTCTTAAAAAGATAGCGCTTGGCGCTTTTCTTTGCTGGGTTTCAGATAGAAAAATAGCTGGAGTGCTTGCATAACAAGCGCTGCCAGCTATCTTTTTGTACCACAGGGTCAGCCACCCGCTTCCAGCCGCTGCTGCAGCTCGCGCTTCATCACCTTGCCGTTGGCGTTGACCGGCAGCTCGGCGATGGCGATGATGCGCGCCGGCCGCTTGTAGGGCGCCAGGTGCTCGCGCAGGTGGGCCTTGAGCGCGGCTTCGTCGATGGTGGCGCCGGGCGTGTGCACCACGAAGGCGATCACGGCCTCGTTGCCGTCGGCCTCTTTCTGGCCCACGACCGCGCAGCGCTGGATGCCCGGAAAGCTGCCCAGCGCATGCTCGACCTCGCTGGGGTAGACGTTGAAGCCCGAGCGGATGATCATTTCCTTGAGCCGGCCCACGACGAAGAGCGCGCCGTCGGCATGCAGCTCGCCCAGGTCGCCGGTGGCATACCAGCCGCCCGCACTGTCGCCATCCCGCAGCGCCACTGCGGTGGACTCGGGGTCGCGGAAGTAGCCCGGCATCAGGCCGGTGCCACGCACCCAGATCTCGCCGCGCTCGCCGGTGGGCTGCGTGGCGCCGGTGGTCGGGTCGGCGATCTTCAGTTCGGCGCCTTCGATCACGTAACCGGCACTGGTGTCGGTGCGGCTCTCGCCCAGGCGGGTGAGGTGCAGCGAGCCAGCGTATTCCGACATGGCGTAGCCGTGGTGCAGGGTCTGGCCGAAGAGCTGTTCGACCTTGCGCTTGAGCACCAGGTCGAGCGGGCCTGCGCCGGTGTACAGGTAGCGCAGCGCGGGCGTGGCGGGCTGGGTGATGCCGTGTTGCTCGCAGTGCTGCAGCAGGCGCGCAAACAGCGTGGGCGGGCCCTGCAGCTGGGTGATGCCCAGGTGCTCCAGCGCGTGCAGCGCATCGGCGGGCTCGAACTGGCTGCGCATCTCCAGCGCGGCGCCGGCGTGCAGCGAGGCGAGCAGCACCGTGCCCAGGCCGAAGATGTGCGTCATCGGCGCGAAGGCGTAGGACTTGTCGGCCGGACCGAGGCGGCGCGATTCGGCCGACACGCGGGCGAAGTGCAGCACGCCGCGGTGGCTCATCATCACGCCCTTGGGCGCGCCGGTGGTGCCCGAGGTGAAGATGATGGCGGCCACGGGTTTGCCGTTGGGATCGGGCTCGGTGCGGGCCTCGGCGAACACCGGGCTGCGCAGCAGGCCGCCCACGCACGAGGGCCGCGCCGCGTAGCGCTCGGCATGCTGGGCCGCGGCGCTCGACACCGTGTTGGTGAAGTAGATGATGCGCGCGTCGGCCTTGTCGGCAAAGGCCTTGACCTCGCCGGGCGCCATGCGGGCGTTGACGCCGCACGACCACGCGCCCACGCGGCTCGCGGCCAGCAGCAGCGCCGCGTGCTCGGGGCAGTTCTCGGCCACCACCATCACGCGGTCGCCGGGGCGCACGCCGTCGGCGCGCAGCTCCTGCTCCAGCGCATCGACCAGCCGGCCCAGGTCGGCATAGCTCAGCGTGCGGCCGGGCAGGTGGATGAAGGGCCGCTCGGGCGCCTCGGCCAGCCAGCGGTCCAGCAGTTCGTGGATGCGTTCAGCCATGGGCGTCAGTCCACCTCGATGCCTTGGGTCACGGTGGACCACATGGCGCGCTCCTTGGCGGCGCGGTCGGCCAGCAGCTGCGGGGCGCCGGTCCAGTCGTCATAGCCCAGGTCCACCAGCTTCTTCTTCAGCTCGGGCTGGGCCAGCGTGGCGTTGATGGCCTTGTTGAGCTTGGCGGCCAGCTCGGGCGCCATGCCCTTGGGGCCATACACGCCATACCAGCCGCCCACGTCAAAGCCCTGCAGGCCGTCGATCTTCGATTCGGCAAACGTGGGCACATTGGGCAGTGAGGCGTTGCGCTTGGGCGAGGTCACGGCGATGGCGCGCACCTTGCCGCTGTTGATGTAGGTGCTGGCGGTGCTGATGATGTCGAGCATCATGTTGATCTGGCCGCCGATCACGTCGGTCATCGCGGGGGCGTTGCCCTTGTAGGGCACGTGGTTCATCTCGATGCCCGCGCGCTTGGCGAACAGCAGTGCGCCCAAGTGGTTGGAGCCGCCCACGCCGGCCGAGGCATAGGCCAGCTTGCCGGGGTGTGCCTTGGCGTAGTTCACCAGCTCCTGCGTGGTCTTGTAGGGCTCGTCGTTGTTGACCACGAGCACGTTGTAGTAGCTCAGGATGGGGGCGACGGGCGTCAGGTCCTTGGCGGGGTCGAACTGCATCTTGCGCATCACGTTGGGCGTGATGGTGATGGTGGGGCTGGCAGCGAACCACAGCGTCAGGCCGTCGGCCTTGGCGCGGCTCACCTCGTTGCCGGCCAGCGTGGCGTTGGCGCCGGGCTTGTTCTCCACGATCACGGACTGGTTCAGCTCCTTGCCCAGGGCCACCGAGAGCAGGCGCGCGGCCTGGTCCACGGGGCCACCGGCCGAATAGCCCACCAGCAGGCGCATGGGCGCGCCACCCTGGGCCTGGGCCAGGCCGCACAGGGCCAGGGCAGCGGCCGCGAGGCCGGTGCGGCAGAGGATGCGGCGAGAGAGGTTGCGCATATCGGTCTCCTGTTGCTTCGCCATCAGTAACGCTCGAACACCGCGGCAATGCCCTGGCCGCCGCCGATGCACATGGTCTCCAGGCCATAGCGGCCCTTGCGGCGGTCCAGCTCGTGCAGCAGCGTGGCCAGGATGCGCACGCCGGTGGCGCCGATCGGGTGGCCCAGCGAGATGCCCGAGCCGTTGACGTTGAGCTTGTGCTCGATGGCGTCGCGGTCGTTCCACTCCCAGCCCTTGAGCACGGCCAGCGCCTGGCAGGCGAAGGCTTCGTTCAGCTCGACCAGGTCCATGTCCTCGACCTTGAGCTTGAGGCGCGCCATCAGCTTCTTGACGGCGGGCACCGGGCCGATGCCCATGTGCGAGGGCTCGCAGCCGGCCGCGGCCCAGCCCACCAGCGCGCCCATGGGCGTGAGGTTCAGCTCGGCCAGCTTGTCCTCGGCCACGATCAGGCAGGCGGCGCTGGCGTCGTTCTGCTGGCTGGCGTTGCCGGCCGTCACGGTGCCGCCCTTCATCAGCGCGCGCAGCTTGCCCAGGGATTCGAGCGTGGCGTCCTCGCGGTAGCCTTCGTCGCGGGTGAAGAGCTTAGGGTCGCCCTTCTTCTGCGGCACCGAGACCGCCACGGTCTCGGCATCGAACTTGCCCGCGGCCCAGGCGGCGGCGGCGCGCTGGTGGCTGCGCAGCGCGAAGGCGTCGGCTTCCTCGCGGGTGATGCCATAGTCGCGCGCCAGGTTCTCGGCCGTCTCGATCATGCCCGAGATGGCGCCGAAGCGGCTCACCGGCTGCGAGCGCTCGCGACCGCGGTCCAGGCGGTCGAACATCGTCACGTTGCCGGCGCGCTTGCCCCAGCGCAGGTCGGTGGTGTAGTACTCGATGTTGCTCATGCTCTCGACGCCGCCGGCGATCACCACGTCGGCCGCGCCGCTTTGCACCATCATCGCGGCGGTGGCAATGGCCTGCAGGCCGCCGCCGCAGCGGCGGTCGAGCTGCATACCGGGCACTTCGACCGGCAGGCCGGCCTGCAGCGCGGCCCAGCGGCCCACGCAGGGCGTCTCGCTGCTGGCATACGACTGGGCGAACACCACGTCGTCGATGCGGGCGGGGTCGATGCCGCTCTTCTCGACCACGGCGCGCACCGTGATGGCGGCCAGCTCCTCGACCGGCACGGGGCGCAGACTGCCGCCGTAGGTGCCGACGGGCGTGCGAAGGGGGGTGACGATGGCGGCTCGGCGCATGGGAGGTCTCCTAGGGGAAAGAGGATTCGGGAATCAGGAAGAAAAAGCGGCGCCTTGCTGGCGCAGCAGGGCGTGGGCCTGGCGCTCCAGCTCGGCGCGGTGTTCGGGCGCGGCGATGTCGATCATGCGGCGCACGCGCTGCGACAGCGTGCGGCCGCGCAGGTCGGCCACGCCGTGTTCGGTGACGATCAGGCCCGCGTCGGAGCGCGGCGTGCTCACCGGGCCCGCAAGCTGGGCCACGATGCGGGTCGCGCCCTTGGCGGTGGCGGGCAGCGCGACGATGGGCAGGCCGCCCTTGCTGCGCGCGGCGCCGCGCAGGAAGTCCACCGCGCCGCCCACGGCACCCATGTAGGTGCCGGCGGCGACTTCGGCGTTCACCTGGCCGGTGAGGTCCACCTCGATGGCGGAGTTGAGCGCGACCAGCTTGTGGCTGGCCGCAAGCACGTCGGGGTCGTGGGTGTAGTCGGTGCCGCGCAGCGCGAAGCCGGGGTTGCGGTGCGCCCAGCGGCGCACCTGCTCGCTGCCCATCAGCACGCCGCCTATGCCCACGCCGGTATCCACCGTCTTGCGGGCATTGGTGAGCGCGCCGGCCTCGGCCAGCTGCGCGATGCCGTCGCCCACGGCGCCGCTGTGCAGGCCCAGGTCGCGGTGGCTGCGCAGCGCGGCCAGCACGGCCTCGGGCAGGTTGCCCACGCCCACCTGCAGCGTGGCGCCGTCTTCGACCATCGCGGCGATATGGCTGGCGATGGCCTGTTCAGCCGCACCGGGCGCGGAGCGCGCCTGCGACAGCGGCGGGTGCTCGGCATCCACCAGCAGCGCGAAATCCTCGGCCCGCAGGTAGACGCTGCCATGCGTCCACGGCACGTCGGGGTTGACCTCGCCGATGACGACGCGTGCCCGCTCGATGGCGGCGGGCAGGTATTCGTGCACGGTCGAGAGGCTGTAGCGGCCCTGCTCGTCGGGTGGCGAGACCTGCAGCATCACCACATCGGCGGGCAGCACGCCGGCGCGGATCAGCCCGGGCAGGTGCGAGTAGTGGCTGGGCACGATGTCCAGCACGCCGGCCTGGGCCAGCTTGCGGTGTGCGCCGCCGCCCGAGTAGCCGAAGAAATCAATGGTGTCGGCATGCGCGGGCTGGAGCGTGTCCGACGCGGCGATGCCGACAAAGGCGCGCAGCCGCCCGCCCTGCGCGAGCGCATGGCGGTGCTCCACCAGCGCGCGCGTGAGCGTGAGCGGCTCGGCCGTGGCCTGGCCCCACCAGAAGGTGTCGCCAGGGCGCACGAGCGCCTGCAGTTGGGGCAGCAGCTGGCTCATGCCAGTTCGACGAAGCCGTGGCTCAGCACCAGCTTGTCGCGTTCGACCACGCGGGCGCGCAGCTGCAGCTGGTTGGGCTGGCCGCCGGACGTGGGGCTCTTGCGCCAGATCTGCGTCTCCAGCGTCTCGCCGGGGAACACGGGCGAGGTGAAACGCACATCGAAGGCCCTGAGCCGCGCCGGATCGCTGCCGGCGCACTGGCGCAGCACCGCATAGGCGGCGAGGCCGTAGGTGGCCAGGCCGTGCAGGATGGGGCGCTCGAAGCCGGCGGCCTGCGCGACGGCGGGGTCGGCATGCAGCGGGTTGGTGTCGCCCATCTGGCGGTACAGCAGCGCGGCCTCGGGGCGGATGGCCTGGGTGTCGACGAAGTCGGGGGCACGGTCCTCGGGCGTGGGCTGCAGCGCGGGCAGGGGCTCGTCGCTGGGCTGGCCGCCGTTCAGCTGGCTGTAGCCGCCGTCGCCGCGCAGGAAGACCACCTGCTGCAGCGTGGCCAGCAGCTCGCCGCCGCTGGTCTCGACGCGGCGCTCGTTCACCATGATGGCGCCCTTGCCGGCGCCCTTGTCGGTGATGCGCTTGATGCGGTTCAGGCCCACGATGTCGGCGCTGGCCGGCAGCGGGCGGTGGATGCGCATGCGCTGCTCGCCGTGCAGCAGCTTGACCCAGTCGATGCCGGTGTCGGGCTCCTTGGCCCAGAAGCCGGGAAAGCCCAGCACCACCGCCTGCGTCGGCAGGGTGCGCAGGCCGCCTTCGGCGCCTTCGTAGACGAAGGGCAGGGCCGCCGCGGACAGCGGGTCATTGCCCAGGCCCAGGCTGAGCGCGTACAGCATGGTGTCGCGCTCGCTGTAGTGCTGGCGCACCGGTGCGAAGGGGCGCTGCTTCAGGTGCTGGTAGTCGATCGCCATGGCTTAGATCGGGTCCCAGGAGAACACGTCGCCCGAGCGCTCCAGCGGCACGAACGAGCGCTTGAGCGCGGGCATGGCGTGCTCGGCCACGGCCTCGGGCGTCCAGCCCTCGCCGCGGTGCACCGAGCGCAGGGGGCGCGGCTGGCTCATCAGGAAGATCTCGTTGTTGCGCACGGTGAAGACCTGGGCGTTCACGTCGTTCGCCTGGTCGGACAGCAGGTACACGGCCAGCGGGGCGATCTTGTTGGGCGTCATCTGCTGGATCTTGGCCACGCGCGCCTGCTGCTC
>JBLZYV010000007.1:0-95348 GCA_050282565.1 Comamonas sp.
GCCTTCGCTGCAGCCATGACCGCCTCTGGATGATCGCCGGCTCCGCTCGAGTCAAGGTGGAGCGGCTGGCCGCTCACATTGGACCTTCAATAGATGGATGTCGCCAGTACTTCGTTCAGCGCATTTAGGCGATAACGCGTAGGGCATAACAAAGCAGGCCCTCTACTATCTAGTCACCTGAAGATTGACGATCTGACCAAATTCCGGATACAGTAAACAATAGGTGCCTGTCTGACGCCTGCTGCTCATCTTAGGCAAACCCTTGTTGGGACAGACCGTTCTCTCGCAGAACAACCATCCTGATTCCCTGTACGCGAATCGGGGCAGTGAGCACCTTCGATTCGCATACAGATAAGGAATCTGAGATGCGATTCATCCCTACATTTGACGCACACATTGATCAGCTGAAGCTCAAGGCAAAAAAGCTCCAGCGTAGGCACGGGGGCAAGCACACTGAGTTGCTTGATCGCGTAGCCCGTGGGGCGGGATACGACCATTGGCATCACGTCATTCAGTGCCAGCGCCAAACGGCTGCCCAGAGCGGCGGCCATGCTCTTTTGGCAGAGTGTGCAAACATCGTTCGTGCGGAACAAGCGGGAGAGATCAAGATCGTCTTGACAGGCCCTCAAGTGCAGGTCGGTCCCTTCGTTTTGTTCTCAACGGGCATCGGAGATGCATGGCTCCTGCACCCCGAGGAGAGCCTATGCCTATGCTTGATGTGGCATGGACAAGCTAGCGATCCCGAAATCGCTGAAACAGCGCAGGAGCTGCATATCGGTTGGGATGCAGTCTATGAAGTGGCGGATCCGTTCATGAGACTCACCCCCGTGGATGATCGCATACCAGCCCAAGCCGTTGCAGGATATCCGCTCGATGGCATACGCTCACTGATAGATCACGCTCTGTCCCTAAGATAGGGCCATCCGGGCCAGTGACACTTATGCAAATGCATCCACGGCGATGCGCCTGAGCAAGGCTTCAATCAATTCACGCCCTGTGGCAGTATCCAGGTAGTCAGCAGGCTTTTGCATGCTCAGGGATGGCTGCGGACGGTATAGCCATACTCCCAGCCACTTGGCTGCTTCAAAGTCCTCGGAGAAACCGGCAGGCGCATACTCGGCAACGATGTGCTCGGTCAGGCCAATGAGACGCACCAATTGCAGGACCCGCTCACCTTGATCTTTTGACAATGACTCGTTGTTCTTGATCTTGCGAACGATAGTCGATGCTGGCAGCCCCAGCAGCCGATTCGTGCCGTTCAAAGTCATGTCCAAGGCCTCAGCAGCCTCGCAGACGACCCCCGCAGGGATGCCAAACTTGACCAAGCTGATCCGCGCCATCGGTGGCATGTTGTAAACGCTTGCGGGGGTATCTTTTGCCTTGAAATTAAGCGCGAGCATCTTCTTTTGACGGGACCCATGCGACCCCATGACCGAACGGACGGATGCTTGTTCGCAATGGACGCGCGCATCCTGCATTGCTGCGAAGAAGACGCTCCACGGCCCTGCCCCTTTTTGCTTTCCGTTGTCGGCCGGCATACCTGCGGCATATCTGATCACGGAACACCTCTTTCCTTCAGATGGCAACTGCAGAATCCCACTGGCAGTCTAATCTGGAATGCATCAGGAGTCACAACACAATCAGTCATTCTCAGTAGAGGAAATGGGAGGCCGGCTTCGCGAGCCAAGGTTGCGCGCCTGTTCAGATGGCTAAGTGGGAGCATTGGGTACAACGAATTTTTCAATCAACCATCAGTTCTGTCACAGCACTGACACACGCTTTGGGTACTTTGATTGACATAACCGGATGAAGTATCAGGTGGAGTTGCTCGGTGTCTTTCCATCATGAGGAGACTAATGCGGAATTCGCTAGGGACGCTGGCATACCAGTGGCTCAGTATGTCCGCATGTCCACCGAGCACCAAAAATACTCCACAGAGAATCAGGCGGCCGCCATCGCCGAGTACGCCAGCCTGCATGGGATGAGGATCGTCAAGACCTACGAGGATTCTGGCAAGAGTGGCTTGAACCTCAAGGGACGAAGTGGGCTCCAGGCACTGCTTCACGATGTCGAGCAACCATCTCCAGGCTTCTGCGCCGTACTTGTCTATGACATCAGCCGCTGGGGACGGTTTCCCGATCCAGATGAGGCGGCGGCCTATGTGCACTCCTGCAAGAGCCGCGGCATCAAGGTGATCTACTGCGCCGAACCATTCAATAACGATGGTTCGTTACCCTCCACCGTCTTCATCGGCATCAAACGCAGCATGGCGGCCGAGTACAGCAGGGAACTGTCCGTCAAAGTTTTCAATGGCGCCTGCACTATCGTCCGCCATGGCTACAGGCAAGGTGGCGCCCCTGGTTTCGGGCTTCGACGACAACTCATTGATGAGCAGCACAACATCAAAGGACTTCTGTCTCGGGGTGAGAAAAAGAGCATCCAGACCGATCGCGTCATCTTGGTGCCTGGTCCTCCTGAGGAGGTTGAACTGGTAAACCGAATCTATCGGCTTTTCCTAGATGACAACATGCCGGAGCGCGTTATCGCATCCGTCTTGAACCGGGAGGGCCTGAATAACGATGTTGGCAAGCCCTGGACTAGAGGAACGATCCACCAGATCCTCACGAATGAAAAGTACATTGGCAACAACGTCTACAACCGTTCATCCTTCAAACTGAAGATCCAGCATGTACGCAACCCGCCAGAACAGTGGGTGCGCCGAGATGGTGCGTTCGAAGCCATCGTGCCAGCAGTGGTGTTTATGCAAGCACAGGCAGTCATCGCAGCCCGATCGCACCATCTGGACAATGCACAAATGCTGGAAATGCTGCGCCAGACCTTGGAGCGGTATGGCGCTCTCTCAGGCATCGTGATTGATGAAGACGACGAGGCCCCGTCCAGCTCTGCGTACCGCACCCGCTTTGGCAGCTTGTTGCGCGCCTACAGCCTGATCGGCTACACCCCTCGGCGAGACTATGCCTACTTGGAGATCAACAGGCTCCTACGTCGGCGACACCCTGAATTGATTGATGAGATGGCTGCGGGCATCGAACAGTCTGGAGGCTGGGCCGCCCGCAATGACGAAACCGATTTATTGACGATCAACGGCGAATTCACTGCTTCCCTGGTCATTGCCCGCTGCAAGCCAACCGCTGCAGGCTCCTATCGCTGGTTGATCCGATTCGACGCCGGGCTTCACCCAGACGTCACAGTGGTCGCACGTATGGATCCATCCAACAGCCATGCGCATGACTACTACGTTTTTCCTGCAATCGACTTCTCTGCCGAGACGCTCCCAATTCTGGAAGACAACGGATTCACACTGGACGCATACAGGGTGGATTCGCTGGAAAACTTCTACCAATTGGCAGGGCGAACGCCCCTTCAGGAGGCTGCATGACAAAACCACCGCAACGGGTCGAAATGATCTCGATCGCTGACATCGCTGTCGTCAACCCTCGGCTTCGTAGCCAAAAGATCCACAAGACGATTACCGAGAGTATCGAACTGGTGGGCCTCAAGCGCCCAATCACGGTTCGTAGAGTCCCGCCAAGTCAAGGCGCTTTGCCATACGCGCTCATTTGTGGGCAAGGTCGCCTGGAATCCTGCAAGTTACTCGGCCAGAGTGAAATTGCTGCGCTTGTGCTGGACGTTGATGAAGAGACCGGACATGTCATGAGCATTGTCGAGAACATTGCGCGCCGCACCCCTCGGGCTGTCGAAACGATGGAACAAGTTCGAGTGCTCAAACAGCGCGGCTACAGTGATGGCGAGATCGCCGCGAAGTTGGGCTGTACGACCTCCTGGGTGAACCAAGTCAACCACCTGCTAGAGTGCGGGGAAAAGCGCCTGCTAGCTGCTGCAGAAGCAGGCCATATTCCACTGCATCTTGCCGTCAGCATCTCAAGGGCCAATGACAGCGATGCTCAAAAGCTGCTACTTGAAGCCTATGACAGCGGTGAGCTCAAAGGGCGCAAAGTGACCATCGTGCGCAGGATACTGGAGCAACGTGCCCGCAGCGGCAAGCAAGGAAACAATGCCTTTGCAAAAGCTCCTCCTCGCAAACCCATGACACCGGAAGATCTGACGAAGCTCTACCGCCGGGAAGTCGAAATGCATCGCCGAATTCAGAAAAAATCTGAATTCATCCAGCAATCGCTTCTGCTTGCGCGCCAGATCTTCAAAGAGCTTTTTGCAAATAAAGAGTTCTGCGCGCTACTCAAGGCAGAGAAGCTGACCAGTATTCCTCAGCCTTTGGCTGATTTACTGCCTCGCGGAGGGCTGCGCCGATGACACAGTCACCGCCTCGGTCGATTCGCCTTGGATTCGAGCGCGACTGTGTGGAAGTTCCACTAGACAAGATCCGTTTCACAGTCCCTTTGCCTGCGGGCATTAAAGAATCGGTGGTTTACCGGCGAGTCAGCACCTCGATCAACGCTATTGGGCTGGTAGAGCCCATCGTGGTTGCACTGGATCGCGATCAGGTAGGTGCATTCATCGTACTGGATGGGCGTATGCGAGTGGAAGCCCTGCGAGACCTTGGGGTGCTGCAAGCAATGTGCCTCATCTCCACTGATGACGAAGGCTACACGTACAACAAGCGGGTGAACCGTCTCTCGGTAGTACAGGCACACCGGATGATCGTGCGCGCAGCCGAGCGAGGAGTTTCTGTTCAGCAGCTAGCGGATGCGTTAGATGTCTCACCCGGCGCCATTCGCGCACGCTTCAGATTGCTGGACGGCATCTGCAATGAGGCGGTCACCCTGCTGGCAGACAAGCCAGCAACGTATGGCATGTTTCGTATCCTCAAGCAGATGAAGCCGTTTCGTCAGATCGACGTGGCGCAAACCATGGTGAATCTTGGCAACTATTCCATCAAGCTGGCGACGGCGATGCTGCAGAACACGCCCGTCGGCCAGCTCACAGAAGCCGCAGCGACCAAGACCCAGTCAAGCGACGTGACTGAGGCACTGCAGCGTTTGGAGCGCGAATTGGCGTCCATGCAGGCCGACACCCGTCTTCTCGAAGAAGGCTACGGGCCTTCAAGCCTGCAATTGGAGATCATCAAAACTCACATTGGTACCACGCTGTTGGACAATGCGGCCGTTGTCCGGTGGTTAGCCAAGAGTCAGCCGGAGTACCTCCAGCAACTTCAGCGTATCGCGGATATCAGAGAACTACCGACGTCATAGCGTACCCTCGCTGATAGCTCGCGCCTTGGTACGCGACGATCCTCACTTAATGCTTTCTGCGAAGCTTTCTCTGTTTCCCTTTTGAAAGTGGCTTCGCCGGAAGGGCGGGCGGCTCGGCAACCTTCGACACACCAGCAGCAAGAGCCTTCGTCTCCGAAGTTTGAATCCACTGCGTCAACCTCCACCCCCCTTCGGGCTCGGCGTGACTCGTGAAAAACTCCTCAAGCGCGATATCCGTGATACCAAGCGCATCGGCCCCAAGGAACCGCTGAGCATCCGCTAGATGAGTCTGTGCACTACGGAGCCTCGCCTCCCATCCGAAGCATGCCTTGCTCGCATCGTTGAGTCGCTTGGTTTCGCTTTCAGGCGAAAGCTCTCCGATGACCTTGAATGCTTCGCTCACCCCCAGTACAAGCTCTTCACGAAAATCCCAACGCAGCCAGCCCATGGGTGGCAGTCGGCCCACATGCTCCTCGACATAGCGGACTTGGTCTCGCTTCTGCCCAGTGCTCCGCATGATTTTTACGATCTCTTCCTCAGAGCGCTCAACAACCCTGAGCACACCGTAATTCTCACTTTTGGCTCTGGCAGCAAGATGGGCGAATGCAGTGGGACCGATACGCTTTTGAAGACTTCCGATCAGACTGTTGACCCATCGAACGCCAAAAGGCTGATCCAGCAACTCTTGTACCTGCTGTCGAACTGAAGAACTTTGCTCCTTCAGCGTCAGGATTCGGTTCAGAGCAGCACGGCGGTCCGCGATACGACGGTAGGCAGCGTCGGCGACATCGAAGTCCTCACCAAAATGCCGCTTCCCACAGACATGGCCAATATTGGTTTCTTCACCGGTGGCCGTACGAACCAGAAACCCATGCAGATGCCCCTGATGGCACGTTGACAATCCGCAAGGGGCTTCCTTGCTGAACGAATATGGGGTGAGGACTTCAGCAAGGCTATGCAGTAGTGGATCAAGGTCGACCTTGAACTTCGGCCTTTGCAACAGATCGTCGTACGAAGTCGGCGCTTCAGTGAACGAGCCCGGATCTTGAAAGTCAGTAGTTTCCAACAGCGTTTCCCAGCAGCTTCCTCTGCCGCTCAGCTCCTATACTACTATTCATACTGTATGTATGTCCAGTCCGTGCAAATGCTGTTCGGAATCCGCATGGCTCGCCGAACCCGTTCCTCCTGCCCCTCATGCGTATGCCGATGAGGAGTTACGAACGCGGGCGTAGCTTCGCAGCACTCCACCGGCGTGGTTATGCCGCAGCATAATAAATACTTCATGCACAAGCTTGCTACGTGTAGTCGCAGTCAATATGGCGCAAAGTTGGCCAGTCGCAGGCACTTTGACCAAAGGGAATAACTATCTATGGCACCTCACATCTATGTCCTTGAATTAGCTCGCGATGAGTCGCGGGCTCTGTGACACCCTACGGGTGACAGAGAAAGTGAAAACGGTGCCAAGTTGGTGAAAAATCTCTGGCGCACTCAGTGAATCAGCACCCCGAGAAGAGCCTGGATTGTTCCGGGCTCTTTTTTTCATTTGACTAGGCGGTTTTGCCGTGCAGTGGCAAGACGGCCTGCGTCACATCGCAGAGATCGCAAACAGTTTCTAAGCAAATACGGAATCCTTCGTTGGGCTGCAAGCGCTGCCTGCCTAGCATTCCAGCTTCGAATGCTCCACGCGGGGTGGTGCATCGGAGTTTGTGATTGGGAGCACAGTGCACACCATGTGGCATCTACGCAGGATCTCTGGCGTCCGCGCCGCCAAGGCGGCGGCTTTTTCGTCTTTTCAGGTGGCATTGCGCCCCCGGCTGGCACTGGCGGCTGCCGGGGCCTTGGCCGCGCTGCTGGCCGGTTGCGGCGGTGGTGATGGCGGCCAGGGCTTTGCTGGCACCGTGGTGCAGAAGCGGCCCAACATCCTGCTGATCGTGGCCGATGACTTGGGCTATTCCGACATCGGCGCCTTTGGTGGTGAGATCCGCACGCCCCATCTCGACGCACTGGCCGCCGAAGGCCAGGTGCTGACCGACTATCACACGGCCGCCACCTGCTCGCCCACCCGCTCGATGCTGTTCTCAGGCACAGACCACCACCTGGCGGGCCTGGGCAGCATGGCCGAGGCGCTGGCGCCCAACCAGGTCGGGCAGCCCGGGTACGAGGGCTACCTGAATGATCGTTCGCTGTCGATCGCCCAATTGCTGCGCGACGGCGGCTACCGCACCTACATGGCCGGCAAATGGCACCTGGGGCTGGATGCTGCGCACAGCCCCAAGGTGCGCGGCTTCGAATCCTCCTTCGCGCTGCTGGAAGGCTTCTCGGACCACTTCGCGGCCGTGCCCGCCAAGCCGCAGCCTTCCTCACTGGGAACCTTCCGCGAGGGCGATGCGGTCGTGCCCAAGCCTGCGGATTTCTATTCGACGCGCACCTTTACCGACAAGCTGCTGGCCTACCTCGACCAGCCGCGCGACGGCCAGCCCTTCTTCGCCTACGCAGCCTACACCGCGCCGCACTGGCCGCTACAGGCCCCGGAGGACTACATCGACCGTTACAAGGGCCGCTACGACGCGGGCTACGAGCCAATCCGTGCGGCACGCATCGCCAAGCAGAAGCAGCTCGGCATCCTGCCGGCCGCGTTCGAGCCCAGCCCCAGCCTGCCCTCCACCCAGGGCAACCCGCGCTGGGCCGACCTGAGCGACACGCAGAAGCAGGAGGAGGCACGCCGCATGGAGATCTACGCGGCGATGGTGGAGAACCTCGACCACCACATCGGCCGCCTGATCCAGAAACTCAAGGACACGGGCGAGTACGACAACACCCTGATCTTCTTCATGTCCGACAACGGCGCCGAGGGCGGCACCGGCGGCATCGGCAGGCCGACCCAGCATGTTGATAACCGCCTGGAGAACCTTGGCCGGCCGCTGTCCTACGTGGCCTATGGCAAGCGCTGGGCCGAGGTCAGCGCCACGCCGTTCCGGCTGTGGAAGGGCAACCCCACCGAGGGCGGTACCTCCGCGCCCGCCATCGTGCGGCTGCCCAAGGCGCTGGCCGCGCGGAGCGGCGGGCGACTCGACGGGCTGGCCCACGTGACTGACCTGGCGCCCACCTTCCTGGAGTTGGCCGGCGTTGCCAACCCCGGCGCGCGCTATCGCGGTGGCGATGTGCACCCGATCACCGGCGTGTCGCTGCTGCCCACGATCCGCGGCGGCGCCGCGACGGCACATGCACCCGGCAGCGTGCTGGTGGACGAGCTTTTTGGTGGCCGCTACGTGCGCCAAGATGGCTGGAAGCTGGTACACGTGCCGCCGCCGGAAGGCCCTGGCCGCTGGGAGCTGTTCGATCTGACCAAGGACCGTGCCGAAGCGAAGGACCAGAGCGCCGCGCGGCCTGATCTGGTCAGCGAGCTCAGCGCGCAGTGGGATGCCTACGTGAAGCGTGTTGGCGTGATCCTGGCGGGGCCGAAGCCATGAATCCCGGTGCACGCACCTGGGCTTGGGCAGCGGGCGCGGTGCTGCTCGCCGCCGGCCTCTCGCTGGCGGGCCCGTTGCACACCAATGGGCCGCAGGCCCTGGTGTTAGGCAGCTCCGCGCAGTGCCTGCAATACGCCGGACTGCCCCCAGGCTTTGGCACCGACTCGAAAGCGGGCATGGTGCATGTGGCCGGTGGCCGTTTCGTGCCAGGCACCATCGCCGGCTACCCCGAGGAACGTCCACGTGGCGAGGTGAGCATAGCTCCCTTCTGGATCGACCGCACCGAGGTCACCAATGCGCAGTTCGCCACCTTTGTGGCCGCCACCGGCTACCGCACCGAGGCGGAGCGCGAAGGCGGCGCCGCGGTGTTCGAGGCCGGCGACCCCGAAGGCCCGGGCACCTGGTGGCGCTACGTGCGCGGCGCCGACTGGCGCCATCCCGAAGGCCCGGACAGCAGTCTCGACGGCCGCGCCAACCAACCGGTGGTGCAAGTGACACAGCACGACGCGCAGGCCTACGCGACGTGGCTGGGCCGCAGCCTGCCGACCGAGGCACAGTGGGAATACGCCGCGCGTGCCCATGGCCGCCCCGAGCTGCTCGACCGCACGCCGCGCGACGAAGCCGGCCACCCCACCGCCAACTACTGGCAGGGGCCGTTTCCGGTGCAGGATGCGAGGGACGACGGCTATGCCGGCCGCGCCCCGGTGGGCTGCTTCGCCGCCAACGGCATCGGCGCCTACGACCTGATCGGCAATGTCTGGGAATGGACGCGCGACGACTACAGCGGCCCGCGCCAGGCCCACGGCAACGGCGATCCGGGCGCGGCGAGGCCGGGACGCATGCAAGGCGCGCGTACGGCGGTCATCAAAGGCGGATCTTTCCTGTGCTCGGCCGATTACTGCGTGCGTTACCGCGCGGCGGCGCGTTCACCGCAGGAGGCGCAAGTGGCGTCGGCACACGTCGGTTTTCGCACCGTGCTGCAGTAGCCTGGATCTCCCGGCGGCGACAGCGGACTGAATGGGTTTGCCGCTGAATAAACGGATGAACCACGGCATTCAGGAAGGCATCGCGGCAACCGCATCGGCGCGGGAGGACAGGCAAATCACGACCGGTGCATCCGTTGAAGCCACGCAACAGGACATCAAGCAGCACCGCCGCTCTGTGCAGACCGCATTCTTCACGCCTGTGGACAGGCCATCAAGGAAGCAGCCGACACAAGCCGAGCTGGATGCGGAATTTGCGATCCCTGCCCATCGGCTGAAAAAACCGGATGCACCCGACCTGTGAGCGTGGTGCTGATTTTTCAGCAGCTTGTTGCGACATAGAATGGCCTTTCATGGGTACGTCACAACCGGTTGAACGCGCCCTTCCATAGCATTTCAGCTTCCGTGGCAACCACCACGGATTTTTCAAGCTCTACGCCATGCTTCCAGATGATCGTCGCCGCCTCACCGTGAAACACTGCTCGCGGAGCCTGGCGCTTCGTTTTCAGTTTGTCTGACACCCGACAAATGCCTCCGCGCGACATGGGAACCACCGCGATGGACGAGGAAGCGCAGGAGCACCCGCTGCCCCTGCCGTTTGTGGACGACTACCTGCCGGCGCTGCTGGCGCAGGCGAGCAAGCTGATCTCGGCCGAGTTCCATGCCGTGGTCGAGGCCGAAGGCCTGTCGGTGACCGAGTGGCGCATCCTGGCCTCGCTGACGGGCACGCCCGGCATCAGCACCGGGCGCTTGGCGCAGATTTCGGTCAGCAAGCAGCCCACCGTCACGCGATTGCTCGACCGCATGGAGGCCCGGGGTTATGTGGAGCGCTTCGCGCACGACACCGACCGGCGCGTGACCATGGTGCGCATCGCGCCGGCCGGCCAGACCCTGGTGGCCGACCTGATCCAGAAGGCCAAGGAGCACGAACTGCGCGTGCTGCAGCCCTTCGGCCTGAAGCGCGCCGAGGCGCTCAAGGTGACGCTGCGGCGCATCATCGAGCTGCACCGGCTGCCGGGCTGAATCTCAAAAACATAGCTGCTAGCGCTTGATATCACTGGTTTTCAGGTATTTTTCTACCTGAATGGCAGATATATCAAGCGCTAGCAGCTATGTTTTTTGCATTACCGCATTCAACCGGGCTCAATCCGCCTGGATGCCCCGCGCCTTGACGATGGGGCCGAACAGCGCGATCTCGTCGCGCACCAGCGCGCTCACCTCGGCGGGCGACAGGGCCAGCGGCTCGCCGCCCACCTCGGCGAAGCGGGCGCGGATGGCCGGTTGCACCAGCAGCCGGTTCAGCTCGCGGTTCATGCGCGCGACGTTCGCCGCCGGCATCGCGGCGGGCGCGTAGACGGCGAAGGGCGTGTCCACGTAGACCTTGCCGAAGCCGGCCTCCTCGATGGTCGGCGCGGCGCTGTAGTAGGCCGGGCGGCGCCGGCTGGCCACCGCCAGCAGCTTGAGCTTGCCGGCCTTCACGCTGGGGAACACGGTGCCGGGCACCAGCGCGTAGTCGATCTGGCCGGCCATCACGTCCTGGATCGCCGGCGCCGCGCCGCGGTAGGGGATGTGCGCGGCGAAGATGCCGGCGGTCTGCTTGAACAGCTCGCCGCCGACGTGCGGCGTGGTGCCGTTGCCGGCAGAGCCATAGCTGAGCTTGCCGGGGTTGGCCCTGGCATAGGCCACGAACTCGGCCAGCGTGTTCGGCGCCAGCGTGGGCCGGGTGACGAGGAACAGCTGGGTGTTGGCCAGCAGCGCGACGTGCTGCAGCTCGCGCGCCGGGTTGACCGGCATGCGCTCGAACATCAGCGGGTTGACCGACTCCAGCGTGGTCACGTTGACCATGAAGGTGTGGCCGTCGCCGCCGTTGCGCGCCGTCTCGACGGCCGCGACGTTGCCGCTGGCGCCGCCGCGGTTGTCGACCACCACGGGCTGGCCCAGGGCCTCGGCCAGCTGCGGCACCAGCAGGCGCATCATCACGTCCGCCAGCCCGCCGGGCGGGAAGGCGACGACGATGCGTACCGGCCGGCTGGGCCAGGCGGGCTGCGCGAAGGCGGTGGATGCGGCGGCGAGCGCGCCGCCCGCCAGCGCCAGCATGGCGCGGCGCGAAGGGTTGGAAGGCTGTTGCATCGGCGGCTCCGGGGTCACAGCGCCAGGCTGCCGACGCTGGTGCCGCCGCAGACGTAGAGCACCTGGCCGGTCACGAAACTGTTGGCCGCATCGGCGAAGAAGCCGACGGCGCGCGCCACGTCGGCCGATTCGCCGAGCCGGCGCACGGGCACCGAGGCGGCGAGCTGGCGCTCCTTGTCGCTGCCCTGCTCCACCACGTCGTAGAACATGTCGGTGCGGATGGGCCCGGGCGCGACCACGTTGACGGTGATGCCCTCGGGCGCCAGCTCCAGCGCCCAGGTGCGCGCCATGCCCAGCATGCCGGCCTTGGTGGCCGAGTAGCTGGTGCGCGTCTGCAGGCCCAGCGCGGCGCGCGACGACAGCAGCACCACGCGGCCGAACCGGCGCGCGCGCATGGCCGGCAGCGCGGCCTGCACCATCTGGATGGCGCAGCCCAGGTGCAGGTCGACCAGCGCGTCCAGGTCGCCGAGCTTTACCTCGGGCAGCAGCGCGGCGCGGATCACGCCGGCGTTGTGCACGATGGTGGTGACCTCGTGCTGCCGCACCATGGCCTGCACGGCCTCGGCCGTGGCGGCGCGGTCGGCCAGGTCCACCTCGATGCTGTGCAGCCGGGGGTGGGCTATCTCGGTGCGCCGGCGCGCGAGCGAGACGACTTCGTAGCCCTGCTCCAGCAGCTGTTCGCAGATGACCTTGCCGATGCCGGCGCTGCCGCCCGTCACCGCTGCGATCTTGTTCGGGTTCATGCCTTGCCCTCCACCAGTGCCAGCACGCGCAGCGGGCTGCCGCTGCCGTTCTCGATCTTCAGCGGCGCCGCCACCACCAGCGCGCCGGTGGGCGGCAGCTGGTCGAGGTTGGTCAGGCACTGCAGGCCGTACTTGCCGGCGCCGTGCATCAGCGAATGGCAGGGGTAGGGCGGGCGCAGGTGGTAGCCCTGGCCGGCGTCGGTGCCTATGGATTCGGTGCCGAAACCCAGCACGCCGCGCTCTTCGACCAGGAAGCGCACGGCCTCGGTGTCCGGCCCGGGCGTGTGCTGACCGCTGGCGTCGAAGTTCTGGAAGGCCTCGGCGTCGCGCGCCTGCGACCAGCGCCGCGCCCAGTCGGTGCGCATCAGCACCCAGTGGCCTTCGGGGATGCGGCCATGCGCGGCCTCGAAGCGCTCGATGTCGGCCACGCCCATCAGGTAGTCGGGGTCGGCCGCCGCCTGCGCGCTGCAGTCGATCACGCAGGCCGGCGCGATGAAGTGCTGCGGCGGGATGCTGTCGACCGCGTTGTTGGGCAGGTCGCGGCCCGAGATCCAGTGGATGGGCGCGTCGAAGTGCGTGCCCGTGTGCTCGCCGCAGGAGAAGTTGTTCCAGTACCAGCCGGGGCCGCGCTCGTCGTAGGCCGAGATCTGCTCGATGCGGAAGGGCTGGCACTGGCCCATCTCGGGCGGCAGCGCGATGGCGGGGAAGTCGGGGCTCAGCGTCTGCGTCAGGTCGACGATGCGGATGCGGCCGGTGGCAAGGGCGAGCGCCATGCCGCCAAGGAGTTCGAGGGGGGTCTGCATGTCAATATCCTCCGGCGGCGATTTCGCGCTCCAGTACCTTGGGGTTATGGCGCCAGCGCTCCAGCCATTCCTGGGCGACGTCGCCGGGGTAGATGTCTTCCACGCCGTCCTTCAGCGCCTTCACGATGGCCGAGGCCAGCGCGGCCGGCGCCAGCTTGGGCGGCGGCAGGTTCTGGTTCCATTCGTCGTCGATGGGGCCGGGAAAGACGTTGACCACGCGGATGCCCGCGGGCCGCATCTCGGCGCGCAGGCACTGCGCCAGCGACAGCGCCGCGGCCTTGGAGGCCGAGAAGGTGCCGTGCGGCGGGAAGTTGGCCAGCGCATAGATGGACAGCAGGTTGACCCAGGCCGTGGCGTGCGTGGCACCGTCGGCCGAGCGGCCCTTGAGCGCCGGGCCGAAGCATTGCGCCAGCCGCAGCAGGCCGAGGTAGTTGACCTCCATCTCGGCCTTGGCCACGTCGGTGCCGCGCCGCGCGGCGATACCGAAGCCGCGGTGCAGCTCGGCGGTGTTGACCACGATGTCGACCTTGCCGCCGATCTGGCCTGCCAGCGTGCTGACCGAGCGCTCGTCGGTCACGTCCAGCGGTACCAGGGTGACCTGCGGCAGGGCCGCCAGCTCGGCCAGGCCGGGCAGCTGTTTCCAGGGCTCGGCATGGCCGACCCAGATGAGGTCGGCGCCGGCCTTGACCAGGGCACGGACCACGGCCTGACCGGTGGCGGACTTGCCGTCCGTCACCAGCACCTTGCGGTACTGGGGGTCGCTGGCCATTTCGCGCAGCATGGGATCGTCAGCCATGTTCTCCGTTCCTTTCTCGGGGTATCCGACCAGCACCGCCTGGCCGGCGCGGTCGAGGCGTGCGCCGACGCGCACGCGCTGGGGCGCTTCGCCCACCTCGCCATGCAGGTGCACCATGACGCTGGGGCCGGCGTCGAGCTGCACCATGCCCAGGCGCCAGGGCAGGCGCTCGCGGAAGTACAGGTCGTTGCTGTGCGCCAGCGTGGTCGAGGCCATCAGCTCGCCGGCGCCGCTTTGCGGCTGCCAGGGCAGCTCGGGCGACAGGCAGCGGTGGCAGGCCTCGCGCGGCGGGTACTGCACGGCGCCGCAGTCGGCGCAGACCTGCAGCGCGAAGCGGCCTTCGGCGGCCGCGGCGGTGAGGCCCAGCGCCACGCGGCCGCGCGCGGCCGGCGGCAGGTTGATCTGCGGGGTGCGCAGCACCGGATTCTTGCGCGGGGGCTTCATGAAGGGCATCGTCATTCGCTTGTCTCCAGGATCACTGCCCCGGTGCACAGGCAGCGGTCGTAGGTCACCATGCCGAAGCCGCCCACCAGGCCGGTGCGCGCGCCCGCCACGCCGCGCTCGCCGGCCCGGCCGGTGAGCTGGCGCAGGGCCTCCGTCATGCCGAGGAAGCCGCCGGCCGCGCCCGCCTGGCCGCACGAGAGCTGGCCGCCGCTGGTGTTCTGCGGAAAGTCGCCGGCATGGGTCAGGTCGTGCCCGCGCACGAAGGCCGGGCCCTCGCCCTTGTCGCAAAAGCCCAGGTCCTCGATCTGCATCATCGCGATCACCGGGTAGTCGTCGTAGGTCTGCAGCACGTCGATGTCCTGCGGCGTGCGGCCGGCCTGGGCATACAGGTCGGCGCAGTCCACGCGCCAGCCGCCGCGCAGCATCACCGGGTCGTCGGCATAGGCGTTGTGGCGCTCGATGGCGCCGCGCAGCAGCACGTGCGGCAGGCCCAGGTCGCGCGCACGCTCAGGCGCCATCACGAGGAAGGCCTCGGCACCGGCGCAGGGCATGACGCAGTCGAACAGGTGTATGGGCTCGGAGATCGGCCGCGCCGCCATGTATTCGTCGAGCGTCAACGGCTTCTTGAACAGCGCGTTGGGATTGCGCAGCGCGTTGGCGCGCTGGGCCACGGCGATGCGGCCGAAATCCTCGCGCTGCGCGCCATAGGTGCGCATGTACTGCGCCGTGATGAAGGCGAACATCGAGTTCGGCCCGCCCGCGCCGTAGGGGTAGCTGGCGTCGCGCGCGAAATCGCTGAACGCGCCCAGCGTCTGGCGGAACGAGTCCACATGGTTGGTGTCGGCCGCCACGCAGGCCACCACCTCGGCGTCGCCGCACTGCACGGCGCGGGCCGCGCGGCGCAGCGCCATCACGCCCGAGGCGCCGCCGGTGGGGATGTGGTCGAGCCAGCGCGGCGACAGGCCCAGGTGCTGGGTCACGCCCACGGCCGTGTCGGGCGCCAGCGAGAAGCTGCTGACCGTCAGGCCGTCGATCTGCTCCTTGGCCAGTCCGCTGCCCGCGAGCAGGCCGCGCACGGCCTGGCCCAGGAACCAGTGCGCGCCGCGGATGGAGTAGCGCTCGTAGGGCACGGTGACGGGCACGGCCAGCGCCACGCCCTCGTAGCCCCGGCGTTGGATGTATGCAGTCATGTTCAGTCCAGTTTGATGCCGGCCGCGCGGATGATGCGACCGAATTTCTGGGTGTCGCCCTGGATGGTCTGCGCGAACTGCTCCGGCGTGCCGGCCACCACCGTCATGCCCATGCCAGACAGCAGCTCGCGGGTCTGCGGCATCTGCAGGATGGCGGCCAGCTCCTGGTGCAGCTTGGCTATGACGGGCTGGGGCGTGCCCGCCGGCACCACGAAGCCGATCCAGGTCAGCAGATCGACGCCGGGCACGCCGGATTCGGCCAGCGTGGGAATGTCGGGCAGCAGCGGGTTGCGCTGTGCGCTGGTCACCGCCAGCGCCCGCACCTTGCCGCCCTTGATGTAGGGCATGGCCGGGCCCAGCGCATCGAAGATCAGCGGCACCTGGCCGCCCACGGTGTCGGTCATCGCCGGCGCGCCGCCCTTGTAGGGCACGGCCAGCAGGTCCGCGCCGGTGGCGCTCTTGAAGACCTCGCCCGCCACCTGCGCCGGCATGGCGCCATGCGCATAGGCCAGCTTGCCGGGCTGCGCGCGCGCCGCCGCCAGCAGCTCGCCCACGCTGCGCGCGCTGACCGACGGGTGCGCCGCCAGCACCATGGGCATGGTGATGGCCAGCGTCACCGGCGCAAAGCTCCTGGCCGGGTCGTAAGGCAGCTTGCCGTACAGGCTCTGGTTCATGGCCAGCGTGGAGTCGATGGCCACGAATAGCGTGTAGCCGTCGGGCGCCGCCTTGGCGGCCACCTCGGCCGCGATGATGGTGTTGCCGCCGGGCTTGTTGTCGACCACGACCGGCAGCTTCCAGCGCTCGCCCAGGCGAGCTGCCACGGTGCGGGCCACCAGGTCGCTGCCGCCGCCGGGCGGGAAGGGCACGATGATGCGGATGGGCTTGCTGGGGTAGCCGTCCTGCGCGGCCGCGCCGAAGGCCAGGCAGGCGCTGCACAGCAGCAGGGCAAGGGTTCGCAAAGCTCGCATGGAAGCTCCTTCGGGTCAGCGCTTGAGCTGGATGCCGGCCGCCTCGCGGTCCCAGGTCTGCTCGGTGATGCCGCGCTCGCGCAGCTTGAATTTCTGCACCTTGCCGTTCTCGGTCGAGGGCAGCGCGGCCATGAACTCCAGGTAGCGCGGCACCGCGAAATACGCCATGCGCGGCTCGCAAAAGCGCACCAGCTCCACCGGGTCCAGCGCAACACCTTCGCGCGGCACGATGGCGGCCATGACCTCGTCCTCGGCCAGCTCGCTCTTCACCGGGAACACCGCCGTCACGGCCACGGCCGGGTGGCTCAGCAGCACCTGCTCGACCTCGTAGGACGAGATGTTTTCGCCGCGCCGACGGATCGCATCCTTGAGCCGGTCGAGGAAGGTGAAGAAGCCGTCGGCATCGCGCACCACGCGGTCACCGGTGTGGAACCACAGGTTGCGCCAGGCCTCCACGGTCTTGTCGGGCATGCCGAAGTAGCCGGTGGCGAAGGCAAAGGGCTCGTCGGCGCGCAGCAGCAGCTCGCCGGGCGTGCCGGGCGGCACTTCCTCGTCGTGCTCGTCGGCCACGCGCGCGGTGAAGCCCAGCGCCACGCGACCCATGCTGCCGGGTCGCTGCTCGGCATCGAGGCCGATGACGAAGTTGGTCTCGGTGGAGCCGTAGCCGTCTAGCAGCCGCATGCCGAAGCGCTCGCTGAACTGCGCATGGAAGCGCGGCGGCACGCCAGGCGCCAGCGCAATGCGCACGCGGTGCGCGCGGTCGTGCGGCGTCGCGTCCTTGGACAGCAGGATGGGCACCATCGCGCCCAGCACATAGGTGGCGGTGGCCTGGTGCTGCACCAGCGCGGCCCAGAAGCCCGAGGCCGAGAAACGCTTCTCGACCACCAGCGTGGAGCCGGTCAGCAGGGCCTGGAAGAAGGCGTTCATCGCGTTGGTGTGGAACAGCGGCAGCGTGGTCAGCAGCACCTCGCCGTCGCCCAGCTCCAGCAGCGCCGCGGTGTGCCGGCCCCACCAGTAGAACTGCGCATGCGGGCAGCACACGCCCTTCGAGAGCCCCGTCGTGCCCGAGGTGTAGAGGATGGCCAGCGTGTCGCCGGGCTGCATGGGTGCGGCGTCCGCCAGCGCATCGCCCGGTGCGGGGAAAGGCTCGGTGCCGGGCTCCTGCGGCGCATCGATGCGCCACACACGCTCCAATGGCAGGCCATCGCGGTCTTCCAACCCGCGCAGCGCCGCCAGGCCTTCGGCCTCGGCCACGAACAGCCGCGCGCCGGAGTTGGCCAGGATGTGGCGCAGCGTGGTGCCGCGCGCGGCAGTGTTGATGGGCACGGTGACGGCGCCGATCCACGCGCAGCCCAGGAAGGTCTGCAGGAACTCGGCGCGGTTGCCGCACATCAGCGCCACGCGGTCGCCGGCGCGGATGCCGGCGGCCTGCAGCACCGCGCCCATGGCCTGGGCGGTGCGCAGCGCGTCGGCGTAGCGCCAGCGGGTGTCGCCGGCGACGAGCAGCGTGCGCTCCGCAAAGCGGCGGCACTGGTGCGCCAGCATCGCCGGCAGCGTGCGCCCTGCGGGCGCGAAGGTTTCGATGGCAGAAGGCATCGCGGGCCTCACATGAAGAGTTGCATGTTGCCGAAGGCGGCGTCACAGTTCACCAGGTCCACGCGCTTGAGCCGCATGCGCAGCGCGCCATCGGCCTGCCGCACCAGCTCGTGGCTGGCCCAGCCGGCGTACAGCGTCTGCTCGTCCTGGCGCGTCTCGATGTAGTGGAAGGCCGTGCGGCAGGTGTAGGTGCCGGCCGCGTCGTCGCGCGCCGTCACGCGTGGCGTCTGCAGCAGGTGATGGCAGCGGCTCGCGGGCTGCTGCGAGAAGGTGCGCGCGCCGCGCAGGCGCTCGATGCGCACCTGCAGCAGCAAGCGGTCTTCGTACAGCAGCGAGGCATGCAGCCGTGGATCGGTCTGGCCGTGGGCCAGCGGCATCCAGTAGCGGCCGTCCTCGGTGAACAGGGCCAGCCAGTCGTCGAAGCGCAGTTCGTCGAGCAAGGCGGCTTCGTCGAGCACGAAATCGATCAGCTGCTGGTCGGTGGGTGCGGTGCTCATGCCTCAGCTCCTTCACGCATGCCGGCCGTCATGAAGCGCGCCCAGGCACGCATCTGGCTGCGCATCTGCCATTCGTTGGTGCCGTTGGTCACCGCTTCGTCCTGTTCCTTTTCGGCAGGATCGAACAGCCGGCCCACGTTGACCCACTGCGAGCCGCGCGAGGCCAGGCCCTGCTGGGCGCGCTCGTACATCTCCAGGTCGTCGTGGCCGACCACCGAGGTGGGCGCATTGACCAGGCGGTTGTACATCAGCGTGCGCTCCAGCAGCAGGTCCGGCGCGCCGACGAGGCGGAAGGTCCAGCTCTCGACCAGCGTGCGGTCGGCCGCCAAGGGGCGGAAGATGCGCAGCGTCTGGATCGGTCCCTTGACCATGATGTTAGGGAAGTACACGGTGTTGTGGCGCACGTCGCCCAGGATGGCGTTGGCACGTTCCTCGCCGTAGGTGGCGACCATGCTCTCCCAGTAGCCCGGCGCGGGCGAATAGGCCGCGTGGATGGAGTCGCTGACGCCGGTGTGGCCGTGGCCGTTGGGCCAGACGCGGATGCCCATGCCCTCGAAGAACTCGTAGGGGTTCACGAAGGGCGCGAACAGCTCCACCGCCATGGGCTTGGGCGTGCCCTCGGGCGCGTTCTCCCAGACCTTGACGGCCGTGCCGGCCGAGGACTCGTGCGCCACCATCGGATGGCAGGTGTCGGTCTGGTTGTCGACCAGCATCTTCCAGTTGCAGCGGTGCAGGTAGCGCATCACGCCGCCGGCCACCTCGAGCCGGCCCTCGGGCGAGCGGTCGACCATGTTGTCCAGCGTCGAGAGCGAGGGGCCGAAGAATTCCTCGAAGCCCATGCCCTCGGGGCTCAGCCGGCAGAAGACGAAGTCGCGGTAGACCTGCACCGCACCCACGGCGGCCAGGCCCTTGCTGGCCTCGCAGCTCTCCAGGCCGGTGTTCTCGTAACCCTTCTTCAGCGGGATGGACAACAGCTTGCCGTCGGTGCGGTAGGTCCAGGCGTGGTAGGGGCAGCGGAAGAACTTGCCGGTGCTGCCGCAGCCGTCGGGCGCGACCTTGACCCCCTTGTGCGCGCAGCGGTTATACAGCACCTTGATGCTCTGGTCGGTGTGGCGCACCATGACGACCGGCTGGTCGCCCACGGTGGTGGCGAAGTAGTCGCCGGGCTGGGGCACCTGGCTGGCATGGCCGACATAGATCCAGGTGTTGGCGAACAGCTGCTCCATCTCGAGCGCAAAGATCTCGGGATGGATGTAGCAGTCCTTGTGCACCTCGGTGTCGCGCACCAGGGCGCGAATGGCTGCGGGGTTATCGCGATACTCAGACATGGCGGACATGGCGCCCTCCTTCAGTCCAGCTTGATGTTGGCTTCGCGCACCACGCGGCCCCAGCGCTCGCGCTCCTGCGCCGCGAACCGGGCCAGCTCCTGCGGCGTGCTGGGCAGTGGCTCGATGCCCAGGGTCTGCATGCGGGCGCGGATGTCGGTGGAGTTCAGCGCGTCCACCAGGTGCTTGTTCAGCGTTTTCACCGTCGCGGCGCTGATGCCGGCGGGCGCCACCAGCGCCTGCCAGGCCGAGGCCTCGAAGCCGGCCAGGCCCTGCTCGGACAGCGTGGGGATGTCGGGCATGCTGGCCAGGCGCTGGGCGCTGGCCACGCCGATGGCGCGCACCTTGCCCGAGGTGATGAAGGCGCCGCCGCTGGAGGTGTCGACGAACATGAAGGGCAGCTGCCCACCGACCACGTCGGCGATGGCCGGCGCCGCGCCGCGGTAGGGCACGTGTGTCAGCGTCAGGCCGGTCTGCTGGCGGAACAGCTCGGTCGCCAGGTGGTGCGGGCTGCCGGTGCCGGGGCTGCCATAGCTCATGCCCGCGGGATCGCTGCGCACCCAGGCCATGAAGTCCTTGAGGTTCCTGGGCTTGGCATTCGGCTGCACGACCAGCACCAGCGGAAAGCGGGCAATGGTGCCCACCGAAGCGAAGTCCTTTTCCGCGCTGTAGGTCAGCTTGCTGTAGAGAAAGGGGTTGGCGGCGATCACGGCCGAGTCCGCGGTGAACACCATGTGCTCCGCGTCGCGCGCCTTGGCCACGTAGTCGCCCGCGATGTTCGAGCCGGCGCCGGGCTTGTTGATGACGATGATGGTCTGGCCCATGGAGCGGCTCATGGCCTCGGCCAGCATGCGCGCCACGGTGTCGGAGCCGCCGCCGGGGGCGTAGCCGACCACCCATTCGATGGGCTTGCCATCGGCCAGGGCCAGCGAGGGCGCCGCGGCCAGCGGCAGCAGGGAGAGCACTTGGCGGCGGGACAGCGTGGTGGATTTCATCGCGGGCTCCTGGAAGCGGATCGGTGGGGAAGAAAAGGGGACAAGGACAAAGGCGCGGGCTCAGAGGTCGAGCACCAGCCGCGCACTGCGGGCGCGCGAGACGCAGATCTGCATCACCTTGCCGCCGGCGCGCTCGGCGGCGCTGAGCACGGCATCGCGGTGGTCGATCTCGCCCTCGATCACCTCGGCGGCGCAGACGCCGCATTCGCCGCGCTTGCAGTCGAACAACGGATCGCAGCCGTGCTCGATCAGGCAGTCAAGGATGGACTGGCCGGCCGGCACGGTGAGCTGCCGGCCGCTTTGCGCCAGCACCAGCTCGATGGCCTGGTCGCCCGCAGCCGCCACCGGCGCGGTGAACAGCTCGAAATGCACCCGCTCGCGTGGCCAGCCGCGCGCATCGGTGGCGGCCAGCACCGCGTCGAGCATCACGCGCGGGCCGCAGACGTAGAGCTGGTCTTCGCCGGCGCAGCCGTCCAGCAGCGCGGCCACGTCCAGCGGCGAGCCCTGGTCTTCGTCGGCGTGCACAGCCAGCGACTCGCCCAGCAGGGCCTGCAACTCGGGCAGGAAGGCCATCAGCCCGCGGCTGCGGCCCGCGTAGAGCATGCGCACCGGCAGGCCGGCGGCGCGGCGCGCGGCCGCCATGCTGGCCAGCGGCGTGATGCCGATGCCACCGGCCACCAGCACCGCGCAACCCGCATGCGTGCCCAGCGGAAAATCGTTCTTCGGCGGCTCGATGGCGATACGCTGGCCGGCCTGGAGACCATGCATCCAGCGCGAGCCGCCGCGGCCCTCGTCCTCGCGGCGCACCGCGATGGTGTAGTGCGGCTGCGGCAGGCCGGTGTCGGCGCCGGCCTGGGTGTTCACCAGCGAGTAGTGGCGCCAGTCCTGCGCCTCACCCTGAGCCTTGCCCGGCAGCCCGACCTGCACGCGCACATGCGCACCGGCGCTGAAGCCTGGCAGCGGGCGGCCGTCCACCGCGCGCAGCGTGAAACGGCGGATCAGCGGATTCAGCAGATCGGCCGCGACGACTTCGACAGCAATCGTTTCCATGGTGGGTCTCCTTCAGGCCAGGGCATGGCGCACGAGTGCGGCCTGCAATGCCTTGCCGTGTTCATCGGCCAGCGCGGCCTCGCGCAATTCACGCAGCGTGGCCGGGGCCAGGCGCTGGCCCGCGGCGCGCACCGCGTCCATCAGCCGCAGGTAGTTCGCCAGGCCGCGCGCATGCGTGTCGCTGTAGCCCTTGACGAGGCGCTGGCACTGCGCCACCTCCACCGCCAGCGCGGGGTTGTGCTGTGCTGCGGCCTCGATGTGCGCCAGCCACTGTTCGATGCGCGCGTTCTCCATCTCGTAGCGCAGCGTGCGCCGCCGCATGCCGCGCAGCCGCGACAGGCCCCACAGCAGCAGGTAGCCGCGCAGCGAGCTGGTGGTGACCACCCGGCCCTCGCGCGTGAAGCGCGCCAACAGGCGGTGCACGGCGTGCGGACGCTGCAGCCAGCGGCCCAGGCCGGCCGGCAGGGTTTCGCAGATCTCCTCGATGCGCGGATGCATGTATTCATTGATCGCCAGCTGCTGGTCCTGCTGCACACCCACCTCGGACTGCACGCGGGCAAAGCGGTTGGCGCGCGTCTTGAGGTCGGCCACGCGGATGGTGTCCTCGTAGCTCATCCACAGCGCCAAGTGCCGAGCCGTTTCGCGCAGCAGCAGGCCGGAGCCTTCGGCCAGCGCCTGCACCCGGGCCAGCCGGTCGAGGTAGAGCGTGGCGTAGCCCAGGTCCTGGTAGTCGATCATGCGGCGCACGCCCTCGACGACCAGCGGACGCGCATCGGCCGCAAAGTGCTGCTCCACGCGCTGCAGCAGCGCCGCCACCTGGGGATCGCCGGGCTTGGCCGCGGCGGCGGCGGCCGGGGATGCGCCAGCCTGCGGCGCTTCGTCCGCATGCTGCGTGCGATCGCAGGCGCCGCCGAAGGCCTTGAGGCTGGCCTTGACGCCCACGCCGCCACGCTCGATCGTGGTCTCGAACTGCGCGCGGCTGAAGGGCAGCACGCCGGTGCCGGCCAGCGCGCCGAACAGCACGGCGCTGACCACGCTGCCACTGGCCTGCGCGGCCTCGGCCATATCGAAGCGCACGAAGCGCCTGGCGGCACGCTCGGCATGGGCCAGCAGCTGGGCATCGTCCACGCGGCCGTCGCCCATGGCCGTCTTCTCGGCGATGGCATAGACGCGGTGCGTGGAGGAGATCAGCGTGGTGCGGTCCGGCGTGACGAGGCCGCGCTGCACGGCGCGGCCGGCCTCCATCAGCTCGGACGCCAGCACCAGGTCCACATCGCCCGGCAGCGGCATCAGCGCCAGCACCGGCTGCGCTCCGTCGCGGCGCGCCTGCTCGACCGGGAACAGCTCGACGTAGTAGATGGTGGCGCCGGTGCGCTGCGCCACGCCGGGCACCGATGTGGTCTGGGCGATGTAGTCGTTGTGCTCCGCGAGGTCGACGATCCAGTCGGCCAGCACGCCGCCGCCCTCGCCGCCCATGGCGAGGATCGCAATCTTGATGGGTTGGGTTTTCATGGCAGTGTCAACTCAAAAGGCGTGGCGGTCGAGGCGGCGCTGGTCGCGGCCCTGCAGCCAGCCGATCACGGTGCTGCGCAAGCGCTGGCGCAGGCGGTCCCAGCGCGTGGGGTTGCTCACGATCTGCGCGCGGTAGAACGAAGGGCAGAGCACGGCCGCATGCGAGACCTCGCCGCACAGGCCGCAGCCCACGCAGCTGTCGATGACGGTCGCCACCGGGTCGGTGCGCAGCGGATCGGGGTTGGGCTTGATGGACAGCGAGGGGCAGCCCGACAGGCGAATGCACGAGTGGTCGCCCGTGCAGGTGTCGGAATCGACGCCGAAGCGCTCGCGCACCACGCGCTCGCCGCGCGCCACGGCGGCGCGCTGCTGCGGCTTGATGCGGCGCTGCTTGTTGAGCATGCACTCGCTTTGCGCCACCAGCACCTTGGGGCCCTGCTCCTTGGTGGTCAGCGCTTCGCGCAGCGTGCTGACCATGGTCTTCAGGTCGTAGGTGCGGCGCACCGTCTTGACCCAGTTCACGCCCACGCCGCGCACCGCCTTCTCGATCGCATGGTTGGTGCTGCGCGTGGGGTTTTGCGCCGCCGACGAGAGGATGTCCTGCCCGCCCGTGGCCGAGGTGTAGCTGTTGTCGACGACGATGGTCAGGTTGTCGCTCTGGTTGAACACCGCGTTGGCGATGCCGCTGGTCAGGCCGTTGTGCCAGAAGCCGCCGTCGCCCATGACCGAGACCACGCGCTTGCCGCCTTCCTGCGGCGTGGGCGGGTTGAAGGCCGCCGCGCCGGCGGCGCCCAGGCCGTAGCCCATCGTGGTGTTGCCCAGGTTGAAGGGCGGCAGGATGGAGAACAGGTGGCAGCCGATGTCCGCACTGACATGGTGCTCGCCTAGCTCGCGCTCGACCAGCTTCATCGCGGTGAAGATGGGCCGCTCGGGACAGCCGGTGCAAAAGCCCGGCGGGCGGGCCTGCACACTGGCCTCGATGGGGCGCTCGGGCTCGGGCGGAGCGGGCTGCAGCGGAATGATCTTGCGCGGCACGGGCTGCGGCTGCAGCTTGCCATGCGCCTCGAGGAAAGCCCTCAGGCCCTTGAGCACGGCGGCCGTGGTGTACTCGCCCGCGGCAGGCAGCACGTCCTTGCCGTGCAGCTGGGTCGCCGAGCCAGCATGGCGCAGGATGGTCGCCACGTTCTGCTCGACGAAGTTGGGCTGGCCCTCCTCCACCACCAGCAGCGCGCGCTTGCCTTCGCAAAAGCGCAGCAGTTCGTTGTCCACCAGCGGGTAGGCCACGTTCATCACGTACAGCGGAATCTGCGTGTTGCCGTAGGCATCGGCGAGATGGAGCTGCTGCAGCGCGCGGATCAGCGTGTTGTAACTGCCCCCCTGGCAGGCGATGCCGACGTCGCTGGCAGCCTCGGCAAAGAACTCGTTGAGCCCGCGCTCCTCGATGAAGCGCACGGCGGCCGGCCAGCGCTGCTTCAGCTTTTCCTGCTCGTGCAGGAAGCTCGCCGGCGGCAGCACGATGCGGTCCACATCGCGCTGCGGCTGGGCCATGGCCTGCTCGATGGTGTAGGACGGCCGGCGGTTGTCGCTGGCGGTGAACTGGCCATGCACATGGCAGGCGCGGATGCGCAGCTGCAGCATCACCGGCGTGTTGCTGGCCTCGGACAGCTCGAAGCCGTCCTTCACCGCCTGCACGATGCTCGGCAGGTTGGGGCGCGGATCGAGCATCCAGATCTGCGACTTCATCGCAAAGGCGTGGCTGCGCTCCTGCATGATGGACGAGCCCTCGCCGTAGTCCTCGCCCACGATGACCAGCGCGCCACCCTTGACGCCGCCCGAGGCCAGGTTGGCCAGCGCATCGGAGGCCACATTGGTGCCCACCGTGGCCTTGAAGGTCACGGCGCCGCGCAGCGGGTAGTTGACCGACGCGGCCAGCGTGGCGGCGGCCGTGGCCTCGCTGGCGCTGTTCTCGAAGCGGATGCCATGCTCGACCAGGATGTCCTGGGCATCGGCCAGCACGTCCATCAGGTGCGAGATGGGTGCGCCCTGGTAGCCCGCGACGTAGTTCACGCCCGACTCCAGCAGCGCCTTGGTCACGGCCAGGATGCCTTCACCATGGAACACCTCGCCGGCGCCCAGGCGGAGCTTCTTGACCTCTTCGACAAACGAGCGTTCTGCCATCGCAAGATCCTTCACATGGCTCGCGTGGGGACGAGCATTGATGATTTTGGATGAATATCTCACGCATCAGTTTAAAAGTAAATATATCCAAAATCATGGTTTTTACTAGGATTGACGCGACCAGGACAGCTATTGCTATGGTCCATTTGGCACCCATAGGCACCTCAAACGCGGGCCAGGGATGCAGCGCAAAAACAGAAAAGGGCCCTGTGACAGGCCCTTCCGAGGGGGACGGACAACCGCTATCCGCACCAGGCAAATGCATCCACCACCCTGAGCAGCGCCGCCGGCGCCAGCCAGCCCTCGAAAGCCCGCCACAGCAGGCCGGCCGCGGCGCACAACGCCAGCGCTGCCGCGCCGTGGCGCAGGGCCGTCTTCATGCAGCAACCCCGGCCAGCCCGCTGCGCTGCACCGGCCGGTCGTCGATGGGCCAGTGCAGCACCGCCGCCAGCAGCCCCAGCGCCACCGAGGCGAACCACAGCCACTGGTAGGAATGCGCGGCGTCGAACACCACGCCGCCCAGCCACGCGCCGAGAAAACCGCCCAACTGGTGGCCGAAGAAGACAAAGCCGAACAGCGTGGCGATGTAGCGCACGCCGAAGATCTGCGACACCAGCGCATTCGTGAGCGGCGCCGTGCCCAGCCACAGCAGGCCCATCACGAACGAGAAGACGTAGGCGCTGGTGGCCGACACCGGCACCCACACGAACGCCGCCATGGCCAGCGAGCGCACCAGGTACAGCAGCGCCAGCACATGCTTGCGGCGCGCCAGCACGCCCGCGTAACTGCACAGGTAGGTGCCGGCCACGTTGGCCAGCGCGATGATGGCCAGGCAGGCGCCGGCCTCGCGCGCGCCCAGGCCCTGGTCGAGCAGGTACGAGGGCAGGTGCGCGCCGATGAAGGCGAGTTGGAAGCCGCAGGCCAGGAAACCCGCGTTCAGCAGCCAGAAGCCGCGGTGCGCAAAGGCCTCGCGGACGGCCTGCGCCAGCGATTGCTGCACCTCGTCGGCCGCGGGCAACTGCGGCTCGTCGCGCAGGCACAGGGCCAGCGGTGCCAGCCCCGCCATGCAGCCGGCCAGCACCAGCGCCACCGTGCCCCAGCCCAGGCCGCCGAGCAGCGCCTGCGTCCACGGCACGACCAGGAACTGCCCCAGCCCGCCGATGGCGCCCGCCACGCCCAGCGCCCAGGCACGCTGCTGCGGCGCGAACAAGCGGCTGAGCGCGCCGTACACCACGCCAAAGGCCGTGCCCGACAGCCCTATGCCCACCAGCACGCCGTTGCCCCAAGTGAAGCCCGCCAGCGTCGGCGACAGTGCCATCCACACCAGGCCCGCCGCATACACCAGCGCCCCGGCCAGCAGCACACGCAGCGAGCCGAATCGGTCGGCCAGCATGCCGGTGAAGGGCTGGGCCAGCCCCCACACCAGGTTCTGCAGCGCCACTGCAAAACCGAAGGCCTCGCGCGTCCAGCCGCGGTCGAGGATGACGGCTGCATGAACAGCCCCTGCACATGGCGTATGCCCAGCGCACCCCCCATGAGGAGGCCGCCGGCCACCACCAACAGCCAGCGCCGGCGCCAGCTTTCGTCTGTCTTGCCCATGGAATCCCTTCCTGCATCACGCATGCATGCCGCCCATTACACTCGGGGGCCTGCGCAGGCTCAACCGACTTTTTTGCGCGGCTCGCATGAGTAACAGGAATGTCAGTCCCCCTCACCCAGCTCCCTTCGCTCGACCTAGTGCGCGGCTTTGTCGCCGTGGGCCGGCGCATGAGCATCACGCTGGCGGCCGATGATTTGTGCGTGACCCAGTCGGCCGTGAGCCGGCAGGTGCGCGCGCTCGAAGAGGCCCTGGGCGTGCCGCTGCTGGTGCGCGGCCACCGCTCGATCGCGTTCACGCCCGAGGGCGAGCGGCTGTTTCGCAGCGCCGACAGCGCGGTGCGGCAGCTGCAGGACGTGGTGGGCGTGCTCGGCAGCCAGCGCGGGCAGCCGCCCGTCACGCTGTCGGCCAGCATCGGCTTCACCTCGCTGTGGCTGCTGCCGCGGCTGGGGCGCCTGCAGCAGCAGTGGCCGGGGCTGGACTTGCGCGTGGCGGCCGACAACCAGGTGCTGGACCTGGCCAGCCTGCGCCACGGCGGCATCGACCTGGCCATCCGCTACTGCGCCGAGCGCGAGGCGCCCGAGGGCGCGCTGCGGCTGTTCGGCGAGACGCTGGTGCCCATCGCGCACCCTTCGCTGCAGATCGGCCGGCTCGACTCGCCCGAGGCGCTGGCCGGGCAGGTACTGCTGGAGCTGGACCTGCCGCAGCGCCGCTGGCTGCACTGGGCCGACTGGCTGGCCGCGCTGGGTCTGCGCGATGCGCGGCCCCAGGGCATGCTGCTCTTCAACCAGTATGACCAGCTGGTGCAGGCCGCCATCGCCGGCCAGGGCATCGCCATCGGCCGCTACGAGCTGGTGGCGCCGCTGCTGGCCGACGGCCGGCTGGTGGCCGTGGGGCCGCCCGGCCTGGTGGCCAGCCCGTACAGCCACTGGCTGCTGCCGGCGTCGCCGGAGCCCAGCGAGGCCGCGCGCAAGGTCATCGATTGGATACGGGCCGAGGCCCGGGGCCTGGCGCCGCTGCCGCCCGTGCGCGTCCACCGCCGCTGAAGCCAGCCACCTTTTTCCGCATGCATCCACACACCATGGCTTCCTCCACCGCGCTGCTGCACAGCCTGCAAGCCCTGGCCGATGCGCAGCTGGCCGCCGAAGGCGTGGCCTGCTTTCGCGCGCGCCGCGCGCATGGCGTGCGCTCGCTGGACATGCCCGGCCCGCTGCTGACCCTGCTGCTGCGGGGCCGCCAGCAGATGCGCGTGGACGGCAGCACCCATGTGGTCGAGGCCGGCGAGCTGCTGCTGGTGCGCCGGCCCTGCAGCATCGACGTGACCAACACGCCCGGCCCGCAGGACGGCGGCTACCTGAGCCTGGGCATCTCGCTGTGCCACGAGGTGCTCGATGCCGCGCGCCTGCTCTGGGCCGAGCCCATCACCGCCGGCGGCGCCGCCGTGGTGCAGCTGCCGCTGGCCGACCACGCCGGCGCCCTCGAGCGCTGGAGCGCCGCCATGCACGCGGACGACTACGCCCAGGCACGCCTGGCGCTGACCGAGCTGCTGCTGGCGCTGTGCCGCGCCGGGCACGCGGCCATTCTTGCACCGCTGCCGCCCAGCCTCGCGGCGCAGCTGCGCGCGCTGGTGGCCGGGCGGCCCGAACGCGATTGGCAGTCGCGCGACTTTGAGGCCGAACTCGGCCTCTCGGGCGCCACGCTGCGCCGCCGCCTGCAGGCCGAGGGCACCAGCATGCGCGCCGTGGTGGCCGAGGCGCGGCTGGCGCGGGCGCTGGAGCTGCTTTACGGCACGCGCCTGCCCGTCAAGACCGTGGCGGCGCGCGTGGGCTACCGCTCGGTGGCCAGCTTCACGCGGCGCTTCGGCGAGCGCTACGGGCTGGAGCCGGGGCAGATCGGCAACCAGGCCAGCGGCCCGGCAGGCGATTGAGCGTTGCGCGCGCCAGATTGAGCGCCTCGCGCGCCGGGGCCCGGGTAACTTCGCTGGATGGCCTGGCACGTCGCCGGCCCCACCAGGAGTTTGCTGTCCATGAGGTTCCCGTTTTCCCGCGCCGTGCAGGCGCTGTCCTGCTCCCTGGCCGTGCTGGCCGCCGCCGGCTGCGCGGCGCCTCCGGCAGCGACGCCAGCCGCGTCCGCCGCGTGGGAGCAGGTGCCCGGCATCCAGCGCCAGCAGATCGGCGCGCTGCAGATCACCGCGCTGTTCGATGGCGTGGTGGCGCTGCCGCGCAGCCAGATCCTGGGCGTGGACGCCGCGGGCGTGCAGCAGCTCCTGCACCAACGCTATGTGCCTGAAGACCCGCAGGGCCTGCAGACGGCCGTCAACGCCTACCTCGTGCGCCTGGGCGGCAAGCTCGTGCTGGTGGATACCGGCACGGCGCGCTGCTTCGGCGACGGGCTGGGCCAGGTGCTGCGCCACCTGCGCCTGTCGGGCCACGACCCGGCGCAGGTCGATGCCGTGCTCCTCACCCACGCCCACCCCGACCACCTGTGCGGCCTGCTGGATGGCGAGGGCCGCCCGGCCTATCCCAACGCCCAGGTCTACCTGTCGCGGGAAGACGCTGCCTACTGGCTGGACGCGGCCAACGAACCCGCCGCGCCCGAGGCGCTGCGCCCGCTTTTCGGCATGGCGCGCGACGCCGTCGCGCCCTATGAGGCGGCGGGTCGGCTGCAGCGCTTCGGCCCCGGCGAGGCCTTGCTGCCCGGCGTGACCGTGCTGCCCACGCCGGGCCACACGCCCGGCCATGTCTCGTACCTGCTGGATGCCGGGCCGGGCGCCGCGCCGCTGCTGGTGTGGGGCGACCTGGTGCACTACCACGCGGTGCAGCTGGCCCAGCCCGAGGCCTCGTACGAGCCCGACACCAGCCGGCCGCAGGCCATCGCCAGCCGGCGCGCCATGCTGGCGCGCGCGGCCGATGCCGGCTGGTGGGTGGCCGGCGCGCACCTGCCCTTCCCGGGCCTCGGCCATGTGCGCCGCGAGGGCCCTGCCTATGCCTGGGTGCCGACGGAGTTCGGGCCGCTACGGCCCTGAGAGGGTTTGAACAGTTTGATAGCTGCTGGCGCTTGTTGCCATTGATTTTCAGTCACTTTCATGCCGAAAAATATGGCTTGACAAGCGCCAGCAGCTATCAAAATAGATTACTGACCAGCCTGCGGCACCGCCGCCCGGTAGACCAGCACCTTCAGCGCGCGGTCGGGCGACACGTCGGCAAAGCTGGCCGGGTTGTCCACCTGCTGCACAAAGTCGAGCCCCGGCGCCAGCTCGCGCATCTGGTCCTGCAAAAAGGACAGCGGCAGCTCGGGCGCGTTCAGGCACAGCAGCGCGTGGCCACCGGGCGCCAGCAGCGCGGGCAGGCGGCGCATGAGCCGGGCGTAGTCCTTGGTAGCGACAAAGCTGCCCTTCTGGTAGCTGGGCGGATCGACGATCACCAGCTGCCACGGCCCGCCGCGGGTGATCTTGCCCCAGCTGCTGAAGATGTCGTGCGGCCAGAAGGCGGCGCCCGCGGCCAGGCCGTTGAGGCGGTGGTTGTCGCGGCCGGTGGCGAGCGCGCCGCGCGCCATGTCCACGTTGACCACCTCGGTTGCGCCGGCGGCCAGCGCGGCCACCGAGAAGGCGCAGGTGTAGGCGAACAGGTTGAGCACCTTGAAGGGTACGCCAGCCTGCGCCGCTGTCTGTGCAGCCAAATGGCCGCGCACCCAGCGCCGGCCCTCGGCCATGTCGAGGAACAGGCCGTGGTTCTGGCCGCGCAGCACCTGCACCTGGTAGCGCAGGCCGTCTTCGGTCACCACGTGCGGCTCGGGCACGCTGCCGTGCATCAGCCGGGTTTCGCTCTGCCCGCCATGGCGGCACTGGTAGATCCAGTTCAGCGCCTGCCCGGGCGCGACCTCGCGCCAGCGCGCGGCCAGCGCCTCGCCCACGGCGGCCAATTCCTCATCGGCCAATGGGGCAAAGCTGGTCAGCACCAGTACGGGCGGGTAGCTGTCGAGCGCGAGGTGCTCGCAGCCCGGGTGCAGGCCGCCGCGCCCGTGGAACAGGCGCTGCGCGTCGGTGGTGGGTGCTATGCGGGCGATCGCCTCCAGCAGCGGCTGCATCAGGCGTCGCCAGCGGGCATGCTGGCGATGACCTGGGCCACGGCGGCGGTGAGCTTCTTGGCGTAGGGCACGTGCAGGAACTCGTTGGGGCCGTGCGCGTTGCTCTTGGGGCCGAGCACGCCACAGACCATCATCTGCGCCTTGGGAAAGCCCTGGCTCAGCATGCCCATCAGCGGGATGGAGCCGCCCTGGCCAATGAAGCCGCAGTCCGCGCCGAAGTGGGTGCGGCTCGACTGGTTCAGCGCGTTCAGGAACCAGTCCGCGGTGCCCGGGGCGTTCCAGCCGTTGGCACCGCTGGCGCCTTCCCAGGTGACCTTGGCCTGGTAGGGCGCATTGTCTTCGAGCAGGGCCTTGAGGGTCTGCATGCTCTGCACAGCGTCCACCAGCGGGGGCAGGCGCAGGCTGAGCTTGAAGGCGGTGTAGGGGCGCAGCACGTTGCCGGCGTCCTTGAGCGCGGGAAAGCCCTCGGCGCCGGTCACCGACAGCGTGGGCTCCCAGGTGCGCTTGAGCAAGGCCTGGGCCGGGTCGGTGGTGGTGGGCAGCGCGAACAGCGTCGAGCCGTTGCAGTCGAAGTGCGCCCACGGAAAGCGACGGTACACCTCGTCGCCGAGGATGGCGGCGGTGGCCTGCGCCTGTTCGACGCGATCGACCGGGATCTCGCAGTGGAAGCCCGCAGGCAGCAGGCGGCCCGTGGCGCTGTCTTCCAGGCGGTCCAGCACCTGGCGCATGATGCGGAACGACGAGGGCACCAGGCCCGAGGCGTCGCCCGAGTGCACGCCCTCGGTCAGCACCTCGACCTTGAGCGTGCCGGCCACCATGCCGCGCAGGCTGGTGGTGAGCCAGAGCTGGTCGTAGTTGCCCGCGCCCGAATCGAGGCAGATCACCAGGCCCACGTCGCCCATGCGGGCCTTGAGCGCGTCGATGTAGGCGGGCAGGTCGCCCGAGCCGCTTTCCTCGCAGGTCTCGATCAGGCCGACGATGCGCGGGTGCGGCACGTTCTGGCGCTTGAGCTCCTGCACCGCGGCGATGCTGGCATAGGTGGCATAGCCGTCGTCGGCGCCGCCGCGGCCGTAGAGCTTGCCGTCCTCGTACTTGGGCGTCCAGGGGCCGAGGTCGCTGCGCCAGCCGGAGAACTCGGGCTGCTTGTCGAGGTGGCCGTACATCAGCACGGTCTGCTTGCTGGCACTCTGCGTGGCGGCGATCTCGAAGAACAGCACCGGCGTGCGGCCCGGCAGGCGCACAATTTCGAGCTTCAGGCCCGGCACCTTCTGCGCCTCGACCCAGGTGGCGGCGTTGCGCACCACGGTGTCGATGAAGCCGTGCTGCGCCCAGTCGGCATCGAAGCCCGGCGACTTGGCGGGAATGGCGATGTAGTCGGTGAGCTGGCGCACGATGTCGCGGTCCCACTGCTGGCTGATGTGGGAGAGGGCGTCATCGGGCTGCAGCGCGGCGGCGTCGAGGCGGGCGTTCATGGCAAATCCTTGAAGGGAAATCGATGCCCGATTGTCCGGGATCGCTCCGGCGCCATCGGCGTAGACGCGCCAAAGCCGATGCGCGCATGTCGGGTTATTTCAAGCCAAATCGGCCTCCAGCACTCATACAGAAAGCACCAATAGCTATTACTTAAATAGCAATCGATTCAATCGTCGTGCCGCTGCTTGCGGAAGGCGAGCCAGCCGGCAATGGCGGTGAAGGCGAGCACGATGGAGACCACGATCCAGAAGCCGTGCTCGTGCTGGGCCAGCGGTATGCCGCCGACGTTCATGCCGAACAGGCCCGCGAGGATGTTGATGGGTAGCGCCAGCACGGTCACCACCGTCAGCACGAAGAGGCTGTTGCTGTTGTCCTCGTTGACCGCGGCGGCCACCTCTTCCTGCAGCAGCTTGATGCGGTCCTGCAGCGTCTGCATGTCGCGCAGCATCAGCGAGAACTCCTCGCTGGCGGCGGCCAGGCCCCGGCGGTCGTCCTCGCCCATCCAGCCCGGCGGCTGCTGCAGCAGGCGGAACAGCGCCGCCGGCTCGGGCGCCAGCAGGCGCTGCAGCCGCACCAGCAAGCGCCGCAGGCGGCCCAGGTGGGCGCGCGGATGGTGGTAGCGCCGGGCGATGATGGCGTCCTCGATGTCGTCCACGCGCGCCGTGGTCTCGCGCACCACCTTGACGAGCACGTCGGCCTGGGTGCGCATCAGGTGCTCCAGCAGCTCGGCGCTGCTGGCCGGGCTGTCGCCCCGGCGCACGGCGTCGCGCAGCGTGTCGACCGAGCGCAGCGGCTGGGTGCGCGCGGTGATGACCAGTCGCTCGTCCAGGCAGATCCACAGCGTGGCGAGGTCGGCCGACTCGAAGTCGAACTCGAAGTTCACGTCGTTGAGCACCGCCACCAGCGCGTCGTCGGCGCGCTCCAGGCGGGTGGAGGTCAGGCCCTCGCGCAGCGCGGTGTAGAAGGCCTCGGGCAGCGCGGCATGGCGCTGCAGCCAGCGCAGCGCGCGGGTGTTGGCCAGGTTGAAGTGCAGCCAGAGGAATTCGCCCGGGCCGGCGCCTTCGCCCGATTTGGCCGCCAGCCAGTCGGCGGCCGCCGGCAGCGCCATGGCCTGCGCGGGCTGGCGGCTGCCGCAGCCAAAGCGCCAGCCGCAGATCAGGCCGGCGTCATCGGGGGAATGGACATCGTTCATGGGCGGTCAGCCCGCCATCATCGGCGCTCGGCGTGACCGTTTGATGACGGCTTCAGGCGTGTTCGAAGTGGAACACCGCGGTGCTCGCCAGCGCATTCGGCGCAAAGCGCCGCACGTCACCACCCTGCAGGCCGAAGGCGTCAAGAATGTTGAGCTGGTTCTTCAGCGCCAGCACCTCGAAGTCCTTGAAGGTGCCGACGCGGATGTTGGGCGTGTCGTACCACTGGTAGGGCAGGCGGCGCGTGACGGGCATGCGCCCGAGCAGCACCGACAGCCGGTTGGGCCAGTGCGCGAAGTTGGGGAAGGCGACGATGCCCTGGCGGCCGATGCGCGCGGTCTCGCGCAGCATCACCTCGGCATTGCGCAGGTGCTGCAGCGTGTCGATCTGCAGCACCACGTCGAAGCTGTTGTCGTCGAAGATGGCCAGGCCGTCCTCGAGGTTGAGCTGCAGCACATTGACGCCGCGGCGCACGCAGGCCAGCACGTTCTCGTCGTCGTACTCGATGCCGTAGCCGCTGCAGCCGCGCTCGGCCTGCAGGTAGGCGAGCAGGGTGCCGTCGCCGCAGCCCAGGTCGAGCACGCGGGCGCCCTGGGGCACGAGTTGCGCGATGGCGCGCAGGGTGGCTTTCTCGGTCATGCAGCCTCCTTGGCAGTCTCGGCCAGTTCCTGGGCAATGTTCTCGAAATAGGAGCGCATCACGCCCATGTAGCGGTGGTCGTCGAGCAAAAAGGCATCGTGGCCATGCGGTGCGTCGATCTCGGCGTAGCTGACGGTGCGGCGGTTGTCGAGCAGGGCCTTGACGATCTCGCGGCTGCGCGCCGGCGAGAAGCGCCAGTCGGTGGTGAAGCTCACCAGCAGGAACTTGGCCTCGGCGCCGGCCAGCGCCTGCGTGAGGTTGCCGCCGTGCGGCTTGGCGGGGTCGAAATAGTCCAGCGCCCGGGTGATGAGCAGGTAGGTGTTGGCGTCGAAGTAGTCGCTGAACTTGTCGCCCTGGTAGCGCAGGTAGCTCTCGATCTGGAACTCCACCTCCTGCGTGCTGTACTTCAGCTCCAGCCCCTCGCGCAGCTGGCGGCCGAACTTCTCGTTCATCACGTCGTCGCTGAGGTAGGTGATGTGGCCGATCATGCGCGCGATGCGCAGCCCGCGCTTCGGGATCGCGCCATGGCGGTAGAAGTGGCCGGCGTGGAAGTCCGGGTCGGTGACGATGGCGCGGCGCGCCACCTCGTTGAAGGCGATGTTCTCGGCGCTGAGGCAGGGCGCGCTGGCCACCACCACGGCATGGCCCATGCGCTCGGGGTACTGCAGCGACCACGACAGCGCCTGCATGCCGCCCAGGCTGCCGCCGAGCACGGCGGCCAGCTTGTGGATGCCCAGCCGGTCGAGCAGCCGGGCCTGGGCGTTGACCCAGTCCTCCACTGTGACCACGGGGAAGTCCGCGCCGTAGACCTGGCCCGAATCGGGGTTCAGGTGCATGGGGCCGGTGGAGCCGAAGCACGAGCCCAGGTTGTTGACGCCGATGACGAAGAAGCGGTTCGTGTCCACCGGCTTGCCGGGGCCGATCATGTTGTCCCACCAGCCCTCGCTCTTGGGCTGGCCCTCGTAGACGCCGGCCACGTGGTGCGAGGCGTTGAGCGCGTGGCACACGAGCACGGCGTTGGATTGGTCGGCGTTGAGCTGGCCGTAGGTCTCGAAGGCGAGGTCGTAGCCGCGGATGGACGCGCCGCTGGCCAGCGGCAGCGCCTCCTCGAAATGCATGGACTGGGGTGTCGCGATGAATGACATAAAAAAACCCGGCAACGCTAAAAACGGGCCGGGTCGGAGGTATGTCGGTTCGACGGGCGAGTCTTTAGCTGGATTTATAAAGCGCCCGCAAGCTACAGCAAATCGGCGCCAGAAGTTGCAAAGTGTACCCCAGCCCCCACCGTCATGCCAAGGGCAGGCCCACGTAGTTCTCGGCCAGCGCCGCCGAGGCGACAGGCGAATGCACGATGTAGTCCAGCTCGGCCTGCTGTACCCGGGCCTCGAAGGCGCCGGCCTCGGGGAAGCGGTGCAGCAGCGAGGTCATCCACCACGAGAAGCGCTCGGCCTTCCAGATGCGGGCCAGGCAGCGCGCGGAGTAGCCGTCGATGCCTTCGTCGCTGCGCTCGGCGTAGTGCTGGGCCAGCGCCCGGGCCAGGAAGCCCACGTCCGACGCGGCCAGGTTCAGCCCCTTGGCGCCGGTGGGCGGCACGATGTGGGCCGCGTCGCCGGCCAGGAACATCCGGCCGAAACGCATGGGCTCGGTCACGAAGCTGCGCAGCGGGGCGATGCTTTTCTCCAGCGACGGGCCGGTCACCAGGCGCTCGCGCGCCTCGGGGTCCAGGCGCAGGCGCAGCTCGTTCCAGAAGGCCTCGTCGCTCCAGGCCTCGGCCTTTTCGGTCAGCGGCACCTGCAGGTAGTAGCGGCTGCGCGTGCTGCTGCGCTGGCTGCACAGCGCAAAGCCGCGCTCGGTGTGGGCGTAGATCAGCTCGTCGGAGACCGGCGGCGTGTCCGTCAGCAGGCCCAGCCAGCCGAAGGGGTAGACCTTCTCGAAGGTCTGGATGCGGTCCGCCGGCACGCTGGCGCGGCACACGCCGTGGAAGCCGTCGCAGCCGGCGATGAAGTCGCACTCGATCTCGTGCTCCTGGCCGTCCTTCTCGTAGCGCACGCGGGGGCGCGGGCCGTCAAAGTCCAGCGGCTGCACGTTGCTGGCCTCGTAGATGGTGGCCAGGCCTTCGGCGGCGCGCACGTCCATCAGGTCGCGCGTGACCTCGGTCTGGCCGTAGACCATGACGCTCTTGCCGCCCGTCAGCCCATGCAGGTCGATGCGGTGGCGCTGGCCGCCGAACAGCAGCTCGATCCCCTGGTGCGGCAGGCCTTCGGCGCGCATGCGCGCGGCGGCGCCCGCCTGTTCGAGCAGGTCCACGGTGACCTGCTCCAGCACGCCGGCGCGGATGCGACCCAGCACGTAGTCGGCGCTGCGCTGTTCGAGGATCACCGTGTCTATGCCGGCCTTGTATAACAGCTGGCCGAGCAGCAGGCCGGCGGGGCCGGCGCCGATGATGGCGACTTGGGTTCGCATGGGGTTGGTCTCCTGATGGTTGATGCCTCCCAGGCTACGGAAGTACCCCAGACAAAGCGATGGGCTGGCGTGCGATTTGCGCGATCACCGCGCAATCTGCGCGACAATCGCCCAAAACTCCACCGAGCCGCCATGCCCCAGCCCGCCTTCCCCATCGCGCCCGCAGACTTCATCGCCGGGCTGGCCAAGGGCCTGGCCGTGCTTGAGAGCTTCGACACCGAGCGCCAGCGCCTCAACGCCACGGTGGCGGCGCAGCGCGCCGGCATCACGCGCGCGGCGGCGCGCCGGCACCTGCTGACGCTGACCCACCTGGGCTACCTGGAGACCGACGGCCGCCAGTTCTGGCTGGCGACCAAGGTGCTGCGCCTGTCGGGCAGCTACCTGGCCTCGGCCCGGCTGCCGCGCCTGGTGCAGCCGGTGCTGCACCGGCTGGCGGCGCAGACGGGGCTGTCGTTCTCGTGCGTGGTGCGCGACGGCGGCGAGGTGGTGATCGTGGCGCGCAGCGCGGTGCAGGACAGCGGCCAGCGCGTGCTGGCCCACGGCCTGCACCTGGGCAGCCGGCTGCCGGCGCATGCGACCTCCACCGGCCGCGTGCTGCTGGCGTCACTGCCGCCGGCCGAGCTGGAGCTATGGCTGGCCGAGCGCACGCTGCCGCGCCTGACGGCGCACACCGCCACCGATGCCGAGGCGCTGCGCGCGCTGCTGCAGCAGGTGCGCCAGCAGGACTATGGCCTGGCCTGCGAGGAGCACGAGCTGGGCGTGCAGGCGCTGGCCGTGCCGCTGCGCGTCATGGCCGGCCAGACCGTGGCCGCGCTCAACCTGGTGACCTCGCCGCAGCGCATGGAGCCGGCCACCATGGTGGCGCAGCTGCTGCCGCTGCTGCAGGAGGCGGCGCGCGAGCTGCGTCCGCTGCTGTAGGCCGTATTCAAAAACAAGAGCTGCTTGCGCTTTCCATCATTGGATTTTCAATGCTTTTTGCTTGGAAATCCATGTACATCAAGCGCCAGAAGCTATGTTTTCTGAAGCATCGACACAGCGCCTCGCCCCTCGCTAGACCTGCAGGCTGAGCTGCCGCAGCACCTCGGAGGTGCGGCGCACCAGCGGCGTCGCCTTGCGCTTGGCCGACTGCGCCAGGCACAGCGTGATGGGCACATGCGGCGACTCGATGGGCGTCACCGCCAGCCCGGCGTGGGCGCCGTGGTTGCTCAGCGCGCTGTGGGTGAGCGCCGCGTAGCCATAGCCGCCGCGCACCAGGTCGAGGATGACGGGCACGCTGGACACCTCCCACACCACGTGCAGCTTGACCTGCGACAGCGTGGCCTGGGCCTCCATGAGCTTGCGGAAGATCTGGCCGTGCTGCGGCATGATGAGCGGAAAGCCGGCCAGCTCCTCGAAGCGCACCGAGGCGCGCCCGCCCAGCTCCTCCTGCGGGCCGACCAGGCACAGGCGCTCCTCCAGCACCGGCGTGACCTCGATGTGCGGCTGCGGCTCGGGCGAATAGACCAGGCCCAGGTCCATGCGGCCCGTGGTCAGCCACTCGGCGATGTGCATCGAGAAGCCCTCGACCACCGCCAGCCGCGCCTTGGGCATCTCGCGGCTGAAGATGTCGATCAGCGGCAGCGTCAGCCGCCGCGCCAGGCTGGGCGGCAGGCCGACGACGATGCGGCCCACCGGCTCGTCGCGCTGGGCGCCCAGGTCTTCCTTGGCCTGCGCCACGCGCTGCATGATGGCGTGGCCGTGCTCCAGCAGGCGGCGGCCGGCGTCGGTCAGCGTCACGCCGCGGCCGGTGCGGATCAGCAGCGTCTCGCGCAGCTCGGTCTCCAGCGCGCGCACCTGGCGGCTGAGCGCGGGCTGCGCGGTATCGAGCAGCACGGCGGCCTTGCTGAAGCTGCCCGTCTCGGCCACGTGCACAAAGGTTTCGATCTGCTGCAGGTTCATGGCCGCCGCGGCTCCTTGGATGGGTTCGGTATTCTTATGCCATTTTGCTATAGCTGCTAGCCGCCATAGCGCATAGGCGGTTCACGCCGGCTTATCCACAATGCGGCCATTCCAAGGAGACATGTCATGAAGCACGATAGCCTTCCCTTCAGCCGCCGCCGCGCGGTGCTGGCCCTCGGCGGCCTGGGAGCCATGGCGGCATTGCCCGCGCTGGCCCAGGGCGACGCCGCCAAATGGCCCACCAGGCCTTCGCGCATCATCAACCCCTTCCCGGTTGGCGGCGGCCCCGACGGCCTCTCGCGCCTGGTGGCCGACAAGCTCAGCCGCGCCTGGGGCCAGCCCGTGGTGGTCGAGAACCGCCCCGGCGGCAACGGTTTCATCGCCATCGACGCCTTCAAGCGCGGCGCCACCGACGGCACCGACATGGTTCAGCTGGACAACGTGCACATCGCCGCCTACCCGCATCTGTTCAAGAAGCTGCCCTACGACCTGAGCAAGGACTTCGAGATCCTGCTGCCGCTGTTCCGCAACTTCTTCTTCGTCTGCGTGCCGGTGAACAGCCCGTACAAGACCATGGCCGACCTGATCGCCGACGCCAAGGCCCGCCCCGGCCAGCTCAACTACGGCTCGTGGTCCATCGGCAACCCGGTGCACCTGGGCTCGGCCCTGCTCGAGAGCATGACCGGCACCAAGATGGAGCACGTGGTCTACAAGGAAACCAGCCAGCTCTACCAGGGCGTGGCCACCGGCCAGCTCAGCTTTGCGCTGGGCTCGCTGGGCACGGCCGGCCCGCTGATGCGCGGCGGCAAGCTGCGCTTCCTCGCCGTGGCCGCGCCCAGGCGCATCGCCGGCTTCGAGAACGTGCCCACGGTGTCCGAATCGGGCGGCCCGGCGGGCTATGTGGTCACCGGCTGGAACGCGCTGGCCGTGCGCCCCGGCACGCCGGCCGCCGTGCAGGACAAGATCCGCGCCGACGTGCGCCAGGCCCTGACCGGCAAGGATGTGGACGAGAAGTTCGCCGCCTTCGGCTATGAGAGCTTCGCGCCCACGCCGGCCGAGTTCAAGCAGTTCATGGCCGACGAAAGCAAGCGCTTCGGCGACGTGATCCGCAAGGCCGGCATCTCGCTGGACTGACGCGGCTTCAAGCATTAAATTGGCTTCCAGCGCTTGTGCAGCAAGCGCTGGAAGCTATTGTTTTTGGGGCAACTGCAACCGCGGCAGCCACGCAAAGGCGATGGACACCAGCAGCAGCGCCGCCACCGCCATCGGCAGCACCATGGGCCAGGCGCCGCGGCCGGGGTCCATGAAATGCGCGGCCGTCTGGCCCAGCGCGAAGGCGGCGATCATCATCGCAAAGCCCGACCACGACACCGCCCGCCCCGCCAGCGCGGGCAGCTCGCTCACCGCGCCGGCCTGGCCGCAGGGGTTGTGGATGCCGTGGCCCAGCATGTAGACGGCATGGCCGGCGATCAGCGGCCAGGCACTGGCCGGCGCCAGCCAGCAGCCCAGCACCTGGATCGCCGCCCCCGCCAGGCTCAGCAGCGCCGCGCCCTGCACGCTGCGCACCGGGCCCACGCGGTGCAGCAGGCGTCGGCAGGCCACGGTGCCGAGGATGTAGACCAGCGAACTGCCCGCCGGCACCCAGCCATACAGCGACGGCGCCATGCCCAGGTAGCCGATGTAGACCATGGGCGACAGCAGCAGAAAGCAGAACACGCCGGCATAGGTGGTGGCCGCCACGCTGGTCCAGACCCGGAAGGCCGGGCTGGCGAACACCGCGCGCGTGCCGCCCTGCAGCGCGGCGCCGGCCGGCGCCGCGGGCCGGTGCGTCTCGCCGAAGCAGCGCCAGCACAGCAGCCACAGCAGCAGCGCGTAGCCGGCCATCAGCACCATCACCCAGCGCCAGCCCGCGCCCTGCACCAGGTAGGCGCCCAGCACCGGGGCGACCAGGGCCATCAGCCCCAGGCCGGTGAGGCCGCGCGCCATCACCTGCGGCCCTTCGTGGGCCGGGTACAGGTCGCGCACCGCGGCGCGGGCGCACACCAGGATGGCGGCCATCGCCGCGCCCTGGCCGGCGCGCCAGGCGGTGAGCGAGGCCGCGCTGTCGGCCAGCGCGCTGCCCGATGCCGCCAGCGCATAGCCGGCCAGGCCGACGAGCAGCACCGGCCGGCGCCCGAAGCGGTCGGCCAGCGGACCGCACAGCAGCTGGGCGCAGCCGAAGGCCAGCGCGAACACCGTGAGGCTGGTGCTGGCCGAACCCAGCGCGCGGGCGATCTCGGGCAGCGCCGGCAGGTAGCTGTCGGTGGCCATGGGCTGCGCCGCCAGCAACAGCGGCAGCAGCCAGCCGAAGAACAGGCCGGCGCGCGGCGGGCCGGCCGTGCTCACGCGATGGCTGCTGCGGCGGCGCGCAGGCCCAGCAGGTAGCTGTCGGCGCCGAAGCCGCAGATCTGGCCGCGGGCGACATCGGCGATCACCGAGTGGTGGCGGAAGGCCTCGCGGGCGTGGATGTTGCTCATGTGGACCTCGATGATAGGCACCGAGAGGATGGCCAGCGCATCGCGGATGCCGTAGCTGTAGTGCGTCCACGCGCCGGCGTTGATGAGCACGCCGTCGGTGCCGTCGCCATGCGCCTGGTGGATGCGCTCGCACATGGCGCCTTCGTGGTTGGTCTGGAAGCACTCGACGGCGCAGCCCAGCTCCTGGCCCAGCGCCTGCAGGCTGGCGTCGATCTGGGCCAGCGTGGCGCTGCCGTACTGCTTCGGGTCGCGCTTGCCGAACATGTTGAGGTTGATGCCGTGCAGCACGAGGATTTTCTTCATGGCGTGGTCTTTCGCGGAGGTCTGAAAGTCAGTAGGCGATGGCGGCGGACTCGCGCAGCTCGTCGGCCGTGGCGCTGCCGAAGCCGAAGAACTCGAGGTAGGCCGGGATCATCTCGAACAGCATGTCGGTGCCCACCTGCACCGCGCAGCCCTTGTCGCGGGCCGCGCGCAACAGCGGCGTGTACTCGCTCTTCATCACCACCTCGCCGACGAAGGTCTCGGGGCCGATGCGCGCCACGTCGAAGGGCAGCGGGTCGTCCGGCTTCATGCCCAGCGGCGTGGCGTTGACGACCACGTCGAAGCCCTGCGGGTCGTTGGAGCCGGTGCGCACCTGCATGCGCGGATAGTGCTGGCGCAGGCGCCCGGCCAGCGCTTCGGCGCTGTCGGCGCGGGCATCGAACAGCGCCAGCTCGGCCACGCCGGCGGCGGCCAGCGACGCGGCAATGGCCGAGCCGACGCCGCCCGCGCCCGAGACCAGCACGCGCGTGCCGTCGAGCTGGCGGCCCTTGCGCAGCACGCCGCGCACGAAGCCGGCGCCGTCGAACTGGTCGCCCAGCAGCGTGCCGTCGTCGCGCCTGAGCACCGCGTTGCAGGCGCCGGCGATGTGCACCGCGGGCGTGACCTCGTCCAGCTTGTCCACCACCGCCACCTTGTGCGGCATGGTGATGAGCGCGCCGCGCAGGTTGGTGAAGCGGAAGATGGCGTCGAAGCCCGGGCCGAAGTCCTCGGCCTTCACGCCCATGGGCACGACGAAGGCATCGATGCCCCGGCGCTCGAACCAGGGGTTGTAGATCATCGGCGCCTTGAAGCTCTCGGTGGGGTAGCCGATGTGGGCGATGAGGGTGGTCTTGCCGGAAATCATGCTCGGGGTCTCTTCGGAAGGTTGCAGAGAGGGCGTTTCAGCGGCCGCCCTGGGCCAGGGCCTGGGCACGCAGCCGGTCGTACTCGGCCTTGTCCACCGGCTCGGCGCCGGGATGGCCCAGGTCCTGGATGCGGATGCGGTAGGTTTCGCGGGCGCTCCAGCAGGCGATGGCCGCGACGATGGTGATGCCGAAGGCGATGGCGCCCACGGTGAGCCAGATGTTGCTGGAGCCCGGAGGCGCCACGGCGGTGAACAGCGCCGGCAGCATGGCGGTGGCGGCCGTGCCCAGGTTCTGCGAGATGGCCATCGCCGACACCCGGGTGCGGGTGGGGAACAGCTCAGGGTAGAAGCTCGGGAACACCGCGTTGTAGCCCTGGTAGACCACGCCCCACATCAGGATGGAGATGACGAAGGCCAGCGGCACGCTCTTGATGCTGATGGCGTAGAGGTAGGCGAAGGCCAGCAGGCCCGACAGCAGCGCGCCCACGATCATGGGCGGCTTGCGGCCGATGCGGTCGGACAGGTTGCCCACGAAGGGGATCACCAGCACCGCGACGATGTTGCCCACCACCGGGATCCACAGGTACATGTCCTTCTCGAAGCCGATGCCGTAGGCCGGCTGCACCGCGTAGGCCGCGCCGAAGATGGTGGCCACCACCGGGATCACGTTCATCAGCGCCATGCAGACCACGCGCAGCATGTCGGGCGAGCTGTGCTTGAAGGCGTCGACGATGGGCGAGCGGGCGCGCTGCTGCTGCTCGTTCTTGTCGGTGAAGGCGGGGGTCTCGTCCACCTCCCGGCGGATGATGTAGCCGGCGATGATGACGACGAAGCTCAGGATGAACGGGATGCGCCAGCCCCAGCTGTTGAACTGCTCGGCCGGCATGTAGTGCGCCAGCGGCAGGAACACCGCCGCCGCCAGGATCTGGCCGGCCTGCACGCCCTGCAGCGTGAAGCTGGCGAAGAAGCCCCGGCGCCCGAACGGCGCGTGCTCCAGGATCATCGAGCTGGCGCCCGAGATCTCGCCGGCCACCGCGAAGCCCTGGATCAGGCGCATCAGCACCAGCAGCGCCGGCGCCCACAGGCCAACCTGCTCGTAGGTGGGCAGCAGGCCGACGGCGATGGTCGAGAAGCCCATCAGGAACATGCACCACACCAGCACCTGCTTGCGCCCGTGCGTGTCGCCCAGGTGGCCGAGCACGAAGGCGCCGATGGGCCGCGCCACGTAGCCCACGCCGTAGGTGGCCAGCGAGGCGATGATGGCGATGGCCGGATCGCCCTTGGGGAAGAAGATCTGCGGGAAGATCAGCGCCGCGGCGGTGGCGTAGATGAAGAAGTCGTAGTACTCCAGCGCCGAGCCGATCCAGCCGCTGGCGGCGGCCTTCTTGGACTGGTGCTGGCCCTGTGGCGCATGGGCCGAGGCTGTGTTCATATTTGTCTCCTGATCGAATGGGGAAGCCCCCGGAACGTGGGTTGAATGTAGTTCCCGGCCCCGGCACGACCCAAGCCATTTTCCCAACGCGTGCGCGGTGATCGCTCATTTCTGTACGATGATCGATCACACCCAGGGTTTTCACCGAAGGACTGGCCATGGACTCCTGCAGCGCTCCCGGCGAGCTCGACAAACGCGACTGGATCGCCGGCCTGGAGCGCGGCGTGTCGATCATCGAGGCCTTCGACGACGCCCATCCGCGCATGACGGCGGCCGAGGCCGGGCAGCGCACCGGCATGACGCGCACGGCCGCGCGCCGCTACCTGCTGACACTGCAGCACATGGGCTATGTGGCGGGGGACGGCAAGCTGTTCTGGCTCACGCCGCGCGTGCTGCGGCTGGGGCAGTCGTACCTGGAGTCGGCGCGGCTGCCGCGCATCGTCCAGCCGTTTCTGCAGCGCGTGGCGGCCGGCACCCATGAAACCGCCTACCTGGCGGTGCTGGACGACGACGAGGTGGTCTACATCGCGCGCAACGGCCCCAACCGCAACATGAACACCGGCTACGTGCTGGGCGCGCGCGTGCCCGCGCAGGTGACGGCCGCCGGCATGCTGATGCTGGCCATGCGCGACGACGAGGCGCTGCAGCACTGGATGGCCACGCGAGCGCTGAGCATCTTCACGCCGCACACCATCGCCAGCAAGACGCTGATGCTGCAGGAGATGGCGCGCATCCGCGTGCAGGACTGGGCCCTGTCCGAGCAGCAGCTGGACCTGAATTCGCGCGGCATCGCCGTGCCGCTGCGCGACCGCCACGGCGCGCTGGCCGCGGCGCTGAACATCACCATGCCCATGGGCCAGGAAAGCAGCAAGGACGCCGTGGCGCGCGTGCTGCCGGTGCTGCGCGAGGCCGCACAGGCCATGCGCAACCTGATCTGACGAGGACAGCAGGCTTTTAGATCAAATTGGCCACTGGCGCCCATACAGCAAGCGCCAGCAGCTATGTTTTTTGAATGTAAACGGGCTCAGACCGTCTCGAAGGCGTACTTCTCGGTATCGACCTCGCGCTGCGACGCCGGCGTGTAGCGGTCGCCCGCGATGGCTTCGGGGCGGAACAGTTCGTCCAGCTCGGCCAGCACCGCCGCGTCGAGCCGCAGGGCGGCGCCGCGCACGTTCTCGCGCAGGTGGTCCACGCTGGTCGTGCCGGGCAGCGCGACCACGTGCTCGCCCTGGTTCACCACCCAGGCGATGGCCAGCTCGGCCAGCGTGCAGCCGGCGCGCTCGGCGATGGCCCGCATGGGCGCGAGCAGCCGCAGGTTGCGCGCATAGGCCTCGGGCGCAAAGCGCGGCATGGTGCCGCGGATGTCGCCGGGCGCGAGGCTGGCCACGTCCTGCAGCTTGCCGCTGAGAAAGGCCCGCCCCATGGGGCTGAAGGCCACGTAGGCGATGCCCAGCTCACGGCAGGCCTCCAGCGTGCCCAGCTCGGCATTGCGCGACCACAGCGAATACTCGCTCTGCAGCGCGGCGATGGGGTGCTCGCGGTGCGCGCGGCGCAGCTGCTGCGCGCCCACCTCGGACAGGCCCAGCGCGCGGATCTTGCCTTCGTCCTTGAGCCGCGCCATCTCGCCCACCGACTCCTCGATCGGCACGCGCGGGTCCCAGCGGTGCAGGTAGTAGAGGTCGATCACGTCCGTGCCCAGGCGCTGCAGGCTGTCCTCGCAGTTGCGGCGCACGGCCTTGGGGTGGCCGTCGATCACGCGGCGCACCACGCCGTCGTCGCCGCGCACGCCGGCCATGCCGCCCTTGCTGGCCAGCGTGATGTGGTTGCGGTGCGACTTGAGCACCGGCCCGACCAGCAGTTCGCTGGCGCCGAAGCCGTACAGCGCCGCGGTGTCGAACATGGTGACACCGGCATCCAGCGCCGCGTGCAGCACGGCATGGGCCTGCTCGGTGGTGGTGGGCAGGCCGTAGGCGTGGCAGAAGTTCATGCAGCCCAGGCTGAGGGCGCTGACGGAAAAGGGCCCCACGGGGCGCGATGGCATGGTCATGGCTTCCTCAAAAAGATGAGCGGCTGGCGCTCGCTGTTCCTGGTTCCTGAATGGTATTTATACCAAAACCCAGGAACGGCGAGCGCCAGCCGCTATGTTTTTAGCTGCGCTGCCGCGTCCAGGCGGGCAGCGGCGCGGGCTGGTGCAGCACGTCCTCGTGCAGCCACAGCGCGCTCTGGCGCGCGCGCTCGGCCACCATGGCCAGCGGCAGCTGCTGGTAGTCGTCGTTGAAGACCTCGAAGCTGTAGTCGCCGCCGTAGCCCAGGCGGTCGAGCCGGCGCACGAAGTCGGCCAGCTGCTCGCTGTGCACGCCCTCGCCGGGGAAGACGCGGAAGGTGCGCGCCGTGGTCATGCGGTCCTCGAAGGTGGGCGTCTCGTTCCACATGAAGTCGGACAGCTGCACCAGGAAGATGCTCGCGGGGTCGATTCCCTCCAGCTCGTCCAGCGGGGTCTGCGCCGCGAAGATGTGGAAGGAGTCCAGGCCCACGCCCAGGTTCGGCGTGTCGGCGCGGCAGACCACGTCCCAGCTGGTGGTGAACTCGTTGATGGTGCGGCCCCAGGACAGCCCCTCGTAGGCGATCTTGATGCCCAGCGGTATGCCCAGCATCGCCAGCTTGCGCAGGTCGGCCGCGATGGCGTCGAGGTCGTCCGTGGCGTGGCGCGAGGTGGACGAGCAGGCCAGCAGCACGGGGCTGCCGATCTCGGCGCACATCTCGAGCATGGACTTGGCGATGTCCACCTTGTAGTGGTGCAGGTGGCCCGACAGGCCCTCGAAGTCGCGCAGCACCTGGAAGCCCGTGGGCCGCAGGCCGCTGGCGCGCACGGCCTGCGCCGCGGCGCGCACGCCGCCGGGGTGGCCCACCAGGTCGCGGGCGTTGAGCATGACCTGGCCGAAGCCGGCGCCCGCGATGGCGTCGAGCTTGGCCTCGAGCGAGCCGTTCAGCGTGATCGTGTCCATGCCGTAGCGGTCGAGCAAGTGCATGGTGGTCTCCTAGAGGGTATGCACCAGCTCGAACGCCACCGTGCCGAGCACGTTGCGCGTGAGCGCGCCGCGGTCGTCGGGGTGCAGGCGGTTCGATTCGACGAACTCCACGCCGCGGCCCTTGAGCACCTGCACGGCCTGCTCGACGTCGGGCGCGCCCAGGCCGATGCGCTGCAGCGACTCGGGCACGGCGTCCTCCCATTCCTGGCCGATCTCGGGCTCGATCAGCTGCCACAAAAAGCTGCCGCAGGGGCTGCGCATGAGCTTGCCCTTGGGCAGGATGCCGAAGCGCTCCTCGTCGGGCAGCAGGTGGAAGTCGAACATGCGCTCGAAGTAGGTGATCCAGTCGATGCTGCGGTCCGCGCCGATGTACTGCACCACGCCGAAGTAGCCCAGGCCGGCCAACGCCGGCGGGTGCGGATCGACCGAGGGAATGGGCGTGAAGTCGATGTCGTAGATCGAGAACTCGCGCCAACGGTCGACGAAGTAGAAGCGGCTGCCGCCCGGCCCGTGGATCGCGGGGATGTGCAGCTCCATCGCCTGGGCGTGGCTGGGCACGGCCCAGGCGCCCAGGTCCAGGCAGCGGGTGTGGGCGGCCAGCGCATTGCGCACGCGCAGCGCCACGGCCGAGATCACCGGCTGCTCGGATGCCGCCGCGCCGGGGCGCGCCTCGTCGGTGCTGGCGTTGACCACCAGGTTCATGCCGCCCTGGCGGTACAGCGTCACCTCGCGCGAGCGGTGCCGCGCCACGGGGCGGAAACCCATGGCCTCCAGCACCTGGCCCAGCGCCTGGGGCCGACTGGTGGTGTACTCGATGAACTCGATGCCCTCGATGCCGAGGCGGTTCGGCCGCTCGGGCACGTGCTCGCGGCCGGTGGAGGCCGGGTCGTTGGGGTCGGTGGTGGCGGTGGTCATGGAAGCCTTTCCTGCAATCGGTGGATCAAGCCTGCAGCTGCCGCTCCAGGTCGTGCAGCACCTGGTAGCAGGGTAGCACCTGGGCCACGCTGGAGTTGGGCTCGCGGCCTTCGCGGATGGCGGCGAAGAACTCGCGGTCCTGCAGCTCGATGCCGTTCATCGACACATCGACGCGGGACACGTCGATCTGCTCTTCCTTGCCGTTGTACAGGTCGTCGTAGCGGGCGATGTAGGTGCCCGTGTCGCCGATGTAGCGGAAGAAGGTGCCCAGCGGGCCGTCGTTGTTGAACGACAGCGAGAGCGTGCAGATGGCGCCGTTGGCGGCCTGCAGCTGGATGCTCATGTCCATGGCGATGCCCAGGTCCTGGTGGATCGGGCCCTGCACGGCGTTGGCCTTCACGATGGGGCTGCCGGCCTGGTAGGCGAACAGGTCCACCGTGTGGGCAGCGTGGTGCCACAGCAGGTGGTCGGTCCAGCTGCGCGGCTGGCCCAGTGCGTTCATGTTGGTGCGGCGGAAGAAGTAGGTCTGCACATCCATCTGCTGGATGTTGAACTCGCCGGCCGCGATCTTCTTGTGCACCCACTGGTGGCTGGGGTTGAAGCGGCGCGTGTGGCCCACCATGGCGACCTTGCCCACCTGCTGCTGCAGCGCCAGCACTTCCTCGCCTTCCTTGAGCACGTCGCACAGCGGGATCTCGACCTGCACGTGCTTGCCCGCGGCCAGGCAGGCCTTGGTCTGCGCGGCGTGCATCTGCGTGGGCGTGCAGAGGATGACGGCGTCCACCTCTTTGATAGCCAGGCTGTCGGCCAGCTCGGTGGTCACGTGCGGGATGCCGTACTTGTCGGCCACTTCGCGGGTCTTGTCCAGGTCGCGGCTAATGAGCGAGATGACTTCGACGCCATCGATGTTCTTGATGCCGTCCAGGTGCTTGATGCCGAACGCGCCGGCGCCGGCCAGGGCTACTTTGATGGTCATGTCAGTTCTCCAGGATCAGGTGGCCTACGGCCGTGTTGGATGCGGGTACGTGGTAGAAGCGGTGCGCCACCCTGGGCGGCCGGGCGGGGCTGTCGATGTCGGCCATCGCGCCGCGCGCGATCAGCCACATCACCAGCTCGATGCCCTCGGAGCCGGCTTCGCGCACGTAGTCGATGTGCGGCATCTGCGTGAGGCCGTGCGGGTTGTCGATCAGGCGGTCGAGGAAGCGGTTGTCCCACTCCTGGTTGATGAGGCCGGCGCGCGCGCCCTGCAGCTGGTGGCTCATGCCGCCCGTGCCCCAGATGTGGACGTTCAGGTCCTCGTCGTAGCTCTCGACCGCCTTGCGGATGGCGCGACCCAGGTTGAAGCAGCGCTGGCCCGAGGGCACGGGGTATTGCACCACGTTGACGGCGAACGGAATCACCGGGCAGGGCCAGGCGCCGGTCTTCGGGTCTTGCTCGCCGCACATCAGCGACAGCGGCACCGTCAGGCCGTGGTCCACGTCCATCTTGTTGACGATGGTGAGGTCGAAGTCCTGCTGGATCACGCTCTGCGCGATGTGGCTGGCCAGCGCGGGATGGCCCACCACCGGCGGCACGGGGCGCGGGCCCCAGCCTTCGTCGGCGGGCTGGTACTGCGCCGCCGTGCCGATGGCGAACGTGGGGATGCAGTCCAGGCTGAAGGCCGTGGCGTGGTCGTTGTAGACCAGGAAGACCACGTCGGGCTGGTTGTCCTTCATCCACTGGCGCGAGAACTCATAGCCCTGGAACAGCGGCTGCCAGTAGGGCTCCTGGGTCTTGCCCAGGTCCATGGCCGCGCCGATGGCGGGCACGTGCGAGGTGTAGACGGATGCGGTGATGCGGGCCATGGGCTCAGCCCTCCTTCTTGGGTTGTCCGGCCGCGCCAGCAGCACCTTGGGGTTGACGGTGCGGCTGTGCGTCGCCATCCTCGCCGAGGTAGCGGTTGCCGTCGGCGCTGCGGCCGCCGGCCACCATCATGGCGCGGTACTCGTCCTCGGTCATGCCGGTCATGGAGCCGGCCATCTGCTGGAAGCTCTTGCCGTCGGTGGCGCCGATCTTGGCCAGGAAATAGATGTTGCCGCCGGTGCGCATGCACCAGTTCAGGTCGCGCGCCAGCACGGCCTGCTTCTGCTCCTCGCTCATCGCCCACTCGTCGAGGTAGGCGCGCTCATCGGCCTTGAAGCGCGCGCGGTTCTCGGCCTTCATCAGCGACATGCAGAACTGGTTGAGCCAGTAGCCTTTGCGGCTCTGCTCGGCATCGAAAATGATGGTGCCGGGCACGTCCAGGTAGGGTTTTTCGAGCGCCATGGTCAGGCCTCCTCCGGCCAGTACAGGCGCATGGGGTTGTCCACCAGCAGCTTGCGCTGCAGCTCGGCCGTGGGCGCGATGTGGGGGATGAAGTCCACCAGCAGGCCGTCGTCGGGCATGTGGTCCCTGAGGTTGGGATGCGGCCAGTCGGTGCCCCACAGCACGCGGTCGGGGAACTCCTCGACCACGCGGCGCGCGAACGGCACCACGTCGCGGTAGGCACCATTTTCCAGACCTTGCTCGCCATCCAGCGCCTTGGGGCCGGTCACCGACAGGCGCTCGGGGCAGGACACCTTGCTCCACACGTTCTGGTGCTCGCGCATGAACTTCAGGAACAGCGCGAACTCCTCGCCGTCCACGCCCTTGCTCACGTCGGGGCGGCCCATGTGGTCCACCACCACGGTGGTGGGCAGCGCGGTGAAGAAGTCCCACAGCTCGGGCAGGTCCACGGCCTCGAAATAGATGACCACGTGCCAGCCCAGTTGGGCGATGCGGCCGGCGATCTCCAGCAGCTCGTCCTTGGGCGTGAAGTCCACCAGGCGCTTGACGAAGTTGAAGCGCACGCCGCGCACGCCGGCGGCGTGCAGGGCCTGCAGTTCCTCATCGCTCACACTGCGCTTGACGGTGGCCACGCCGCGCGCCTTGCCGCCGGAGGACAGGCAGGCATCGACCATGGCGCGGTTGTCAGCGCCGTGGCAGGTGGCCTGCACGATCACGTTGCGCGCAAAGCCCAGGTGGTCGCGCAGCGCGAACAGCTGCGCCTTGCTGGCGTCGCAGGGCGTGTACTTGCGCTCGGGTGCGAACGGGAATTCATCGCCGGGGCCGAACACGTGGCAGTGCGCATCGACGGCGCCTGCGGGCAGCTGGAACTTCGGTTGGCTGGGGCCGGCGTACCAGTCCAGCCAGCCAGGGGTCTTGGTGAAAGTGCTCATGGGATGTCGTCCTTGGAATATCAATCGGGCTTGATGCCGGTCTCGCGTACCAGCTTCTCGTAGCGCAGGCGCTCGGCATGGATCAGCGCGGCGAACTGCTCGCGCGGGCCGGGCGAAACCTCGCCGCCCACGGCCGTCATGCGCTGGCGCACCTCAGTGCTGGCCAGGGCCTTCTGCACCTCGGCATGCAGGCGATCGAGCACCGCCGCGGGCGTGGCGGCGGGCGCCACCAGGCCGTACCAGACCGAGGCCTCGAAGCCGGCAAAGCCGGACTCGGCGATCGTCGGCGCATCGGGAAAGATGCTGCTGCGCTGGGCCGAGAGCACGGCCAGCACCTTGAGCTTGCCGCTCTTGGTGTGCGGCAGCGCCTCCAGCGCGTTCACCGCGACCAGCGGCACCTGGCCGCCGATGGTGTCGGTGATGGCCTGCGCGCCGCCGCGGTAGGGCACGTGCTGCAGCTCGATGCCGGCGGCCTTGGCGAACAGCTCGACGGCCATGTGCGGCGTGGCGCCGTTCCCGGGGCTGGCGAAGGCGATGCGCCGGGGCTGCGCCTTGGCGGCGGCGATCAGCTGCGCCACGCTGCCGTAGGGCGCCGACGGGTTGGCCGCGATCACCACCGGCACGCGGCCGACCAGGGCCACGGGCGCGAGGTCGCGCTCGGCGTCGAAGGGCGCGGGCTGGTACAGCGCCATGTTGGCGGCCAGCGCGTTGGCCGCGAGCATCAGCGTGTAGCCGTCGGGCGCGGCGTCGATGACGGACCTGACCGCGATGTTGGTGCCCGCGCCGGGCTTGTTCTCGACCACCACGGGCTGGCCCAGGCCGGCCGCCAGGCTCTGGCCCAGCGTGCGCGCAACGATGTCCACCGCGCCGCCGGCCGAGTAGCCGACCACCAGGCGGATCGGCTTGTTCGGGTAGACGGCCTGCGCCCCGGCGCGGCCGGCGAACGCCAAGCCGGCCAGGCTGGCCAGCGAGCCGATTGCGGTTCTGCGGTCCATGGCGCGCTCCTTCAGTCGATGTAGCGCAGGCCGGCCTTCTCGAGCGGCTCGCGCATCTTGTACATGTCCAGGCCCAGGATGCCCGAGGCCAGCTTGGCGCGCTTCTCGCCCTCGAAGCTCTCGCGCTTGAGCGCGGCGGCCAGGGTTTCGGCGGCGCGGGCCGATGGCACGCAGACCACGCCGTCGTCGTCGGCCACGATCACGTCGCCGGGCGTCACCCACATGCCGGCGCAGACCACGGGAATGTTGACCGAGCCCAGCGTGGCCTTGATCGTGCCCTTGGACGAGATGGCTTTGCTCCAGACCGGGAAGCCCATCTCCTGCAGCACGCGCACGTCGCGCACGCCGGCGTCGATGATGAGGGCGCGCGCGCCGCGGGCCTGGAAGCTGGTGGCCAGCAGGTCGCCGAAGTAGCCGTCGGTGCATTCGCTGGTGACGGCGGCGACCACGATGTCGCCGGGCTGGATCTGCTCGGCCGCCACATGCATCATCCAGTTGTCGCCGGGCTGCAGCAGCACGGTCACCGCCGTGCCCGAGACCTGCTGGCCGGGGTAGATGGGCCGCATGTAGGGCTTGAGCAGGCCGACGCGGCCCATGGCCTCGTGCACTGTAGCCGAGCCGAGAGCAGCCAGGCCGTCGGCGGCGGCGCGGTCGGCGCGCTGGATGTTGCGGTAAACGACTCCGAGTTCGTACATGGGAAATCTCCGGTGGTGTTGCTTCCAAAAAGTGAGCTTCTTGCGCTCTCTGTCAGCCGATCTCGAATGGTTTTGTATTCAAGATTGGCCCGTGACAAGCGCCAGCAGCTCTCTTTTTTGATGATTTCAGATCACAGGCCCTTGGCCTTCAGCGCCGTGTCCAGGCGCGTGAACACGCGGCGGGCGTTGCCTTCGTAGACCATGTGCTTCTCGTCGGCCGTCAGGTTCTGCGTGGCTTCGATGTAGCGCTTGGTGTCGTCGTAGTAGTGGCCGGTCTGCGGATCGATGCCGCGCACGGCGCCGATCATCTCGCTGGCGAACAGGATGTTCTTGGTGGGGATCACCTCGGTCAGCAGGTTGATGCCCGGCTGGTGGTAGACGCAGGTGTCGAAAAAGATGTTGTTCAGCAGGTGCTCTTCGAGCAGCGGCTTCTTCAGCTCCTGCGCCAGGCCGCGGAAACGGCCCCAGTGGTAGGGCACGGCGCCGCCGCCGTGGGGGATGAGGAACTTCAGCGTCGGGAAGTCCTTGAACAGGTCACTGGTCAGACACTGCATGAAGGCCGTGGTGTCGGCGTTCAGGTAATGGCTGCCCGTGGTGTGGAAGCAGGCATTGCAGCTGGTGGAGACGTGGACCATCGCGGGGATGTCGTACTCCACCATCTTCTCGTAGATCGGGTACCAGCTCTTGTCGGACAGCGGCGGCGAGGTCCAGTGGCCGCCCGAGGGATCGGGGTTGAGGTTGATGCCCACGTTGCCGTACTGCTCCACGCACTTCACGAGCTCGGGGATGCAGGTCTTGGGATCGACGCCCGGCGACTGCGGCAGCATCGCGGCGGGAATGAAGTGGTCGGGGAACAGCTGGCTCACGCGGTAGCACAGCTCGTTGCAGATCGCCGCCCAGGTGGCCGAGGTCTGGAAGCCGCCGATGTGGTGGGCCATGAACGAGGCGCGCGGGCTGAAGATCGTCAGGTCGGAGCCGCGTTCCTTCATCAACTTGAGCTGGTTGCTCTCGATGGTCTCGCGGATCTCGTCGTCGCTGATCTTGAGCTGGGACGCCTGGGGTGCCTTGGCCGGGTCCTTGAGCCCGGCGACCTGCAGGTCGCGCCAGGCGCCCAGGGCCGCGGGCGCGGTGGTGTAGTGGCCGTGTACGTCGATGATCATGGGGTGTCTCCTGGGGATGGGGAAAACGGTCAGGCAGGCAGGGGCGCCATGCCCTGGCGGCGCTTGGCCTCGGCCGCCTCGGGCGAGGCCATGAAGGCCAGCAGGCGCCGCGCAGCGTCGGCATGGGGCGAGCCGGCCACCACGCCGGCCGAGAAAATGGTGTCGATGGCGATGGCCGCCGGCAGCGCGCCGACGATGGCAATGCCGGGCACGTGGATCAGTTCGCTCAGCTGCTGGAAGCCCAGCGCCACCTCGCCGCTGGCGACCAGCGAGCCCACCGGCACGCCGGGGCGCGCCTGCACGGTACGCGGCTTCAGCGCGTCGGCGATGCCCCAGCGCTCGAACCGCTGCTGCAGCGCCACGCCGCTGGGGCCGGTGGAGTAGCCGATGCTGGGCGCGGCCAGCACCGCGGCGCGCAGCGCCGCTTCGGAGGCTATGTCAGGCTGGACCGCGCCCGCGGGCACCGCCACCGCGGTGCTGGACAGCGCCAGGTCCATCCGGCTGCCCGCCAGCACGCGGCCGCTGGCTTCCAGTTTGGCGATGGCATCGGATGCGAGGAAGACCAGGTCGAAGGCCTCGCCTGCGGCCTGCACGCGCCGGGCGGCATCCACGCCGCCCACCGACTCGATGGCCACGGGTTCGCCGCCGCGCGCCTGCCAGGCGGCCGCCAGCTCGGCCAGCAGCTGGCGGGTCGCCATCGATGAGATGCCCTTGAGGGCGGTGAGAGCCGTGCCCATGCGCTATGCCTCCTGTGATGTATGGCATTGTGGGCATGGCAGCGGCTGGCGCCAATCTTTGGCGCTCACTAGCAGGTATAGCAATCCGGCATGGCTGGCGGCCGGATGCCGCGGGGCTGCGGCTTAGCCGGCCACCAGCGCCAGCACGCCCAGCACTGCGAAGATCGCGGCGCAGACGCGGTGGATCAGCGTCAGCGGCAGGCGGCGGGTGATCTTGTCGCCCAGCCACACCACCGGCGCGTTGGCCAGCATCATGCCCAGCGTGGTGCCGGCCACCACCCAGTAGTAGGCCGAGTACTTGGCCGCCAGCATCACCGTGGCGATCTGCGTCTTGTCGCCCATCTCGGCCAGGAAGAACAACAGCACCGTGGTGCCGAACACGCCGAAGCGGCCGGGCCCGGAGCTCTCGTCGTCGTCCAGCTTGTCGGGGATCAGCATCCAGACGGCCATCGCGAGGAAGGAGATGCCCAGGATCCAGCGCAGCACATCGGGGCCCAGCACCGTGGTCACCCAGGCCCCGACGGCACCGGCCAGCGCATGGTTCACCAGCGTGGCGACGAAGATGCCCAGCACGATGGGCCAGGGTTTGCGGAACTTGGCCGCCAGCACGAGCGACAGCAGCTGCGTCTTGTCGCCCATTTCGGCCAGGGCGACGACGGCGGTGGAGATGAAGAAAGCTTCCATGGTGGGGAGGGATCAATCGTTGTAGCCGGATAGGACCAAGACAGCATCGGCCCCACCCCGACTCCGGCATGGGATCGGTGTGCGGCCAATGGTCTCGCCCAATGTCGGCTGACATCGCATGTGCCATGGGTTCCGCCAGGCGGCTCCCAAGTCTGTTGACACATGCTTCCCGGCGCATTGCGCGGCGGGCAGGCTACTCCCCAAAGACGGGCGCCATTTTAAGCGCAAGCGGCCGGCGATCCAGGCATGCCCTTGGGCTCCAACCCTGCCCACCTCGGGGTTTCAATTACGCGTTTTCCCTAGAGAGCCAGGCTCTCTGATGGTTTTTCACGGTTTTTTTTGCGGTTTTCTTGCAACAAGGAGAAAAACGCTTGTACATAGGGCTTTTATATGCCAGAGAATGGCGGATGGAGAGCCATCTCCATGGTATTAGCGGTGAATCGTTAGTTTCGTTTAGGCGCACATCATGTGGACAAAACCCCCACGCCAGATGTCGCATCGCTCGGGACTCCATCGCGTTTTTCAGTGTTATCAGGAGTCCCTGGATGGGCAACAAGCTTTACGTTGGAAACTTGCCGTACTCTGTACGTGACAATGATCTGGAACAGGCCTTTGGTCAATTTGGCGCTGTGACCAGTGCCAAAGTCATGATGGAGCGCGACACCGGCCGCTCCAAGGGCTTCGGTTTCGTGGAAATGGGCAGCGATGACGAAGCCCAGGCCGCGATCAATGGCTTGAACGGCCAGCCCCTGGGCGGCCGCAACCTGGTGGTGAACGAGGCCCGTCCGATGGAAGCCCGTCCTCCCCGCACCGGCGGTGGCGGCTTCGGCGGCCCGCGCGGTGGTGGCGGCGGCTTCGGCGGCCCCCGTGGCGGTGGCTTCGGTGGTGGCGGCGGCTACGGCGGCGGCGGTGGTGGTTACGGCGGCGACCGTGGCGGCTACGGCGGTGGCGGCGGTGGTGGTGGCCGCGACGGCGGTGGCTACAACCGTGGTGGCGGCAGCGACCGCGACAGCGGCTTCCGCAGCCCCTACGGCCATGGTTCGCGTGGCCGTGGCGGCAGCCAGGGCGGCGGCTACGACAACAACAACGACGACTATTGATGCACCCTAGACCTTGCCCCTTGCGGCGAGGCTTGTGTATCACGCCAAAAAGCCCCTTCGTGGGGCTTTTTGCATGTCAGGACCGGGTTTCGTTGTGCCGGTGCTTGCGCGGCCGGTTGGCGACGATGCGGTCGTACAGCGCATCCGGCAGCAGGCGCATGAGCCTGGCCACCACCCCCATCTGCCAGGGGATGACGCGATGCCGGGCGCCGGCCTCGATGGCGGCGAATGCCCGGTCGGCAAAGGCCTCGGCCGGCATCAGGAAGGGCATGCCGTAGCGGTTGCCGCGGGTCAGCGGCGTGTCGACGAAACCCGGGCTGATGGTGACCACGCGCACGCCCGAGGCGCGCAGCTCCACGCGCAGGCTTTCGCAGTAGCTGATGGCCGCCGCCTTGCTGGAACAGTACGCGCCATGCCCCGGCAGGCCCCGGACGCCGGCGACGCTGGCAATGCCCACCAGCCGCCCCGTGCCGCGCGCCTGCATGGGCCGGATGAAGGCGTGGAACGTGGCCGCCATGCCCAGCACGTTGGTCGCATAGGTCTGCGCCATCACGTCCAGGTCTTCGCGCTCGGCCGTGTCTATGCCGTGGCTGATGCCGGCATTGGCGATCACCACGTCGGGCAGGCCCATCTGCGCCAGGCATTGCTCGCTGGCGGCGATGATCTGCGCGGCATCGGCCACATCGGCACTATAGATTTGGTAGCTATCAGCGCTCATGGATTGGGCGCTAGCCCATGATTTGACCATATCCACCCGCCGCGCCACCAGCGCCAGCCGCCAGCCCGCGCGGTGGTAGCGCAGCGCCAGCGCCTGGCCTATGCCGCTGGACGCCCCGGTGATGAAGGCCAGCGGGGCTGGTGGCGTGTGCATGGCGTGCCCTATTTGGCGGGCACGAGCACGCCGCGCACGCGGCCCTTGAGCTCGGCCACCTGGGTGATGTTGTTGTAGGTCATGGTGTCGGCCGTGAAGCGGTCCTTGCCGCGCAGCAGCTCCACCGGCTGGTTGGAGCTGACCCGTTCCTCGTTGACCCAGGCGTGCAGGAATTCGCCGCGGAACTCCATCGTGGCCTGGCTGGTTCCGCCCTTGCCCGGCTGGCGCACCACGCGCGCATTGCCGAAGAGCTGCACCTCGGAGCCATCGGCGTTGGTGACGGCCCGTTTCGCGGTGCCCACGGTGATGGCGCCGTCGGGCCGGATGGAACGCATGTGCGCCTGGTCGATCTCCAGCGTCTCGGTGTCCATGAAATGCTGCGCGTGAACGCCGCGGATCTCGCTGCTCAGCCGGCCGCCGGCGTCGAAGTTCTTCACCGAGAAGTCCTTCATGTAGTAGTCGACCTCATGGCCTGGCCTGGTTTCCTGCACGGGCACGCTCGGACGCGGCGCATTGCGCACCAGCCACCAGGTACCCAGCGCCAGCACCCCCATCAGGATGACCGGCAGGTAGATGGACGCGAGGTCCCACACCCGGCGCGCGCTGAGGCTGCGGACAGGGAGCTTCATCGCGCGTACCGCTCCAGCAGGTGCGCGTAGGCACCCGACGCGCCCAGCAGCAGGTCGCAGAACTCGCGCGCCGCGCCCGCGCCGCCGGGCAGCGTGGTCACGAAGTGAGCGATGGCGCGCACCTCGGCATGGGCGCCCAGCGGTGCGGCCGCCAACTGGCAGCGACGCAGCACGGGCAGGTCGGGCCAGTCGTCGCCGATGGCGGCCGCCTGGGTCCAGTCCAGGCCCAGCGTGGTCAGGATCTCCTGCGCGGCGGGCAGCTTGTCCTCAGTGCCGTAGCGCACATGCTCCACGCCGAGCGCACCCAGCCGGTGGCGCAGCGCGCGCGAATCGCGGCCGGTGATCACCGCCGGGGTGATGCCCGCCTCGCGCAGCAGCTTGATGCCGTGGCCGTCCAGCGTGTTGAAGCGCTTGACGGTCTCGCCCGTTTCGCTGATGTACAGGCCGCCGTCGGTGAGCACGCCGTCCACATCGAAAAACGCCACTTTCACGCCGTGGGCGCGCAGCAGCAGCTCGGGCGGCCATTGCAGGTGAGGGGTCAGCAGGGGAAGGGTTGCCATCGTCATCAGATCACCTTGGCTCGCATCAGGTCGCCGATATGCACCACGCCCACCAGGCGGCCCGCGTCGTCGGTGACGAGCACGCTGGTGATGCGGTGCTGCTCCATCATGGCAGCCGCATCGGCCGCCAGCGCATCGGGCGCGATGCGGCGCGGGCTGGCATGCATGACCTGCCCGGCCGTGGCCTGGCGCAGGTCGGCCCCGGCCTCGATGCGGCGGCGCAGGTCGCCGTCGGTGAACACGCCGAGCAGCACGCCGTCGCCATCGACAATGGCGGCCGCGCCCAGGCCCTTGGCGCTCATCTCGCGCATCAGGTCGCTGAAGCCGGTATCGGACCGCACCAGGGGCAATTCGTCGCCCGAGCGCATCACGTCGGCCACATGGGTCAGCAGGCGGCGCCCCAGCGCGCCGCCGGGGTGCGAGCGCGCGAAATCCTCGGCGCGAAAGCCCCTCGCCTCGAGCAGGGCCACCGCCAGCGCGTCGCCCATGGCCAGCTGGGCCGTGGTGCTGGCCGTGGGGGCGAGGTTCAGCGGGCAGGCTTCCTTGTCCACGCGGGTGTCGAGCACCCAGTCGGCGTGGCGCGCGAGCGACGACTCGGGGCCGCCGGTCATCGCCACCAGCGGCACGCCCAGGCGCTTGAGCACCGGCAGCAGCACGGTGATCTCGCCGCTCTCGCCGCTGTTGGAGATGGCCAGCACCACGTCCTGCCCGGTAACCATGCCCAGGTCGCCATGGCTGGCCTCGCCCGGGTGCACGAAGAAGGCCGGCGTGCCGGTGGACGCCAGCGTGGCCGCGATCTTGCGGCCCACGTGGCCGCTTTTGCCCATGCCCATCACCACCACGCGGCCGCGGGTGCCTAGCACCAGCTGCACCACCTGCACGAAGCGCTCGTCCAGCCGGGCCGCCATGGCGCTGATGGCCTGCGCCTCGATGGCGAAGGTGGCCTGGGCCAGGGCGAGTATCTGCGTGGGGTCGATACGCAGCGGCAAGGGGGGGGAAGCAGTCATGCGGGGATTTTATCGAAGCACCGGCGGCATGCCGATCCGCAGGCTATTACTACCAAAACAATAGCTGTTTGCGCTTGTCGTTATTGGGCTGGATGCCATTTTTCCATGAAATTCATGCCGTTGACTATCATGGACGCTTTGCATCCTGCACCACGGCCCATGCAAGCACCCGACGTCACGGAATACCTCCGCCACCATATCCGCACCGTGCCGGACTGGCCCGCCCCGGGCGTGCAGTTCCGCGATATCACGCCGCTGCTGCAGAACCCGCGCGTGTTCCACGTGCTGATCGATGCCTTCGTGCACCGCTACATGGACCGCGACCGCCGCCCGGACGTCGTGGCCGGCCTGGATGCCCGGGGCTTCATCCTGGGCTCGGTCATCGCCTACCAGCTCAAGGTGGGCTTCGTGCCGATCCGCAAGAAAGGCAAGCTGCCCTTCACCACGGTGGAGGAAACCTACGAGCTGGAATATGGCAGCGCCACGGTGGAGCTGCATGCCGACGCGGTGCAGCCCGGCGACCGCGTCTTGCTGGTCGACGACCTGATCGCCACCGGCGGCACGATGATGGCTGGCAAGAAGCTACTGGAAAAGCTGGGCGCCCAGGTGACGGAGGGCGCCGCCATCGTCGACCTGCCCGAGCTGGGTGGCTCGCAGCGCTTGCGCGATGCCGGGCTGCCGCTCTTCACCCTGGTCGACTTCGCCGGCCACTGATCCCATCAGGTGGCCGCAATGCGGCGCTTGCGATCGCCCACGCGCTTGGCCAGCACCGAGCCCACGGCCATGGTCACGGCCAGCGCCAGCGACGGCTGGCGGTTGCTCAGCTCGCTGAAACGGATCGCCGGCAGCCCCCAGAGCCGGCAGGCTGACATGGCCTGCACCGTCGCATTGCGCGGCCGGTGCGAAAAGAAGGCGCCTTCGCCCACCACCGAGCCCGGCCCGACGATGGCCAGGCGGATGCGTGACTGCTCATCCTCGAAATGCACGCTCAAGGTCCCGCTCTCTATGAAGAACAGCGTGCGCTCCTGGCTGCCCTGGGGAAACAGCACCTGCGACGCCGCCAGCACCGTGGGAGACAGGTAGGGCGAGAGCAGCTCCCATTGCGCAAGCGTCAAGGGGTTGCTCATGCCCTCTTCCTCCTGGCAGCGGTGGACGGCCTGGATCAGCCCCCCCAGATCCGACTTGTTCGAATACATGCCCTGTGCTCCCTCAACCGTGGTTCGACGCCGGCGGGCCTCAGAGGACCACGCCAGGCAGCTGGCTCGACAGTCTACACAGCCCGCCGCCCGAAGGCATCTCCAGGCCAACGCCAAATCGCCCTCCTTTTCACATAATGAAAACAAAAGCCGCGCAACGCTGCTCCATGGACAGATCTGTGGATATCTTGCATGACAAACCCAGGTTATCCACAAATCAGGCCTTCATCCCAAAATTATCCACAAATCAGGTACAAACTGTCCCTGCCCGCAGGAACAGGGTTGGAAGTTATCCACATATTTGATTTTTCTGGAGAATTTTGACTTATCCACAAAAGGCAGCGTCCTCTACTACTATCTACTAATCTATTAAAAGAAATACAAGAGAAACCAGGAGAAGACCAAAACGCAGAGAAAATTTCGTATTGTGAAAAATTTTGGATTTTCTTGGTCAACGAATCCGCAGAGCAGCCGTCTTTGGCAAGGTCCCACACGGGCTCTGTGCATAGTTTTCCGCCTGCGACTGTTCTCGATCCCCTGGCCGACGTGAAGCCACGCGAAACCCGGCGGCTGGTTCCAGAACGGCACTCCATGCCCAGGCCGAAAAAACCAATAAATTTCGCAATATGAAAATAACGACAAAAAAGCCACCATGGCGTGAACCATGGCGGCTGGGGGTTGGGTACTGCCTGCTGTGTATAAGCGTCGCTAGACGCCCGTGCAGCGCGTTGTAGCGCTAGAAATGGCGTGCGTAGCGCAGCTGGACGAAGTTTTCCCCAGGATTGGGGGACTTGATGCCGGCATTCGAGAAGTGCTCCAGTCGGACCGACCACTCGTTTTCACGCCGAGGGCCCGAGAAAAAGCCCGCGCCAAGGTGGGTGCCGAAGTTGAAGGCTGTGGAAAAGTCCTTGTCCCGGCTGTGGTAGACACGGTTGGACAGGAAACCGCCAATGCCGGCCTCCACAAACCAGGGAAAACTGCTCCCGCTGTGCAGGCGCAGCGTGGGCGCCAGACCCAGCACCACGATGTTCTTGCGGGAATCGTCGAGCAGGTGCGAATTCCACACCGCCAGGCTCATGTCCCAGTGGGCCGTGATCAGGTGGCTGCCCCAGCGGGAGTACCAGGCCATCGGCACCGTGGAACCCACCGTGAGGGAACGGGCACTTTCTTTGGCGGCGCCCGCCTGCAGATAGAGTGTGGGCGCCTGGCGGGAATCAAGGAACTGGGCCTGGGCCGAGCCCAGGAAGCCTGCCGCACCGAGAGCCGCTGCAATGGGAAGTAGAGGGCGTGGAAACATGGCCGGTGTTGTAAGTTAGGTTGCACCTATCATACTTCTGGAGCTTGCGCGGCGCTTTTCGCCCCATAAAAAACGCACATGGAAACCATGTGCGCGGGGGCTGTGAATCCAGCAGGGCCTGTGGGCGGCATTTGCTATATTTTATGTAGCAATCTTCCCAAGAAAATAAAGGACCTTATCAGGATGCACTTGGCTTGTCATGCGGGCCGTGGTGGCCGCCATGGTGCCGGCCGAACATCTTCAGGCTTTGTGCATCGAAGGTTTTCTGCTGTTCAGGCGTCAGCGTGGCGTAGAAGGCCTTGGTGGCCTGGCCGCGGCGTTCGGCATCGGCCTGGTGCTGGCTGCGCATGGCCTGCATGGCATCGATGCGCTCCGGCGTGGTCATGGCGGCAAACGCCTTGCGGTCCATGGGCGGTGCGGTACGCTGCTGAGGCTTCATGGCCGAGACATAGCTGGTCCAGGAAGCTTCCTGGCTGCCGGAAATCTTCAGCGCCGATTTCAGGCTCTGCCAGTGCTGCTCCATGCGGGCCTGCCGCTCTTCCTTCGAGCCATGGTGCCGGCGGTGCTGCATGCTGGCGTCTGCCGCCGTGGCGGATGCGGATGGCGCTGCACCGGGACTGCTCTCAGGCGCGGTCTGCGCCAGGGCCGGCAAGGCCATGACGGCGAAGATGGCGGAGGCAATGGTGTTGCGTTGCAAAAGCGTCATGAGGGCTCCTTTCTTGATAGCGTGCATAGCAGTGTGCGCAGCGCATGTAAGTGAGGGATACCGTCTTGGTATGGGTGTGTAAAGAGTTGGCAACATTTTTGGATCACCCGCCAGCCCGGCCGCCGCAGGCATGCGGGCACAATACACGGCAATCAAATAGTGCAGAGGAATTTCCTACATGTTCAAGAACATGATCATCTACCGCATCGCCGAAGCCTGGCAGCCCGACTGGGAGGCGCTGGAGGCGGCGCTGGCCAAACAGGTGTTCGAGGAATGCGGCGCGACGCAGGAGCAGTCTTCCGGTTGGGTGCCGCCGCGCGGCGAAGCCCATGGTGCGATGGTGGAAGTGGTGAGCGGCCAATGGATGATGCGCTTCGTGACCGAAAGCAAGATGCTGCCGGCCTCGGTGCTGGCACGCAAGCTCAAGGAACGGGTGGCGCACATCGAAAAGGCCGAAGGCCGCAAGCCGGGCAAGAAGGAAGCGCAGGACCTGAAGGACGAGATCAAGCTCGACCTGCTGCCCATGGCCTTTACCAAGCAGGGCGGCATGTGGGTCTGGATCGATCCGCAGGCGCGGCTGCTGGTGCTCGATACCGGAAGCCAGTCCCGTTCCGATGAGGTGGTGACCGCGCTGGTCGAGGCGTCGCCGGGCTTTTCGGTGGCCTTGCTCGATACGCAGACATCGCCGCAGGCGGCGATGGCGCATTGGCTGCATAGCCAGGAGGCTCCCGCCGGCTTTTCGATCGACCGCGAATGCGAACTCAAGAGCGCCGACGAGGCCAAGGCCGTGGTGCGCTATGCGCGCCATCCTCTAGATATTGATGAGATCCGCGCCCATATCGATGCTGGCAAGATGCCGACCAAGCTGGCGATCACCTGGGATGACCGGGTATCGCTGGTGCTGACCGAGGGGCTGCAGCTGAAGAAGGTGGCGCTGCTCGATGTGGTGCTGGAAGGGCAATCCCAGTCGGGGGACGACGTGGGCTTCGATGCCGATGTGGCCATTGCCACCGCGGAATTCAGCCGGCTGATTCCGGACCTGCTGGAGGCGCTGGGCGGCGAGGGCCGCACGGAACTGGGCGTGCCGGCACCCGCGCAGGCGCTCATTGCACAAGCCCCGCAGGCTGCGCCTCTGCCTCGCCCGGCCGCTGGCCGCGGCACCATCACCGGGCCCCGCGAAGCGCCGGCGGACGCCGACCCGGCGTCAATGCCGTTCTGACGGCGAAGCCAGATCGTCCAGGATCGGGCAATCGGGCCGGCCATCGCCATGGCAGGCATACACCAGCTGTTTCAGCGTGCGCTGCATGGCCTGCATAGCGGCGATGCGCTCGCTCAGGTTCTGGATATGTTGCTGGGCAATTTCCTTGACCGAGGCACTGCTGCGCTGCCGGTCGTTCCAGAGGCTGAGCAGCTGCTGGATCTCCTCGATGGAAAAACCCAGATCCCGGCTGCGGCGAATGAACTGCAGCGTATGCACATCGGCCTCGGTGTACATGCGGTAGCCGTTGTCCGAGCGGTGCACCACCGGCAGCATGTCCAGCGACTCGTAGTGCCGGGCCATGCGTGCCGAGATGCCGGCTAGGGCCGCTGCGCGGCTGATCGATACCGGCCAGCGCACCGGCGCGGACACCGCCTTCTTCTGGTGTTGGGTGCTCTGCGTCATGGCCGGCATCAGCCGATGACCTGGTAGCCTTCGGCTGCAATGGCCGCGGCAACCTTCTCTGGCGGCTGGGTGGACTCCACGGTTACCTGGCCTTGTGCACGGTCGATACGCACCTGGGCGGCTGCGTCGAGCTGTTGCACGGCTTGGGTGACGGCGCGCTCGCAATGGCCGCAGGTCATGCCTTGGACATTCAGGGTGTATTGCATGGAAATTCCTTGTCAGCAGATGGTTGTGATGATGCGCATATGGTGGATGTTGACATGATGTCAATGTCAACACCTTCCATCGAACCATAGAAAAAGCCGCTGTTTCACGTGAAACAGCGGCTTGGATAGAGGTAGCGATTATTTCTCTTCTGCTATCGCCTTTTGCACAGCGGGACGGGCGGCGATGCGCTCCAGGTACTGGTTCAGGTTGGGCAACGCGGAAATATCGATACCGACGACGCGGGTCCAGTTGCAGACGGTGAAGAGGTAGCCATCCGCCACGGTGAATTGGTCGCCCATCAGGAACTGCTTGCCTTGCAGTTGTTGTTCAACGAAACCCAGGCGCTTGAGGATCTGCGCCTTGGCCTGTGCCTTGGCTTCGTCGGACGTGCCTGGTTTGAACATAGGCCCGAAGGACTTGTGGATCTCGGTGCCGATGAAGGTCAGCCACTCCTGCAGCTTGTAGCGTTCGAAGGTGCCATTGGCGGGAGCCAGCTTCGAGGCCGGGGCCTGGTCGGCGATGTACTGAACGATGGCTGGGCCTTCGCGCAGGCGATCGCCGTTGTCCAGTTCCAGTACCGGCACGTAGCCTAGCGGGTTGATGGTGTAGAAATCCGTGCCATCCTTGAGCTGGTGGGTCTTGGTGCTGGCCAGTTCCAGCGTATAGGGCAGGCCAGCCTCGGCAAGCGCGATATGCGGAGAAAGAGAGCAGGCACCAGGCGAGAAGTACAGTTTCATGGATGCATTCCGAAAAGTTGGAATATTCATCCTAGCCTTTCTTGATGCACCTTGCTGAAGGGATGAATAGAGGTTGCTTTGAAAGTGTTTCACGTGAAACAGGTGCGAGAAAACTCCGGTAGCCACGAGAAAACCCTTAAACAATTAAAATAGGCCCTATTTGGCAGGATTCCGGGCTGGCTGCTGCGGCCGACTGCCTGCATGTCATGGCAATTTCTCTGTAGGGCTCGAGAATATTTGCGTTGTGAGTCCCGCGGCAGACGCGGACTGAGCCCCGAACGAGGCCCTATGAGCCATACACCCTATACCTATCCACAAGAATTCGACGTGATCGTCGTCGGCGGCGGCCATGCCGGCACCGAAGCTGCGCTGGCAGCGGCCCGGATGGGCAGCAAGACCCTGCTGCTCACCCACAATATTGAGACCCTGGGGCAGATGAGTTGCAACCCCAGCATTGGCGGCATCGGCAAGGGGCACTTGGTCAAGGAAGTGGATGCGCTGGGCGGAGCCATGGCCCTGGCCACCGACCACGGCGGCATCCAGTTCCGCATCCTCAACAGCTCCAAGGGCCCTGCCGTGCGTGCCACGCGTGCGCAGGCGGATCGCATCCTCTACAAGGCTGCTATCCGCGACATGCTGGAGAACCAGCCCAATCTGTGGCTGTTCCAACAGGCGGTTGATGACCTGATGGTGGAGGGTGATCGTGTGGTGGGTGCTGTCACCCAGGTGGGAATCCGATTCCGTTCGCGCACCGTGGTACTGACGGCCGGCACCTTCCTCGACGGCAAGATCCATGTCGGTCTGAACAACTATGCGGCCGGCCGCGCCGGCGATCCGCCGGCCGTGAGCCTGTCGGCGCGCCTGAAGGAGCTGCAGCTGCCGCAGGGACGCCTCAAGACCGGCACGCCGCCGCGCATCGATGGTCGCAGCATCGATTTCAGCCAATGCGAGGAGCAGCCGGGCGACGGCATGCCTGGTGGCGTGAATGAGGGCATTCTGCCGGTATTCAGCTTCATGGGCCATGCTGACATGCACCCGCGCCAGGTGCCCTGCTGGATCACGCATACCAACGAGCGCACGCACGAGATCATCCGCTCCGGGTTCGACCGCAGCCCCATGTTCACCGGCAAGATCGAAGGTGTGGGCCCGCGCTACTGTCCCAGCGTCGAGGACAAGATCAACCGCTTCGCCGACAAGGAAAGCCACCAGATCTTCCTGGAGCCCGAGGGCCTGACAACTAACGAGTACTATCCCAACGGTATCTCGACCAGCCTGCCGTTCGATATTCAGTACGAGTTGGTACGCTCGATGAAGGGGCTGGAGAACGCGCACATCCTGCGACCGGGCTACGCCATCGAGTACGACTACTTCGATCCCCGTTCGCTGAAGAGCAGTTTCGAGACGCGGCAGATCCAGGGCCTGTACTTTGCCGGCCAGATCAATGGCACCACGGGCTACGAGGAGGCTGCTGCGCAGGGCTTGTTCGCCGGCATCAATGCCGCGCTGCAGTGCCGCGGCGAAGCCGCCTGGACACCGCGCCGCGACGAGGCCTACCTGGGCGTGCTGGTGGACGACCTGATCACCAAGGGCGTGACCGAGCCCTACCGCATGTTCACGAGCCGGGCCGAGTTCCGCCTGCAGCTGCGCGAGGACAATGCCGATATGCGCTTGACCGAGGTAGGCCGGAGCATGGGCTTGATCGACGATGCGCGTTGGGAGGCATTCAGCCGCAAGCGTGACGCTGTTTCACGTGAAACAGAGCGCCTCAAGTCCACCTGGGTCAATCCGCGCATTCTCGAGGCTGCGGAAGCCGAGCGCGTGCTCGGCAAGGCCATCGAGCGCGAGTACAACCTGTTCGATCTGCTGCGCCGCCCAAATGTGAGCTACGAATCGCTGATGGGCATGGATGGCGGCAAGTATGTGTCTGCCGAGGTTTCACGTGAAACACTGGGTGATATCGGCCCTGCCGTGCTGGAGCAGGTGGAGATTGCCGCCAAGTATTCTGGCTACATCGACAAGCAGAAGGACGAGGTGGAGCGTGCTGCCCACTTCGAGAACCTGCGCCTGCCGCCCGAGCTGGATTACATGCAGGTGACCGCCTTGTCGTTCGAGGTGCGCCAGACGCTGCAGAAGCACCGGCCAGAGACACTGGGCCAGGCGTCCCGCATCTCCGGTGTTACACCGGCGGCGATCTCTTTACTGCTGGTGCATCTGAAAAAAGGCGGCTTCAAGGGCTTTGCGCCGCTGTCTGACGCTACAGTGCTGGCATGACCGTATCGCTTGAATCATCGTTGCGCCAGGGGGCTGCGCAACTGGCGCTGCAGTTGGAGGATTCCCAGCTGGAGCAACTCATCGCGTTCATGGATCTGCTGCAGAAATGGAACCGCGTATACAACCTCACGGCGGTGCGCGACCCGCAGGAGATGCTGACGCACCATCTGCTGGACAGCCTCGCGGCCGTGGGGCCGCTGCAGCGCCACCTGCAGGGCCTGGATGTGGCGGAGCCGCGCCTGCTGGATGTGGGCAGCGGCGGTGGCTTGCCTGGGGTGGTCTTTGCCATCTGCCTGCCGCAGCTGGACGTGAGCTGCGTGGATACGGTGGGCAAGAAGGCCGCCTTCATCCAGCAGGTGGCGGCCAGCCTGCGGCTGAAGAACCTGCATGGCATCCAATCGCGGGTGGAGCGGCTCGCGCAGCGCTATGACGTGGTAAGCTGCCGCGCATTTGCCGCGCTGCAGGACTTCACCGCCTGGTCACGCCAGACCCTGAAGGACGGCGCCTGGTGGCTGGCGATGAAGGGCAAGTTGCCCAGCGACGAGATCGCGCTGCTGGCGCCGGATGTCGTGGTTGAGCGGGTCGAGCCGCTGGCTGTGCCGGGCCTGGATGCCGAGCGCTGCATCGTCTGGATGCGGCCGCGAGCGATCAGCGAATAGAACCGCAGTGCCTGTCACTGCCAAGCAAATGGAAAATCCATGGCAAAAATCTTCTGCATAGCCAATCAAAAGGGCGGGGTGGGCAAGACCACGACGGCCGTCAATCTGGCCGCGGGCCTGGCCCGGGTCAAGCAGCGCGTGCTGCTGGTGGACCTCGATCCTCAAGGCAATGCCACCATGGGTTCCGGGGTGGACAAGCGGGCGCTGACCACCACGGTCTACGACGTGCTGCTGGAGTCGGCCCATATCCGCGATGCGGCCGTGTTTTCCGACAAGTGCAAGTACTGGGTGCTGGGCGCCAACCGAGAGCTGTCGGGCGCCGAGGTGGAGCTGGTCGAGCTGGAGCGCCGCGAGAAGCGGTTGCGCGCGGCGCTGGAGCAGGCGAAGGAGGACTTCGACTTCGTGCTCATCGACTGCCCGCCCAGCCTGTCCATGCTCACGCTCAATGGCCTGTGCTCGGCCCATGGAGTGATCGTGCCCATGCAGTGCGAATACTTCGCGCTCGAGGGGCTGACCGACCTGGTCAACACCATCAAGCAGGTGCACGCCAACCTCAACAAGGACCTGCAGATCATCGGCCTGCTGCGCGTGATGTTCGATCCGCGCATCACGCTGCAGCAGCAGGTCAGCGACCAGCTCAAGGACCATTTCGGCGACAAGGTGTTCGACACCGTGATCCCGCGCAACGTGCGCCTGGCCGAGGCGCCCAGCTACGGCCTGCCGGGCGTGATCTTCGATCCGGCGGCCAAGGGCAGCCAGGCCTTCACCGACTTCGCCAAGGAGATGGTGCGCCGGGTCAAGAAGATGAAGTTTGAATGAAATTGACCTCCAGGGCTTGTACCACCTGCGCTAGCAGCTATTGAAAAATGAGTATTCCTGCCACCTCCATCAAGATCCTGCCCGGCTGGCAAAGCAGCGGGCCGGGGCATTGGCAAAGCCTGTGGGAGGCGCAGCATGGCTACCAGCGGGTGGAGCAGCATGACTGGATGCACCCCAAGCGCGGCGACTGGTGCGCGCGGCTCGACGAGGTGGTGGTGGACAGCACCGGCCCGCTGGTGCTGGTGGCCCACAGCCTGGGCTGCATTCTGACGGCCTGGTGGGCCCGGCATTCGCACCACGTGGGCCGGGTGCAGGGGGCCCTGCTGGTGGCCCCTGGCGACGTCGAGCGGCCCGATCTGGCCGCCCAGATCACCGGCTGGGCACCCATCGCCATGCAGCGGCTGCCTTTCCCCTCCATCCTGGTGGGCAGCCAGGACGACCCCTATTGCAGCGCAGGGCGCGCCAGGGCCCTGGCGGACGCCTGGGGCTCGCGCTGGGTGGACCTGGGCGCACGCGGGCATATCAATGCAGAATCGGGCCTGGGCGACTGGCCCGCCGGCCAGGCCTTGCTGGCAGAACTGACGAAAGTGGATTGACGATGGCAACCAAGAAACCCAAAGGCCTCGGTCGCGGATTGGAAGTACTGCTCGGCCCCAAGGTGGAGGCCGCTCCCGCCGCCGCGCCGGTCGACGAGGCCCTGGTGCCGCACCAGCTCGCGCTAAGCGACATGGTGCCCGGCATCTACCAGCCGCGCACGCGCATGGACGAGGGCGCGCTGTACGAGCTGGCCGAGAGCATCAAGGGCCAGGGCATCATGCAGCCCATCCTGGTGCGCAAGCTCCAGGACGGCGCCGATGCCGGCAAGTACGAGATCATCGCCGGCGAGCGGCGCTTCCGTGCGGCGCGGCTGGCCGGCCTGGACCAGGTGCCGGTGCTGGTGCGCGAGGTGCCCGACGAATCCGCCGCCGCGATGGCGCTGATCGAGAACATCCAGCGCGAGGACCTGAACCCGCTCGAAGAGGCCCAGGGCCTGCAGCGCCTGGTCAAGGAGTTCGGCCTGACGCACGAGCAGGCCGCGCATGCCGTGGGGCGTTCGCGCTCGGCGGCCTCCAACCTGCTGCGCCTGCTGCAGCTGGCTGAGCCGGTGCAGACCATGCTGATGGCCGGCGACGTGGACATGGGCCATGCGCGCGCGCTGCTGACGCTGGACAAGGCCACGCAGATCACCGCGGCCAACCAGATCGCGGCCCGCAAGATGTCGGTGCGCGAGGCCGAGAACCTGGCCAAGAAGCTGGCCGCCGAATTCAACCTCGCACCGCAGAAGAAGCCGCGCAAGGAAAAGTCCCGCGACATCCGCCAGGTGGAGGAGGAGCTGTCCGACCTGCTGGCCGCGGCCGTCGAGGTGCGGGTGAAGAAGCGCGTCAAGCGCCATGGCCGCATGGAGGACATGGGCGAGCTGGCCATCCATTTCGGCTCGCTGGACGAACTCAATGGCCTGATCGACCGGCTGCGCGCCAGCGATTGAAGCCCCCCCGCCGCCATGAAAAAAAGCCTCTGTGAAGAGGCTTTTTTGTTGGGGGCAGGGCAGCTTACTTGCCGACCTTGAGCTGGCCGCCGCGGCCCAGGCCGCCCTTGACTTCCTGCGCCTTGTAGTTGCGCAGCGAGATCACCATGTTGTTGTAGGCGTCCATGAAGGCTGCCACGGTGGCCTTGCCTTCGGGGGTGCGCGAGAAGCCGGCCATGCCGCCGCCGACTGCACCGCCCAGGGCACCCACGGCCGCACCGAAGTTGGTGGCGGTGGCATTGCCTTCGGAGATCGAGATCTGCACGCCCGAGCGGATGTCGAACATGCTCAGCGTCACCACCGACACCTTGCTCTGCATGGCGCCGCCGACCAGCGCACCCACGCTGCCGAACAGGCCGCCCACGCCGGCAGCCATCTGGCCGGTGGCGTCGTTGTCGATCACGATGGAGGGCTCCATGTAGTAGTCGGCCGCCACGCGCTGGCCCTTTTCCTGGCGCGAACCGGCGCGGAACTCGCCGGAGTTGCGCTGCTTGTCGGTGATGGAGGAGATCTTGCTCTCGGTGCGGTTGTTGCCCACCGAGGTGATCACGAAGCAGTTGGACTGCTGCACAGCCAAGCGGATCAGCGGCTCGATGGTGGTGATCTTGGTGGTGGCGCCGAAGCTGGCATACCACTCCTTGCCGCGGCCGTCGTCCACGGCCAGCGTGCCCAGCGGGGCATCGCACTTCTGCAGTTCCGGATTGGCGTTCACGCTGGTGGCGCCGCCGGCAGCGCCCGTGGCTGCCGTGGCGCTGTTGCCGGTGGTGATCTGACCGCCTCCTGGGGTGACGCAGCCTGCGAGGGCAACCGTTGCGGCCAGCGCAGCGCCGCGAAGGGATAGGGAGGTCTTGGACATGAAGTAGCTCTCTCTCAATGGATGAATAAAAAGGGATAGGGAAAATAACACTGATCCGGCCTGCCCGGCAACGGAGCTTTACCGGGGATACCAGCCCGAGGAGCCCCAGGAATAGTAATAAGGTGTACTGATGACCCACTGGCCCAGCGATTTGCGGTCGGCCTCGCGCTCCTGGTAGGCCTGGTGCTCGCTCTGCTTGGCGGCCTGGGCCTGCGGCAGCAGGCGCTTGGCCTCCTTGTGGCCCTTGCCGGCCGCACGGGTGAGCCAGGATTCGGCTTCCGCCGGGTCCGGGCCCATTTCCTGGAAGCCCAGCAGGTACATGCGGCCCAGCGCGAACTGGGCCTCCACCATGCCGGCGTCGCCGGCCTTGCGCATCCACTGGATGGCTTGGTAGCCGTTCTGCTCTACGCCGTCGCCGCGCAGCAAGCGCAGGCCCAGGTCGTAGGCTGCCTTGGGATTGCGCTCCGCCAGGGCCTCCAGCGCCTGCTGGCGGCGCTCGGCCTCGGGGTTGGCGGGCGTGCCCTGGAAGGTGGCGACGCTGCGGTGCTGGTCCACGCAGTTGTTGCCATTGCAGACGCGCACCATTTCCTGGCGCGGCGCCAACTGTTCGGCCGGGGTCTGCGCAACGCATCCGGCCAGTACTGCCGACCCCAGGGATACCACAGACAAAAGCTTATACATATCAATCCTTTGAATGCATTTGCGACCTCGAAAGTCAAAAAGTATACATGGGGACACATGGCAGGGGGGCGGCTGCGAACCGTGCCAAGAGCCGCACCAGTGGCGTGCGGTATCGGGGGGGCCGCTAGCATGGACCGCTTTGTCCACTGCGGGCCAGGAGCCCGATGAAGGAGATGAAGCCATGAACATGGCCATGCCGCCCTTTTGGGCATCCTGGTTGTACCGGCCGGCGGAATTGCGCATCGATGTGAGCCCGATTCCGCCCCGGCAGCTGGAGGGCGAATGCGCCTCCATCCACGATCGCATCCACACGCCGGGAGACCGGCTGCACGGGATTCCGGAGATTCCGCTGTCCGATCCCCGTTTTGCCATCCGCTGGCGCGAAGCCGATGGCGAGTTCTATGTCTATGTCGAAGACACGCACGCGCACCGCATTGCCGGGTTCACCGTCTTCAACCGGCTGGTCGAGGTCGATCGCCGCGCGGACCGCTATGTACGCGGGCCGCATTCCAAATTTTCCGCGGCCTACCAGCGCCAGGGCCTGGCCTCGTGCATCTACCGCTGGGCGCTGGATGCCGGCCTGTGCCTGGTGACGGGCGCCCGCCAGTCGCCCGGGGCGCATGCGCTGTGGCGTGCGCTGGCGCGGGACTACCGCCTGGGCTTCGTCGAGTTGCGCGACAAGCGGCTGCGCTACCTGGGCGCCGAGGTGGAGCCCGAGGTGCTGGGTGCCCTGCCGACCCGCATGTTCCTGCTCGGCCGGGGCTGGAGCCTGGGCAGCTTCGCCCAGGCCACCCGCATGAACCTGGACATCCTGTGAACAAGTCTGTGGATACCCTGGTGGCTGCCTGTTGGTTCGGTGTGTGCAGCTTCAGCGCGGCCGGCGCATCACAAAACTGCCCTCGGCGCTGATGGTGAAGTAGTCCCCCGGCCCGCCGGCGCGCAGCAGCGGCTGGCCCAGTGCGGTCTGGTAGATGCCATCCTGCAGCAGTCGCTGCGCGATATGCACCTGCACCACCTCGCCCAGCACCAGCCAGGTCGGCACAGTGGCGCCGGCCGCCGTCTGCAGCTGGATGATCTGCGTGCAGCGGCATTCCATGGTCACCGGGCTTTCCTGCACGCGGGCCGGCTTGACCCGCAGCGAGGCTTGCGGCGTCAGCTCGGCCAGTTCGAACTCGTCCACCTCGGGCGGCACGGCGGCGCAGCTCTGGTTCATGGGCTGGGCCAGCGGCTCGGTGGCCAGGTTCCAGACGAACTCGCCCGTGGCCTCGATGTTGCTCAGCGTGTCCTTGTGGCCGATGCTGGCAAAGCCGATGATCGGCGGCACGTAGTTGAAGGCATTGAAGAAGCTGTACGGCGCCAGGTTGCGCACGCCGGTGGCGCTCAGCGTGGAGATCCAGCCGATCGGGCGCGGGCCGACGATGGCGTTGAACGGGTCGTGCGGCAGGCCGTGGCCGTCTTGGGGGGCGTAGGAATGGATGGCTTCAGTCATGGTGGGTCGTGGATGCAATCGGTGTCGAGTGTGCCTCAGGCCGATGAACCAGGAAGCGCGCCGGCGACAGGCCCACGGCCTTGTGCACCATGGCGCTGAAGGCGCTGGGCGTGTAGCCCAGCTCGGCGGCGATTTGGCGGATGGACAGGCCCTGGGCGCCCAGCTGCACGGCCCAGGCGAGTATGACCTGCTGGCGCCACTGCGTGTAGGTGCAGCCCAGCTCCTGGCGGAACAGACGGGCCACGGTGCGCGGGCTGGCACCGGTATTGTGCGTCCAGGCCTGCAGCGTGTCCTCGGCCGTGGGGTTGTCCAGCACGGCCTCGCACAGGCTTTGCAGGCGCTTGTCGCGCGGCATGTCCACGCGCAGGTGCAGCACGGTGGCGCGGCCCAGCTCGTCCAGCAGCAGGGCGCTCACATGGCGCTCGCGGCGCAGTTGCGCCGCGCCCGGGGGCTCCGGGCCGTCGGGCACGGTGGACAGGTCCTGCGCCAGCGCGCGCATCAGGTCGGACATCTCCAGCACGCGGCAGTGCTGCCAGTGGGTGTCGTCGGCGCGCGAGCCGCCCGGCCCGTAGCGGCCCGGCGGCCGGTGGATGTAGAGCGTGCGCAGCTCGGCGCTCTCCACCATGGTCACCGCATGCTCCACCTGCGGCGGAATCCACAGCGCCCGGCCCGGCGGCACGATGAAGGTGGCCTGCGGCACGCGCAGCCGTATCGTGCCGGTGGTGGACATGGCGAGCTGTGCCCAGGGATGGCTGTGCGGGCGCACCTGGGTGTTCTTGTCCAGCAGGCGCAGCTTGGCGCGCACCGGGCGCTCGCGCGTCGGCACGAAGAGGTGGGGCGTGAGCGAATCCACGTAGCTGCGCGCCCGCACGTCGTCCAGCGAAATCACCGCCATGCCTGCCTCCTGTCTCGCCGCTGTTCCAAGGGTTGGCGCATTGGCGATAGTAATTGGCCTGCTGTCGCATACCTGCCGCAGGGTATTTCTTTACCATCGGCACCATGACTGACACCACCGCTTCTGTGGCGCCCGCCGATGGCATCGGCAGCCTGCGCCAGGATACCCGCACCATCGGCCTGATCGGGCTGGCCCACGGCTCCTCGCACTTCTTCCACCTGCTGCTGCCGCCGCTGTTCCCGTGGCTGATCGCCGATTTCGGCTACAGCTACTCGGAGCTGAGCGTGCTGGTGTCGGTGTTCTTTGTGATCTCGATGACCGGCCAGGCGCTGGCCGGCTTCGTGGTCGACAAGATCGGCGCGCGGCCCATCCTGTTCGCGGCGCTGTCCAGCTTCGTGGTGGCCGGCGTGCTGGCCAGCGTGGCCCAGGGCTTCAGCGGCCTGGTGCTGGCGGCGGTGTTCGCGGGGCTGGGCAATGCGCCCTTCCACCCGGTGGACTTCACCATCCTGAACAAGCGCGTCTCGCAGGCGCGGCTGGGCCACGGCTTCTCGGTGCACGGGCTGGCGGGCAACCTGGGCTGGGCCACGGCGCCGGTGTTCATGGCCGGCATCACCTCGGCCTTTGGCTCATGGCGCCTGGCGTGCCTGTGCGGCGCGGCACTGGCGGCCATCGTGCTGGCCGTCATGGTCATCAACCGCGAGGCGCTGGACGACCGCGCGGCCGTGCCCGGCACCGGCCCCGCCAAGGCCGCTGCCGCCGTGGGTGGCAAGCCCGAGCACCCGATGGCCTTCCTGCGCCTGCCGTCGGTGTGGCTGTGCTTCTCGTTCTTCTTCTGGACCACCTGCGCGCTCAGCGCCATCCAGTCCTTCGCCAGCCCGGCGCTGCAGCGCCTGTACGGCCTGGACGTGAAGTGGACCGCGCTGGTGGTCACCGGCTACATGCTGTTCGGCGCGGCGGGCATGGTGCTGGGCGGCTTTGCCGTGGGCAAGGTTGAGCGGCTCGAAAAGCTGATCTCGGTGAGCCTGCTGGGCTCGGCGGCGCTGCTGTTCATCGTCGGCACCGGCTGGCTGCCGGGCATGGCGGCGCTGGCGGTGGCCGCGGTGGCGGGCTTCGGCACCGGCCTGGCCGGTCCCTCGCGCGACATGTTGGTCAAGCGCGCCGCGCCGCCCGGCGCCACCGGGCGCGTGTACGGCACGGTGTATTCGGGGCTGGACCTGGGTTTCTGCCTGGGCGCGCCGGTGTTCGGCTACATGCTGGACCACCAGCTCAATGCCGGCGTCTTCATGGGCTCAGCCGTGGCGCTGGCGCTGAGCGTGGTGTCGGCCGGCTTCGTGGGTGCGGGCGTGGCGGCTCGCAAGGCGCAGATGGCGTAAAAATCATAGCTATCAGCGCTTGCTGCATAAGCGCTGAAGGCCAATTTTGCTTGAAATCTCAATACGCGCTGGCGCGCAGCGCCTGGCCGCGCTCGGCGGCCTGCTGCTGCAGCCGGGCGAACTGCTCGGGGTAGAAGCGCTCGGCCACGTCCAGGTGCGAGCGCACCCGGCCCTTGAGGGCGTTCTCGCCCACGTGGCGAAACAGCGGGTTCTCGGGATCGCTCTCCGGCCCGGTGGCCAGCGCTGCCAGCGCCGGCGGCAGCCGCAGCAGCGGGATCTGGCCCGCATCCAGCCGAGGCGCCAGGAAGTAGGCCACAGAGTAGCGGTCCACGCCGGCCTGCGGCACCTGCACGCGGTGCACGTTGGCGCGCAGGTAGCCGTTGGTCGCCAGCTCGAGGATCTCGCCGATGTTGACCACGAAGGCGTTGGCCAGCGGCGCCACGTCGATCCAGCCCTGCGCGGTCTCCACCTGCAGCCCGCCCACGCTGTCCTGCAGCAGCAGCGAGAGGATGCCGCCGTCCTTGTGTGCGCCCACGCCCTGGCCCGCCTCGGAAGGCTGGTCGCCGGGGTAGTGGATGAGCTTGAGCCGGTGCGCCGGTGCGCCGTTCACCAGCTCGTCCAGCGCCTCCTCGGGCAGCTGCAGCGCGGCGAGGAAGTGGCGCAGCAGCTCCAGCGCCACGGCGTGGCTGCTGTCCAGCCAGCCCCGAACCTCGGCCTGGAAGCCGGGCAGCGCGGCCGGCCACTGATTCGGGCCCTGCAGGCCGGCCCAGGCCGGGACGCCAGGGCCGGGCTCGATGGCCGGCAGCTCCTCGCCGAAGTCGATCTGCTCGCGCCGGTCGGGCCGGTGGCGGGTGATCTCGCCGTTCAGCGCCGTGTAGCCGTGGAAGTGCCGGTTGTTGGCCATGGCGAGCTGGGCCTTGTCGCCCTGGGGCAGGTCGAAGAAGGCGCGCGCCTGTTGCTGGATGCCGCGCCACTGCGGCGCGGCGATGCCGTGGCCGATGAGGTAGAAGAAGCCGATGTCGCGCGCCGTGGCGGCCAGCTGGTGCAGCGCGGCGGCACGGGTGCCGGGGTTGCGCAGCTCGTTCAGGTCGATCACCGGCAGCGCCGGGGCCTTGCGGGCCGATGCGGCCGAGGCCGCGGCGCGTGCCAGCGCATGGCGGGCGAGCTGTTCGGGGTCTTGCGTGATGGGCAGGGTGCTCATGGACGGGCTTTCTGAACGGATCAGGCGGCCATTGTTGGAGGCGCCCCGCCACGCTGGAAACGAAGAAATTCGACGAGGCATATGTGGAAACCGCATACGCCCCGTGCCCGCGATCCACGGCGCCGGTCGCGCCTCAATCCAGCCGGGCGCCCGAGACCTTCACCAGGTGCTGGACCACCGGGCCGCTGGCCTCGAAGTTGCTGCGGAAGGCCGCGCTGCCGTTGCCCATGCCTACCAGGCCGAAGACCTGGAAGCGCGCCTGCAGCGCCGGCGTCTGGATGGCGGCCCGGGCCTCTTTCTCGAGCCGGGCCAGCACCGGTGCCGGGGTGTGGGCCGGCGCCATGACCAGCAGGCCGGCCAGGGGGCGGTACTCCGGGTCGGGGAAGCCGGCCTCGGCCATGGTGGGCACGTCCGGCAGGTTCTGCAGGCGCCGCTCGCCGATGACGGCGAGCGCGCGCAGCTGCCCCGAGGCAAGAAAGGGCGCCATGGTGCCCAGCGTGCCGATGGCCATCGGGATCTGGCCCGCCAGCATGTCGTTGACCATGGGCGACTCGCCCTTGTAGGCGACGTGGGCCATGTCCAGGCGCTGGGTGCTGTTCAGGTAGGCGCTGAGCAGGTGGCTGGACGAGCCCACGCCGAACGAGCCGTAGTTCACCTTGCCCGGGTTGGCGGCGGCCCAGGCGATGAACTCCCGCATGCTGGTGGCGGGCACCGTCTTGGCGACGGCGATCACCAGGCTGGCCGAGGCGATCTCGGTGACGAAGGCGAGATCGCGCCGCACGTCGTAGGGCACCTTGGAGAACATGTGCGGCGCATAGTAGACCGGCGTGGAGTGCGAGACCAGCACCGTGTAGCCGTCGGGCGCGGCCGCCTGCACACCCAGCATCCCGGTCGCGCCGGGCTTGTTGTCGATGACGATGGCCTGCTTCATGGACTTGCCCATTTCGTCGGCCAGCGCGCGGGCGACCACGTCGGTGGCACCGCCCGGCGGGGCCGGCACGACGAAGGTGATGGGCCGGCTGGGGTAGTCCTGGGCCTGGACCAGGCTGCACGCCGCCATCAGAACGGCCAGCAGGAGGGATTGCTTGGACATGGCTTGCCTGCGCTTTCTGCCAAGGGCCGGTTCGGCCGGCGGCGTTTGTTCTGAAAAAAATATAGCTGCTGGCGCTTGGTATGAAAGACATTCAGCATGAAAATACTCTGAAATCGCCTTTTAAAGAGCGCTGGCAGCTATCAATTTAGATAGTCAATGCCATCCACGGCGGCGATCTACTGCGGCGTGCCGGAGCAGGTCAGGGTCTGGCCGGTGATGTAGTTCGACTCGGGCGTGCACAGCAGGTAGACGGCGCCGGCCGCCTCCTCGGTGGTGCCGGGGCGGCCCAGCGGGCAGCGCTGGGCGTGCGAGGCGATGATCTCGGGGCTCACGCCCACTCGGATGTCGCGGCCCTCGATGCGCACCGTGGCGCCGTCCTTGGCGTTGACCTCGGTCATGCGCGTCAGGATGAAGCCGAAGGCGACCGCGTTCACGTTCACCTTCAGGCGCCCCCACTCGCGCGCCAGCGCGCGCGTCATGCCCGTCACGCCGGCCTTGGCGCCGGAGTAGTTGACCTGCCCCGCGTTGCCGTTCAGGCCCGAGGTGGACGAGATGTTCACCACCTTGCGGAACACCTCGCGGCCCTCGGCGGCCTCGGCCTGCGCGGCGGCCTTGATCACCGGGTAGGCGGCGCGCAGGATGCGGAAGGGCGCGGTCATGTGGCAGTCGATGATGGCGTGCCACTGCTCGTCGCTCATGCGCTGGATCACGTCGTCCCAGGTATAGCCGGCGTTGTTGACGATGATGTCGATGCCCTTAAAGCTGTCCACCGCCGTCTTGACATAGCGCTCGGCGAAGTCCGGCGCGCTCACGCTGCCCGCGCAGGCCACGGCCTCGCCGCCGGCCTGGCGGATGATCTCCACCGTCTCGTGCGCCGGCTCGGCATCCAGGTCGTTGACGACGATGCGCGCGCCCTCGCTGGCGAGCTTCAGCGCGATCGATTGGCCGATGCCGCGGCCGGAACCGGTGACCAGGGCCACCTTGCCGTCGAGTTTTCCCATGTTGCTGTCTCCTGTGGATAAGTTTGGGATAAGTGCTCTGAAAACGTTCTTACAGCGCGACGATGGCGTCGCCCACGATCCTGGTCTCGCCCTGCTGGTTGGCGGTCTGGATCTCCAGCCGCACGCGGCGTTCGCCGTCGGCCTCGAACTTCTCCATCACCCGGCCGGTGCAGGTGATGGCATCGCCCAGGTGGGTGATGCCGGTGAAGCGCACGCCGAAGCCGCGCAGCCGGCGCTGGTCCACCCAGCGGGTGAGCAAGCGGCCCAGCCAGGCCATGGACAGCATGCCGTGCGCGAACACGTCGGGCATGCCGGCGCGGCGCGCGTAGTCGCTGTCGATGTGGATGCGGTTGTGGTCGCCCGAGGCGCCGGCGAACAGCGCCAGCATGGTGCGGTCCACTGGCGGCAGCGCCAGCGGGGGCAGGGCGTCGCCGGCCTGCAGGGTGTCGAAATCGGGTTGCGGGTGCATGGGGGCCTCCGGGTTCAGCGTTGCACGATCACGCTGCGCAGGTCGGCCACGTGCTCGCCCTGCTGGTTGGTGACGCGGGTCTCGCGCACCACGAACTGCAGCGCGCCGCCCTTCCTGGCGTAGATGTCGGCGATGCGGCTCTCGTAGCGCAGCGTGTCGCCGGCATAGGCCAGGCGGTGGTAGCTGAACTGCTGCTCGCCGTGCAGGATGCGCGACACGTCGATGCCCAGCTCGTCGCGCCAGCCGGTGGCGGGCTGCTCGAACTCCAGCGAGAACAAAAAGGTCGGCGGCAGCGGCAGGCCGCGGTGGCCGGCGTCGCGCGCCGCCGCCTCGTCGAAGTACACCGGGTTGTCCTCGCCGGTGGCCTTGGCGAAGAAGCGCAGCTGGTGCGCGCTGGGCACCACGCTGAAGGGTGCGAGCCGCATGCCGATGTGTTTCGGGTCGATCAGGGTTGCCATGGCTGCCTCCTCATGCGGCCTTCTTGAACACGGTGACCACGCAGGCCCCGCCCAGGCCCACGTTGTGCGCCAGGCCCACCGAGGCGTTCTCCACCTGGCGCTCGCCGGCGCTGCCGCGCATCTGCTGCGTGATCTCGAAGCACTGCGCCAGGCCCGTGGCGCCCAGCGGGTGGCCCTTGGACAGCAGCCCGCCCGAGGGGTTGACCACCCAGCGCCCGCCATAGGTGTTGTCGCCGTCCTGCACCAGCTTCTCGCCGCCGCCCTCGGGGCACAGGCCCAGGGCCTCGTAGGTGAGCAGCTCGTTCTGCGCGAAGCAGTCGTGCAGCTCGATCACATCGACGTCCTCGGGGCCCACGCCGGCCTGCTCGCAGGCGCTGCGCGCGGCGGCCTGGCTCATGTCGAAGCCCACCACGCGGATCATGTCGCGCGTCTCGAAGCTGCCGGGCCGGTCGGTCACCAGCGCCTGGCCGGCGATCTGCACATCGCGGCGCAGGCCGCGCTTCCTGGCGAAGTCCTCCGACACGATGAGGGCCGCGGCCGCGCCGCAGGTGGGCGGGCAGGCCATCAGCCGCGTCAGCACGCCATCCCACAGCATGGGGGCGTTCATCACGTCCTCGGTGCTGACCACGCTGCGGAACACCGCCAGCGGGTTGCGCGCCGCGTGCCGGCTGGCCTTGGCGCGGATGGCGGCGAAGGTCTCCAGCTTGGTGCCGTATTTCTTCATGTGGGCCATGCCGGCGCCGGCGAACTGGCGGATGGCATTGCTGGGCACATCCAGGTCGCCGACCAGCTCGTTCACCAGCCGGTTGGCGCGCTCCAGCGCCGAGGGGCGGTCGGGGAAGGCCGTCTTCAGCCCGCCGGGGTTCATCTGCTCGAAGCCCACGGCCAGCGCGCAGTCCACCGCGCCGCTTTGCACCGCCTGGCGCGCGAGGAACAGCGCCGACGAGCCCGAGGCGCAGTTGTTGTTGACGTTGAGCACCGGGATGCCGGTCATGCCGGCGTGGTAGAGCGCCTTCTGGCCGCAGGTGGAGTCGCCGTACACATAGCCGGCATAGGCCTGCTGCACGTCGGCATAGGCCATGCCGGCGTCCTGCAGCGCCAGGCGGATGGCCTCGGCGCCCATCTCGTCGTAGGGCGCGCTGGTGCCGGGCTTGGTGAAGGGGATCATGCCGACGCCGGCGACGAATACATTGCGGGTCATGGTGGGTTTCCTGTCGTGGTGGAGCGGGTTCAGAGCTTGCGGGAGATGAGCTCGCGCATCACCTCGCTGGTGCCGCCGTAGATGCGGGTCACGCGCATGTCGACGAAGCTGCGCGCCACCGGGTACTCGAGCATGTAGCCGTAGCCGCCATGCAACTGCACCAGCTCGTCGAGCGCCTTGCCCAGCGCTTCGGTGGCGTAGAGCTTGGCGATCGCCGATTCCTCGAGCGTGAGGCGGCGGCGCATGTGCTCGGCCAGGTAGTGGTCGATCATCAGCCGCACGGCCACGGCCTGGGTCTTGATGTCGGCCAGCTTGAACTTCGTGTTCTGGAAGTCCCACACCGTCTGGCCGAAGGCCTTGCGCTCCTTCACGTAGTCCAGCGTGTGCTCCAGCGCGCGCTCCAGCCGGGCCGCGGCCGACACGGCGATGGAAAAGCGCTCCTGCGGCAGCTCGCCCATCAGGTAGGCGAAGCCCTTGCCCTCCTCGCCCAGGCGGTTGGCCACCGGCACGCGCACGTTGTCGAAGAACAGCTCGGCCGTGTCCTGCGCATGCTGCCCGAGCTTCTGCAGCTTGCGCCCGCGCCGGAAGCCCGCGCGCGTGGTCTCCACCGCGATCAGGCTGATGCCCTTGGCGCCCGCCTCCGGGTCGGTCTTGCAGACCACGATCACCAGGTCCGCCGTCAGGCCGTTGCTGATGAAGGTCTTGCTGCCGTTGATGACGTACTCGTCGCCCTCGCGCACCGCGGTGGTGCGCACGGCCTTCAGGTCGCTGCCGGTGCCGGGCTCGGTCATGGCGATGGCCAGGATCAGCTCGCCCGACGCGGCGCCGGGCAGCCATTGGCGCTTCTGCGCCTCGCTGCCGATGCGGTTGATGTAGGGCGCGATGATGTCCGAGTGCATGCCGAAGCCCAGGCCGCTCACGCCCGAGCGCGCCACCTCCTCGTTGAACACCGCCGAATGCCCGAAGTCGCCACCGCCGCCGCCGTATTCCTCGGGCAGCGTGATGCACAGCAGGCCCTCGCGGCCGGCCTTGCGCCAGGTTTCACGGTCGACCTGCCCGGCCTCGTCCCACTGGGCCTGGCGGGGCATGCATTCCTTGTCGAGAAAGCGCCGCACGGTGGCGCGGAACATCTCGTGGTCTTCGCGGAAGACGGTTCGTTCGATGTGCACAGGAAGCTCCCCTGGATTGGTCTGTTGGAGCTTCGAGGCTAAGGCCGGGCGCCGGCGCGCGCGCCACCCCGCTCGGGGGGGCGCAAGCGGGTGGTTTTATCAAAAAATATAGCTGTCAGCGCTTGCTGTATGGGTGTTGGAGGCCAATTTGGCTTAAATATGGCCCGCGTGCCCTTTCAGCCCGGCGGGTCGCCCCACCGCAGGTCGCGCACCCGCGCCACGGCCTCGTCGCGCCCGGCCACGCCCAGCTTGCCGTAGATGTTCTTCAGGTGCCACTTCACCGTCTCGGGCGACAGGCCCAGCGCGCGGGCGATCTTCTTGTTGGGCATGGCCTGGGCCAGCAGGCGCACCACGTCGGTCTCGCGGTCGCTCAGGCTCTCCACCGGCAGGGCCGGCGCGCGCGTCGCGGGCGCGCCGGAGGCCTCGGGTGGTGGCGCGGCATCGCCCGGCGGCGGGCACAGCCGTTCCACGTAGAAGGCCAGCACCGGATCGAGCTGCGGGTCCTGCGCCGCCTCGCGGACCAGCGCCGGCGCGGCCGGGTCGGCGTCGAGCAGGCTCTGCCCCAGGCCCAGGCGGTGGCCCGCGCGCAGCGCCGCCAGCACGGCCTCGCGCACCTGCGCCTCGCGGCCGCGGGCGCGCTCGGTGAGCGCGCGCAGCAGCTGCAGCTGGGGTAGCAGGCGCAGTTGCCTGCGCGCCTCCAGCGAGGCCAGCAGCACGTCAAGCCGCTGCACCGCGCCGTCGAAGTCGCCCTGTGACAGCTGCAGGCGGATGCGGGCGCGCTCGGCCATCACGCGGATCTCGTTGAACTGCCCGGGCTGCTTCGACGGATGGCTGCGCTCGATGGCCTCCGCCCGCTGCATCAGCGCCTCGGCCTCGCCCAGCTCGCCGAGCTGCAGGCGGCGCTGGGACTGGGCCAGCAGGCTGAAGGCGAGCAGGCGGTCCAGCCCGAGCTGCGCGGCATAGTCCTCCAGCCGCTCCAGGCAGGCGAAGCTCTCCAGCCGGTGACCCAGCAGCCAGTGTGCCGCCGAGCGCATGCACTGCAGGCGCAGCACCACGTCGGGGATGGACACACGCTCCAGCACGTCGGCCCGCTCGTCGAGCAGGTCGACCACGGCCTGCGCGTCGCCGCTTTCGTACAGCACCTCGCCCAGCAGCGCCGTGGCCATGTAGGCGGGCTCGATGCAGGCGCTGCCGCCCTGCTGCGCCTCGTGCAGCACGTCGCGGTAGGTGCGCTCGGCCTCGGTCATGCGGCCCTGCAGCGCGTAGCTCAGGCCGATCAGGCAGCGGCCCTGCAGGATGCCGCCGGCCGTGCCCAGCAGCGGCACGCCGCGCAGCAGCCGGGTGGGGTTGTCCAGCTGCACCTGCCGGGCGCGCTCGTGCTCGCCGCGCCGCAGGTAGAGCCACGACAGCAGGTTGTCACGGCCGCCGAGCATCATCGCGTCGGCGCCGGGCGGTGGCCCCTGCAGCAGCCGGGGCTGCATGGCGCTGGCGGCGTCGAGGTCGTCGCGCTGCACGGCGAACGTCACCTCCAGCAGCAGCAGCGAGAAATGGCCGATGCCGTCGTCGGCCGGCAGCTCGGCGCGCAGCTCGGCGATGCCGCTGGCGCAGGCGTCGAAATCGCGCGCATAGAGGGCCACGCGCACCATCCACAGCCGCAGGGTCGGGCTGGCCCGCACCTGCTCGGGCGGCAGCTGGCGCACCAGGGCGATGAGCTTGCGCAGCTCGCCGCGCGGCGCCAGCCGGCGCGCGCTGGCCTCCACCAGCGCCGCGGCGGCCTGCAGCTCGCCGGCCTGCACTGCATGGTGCACGGCCTCGTCGAGCAGGCCGCGCGCCTGGAACCACTGCCAGGCCGCCAGGTGCACGGCGCGGCGGCGGGCCTCGCTGCGTCGGCCCAGGCGCTCACGCAGGGTCTCGCGCAGCAGCGGGTGCTGGCGGTACCAGGTTTCGCTGTCGGCGCCCTGCACCGGCACGATGAAGAGGTTGTCGGCATCGAGCCGCGCCAGCAGGGCCACCATCTCGGCCACGGCATCGGGCTTACCGGCCAGCGCGGCGCACAGCGGCGCGCTGAAGAGGTTGCAGGCCGAGACGCTGATGAGCAGCTCCAGCTCGTTGGGGGCCAGGCGGGCCAGCACCTCGCGCTCGAAATAGGCGGCAAAGGCCTGCGCGTCCTGCACCGGCACGCGCATCGGCGCGCCGGGGGCCGCCGTGCCCTTGGCGCCGCCCTTGGGCAGGCGCTTCTTCAGGTCCAGCGCCAGCAGTTGCAGGCCGGCCACCCAGCCGTCGGTCAGCTCGTGTAGGCGCGCGGCGTCGCGCGGCGCGATCTGGCCGAGCTGGGCCTGCAGGAAGCGTTCCGACTCGGCCGCGGAAAAGCGCAGCTCGCGCAGGTCCAGCTCCAGCACCAGCTGCTGCGCGCGCAGCCGGGCCAGTGACAGCGGCACGGCGCTGCGCGAGGCCAGCACCAGGTGCAGGCGCGGCGGCGCGTAGTCGAGCAGCCACTGCAGCGCCGCGTGGATGCGCACATCGCCCAGGTGCTGCAGGTCGTCCAGCACCAGCACCAGTTCGCGGGGGTGGCGCGCCAGGCCGCGGATCAGCGCGATCACCGTGCGCTCCACGGCCTCGGCATCCACGCCGTGGCCGGCCAGCTCGGTGGCGCCGCGGGCGATGGCCGGGTCGACCTGCGCCAGGCTGGCGAGCAGGTAGTCCAGGAAACGGTTGGGCTCGTTGTCCTCGGGCGCCAGCGTGAGCCAGGCCACGTCGAAGCCCAGCGGCAGCAGGGCCTGGCGCCAGGCCACCAGGGCCGTGGTCTTGCCGCAGCCGGCGGGGCCCTGCAGCACGATGCAGCGGCGGCGGCGCGCCTCCAGCAGCAGCGCGGTGAGCTGCTCGCGCGCCACCAGGCGGCCGCTCGGGCGCGGCGGCACCAGCTTGGTGCTGGCGGGCGCCGCCAGGGCCTGCGCTGGCGTGGCGGGTGGGGCGGCGGCGGGGCTGGGCATGGCTGGGAGGGGTGGGGAGGCTCGACGGCTCCCGACGATTGTGCAGCAGCGCCGCGCCAGCCCGTGTCCCGCAGGGGGGCACCCGGCCACCCGACGCGGGGGGGGCGCCACCCACCCCGCCGCTGGTCTACTGGCCGCATACCCACCGTTGACGGAGAAAGCATCCATGAGCGTGTTGCGCGGCATTCGTGTGCTGGAGTTCGAGGCCATCGGCCCGGCGCCTTTCGGCGCCATGCTGCTGGCCGACATGGGCGCCGACGTGCTGCGGGTGAACCGCGCCGTGCCGGCGGGTGACCTGGGGTTCCGCCCGGATGGCGGCCGCCGCGTCGACATCACCGGCCGCGGGCGACGCTCGGTCACGCTGGACCTGAAGCAGCCCGAGGGCGTGGCCGCTGCGCTGGAGCTGGTGGCGCGCGCCGACGTGCTGGTCGAGGGGCTGCGCCCCGGCGTCATGGAAAAGCTGGGCCTGGGCCCGGACGCGGCGCTGGCGCGCAACCCCCGGCTGGTCTACGCCCGCATGACGGGCTGGGGCCAGGACGGCCCGCTGGCCCAGCGCGCCGGGCACGACCTGAACTACATCGCGCTGTCGGGCGTGCTGGCGGCCATAGGCCCGGCCGGCGGCAAGCCGGTGGTGCCGCTCAACCTGGTGGGCGACTATGGCGGCGGCGGCATGCTGCTGGCCCTGGGCGTGCTGGCGGCGCTGCTGCAGGTGCAGCGCGGCGGCGCCGGCCAGGTGGTGGATGCGGCCATGGCCGAGGGCGCGGCGCAGCTGGGCGCCGTGTTCTGGGGCCTGCAGGGCACCGGCCGCTGGAACGAGGCGCGCGGCAGCAACCTGCTGGACGGCGGCGCGCCCTGGTACGACACCTACGAGACGCGCGACGGCAAATACATGGCCGTGGGCGCGGTCGAATCGCGCTTCTATGCCGAGCTGGTCGAGCGGCTGGGCCTGGCCCGCGCCGGCCTGCCGGGCCAGCACGAGCGCGCCGGCTGGCCCCGGCTGCGCGCGGCCTTCGCCGAGGCCTTTGCCAGCCGCAGCCGCGACGAGTGGGCGGCGGTGTTCGCCGACAGCGACGCCTGCGTGGCCCCGGTGCTGAGCTTTGCCGAGGCGCCCGCGCATCCGCACCACCAGGCGCGCGGCAGCTTCGTCGAGATCGACGGCGTGGTGCAGCCCGGCCCCGCGCCGCGCTTTTCCGCCACGCCTTCGGCGCTGCCGCGGCGCGCGCCCGCGCGCGGCGAGCATGGCCTGCAGGCGCTGCGCGATTGGGGCTTCGACGCCGAGGCCATCGAGCGCCTGCATCGCCAAGGCCTGGGCAGCGCCGCCCCCAGACCCGAGAAACACCAGGAGACCAGCCCATGACCATCCCCCATCCGCACCCCACGCCGGCGGGCGTGGCCGAGAGGCCGCTGTCGCCGCTGGCGCTGGACCCGCGCCACGCGCGGCACGGCCTGCCGCACCAGGTGCATGTGCCCGAGACCAGCGTGTTCTACAACCTCGAGGCGGCGGCGCGGCGCTTTCCTGCCAAGACCGCGATCCAGTTCTTTGGCGCGGCCACCAGCTACCGTGAGCTGCTGCAGAACGCCGAGCACATGGCCGGCTATCTGCAGCTGGGGTGCGGCGTGCGGCGCGGCGACCGGGTCATCGTGTTCAGCCAGAACTGCCCGCAGTTCATCACCGCGTATTTCGCCATCCTGCGCGCCGATGCCTGCTTCGTGCCGGTCAACGCCATGCTGCTGGAGGACGAGCTGCGCCACATCGTCAACGACAGCGGCGCCTTTGCCGCCTTCGTGGCCGAGGAGCTGTTGGGGCAGGTGCTGCCGCTGCTGGGCCAGGGCGGCCTGCGCCATATCGTCGTGCATGCCTACGGCGACGCCCTGGGCACAGGCGATGCCGGCGTGCCGATCCCGGTCGAGGTGCGCCGTCCGTCGTCCGATGCGCCGCTGCCCGCGGGCGTGGAGCGCTGGAACGCCGCGCTGGCGCGCGACATGGCGCCCGGCCCGCACCTCGCCGGGCCCGACGACCTGTGCATGCTGCCCTACACCTCGGGCACCACCGGCGCGCCTAAGGCCTGCGTGCACACGCACCGCACGGTGACGACCTCGTTCTACGGCGCCGCCCAGTGGCGGCGCGTGAGCCCCGAGTCCACCTTCCTCGCGGTGGCGCCGCTGTTCCACCTGCTGGGGCTGCAGACCAACGTCAACGGCGCGATCCTGGTGGGGGGCACCATCGTGCTGCTGCCGCGCTGGGACCCCGAGGCCGCGGCCATCCTCATCGAGCGCCACCGCGTCAGCTTCTGGGCCGCGCTGCCGGCGATGCTGGTGGACTTCTTCGCGCAGCCAGGCATCGAGCAGCGCGACCTGGGCAGCCTCGAGATGGTGACCGGCGGCGGCGCCGCCACGCCGCAGCGCATCAACGACCTGCTCAAGGACCGCTACGGGCTGGACTACATCGAGGGCTACGGCCTGACCGAGACCGCCTCCTTCCTGTGCGTCAACCCGCTGCACCGGCCCAAGCGCGGCTGCCTGGGCGTGCCCACCTTCGGCGTTCAACTCCACATCATCGACCCCGAGACGCTGCAGCCGGTGCCGCAGGGCGAGGCCGGCGAGATCGTGGTGCATGCCGCGCAGGCCATGCTGGGCTACTGGAACCACCCCGAGGCCAATGCCGCCAGCTTCGTGGTGATGGACGGCAAGCGCTTCCTGCGCACCGGCGACCTGGCCAGCATGGACGAGGACGGCTATGTCTTCATGCGCGACCGCTTGAAGCGCATGATCAACGCCGCGGGCTACAAGGTCTGGCCCGCCGAGGTCGAGGCCCTGCTGAACACCCACCCCTCGATCCTCGAGGCCTGCGTGATCGCGGCCCCGGACGAGCGCCGCGGCGAGACGGTGAAGGCCGTCATCGCGCTGCGCGCGGGCAGCAGCGATTCCGAGGCCGAGCTGCTGGCCTGGTGCAAGGCGCACATGGCCACCTACAAGGCGCCGCGCATCGTGCAGATCGTGCCCAGCCTGCCCAAGGGGCCGACCGGCAAGATCGCCTGGCGCGAGCTGCAGGAGCAGGCCCGCGCCGCCGCGGGCGCCCATTGACGCACCCCCACCCACCGAGACCCCAGGAGACATTCCATGCAACGACACACCGACCGCAGGCAGTTCCTGCGCACCTCGCTGGCGCTGGGCGCGGCCGGCGGCCTGGGCCTGACCGCCCTGCCGGCGCGGGCCCAGATGGATGCCAGGGCCATCGCCGCCTACCCCGACAGGCCGCTGCGCATCGTCGTGCCCGGCCCGCCGGGCGGCGGCACCGACTTGCTGGGCCGCTCGCTGTCGGTCGGCATGGCCAAGGCGCTGGGCCAGCAGGTGCTGGTGGACAACAAGCCCGGCGCCTCGGGCATCATCGCCGCGCAGAACGTGCTCGTGTCGCCGGCCGATGGCTACACGCTGTACCTCGGTTTCACGTCGATGATCCAGCTGCCCGCGCTGATGCCCAGCATGCCGGTGAACTTCCTGAAGGACTTCGCGCCGGTGTCGCTGCTCGCGCTGGGCTCGGACCTGTTCGCCGTCTCGTCCAGATTGCCGGTGAAGAGCCTGGCCGAGTTCGTGGCGCTGGCCAGGTCGAAACCGGGCAAGCTGAGCATAGGCTCGTACGGCAACGGCACCTCGTCGCACCTCAATGGCGAGCAGCTCAAGATGCGCGCCGGCATCGAGCTGATCCACGTGCCCTACAAGGGCGCGGCGCCGCTGTTCACCGACCTGCTGGGAGGCCAGCTCGACGCCGCCTTCATCGACCAGTCCACCGCCTTTGCGCAGCTCAAGAGCGACAAGGTGCGCTTTCTGGCATGCACGGGCACCGAGCCCTTCCGGCCGCTGCCCGAGCTCAAGACCCTGGCGCAGCTCGGCTACCCCGGCTTCGAGTCGCACGGCTTCATGGCCATGTTCGTGGCCGCGCCCACGCCGGCGCCCATCGTGCAGCGCCTGGCCAGCGTCATCAGCGACGAGGTGCGCCACGGCGATGCCGGCCGGCGCCTGGCCGACATCGGCATGGAGCCGGTGGGCAGCCTGCCCGAGCGGCTGGCGGCGCTGATGGCCAGCGACGCGCCGCGCTGGGCGAAGATCGTGAAGGAGGCGAACGTCACGCTGCAGTGACGCGGGTTGGGCAGGAATTTATATAAAAACAGCTGCTGGTGTTTGTGGGATAAGCGCTGATAGCTATGTTTTTGGTAGTAGATGGCGCTAGGCGCGGAAGATCTTGCCCGGGTTCATGATGTGCTTCGGGTCCAGCGCCTGCTTGATCGCGCGCATCATCTGCACCGCGCCGGCGCCGGTCTCCTCGACCAGGAAGTCCATCTTGTGGATGCCCACGCCGTGCTCGCCGGTGCAGGTGCCGCCCATGGACAGCGCGCGCGCCACCAGGCGGTGGTTCAGCGCCTCGGCGGTCTCGCGCTCCTGCGCGTCGTGCGGGTCGATCAGGTAGCCGAAGTGGAAGTTGCCGTCGCCCACGTGGCCGACCAGGAAGTACGGGATGCCGCTGGCATCGGCCTCGGCCACCGATTCGAGCAGGCAGTCCGCCAGCCGGCTGATGGGCACGCAGGTGTCGGTGCTGATGGCGCGGCAGCCCGGCCGGCTCTGCACCGCGGCAAAGTAGGCGTTGTGCCGCGCAGTCCACAGGCGCGTGCGCTCCTCGGGCGTGCTGGCCCACTCGAAGGACTGGCCGCCGTGCTCGCTGGCGATGGACTGCACCGTCTCGGCCTGCTCCTGCACGCCGTGCGGCGTGCCGTGGAACTCCATCAGCAGCAGCGGTTCCTCGCGCAGGCTGAGCCTGCTGTGCGCGTTGACCATGCGCACCGAGTTCGCATCGATCAGCTCCACGCGCGCGATCGGCACGCCCAGCTGTATGGTCTGGATCACCGTGTGCACCGCGTCGGCGATGCTGGGGAAGGAGCAGATCGCCGCCGACACCGCCTCGGGCAGCGGGTACAGGCGCACGGTGATCTCGGTCACCACGCCCAGCGTGCCCTCGCTGCCGACGATCAGCCGCGTGAGGTCGTAGCCCGCGCTGCTCTTCTTGGCGCGCGTGCCGGTGCGGATCACCTCGCCGGCCGCGGTGACGAACTCCAGCGCCAGCACGTTCTCGCGCATGGTGCCGTAGCGCACGGCATTGGTGCCGCTGGCGCGGGTCGAGGTCATGCCGCCGATGCTGGCGTCCGCGCCGGGGTCGATGGGGAAGAACAGGCCCGTGTCCTTGACGGCCTCGTTGAGCTGCTTGCGCGTGATGCCGGGCTGCACCGTCACCGTCAGGTCCTCGGCATTGACCGCGAGCACGCGGTTCATGCGGCTCACGTCGAGGCTGATGCCGCCCTGGATGGCCAGCAGATGGCCTTCGAGCGACGAGCCCGCGCCGTAGGGGATTACCGGCACTTCGTATTGGCCGGCCAGCTTGACCGCATCGGCCACGTCCTGCGTGCTCTCGGCAAACACCACGGCCGCGGGCGGCGGCGCCTGGATGGAGCCCTCGTCGCGGCCATGCTGCTCACGCACGGCCAGCGCCACCGAGCACTGCGCGCCAAAGCGCTGCTGCAGGGCGTCGAGGAAGGCGGAGGGAATGGCGCGCTGGTCGGATTCGGAATACAGGTGCGGGGTATGGGGGGCATTCATGGCGGGTTCCTTGTCAGATCGGCATCGAGTGTACGTCTGGCGCCGCGCGGGTGGCCTGCTGTTGCAAGGCCTGCGCCGATGCGGCCAGCTCGCTGTGCAGCCAGTCGCGCAGCGCCACAATCGGTGGCCAATGCTCCTGGCCCTCGGGGTAGGCCAGCCAGTACGAAGCCGTCAGGTCGTGGTGCGCCACGGCTGCAGATTCAGCCAGGGCAATGGGCGAGAGCTTGACCAGCCGCCCGTCCAGCAAGGCATCGGCCGCCAAGACCTCGCGCACGAGGGCCAGGCCGACATCGGCCTCGGCGGCCTGCAGCAGCAGGCCCGCGTCGTTGAAGGCCGCCACCGGCGCAACGCGCGCAGCCGCCATGCCCGCCTGTGCCAGCCAGGCCTGCCACAGCGCGGTATTGCCCAGCAGCGGCTCATGCAGCAGCGCGTTGTCGGCGGTAGCGGCCAACCGGGCGGCGGCGCGGGGCGAGCCGACCACCACGTAGGGCGAGTGCAACAGGCGCTCGGCCCGCAGCTGGCGCCAGTGGCCCGCGCCCTGGCGGACGGCGGCGTGCAGCCCTTCCTGCTGCAGATCGGCCGTGTGCTGCGAGGCCACCAGCTCCAGGTGAATGCCCGGATGCGCCTGCCGCCAGCGCGGCAGGCGCGGGGCCAGCCAGCGCTGCGCAAACGACGGCAAGATCGCCAGGCGCAAGCGCTGGCCGCCGCCATCGGCCTGCGCCTGGGCTTCGCGGCGCGCCGTCTCCAGCTGGGCCAGCGCAGCTTCGCTGGCCGCCAGCATGTGCCGGCCCGCATCGGTCAGCACCAGCCGCCGCCCCTGGCGGTGGAACAGCGCAAAACCCAGGCGCTGCTCCAGCAGGCGAATCTGCTGGCTGACGGCGCTGTGCGTCAGGTGCAGGTGCTCGCCAGCGGCGCGCATGCTGCCTTGGCGCGCCACGGCGGCAAAGGTGGGCAAGGTGTCTAGCGGTAGGGCGTGCATGCCTGCCATGGTAGTGGCTCTGTCTCTGGATTGGTCAGAAAAATCGACCAGCATGGGCAGAAATGCGCGCTGGATTGCATGAAATGGACGCTCTATGCTTCCAGCATGCCGATACCTGCGATGCACCCCCGGGCCGATCTGCCTGCCATCCACCAGGCAGGCGATGGCGCCGACCCCATCGCCCGCGCGCTGTGGGCCGTGGCGGCGGCATGCACACGCCTGGCCCGGCGCCGCGAAGCGCGGCGGCAGCAGCGGGCAGCGCGGCAACAGGCTGAGCTGGTGCGCGAACTGGCCCGCCAGCTCAGCCCGCGCTTGCGGCGCGATCTGGGGTTGTAGGGCGCATTAGGGTCTGTTGAGGATCAGGCGGGGTCGCGAAGGCGAATGGCCGCTTGCCAATCAAGACGCGCGACGCAGTGCGTGTGCCCACCCGCGCAAGGAGCGCAACGCCGAGTGGTGAGCGGCCATTCGCCTTCCCTTCGGGTTGCATCGGCAAGGGGCCGTCTGCGGCGTTGCACGCCCTTGCAAGGCATGGGCATTGCTGCGGGCGCGCGCCTTACATACAGCCCCTTGCCGATGCAACGCGATCCCCGCCTGATCCTCAACAGACCCTAGGGTTCGCTGCGCGGCCGGCGCGGGCCGGGCCACTGGTGGGCCTGGCCCATGGGCAGCGGCAGGCGTGATTGGCTGGCCGGAGCGGCCAGGCGCGCCGCCGGCGACGGCGCGGCCACGGGCGTCTGCGCCATGGCCGAGCTGACGGCCATCGACGCAAACAGCAGCACGCTGCGCGCATCGAAGGGATGCAGGCCGGCGCCGGGCTTGGTGAACAGGGGCACGGAGACCTCCTTTCGCGTTTCGCAATCGAACAGGTGTCGATTGCAGCGCAACCCTGCCGGCAAGGCCAGCACTTTTGCCCCATGTTGCTGCGGCAACATAATCACAGGCGTTGCTATACAGGGACTTCACATGGCTAACCGACTTTCACAAATCGCCACGCGCACCGGCGACGACGGCACGACCGGGCTGGGCGACAACACCCGCGTCTCCAAGCACAGCCCGCGCCCGCACGCCATGGGCGACGTGGACGAGCTGAATTCGCACCTCGGCCTGCTGCTGTGCGAGCCGCTGCCGGACGACGTGCGCGTGCTGCTGGGCGACATCCAGCACCAGCTCTTCAACCTGGGCGGCGAGCTGTCCATGCCCGGCTACGAACTGCTCAAGGACGATGCGCTGCTGCAGCTCGACAATGCGCTCGCGCACTACAACGGCGGCCTGCCGCGGCTGGCCGAGTTCATCCTGCCGGCCGGCACGCGCGCTGCCTCGCAGGCCCATGTCTGCCGCACCGTGGCGCGCCGCGCCGAGCGCGCCGTGGTGGCGCTGCAGGCAGCCGAGGCCATGCGCGCCGCGCCGCGCCAGTACCTCAACCGCCTGTCCGACCTGCTGTTCGTGCTGGCGCGCGTGCTCAACCGCGTGGACGGCGGCGATGACGTGTACTGGAAGAGCGAGCGCCTGGCGCGCATGCAGGCCGACGACGCCGGCGCGGGCTGAGCATGCGCCTGAGGCACATCGAGGTCTTCAACGCCGTCATGCACACCGGCAGCGTGAGCGCGGCGGCGCGGCTGATCAACATCTCGCAGCCGGCCGTGAGCCGCACGCTGCAGCATGCCGAGCTGCAGCTGGGCTTTGCGCTGTTCCAGCGCAGCAAGGGGCGGCTGATCCCCACCACCGAGGCGCTGACGCTGTGGCCGCACATGGAGAAGCTCTTCGGCCAATTGGAGGAGGTGGAGCGCCTCGCCGGCAGCCTGCGCCGCGGCCAGGCCAGCGACGAGCTGCGCATCCTCTGCGTGCTGGCCATGGGGCACGAGATCCTGCCGCGCGCGCTGGCGCAGTTCCAGCGCAAGCACCCGGGCGTGCAGGTCACGCTGCAGGCGCTGCATTCGCCGCAGATCGTTTCGGCGCTGCTGCTGCAGGAGGCGGACGTGGGCTTCGTGCTCAGCCATGTGCAGCAGCCCGCGCTGCAGCAGGACCTGCTGGCCGAGGTGCCGATGATGTGCGTGGTGCCCAAGGGCCTGCTGCCGCCCTACAAGCTGCGCGCCGGCAGCCTGCAGCTCGCGGACCTGGCCGAGGTGCCGGTGATCCACCTCGACGCGCAGGACCCGGTGGGCGTGCTGCTGAGCCAGCTCAGCCGCGAGTCGGGCGTGGGCCTGCAGTCCTTCGTCACGGTGCAGACCTACCACACGGCGCTGGCCATGGCGCACCATGGGCTGGGCGTGGCCATTGTCGATGCCTGCACCACGCTGTCGGCCAAGCCGGACCGGGTGGACGTGCTGCCGCTGGCGCCCGCGCTGCGCGTGCCGGTGAATGCGCTGCGGCTGACGGGGCGGCCGAACTCGGTGCTGGTGAAGGCCATCACGCGCGAATTGCAGAAGGTGGTGGCGGAGTTGGCTTGACGGCTGCCGCCGGGTTTTGGTTTGCTGTTTTGAGGGAAGAGGCCGGGTCTCGCCCCGGCGGGCGACCTACTTTTCTTGCTCCTGCAAGAAAAGTAGGCAAAAGAAGCAGGCCCTGCTGTCTGCGACCCCGCTGCTCAGCAGCGGGGCAACCTGTGGCGTGGCGTTTGCGGGGTGCGCCGTGGAACTCGACTCCGCGCCGAAGGCGCTGCGCTCGGACATCCCCGGCGAGTCAGACCACGAAGCATGCGCGCTCCGACGCGCATGCCACCCCGCAAACGCCCCGCCACAGGCG
>JBLZYV010000008.1:0-78931 GCA_050282565.1 Comamonas sp.
CGGCAAGGTCTGGGCCGGCCAGCTGGGCCGCAACCTCACGACTGACGAAGGCAAGCAGGCCGCGCGCGCCATCGCCATCGACCTGCTCGGCACGCTGGAGCACGCCACCGGCGGCAACCTCAACCGCATCCGCCGCATCGTCAAGGTGATGAGCCTGGTCAACAGCACATCCGACTTCACCGAACAGCACCTGGTCACCAACGGCTGCAGCGAGCTGCTGGCCGAGGTCTTCGGCGAGAACGGCACCCATGCCCGCAGCGCCTTCGGCGTGGCCCAGGTGCCCATGGGCGCCTGCGTGGAGATCGACCTGGTCGCCGAACTGGCGTAAACCCGCGTTTGTCCCGGCAGGGACAAGCCGCCCCCCAGGCGATTTCTAGAATGGCTCTGCACTGTTAGCAACACGATCTATGAGCCATTCCCCTCTCCAAGCACTGCTGGATTCCGTGCGGGCCGTCGCGCCCGAATGCGTCGACATCCGCCACAAGATCCACGCCCATCCCGAACTCGCCTTCGAGGAACGCCAGACCAGCGACCTCGTCGCCGAGCGGCTGGCCTCCTGGGGCTACGAGGTGCACCGCGGCCTGGGCGTGACCGGCGTGGTCGGCACGATGAAGAAGGGCAGCGGCACCAAGGCCCTGGGCATCCGCGCCGACATGGACGCGCTGCCCATCCAGGAAAAGACCGGCCTGGGCTACGCCAGCACCATCACCGGCAAGATGCACGCCTGCGGCCACGACGGGCACACCGCCATCCTGCTGTGCGCCGCCAAGTACCTGGCGCAGGCCGACTTCGACGGCACGCTGAACCTGATCTTCCAGCCCGCCGAGGAGAACGAGGGCGGCGCGCTGCGCATGGTCGACGAAGGCCTGTTCGAGCAGTTCCCCTGCGACGAGGTCTATGCGCTGCACAACGCGCCCGGCCTGCCGGTGGGCAAGCTGGCCATCAGCCCCGGGCCGGCAATGGCCTCGTTCGACAAGGTCACCGTCACGCTGCGCGGGCGCAGCGCCCACGGCGCCATGCCGCACCACGGCATCGACTCCATGCAGTGCGCGGCCAGCATCACGCTGGGCCTGCAGTCCATCGTCAGCCGCGAGATCGACGCACTCAAGAGCGCCGTCATCACCGTGGGCTCCATCCAGGCCGGCGAGGTCTACAACATCGTGCCCGAGAGCGCGGTGCTGAAGATCGGCGTGCGCACGCTCGATCCGCAGACGCGCACCCTGGTCGAGAAGCGCATCCGCGAATTCATCACCGGCCAGGCCCAGAGCTACCAGCTGCAGTGCGAGATCAACTACGAGCGCAAGTACCCGGTGCTGGTCAACCACCCTGCGCAGACCGAATATGCACGCCAGGCCGCCATCCGCCTGGTGGGCGAGGAGCATGTGCTGGAGCGCCAGCCCACCATGGGCAGCGAGGACTTCGCCTACATGCTGGAACACCGCCCCGGCGCCTACATCCGGCTGGGCAACGGCGTGGGCGAGGACGGCGGCTGCATGGTGCACAACCCGCTGTACGACTTCAACGACAAGGCTTTGCCCCTGGGTGCCGCCTTCTGGGTGCATCTGACCCAAAGCTATCTCGCCTGACCCTTTTCACCATCCGTTTCCCGCCATGCAAGCACTGAACCGTCGCCAACTCCTGCAATACGGCGGCGCTGCCGCCGCCGTCGCCAGCCTGCCCGCCTGGGCCAACGATGCCTTTCCCGCCAAGCCGCTGTCGCTGGTGGTGCCCTACCCTGCCGGCGGCGCCAGCGACGTGTCGGCGCGCATCTTCGCCGAGTCCATCGGCAAGAGCGTCAAGCAGCAGGTTGTCGTCGAGAACTACGGCGGCGGCACCGGCCTGATCGGCGCCGGCAAGGTGCTGAGCGCACCCGCAGACGGCTACACCTTCTTCCACGGCGGGGCTGCCGACGTCTTCCTGACGCCCATGCTCAACACCGCCGCACGCTACAAGCCGCAGGACTTCGCGCTGGTCGCCCCCATCAGCGAAGCCAACATCATGCTGCTGGTGCGCAACGGCATTCCCGCGCAGACGCTGGATGAGTTCCTCGCCTATGCCAAGCAGCACCAGGGCAAGCCGCTGACCTACGGCACGGTGGGCATCGACTCGATGTACCACCTGATGGGCGACTCCCTGGCCGCGCGGCTCGGCCTGCCCTTCCTGCACGTTCCCTACAAGGGCGCGGCCCCCGCCTTGCAGGACCTGGCCGGCGGCCAGGTCGATTTCGCCATCCTGCCCTACCAGGCCAGCTTCGAAGGCATGCAACAGCAGGGCCGGCTGAAGATCCTCAGCAGCTTTGCCAAAGTCCTGCCCGCACCGCTCAAGCACATTGCGCTGATCTCGCAAAGCAAGCTGGTGCCGGATTTCGAATACACCATTGCCGGCGGATACTTCGTGAAGGTGGGCACGCCCCCCGAGCGCATGGCCGTGCTGCGCAAGGCCATTGGCGAGGCCCTGGCCAACCCCGAGATACGCACCAAGCTGGAGCAGGAAGGCCGCAACGTGGCCAGCCCCATCGCCACGCAGCAACAGGCCGACGACAGCTTCAACACCCAGTACAAGCGGGCCGCCGACCTGATCCGCAGCGTGGGGCGCCAGCCAAGGGCCTGATGGCACCAAGGCATTTGCCGCGCACTACACTGCGCCGCTATGCCGTCGACTTTCAAACGCCTGCGCAGTGGCTGGATGGTTGCATCCACCTGCGCCCTTGCCAGCTGCGCCACCCCGGCCGGCGACGCGGACCTGGCCCGCTACCAGGCCTCGGCCCAGTACTCGGCGCAGGACCAGCGCTTCCACAACCTGCCCAACCCCGATGCCCGCCCCACCCAGGGCGGCGCGCGCATCTGGTGGCGCTTCCTGTTCGGCGACAAGAGCGGCACCCAGCCCGTCGATGCCATTCCGGTGCGGCCGCTCACCCGCACCCAGCTCGACGCCCTACCCGGCGATGCCAACCACCTCGCGCGGCTGGGCCATTCCTCGCACATCCTCAAGCTGCAGGGCGGCTACTGGCTGATCGACCCGGTGTTCGGCGAGCGCGTGTCGCCGTTCAGCTTCATCGGCCCCAAGCGCTTCCATGCGCCGCCCATCGCGCTGGCCGAGCTGCCGCCGATCACCGGCTTGGTGCTGTCGCACGACCACTACGACCACCTCGACCGCCCCACCATCGAGTACCTGCTGGGCAAGGTCGAGCGCTACTTCGTGCCGCTAGCCGTGGGGGCGCGCCTGCGCGAGATGGGCGTGGCGCCCAAGCGCATAACCGAGCTGGACTGGTGGCAGGAGGCCGAGCATGCCGGCGTGCGCCTCACCGCCACGCCGTCGCAGCACTTCTCGGGCCGGAGCCTGAGCGACCGCGACAGCACGCTCTGGGCCTCGTGGGCGCTGCAGGCCGGCGGCCAGCGCATCTTCTACAGCGGCGACTCGGGCTACTTCCCGGGCTTTGCCGAGATCGGCCGGCGGCTCGGCCCCTTCGACATCGCGCTGATGGAAAACGGCGCCTACGACCCCTGGTGGCCCTCGGTGCACATGACGCCCGAGGAGACCGTGCGCGCCTTCGAGGACGTGCGCGGCCAGTTGCTGTACAGCGTGCACAACAGCACCTTCTCGCTGGCCTTCCACGCCTGGCGCGATCCGCTGGATCGCCTCGCGGACCTGGCCGGCCAGCGCGGCTTCGCGCTCGCCACGCCCGAGATCGGCGAGGTGCTGACGGTGGGCCAGGCGCGCAGCAACGCGCTGTGGTGGAAAAACCTGCGGTAAAAAAGCCGCGTTAAGCAATGATGACCGCAATGGCGCTAATGGCGGCGACGGCGCGCACTACCATCGGCCCCGCGCACGCCTGCCGCGTGCAGACCTATCCTGGAGACACCGCATGAGCAACACCCCCGCCCGCCTGACCGACCACCCCGAAGAAGCCGCCGTGCGCGTGCCGCTCGAGCTGTACATGCGCGGCCATGCCGAGGACAACGCCGCGCACATGCGCGCCGCCTTCATGCCCACCGCGCGGCTCGAGAGCGTGCGCGAAGGCCCGCTGACCTCGTGGGATGTGGACACCTACTGCCAGCGCTTCAAGAACACGCCGGCTGCCGACGAGGCCACCCGCCGCCGCACCATCGACACGATGGACATCGTGGGCACGGCCGCCAGCGCCAAGGTCACGCTGGTGCATGGCAACATCACCTTCACCGACTACTTCGTGCTGCTCAAGACCGAGCAGGGCTGGAAGATCGCCAACAAGGCCTTCCACGCCCAGGTGGCCTGAGCCCCGTAAAGTTTAGATAAAAATAGCGGCTAGCGCTTACCAGATAAGCGCTAGCCGCTATTTTTTTGATAGTACATCCAGGATAAACCTGGGCGCACTCACTCCGCCTGGATATGCGCCCGCTGCGCCACGTCGCGCATCAGCGGCAGCTCGCGCGCCACGCGCTCGCGCAGCGCGCTGCCCGGGCCCCAGGCGGGCGTCAGGCCGGTGTCCAGCAGCTTGCGCTGCATCTCGGGCGCGGCCATCACGTCGGCCAGCGCCTGCTCCAGCTTCTTTTGCACCGGCGCGGGCAGGCCGGCCGGCGCGAGGAAGGTGAACCAGGTGCTCATGTCGAAGCCCGGGAAGCCGCTCTCGGCCACCGTGGGCACCTGCGGCAGCAGGCCCAGGCGCTGCGCGCCCAGCGCCGCGATCGGCTTGATCTTGCCGGCCTTGATCAGCGGCGTCGTCGCCACCACCGTGTCCACCGCCAGTTGCACCTGGCCGCCCATCAGCGCCGTCAGGCTGGGGGCGCTGCCGTTGAAAGGCACATGCAGCATGTTCAGGCCAGTGGTGGTCTTGAGCAGCTCACCCGCGAAATGCACCGACGACGCCGTGCCGTAGGAGCCATACGAGAATTTGTCCGGCGCCGCCTTGGACTGGGCGACCAGCTCCTGCAGCGAATTCGCCTTCACCTCGTTGCTGGCCACCAGCACCAGGCCCATGTCGGCCACCACGCCCAGCATGGTGAAGCCGCGCTGCGGATCGTAGGGCAGCGTCTTACGCACCACCGGGTTCATGGTCAGCGTCGAGCCGGCGCCCAGCAGCAGCGTGTAGCCGTCGGGCTGCGCCTTGGCGACCAGCGCGGCCCCCACGGACGTGCCGGCGCCGGGTCGGTTGTCCACGATCACCGGCTGGCCCAGCTTCTCGCCCAGCGAGGTGGCCAGCAGCCGGCCCAGGATAACGGAGGCGCCGCAGGGCGCGAACGGCACGACCAGCCGGACCGGGTGGTCGGGATAGTGCTGCTGCGCAAGGGCCGGCTGCAGCGCCAGCGCGGCGGCGCCGGCCGCCAGGCTGGCGAGGAATCGGGCACGGGACATGGCCATGGTGAAAGCTCCTGAGGAAGAGATCTGGTGGGGAAAAGGCGTCAGGCCAGCAGCGGGCTCGCCACGCGCGCATGGCCGCTGGCCTGGTCGTAGGCATGGCCGATCTGCAGCACGGCCAGGTCGGCCTGCGCCGGGGCTATGATCTGCAGCCCCGCCGGCAGCCCCTGCGCGCCGAAGCCCGCGGGCGCGGCCAGCGCCGGCAGGCCGGCCATGGTGGCGGGCACCACGGTCTGCATCCAGCGGTGGTAGGTGTCCATGGCGCGCCCGTCCACGGCCTTGGGCCAGTCCAGCTCCGCGTCGAAGGGGAAGACCTGGGCCGCGGGCAGGATGAGGAAGTCGTAGGTCTCGAACAGGCGGCGCAGCACCTCGTACCAGGCGCTGCGCACCCGGGCGGCGGCGTAGATGTCCATGGCCGACAGCGCGCGGCCGCGCTCCATCTCCCACACGGCTTCGGGCTTGAGCAAGGCACGCTTGGCCGGGTCGTCGTACAGCGCCGCGTTGGCGCCGGCCACGCTGAAGCTGCGCAGGTCGATCCAGGCGCGCCACAGCTGTTCCAGGTCGAACGGCGGCAGCACCTCGTCGACCGTGCAGCCGATGTCGGTGAACGACTTGAGCGCCGCGCGGCAGACGTCGAGCACGCCCGGCTCGGTGGGCAGGTGCCCGCCCAGGTCGCCCAGCCAGCCGATGCGCGTGCCGCGGAAGTCGCGCGACAGCGCCCCGCCCCAGTCCTGCGTGCCCTCGCCGCGCCGCGTGAGCGGCAGCCGCGCGTCGAACCCCGCCTGCACCGACAGCAGCAGCGCCAGGTCGGGGATGTTGCGCGCCATCGGCCCGGCCACGCTGAACTGCTGGAAGAACACCTCGTCGCCCGGCCCGTGCGGCACGCAGCCCACCGAGGTGCGCAGGCCGTAGACGTTGTTGAACGCGGCCGGCGTGCGCAGCGAGCCCATCATGTCCGAGCCGTCGGCCACCGGCAGCATGTGCAGCGCCACGGCCACGCCGGCGCCGCCGCTGCTGCCGCCGGCCGAGCGCGTGGGGTCGAAGGCATTGCGCGTGGTGCCGTAGATAGGGTTGTAGGTATGGCCGCCCAGGCCGAACTCGGGCGAATTGCTGCGCGCGACGAACAGCGCGCCGCCGGCGCGCATGCGCTCGAAGATCACCGCGTCGCTCTGCGTCACCTGGCCCGCGAAGATCGGCGAGCCCTTGGTGGTGACCATGCCGGCCGCCGGCGAGATGTCCTTGGGCGCCTGCGGAAAGCCGTGCAGCGGCCCGCGGCTGTAGCCACGCGCCAGCTCGGCGTCCAGCGCACTGGCCTGCGCGCGCAGCGGCTCGCGCTCCATGGGCGCCACCAGCGCGTTGACGCGCGGGTTGAGCCGGTCGATCTGCGCCCAGTAGGCCTCCAGCACCTCGGCGCACGACAGCTCGCGCCGCTGGATGGCTGCCGACAACGCGGTCGCCGTCAACTCGACAATCCCGCCCGCTGCCTGCCCGGCCGCAGATGCGGCGTCAATGGAGCCCAGATCCATGGAAATTCCCATCCAAGAAGATGCAAAGCGGCCAGAATACGCAGGAGGCCGGTTTTCGGCAATCGACTTTTTCTTGATTTATCGTTGCGTTTTACGCAAATCAGCAACTACCCTTATGGTCTCCCACCGCCTGCAGGACACCGCGCTGCGCTACTTTCTGGAAGTGGTGCGCAGCGGCTCGGTCAGCGAGGCCGCGCTGCGGCTGAATGTCTCGGCCTCGGCCGTGAGCCGCCAGGTGGCGGCGCTTGAGGACTTGCTGCAGGTGCCGCTGTTCGAGCGCCGCCCGCGCGGCATGGTGCCCAGCGCGGCGGGCGAGCTGCTGGCGGCCCATGCGCGGCGCGGCGCGCTTGAGGCCGAGCGGGTGGTCTCCGACATCCAGGCGCTGCAGGGCCTGCGCCGCGGCCACATCCGCGTCTGCGGCTCGGCGGGCTTTGCGATTGAGTTCCTGCCGCGCGCGATCGCGCTCTTCCAGGCCAGGCATCCCGGCATGCAGTTCCAGCTCAAGGTGGCCGCGCCGGCCGAGGTGACGCTGGCGGTGCAGAACGGCGACGCCGACATCGGCCTGACCTACAGCCGCGCGGCCGAGCGCGACATCGCGGTGCAGCACCGCCAGGTCTCGCCGGTGATCGCCATCATGCGCCCCGACCATCCGCTGGCGCGCTTCGCCAGCCTGACGCTGGCGCAGATGCACCCCTACCCCATCGCGCTGCCCGACGGCGGCAACACCGCGCGCCAGCTCTTCGACATTGCCAGCGGCCAGCGCGGCCTGCTGTTCGAGCCGGCGCTGGAGAGCAGCCAGTTCGAGGCGCTGATCCATTTCGTGCTGCACGGCGGCGGCCTGTCGCTGGGCGGCGAGGTGACGGTGCGCGAGTATGTGCGCCGCGGGCAGCTGCACGCCGCCGCCATCCGCGAACGCAGCCTGCATGGCCGCGCCATCGAGCTGCAGACGCTGACCGGGCGCACGCTGCCGCAGGGGGTGCGGGCTTTTCTGGAGCATCTGCGGGTATTGCTGCCGGGGGAGTGAGCCAGGCAACCGTGGTGCAAGGCCGAGCAACGCGACGGCCCGGCCAGTCTCCCCACCCCTTCTGTCTGCGCCTGTGGCGGGGCGTTTGCGGGGTGGCATGCGCGTCGGAGCGCGCATGCTTCGTCATCTGACTCGCCGGGGATGTTTGAACGGAGCGCCCTTAGGCGCGCAGAGAGTTCCACGGCGCATCCCGCAAACGCCCCGCCACAGGTTGCCCCAACGCAAGGCGTTGGGGTCGCAGACAGTCGGGGCGTGTTCTTTGCCTACTTTCTTGCACGCGCAAGAAAGTAGGTCGCCCGCCGGGGCGAGACCCGGCCTCTGCCAAAAAACCAGCGCAGGATGCACATGCCATCCTGTCCCATCACTTCACCGGCACGATCCTCACACTCGCCACCCCACCCGCATCCGCCGCCACCGCCGCAAACACGCGGCGATGCAGCTCGTCATAGGCCACGCCGATGATCTTGGGCCAGCCGCTCACCAGCACGCTGGTCTCGCCCTTGGGGCTGACCTGGAACAGCTTGCCGCCCGAGCCGCCGAAGAACAGCGTGCCGTCCGATGCGGCGGTCATCAGGTCGATGCCGTCGAGCGTGGTGAACGTGGCCACGACCTTGCCGTCGGCCAGGCCCGCCGGCTGCGCGCGCACCTTGCTCAGGGCGTAGGACAGCACGTTGCCGCTGTTCTGGTCGCTGACATACAGCGTGTCGCCCACCACCGCCAGGCCCACGGGCTTGCCCAGGCCGGTGACCAGCTCGCGCTCGCTCGCCTGCGTGCCGTTCAGGGCCAGCTGGCTCACCGCGCCCGTGCCGCCCTTGATGAACCAGCCGTCCAGCAAGGCGCCGTCGGGCGCCGTGGTGATGCCGATGCGGCGGCGCTGCGGGTCGGTGCCCGCCAGGTTGACGGCATTGCCGCCCTTGGGCACGGCCACCACCGCGCCATCGGTGCCGAAGCCGAAGCGCGTCACGTAGAAAGTGCCGTCGGAGCTGCGCGTGAGCTGCCCCAGCGTGGCGCCGCTGGCCGGCGCCGGCGGCAGCGCCGCATAGGTCGGGAAGGATTTGCCGCCGTCCCACACGCGGATGCTGTTGGCCGTGTCGTCGGTCAGGTACAGCTTGGCTTCGGACTTGTCCCAGTAGAGGCCGTTGAGCTTGGCCGCCACCGGCAGCGTGGTCGGGCCGCGGTCCACATCGCTGCCCCCGCCGCCGCAGGCCGACAGCGCGACAAAGCTCGACGCCAGGCCGGCCAGCAGCCAGCGGCGCAGCACGGAGGGGGAACGCCGGATCGAAATGGATTTCATAGTCTCCTCAAAAAATTGAATTTGGTTCCTAAAATGCCATCGTTATTATATTTTGGAATAGCGATGCCACCCCATGATACCGTCGATACGAAGCGCCGCAGCAAGGCGCGCGCATCCCGCCTGCAATGGCGCTGGCTGGCCTGCTGGCCCATCGCGGTGGCGGCCATCGCGGGCTGTGGCGGCGGCTCCGGCCCCGCAGTGAATCCGCCGGCCGCCGAGCCGTGGAGCTGGAACCTGCCGGCCGGCTGGAGCCCGCCCGTGGTGCCGGCCGACAACCCGATGAACGCCGCCAAGGTGGAGCTGGGCCGGCGCCTGTTCCACGACGTGCGGCTGTCGGGCAACGGCACGCAGTCCTGCGCGAGCTGCCATGCGCAGGCCAGCGCCTTCACCGACAACCGGGCGCTGGCGCGCGGCTCCACCGGCGAGGTGCACCCGCGCAATGCGCAGCCGCTGGCCAACGTGGCCTACCACACCACGCTGAACTGGGCCGACCCGACGGTGACGACGCTGGAGCAGCAGTTGCTCGCGCCGCTGTTCAACACCCACCCGGTGGAGCTGGGCGTGAACGATGCCAACCGCGCCGAGGTGCTGGCCCGGCTGCGCCGCGACCCGGACTATCCGCCGCGCTTCGCGGCTGCGTTCGCCGGCGCGCCCGAGCCGCTGAGCTGGGACCATGTGGCCAAGGCCATCGCGGCCTTCGAGCGCACGCTGGTCTCGGCCGACAGCCGCTACGACCGCCACCTGGCCGGGCAGGCCACGCTGACGGAGGCCGAGGCGCGCGGCATGCGCCTGTTCTTCGGCGAGCGGGCGCTGTGCTCGCGCTGCCATGGCAGCCCGAACTTCAACGACCAGTTCAGCACGGCGGCGGCGCCGGCAGGCACCGCGCCCTTCCACAACACGGGCCTGTTCAATATCGGCGGCACCGGCGCCTACCCCGAGCCCAACCGCGGCGTCTACGAACTCACCCGGCAGATCGAGGACATGGGCCGCTTTCGCGCCGCGAGCCTGCGCAACATCGAGCTGACCGCGCCCTACATGCACGATGGCAGCCTGGGCACGCTCGAAGCCGTGCTCGGCTTCTACGCCGATGGCGGCCGCAACGTGGGCAACGGCCTGTATGCGGGCGACGGCCGGCTCAACCCGTACAAGGACCCGCTGATCTCGCAGATCAATATCGACGCGCAGGACCAGGCCGACCTCGTGGCCTTCCTCAAGACGCTGACGGACCACAGCTTCGTCAGCAATCCGCAGTTCTCCGATCCCTTTGCCGCGCGGTCATCAAAAAGATGAGCTGCTAGCGCTTTCTATTCATTGGTTTCAAATACATTTCACCTTGAATCCATTGAAATACAAGCGCTAGCAGCTCTCATTTTTGGCATTCATCAGCCCAGGCTAGACTGCGCCGCATGCAGCACATCCTTGTCTATTCCGATTCGCTGTCGTGGGGCATCGTCCCCACCACGCGGCAGCGCCTGCCCTTCGACCAGCGCTGGCCGGGCGTGTTCGAGAACTCGCTGTGCGCCGCCGGCAGCAGGGTGCGCGTCATCGAGGACTGCCTCAATGGCCGCCGCACCGTCTGGGACGATCCCTTCAAGCCCGGCCGCAACGGCCTGCAGGGACTGGCCCAGCGCATCGAGATCCACTCGCCGCTCGCGCTGGTGGTGCTGATGCTTGGCACCAACGACTTCCAGTCCATGCACCCGCACAACGCCTGGCATGCGTCCCAGGGCATCGCGGCGCTGGTCGCGGCCATCCGCGGCGCGCCCATCGAGCCGGGCATGCCGGTGCCGCCCATCCTGGTGGTGGCGCCGCCGCCCATCCGCACGCCGCAGGGCCCGATCGCGCCCAAGTTTGCCGGCGGCGATGCCAAGTGCCAGGGCCTGGCGCCCGCTTACGCCCAGGTCTGCGAGCAGCTCGGCTGCCCGTTCGTCGATGCCGGCGCCATCACCAGCTCCAGCAAGGTGGACGGCGTGCACCTCGATGCCGACCAGCACCTCGCGCTGGGCCGGGCGCTGGCCGAAGCGGCCCGGCCGCTGCTGGCCGCCGGCTAGTCTTCGCGCCCGTCCTCGCGGCCCTGAGCCAGCCAGGCCGCCACGCCCAGGACGCCCACCGATAGCAGCCCCAACGCCTGCCACGGCGAAACGGCGCGGGACAGGTCAGGGCCTGCCTCGTCCGCTCCGCCCGGCGCGTAGACCTCCCGGCGCTTCCACATCTCGCCATAGGCATTGCCGCCGGTGACGCCTATATCCCGCAGGCCCGCGGCCCCGAAGGGCTTGCGCTTGATGGCGACGACCCGCTCGCCCAGCGTCAGGCAGTGGATGGCGGGCGACGCAGGCAGCGACAGGCCGGGGCAGAGCCTGCGCACGGCTTTGGCCTCCATCTTTACCGCCGAGCCGGTGATCAGGTCCTCCGCCTCGCAGGTGCTGGCCAGCGCCTTGCCGAACAGCGCCGGCCCGGTCGGGCACAGGGCCGTAGCGCCGTAGTACGAGTGCTGCACGTTCGCGCACACCATCTCGATGGCCCGCGCCAGCGCGGCATGGCGGGGCGGCATGAAGAACAGGCCGTTGCTGGCATCCCAGGGCGAGGACCACAGGAAGTCGCGGAACACCACGGGCTTGCCCGCGGCTATGGGCAGCGGGTGCAGCAGGCAGTACGAGACATCGGCATAGATGCCGCCCGACTCATGCAGCAGGCAGTAGCGCGCCAGGTCGGCCTGGTAGGCATAGGGCCTGAGCGCATCGAAGGCGCGCAGCACCTCGGCCGAAAAGCGCTGCCGCAGCAGCTCGCGAATCTCGCCGCGGCCCCAGATGCGCTGCGCCAGGCCGGGATGCGCCCGGGCGAAAGACGCGGTATTCTCCCGCACCAGGGCCGGCAGGCCCCGCGCCTCATGCCGGCGGTCGCGGATGAGGATGTGGGTCAGCTCCATGCGGGCTCAGGCCGCCACCGGCAGGCAGTGGCGCTGGTTGCGCTGCTCCCAGTCGCGCAGCCGCTCGGCGTTGCCTGCCTCCATGGCGGCAGTCAGCGGCTGCGAGGCCGCGCCCACCACGGTGGACACGAGGATCTTGGGATGGCGGAGGCTGGCGGCGTTGTCCAGCTCCGCTTCGCTGGAGCCGCGGTGCGGCAGCCGGATGTCCATCAGCACGATATCGCCGGCCTGCACGCCGACGGCGCGGATGTCCGCCGCCGGGCCGGGCTCGGCGCAGGCATCGTCGTCCAGCGCGATGAGAACCAAGTGCTGGCCGGGCCGCACCCGCAGGCTCTTGCCGTCCTGCAGGTACCAGAGGATCTTGTAGACGCCGCCGCCCGCGTCGCCCCAGCACATGTCCGCCGTGAGGTAGCGTTGGTACCGGCCCCGCAGCAGGTCGACATGCCATTGCTGCGAGCGGTTGACGGTGATGTCGCTGAGCCCGATGGCGCGCATGGAGCCGGCCGCCGCGGCCGCGCAGAGGATCTGTTGCAGTCCGGCATGGCCACACAGCAAGGGCTCCAGATGGGCCAGCTCGGGGTAGCGGTGGAAGCCCGCCAGATGGCCGGAGGCCGGATGGGGCCGCGTGTTGCGCAGCAGGTGGAGGTGCTCCAGCACGCTCGCCCGGGCCTGCTCCACGGCGGCGGCCGGATAGGCACCGCGCACCACCACATAGCCATCGCGCGCCAGTTGCCGCGACGCCGCATCGATGTCGAATGCCTGCATGTACCCCTGCCCGACCCTGTCTTGCCCTGTGTGACCGGCACACACCGCCGATGGTCGCGGCCGGCTTGCAGGCCGGGCCGCGCGCATGGTGCAATTTTAGGGTGCGCGCCAGTATTTTTTACAATTTGGCACGTCTTATTTTGAGGGCGGATGGGACTGCCGCGCCATGGCCCGCGAGGCTCAGCGATCAACTACAAAAGCAAGAGCTTCTCGCACTTTATCCATCTGATCTTCCGATACTTTTCATACCAGAATAACTATCGGACATGCGCGAACGGCTCTCTCTTCGATAGCGCAACCCGCCCGGCGGGCGGCCGCCGCTATTCCACGCGGAACACCGCGTTCGGCTTGAAGCCCAGGTCGGCCGCCTTGCCCTTCTTGGCGCGGCTGGTCTTGGCGTTGTTCAGGCTGCGGATCTCCAGCGTCTCCTCGCGCGCCTTGCCGCCACGGCCTATGCCTTCGATGCGGATGCTGCGGGTGTACGCCGCGGCGCCGGCCAGGCGGTCGCTGCCCTCCAGGTCGATCAGCTTCAGGCCCTTGCCGCCGTTGGCCATGTGGTTCAGCTCGGCGATGTCGAAGGTGAGGATGCGCCCGCCCACCGAGGCGCAGGCCACGTGGGTGGCGTCCGGCAGCTCCACGCTGCCGTTGGTGCCGGCCACGTGCGAGGGGCGGCACAGCTCGTCGCCGTCGGCCAGCGTGACGAAGGCCTTGCCGCCCTTCTGGCGCGAGACCATGTTCTCCACCAGCGCGGTGAAGCCATAGCCGCCGCTCGATGCCAGCAGCAGGCTGGCCGACAGCGGACCGGCAAAGTAGTAGAGGATGCGCGTGCCGGCCTCCAGGTCCATCAGCGTGGTGACGGGCTGGCCGTCGCCGCGCCCGCCGGGCAGTGCGGCCACGGCGATGGAGTACACGCGGCCGTTGCTGCCGAACACCAGCAGCTGGTCGACCGTGCGGCACTCGAAGGTGCCGTACAGCGCATCGCCCGACTTGAAGCCGAAGCTGTCCGGCGCATGGCCGTGGCCGGTGCGCGCGCGCACCCAGCCCTTCTCGGAGACGACGACGGTGACGGGCTCGTCCACCACCTTCACTTCGGCGACGGCCTTCTTCTCCTCCTGGATCAGCGTGCGGCGCGCGTCGGCGAAGGTCTTGGCGTCGGCCTCGATCTCCTTGACCATCAGGCGCTTGAGCGAACTCGGGTTGGCCAGGATGTCGTCGAGCTGGCCCTGCTCCTTGCGCAGCTCCGACAGCTCCTGCTCGATCTTGATGGCCTCGAGCCGCGCCAGCTGGCGCAGGCGCATTTCGAGGATGTCCTCGGCCTGGCGGTCGCTCAGGTCGAAGCGCGCCATCAGCGCCGGCTTGGGCTCGTCGCTGGCGCGGATGATGGCGATCACCTCGTCGATGTTCAGCAGGATGAGCTGGCGGCCTTCGAGGATGTGGATGCGGTCCAGCACCTTGGCCAGGCGGTGCTGCGAGCGCCGCGTGATCGTGGTCTGGCGGAAGGCGATCCACTCCTCCAGCATCTGGCGCAGCGACTTCTGCGTGGGCCGGCCATCCAGGCCCACCATCGTCAGGTTGATCGACGACGAGGTCTCGAGGCTGGTATGGGCCAGCAGGCAGGTGATGAGCTCGGACTGCGGCGTCTTGCCGGTCTTGGGCTCGAAAACCAGGCGCACCGCCGCGTCCTTGCTGGACTCGTCGCGCACGCCGTCCAGCACCGACAGCACCGTGGCCTTGAGCTGGTTCTGCTCCTGCGTCAGCGCCTTCTTGCCGGTCTTGATCTTGGGGTTGGTCAGGTCCTCGATCTCTTCGAGCACCTTCTGCGACGACACGCCCGGCGGCAGCTCGTTGACCACCATCTGCCACTGGCCGCGCGCCAGCTCCTCGATGCTCCAGCGCGCGCGCACCTTGATCGAGCCGCGGCCGCTGCGGTAGGCGTCGGCGATGTCGCCAGCCGACGAGATAATCTGGCCGCCGCCCGGGTAGTCCGGGCCGGGGATGATGGCCAGCAGCTCCTCGTCGCTCAGCTGCGGCTTCTTGACCAGCGCCACGCAGGCGTCGGCCACCTCGCGCAGGTTGTGACTGGGGATCTCGGTGGCCAGGCCCACGGCGATGCCGCTGGCGCCGTTGAGCAGCGCGAACGGCAGGCGCGCCGGCAACTGGCGCGGCTCGTCGGTGGAGCCGTCGTAGTTGGGCACGAAATCGACCGTGCCCATGGCTATTTCGTCGAGCAGCAGGCTGGTGATGCGCGACAGCCGCGCCTCGGTGTAGCGCATGGCCGCGGCGCCGTCGCCGTCGCGGCTGCCGAAGTTGCCCTGGCCGTCGATCAGCGGGTAGCGCTGGTTGAAATCCTGCGCCATGCGCACCAGCGCGTCATAGGCCGACTGGTCGCCGTGCGGGTGAAAGCGGCCCAGCACGTCGCCGACCACGCGCGCGCTCTTGACGGGCTTGGCGGCGGTGTTGCGGTTCGGGCCGCTGTAGCCCAGGCCCATCTGGTCCATCGCGAACAGGATGCGGCGCTGCACGGGCTTGAGGCCATCGCACACGTCGGGCAGCGCCCGGCCCTTGACGACGGAGAGCGCGTATTCGAGGTAGGCGCGCTGGGCGTATTGCCCCAAGTCGAGGCGGTCGCCGTCGTCGGGCGCAGCCGGCGCGGCCAGGTCCAAGGTGTTTTGATCACTCATGATTTGATAGCTGTTAGCGCTTGCTGTGCTTGCGCCAGAGTGGATTTTTATTCAAATTCTGCCAGGCAGGCGGGCGGTCAGATGTCGACCTCGACCTCGTCGCCGTGCAGCTCCATCAGGTCGCGGCGCGCGGCGGCCTCGCCCTTGCCCATGAGCTGGGTCATGACGAGCTGGGTCTGCACCAGGTCGGTGGCGCCGAGCATGATGGGTAGCAGGCGGCGCGTGTCGGGGTTCAGCGTGGTCTCCCACAGCTGCTCGGCGTTCATCTCGCCCAGGCCCTTGAAGCGGCTGATCTGGCACTTCTCGCGCGCCACGCCGTCCTTCTCGGCCTTGTCGAGGATGGCGACGAGTTCGCCGTCATCCAAGGCGTAGAGCTTGGCGGCCGGCTTCTTGCCGCGCGCGGGCAGGTCCACACGGAACAGCGGCGGCCGCGCCACGTAGACATGGCCGGTGTCGATCAGCTTGGGGAAGTGCTTGAAGAACAGCGTGAGCAGCAGCACCTGGATGTGCGAGCCGTCCACGTCGGCGTCCGACAGGATGCAGATCTTGCCGTAGCGCAGGCCCGAGAGGTCGGGTTCGTCGTTCGGGCCGTGCGGATCGACGCCTATGGCCACCGAGATGTCGTGGATCTCGTTGTTGGCGAACAAACGGTCGCGGTCCACCTCCCAGGTGTTGAGCACCTTGCCGCGCAGCGGCAGCACGGCCTGGGTTTCCTTGTCGCGGCCCATCTTGGCGCTGCCGCCGGCCGAGTCGCCCTCGACCAGGAAGACCTCGTTGTAGGCGATGTCGCGGCTCTCGCAGTCGGTGAGCTTGCCGGGCAGCACGGCCACGCCGCTGCCCTTGCGCTTTTCTACCTTCTGGCCGGCCTTCTGGCGCGTCTGCGCGGCCTTGATGGCGATCTCGGCGAGCTTCTTGCCGTAGTCCACATGCTGGTTCAGCCACAGCTCCAGCGCCGGGCGCACGAAGCCGCTGACCAGGCGCACCGCGTCGCGCGAGTTCAGCCGTTCCTTGATCTGGCCCTGGAACTGCGGGTCCAGCACCTTGGCCGACAGCACGTAGCTGGCACGGGCGAACACGTCCTCGGGCATGAGCTTGACGCCCTTGGGCAGCAGCGAATGCAGCTCGATGAAGCTCTTGACGGCCTGGAACAGCCCGTCGCGCAGGCCGCTCTCGTGCGTGCCGCCGGCGCTGGTCGGGATCAGGTTGACGTAGCTCTCGCGCACCGGCTGGCCTTCCTCGGTGAAGGCCACGCACCAGGCTGCGCCCTCGCCCTCGGCGAAGTTGTCGTCGTTCTTGCCGGCAAATTCCTCGCCCTCGAACAGCGGAATCACCGGGTCGCCATTCAGCGTCTGCAGCAGGTAGTCCTTGAGGCCGCCCTTGTACTGCCAGGTCTGGGTGTCGCGGGTCTTCTCGTTGATGAGCGAGACGCTCACGCCCGGCATCAGCACCGCCTTGCTGCGCAGCAGGTGCACCAGCTCGCCCATGGGCAGGTGGGCGGATTCGAAATACTTCGCATCGGGCCAGACGCGCACCGTCGTGCCCTGCTTGCGGTCGCCCGCGGCCTGGGCGCGCTTCTTGAGCGGCTCGACCACGTCGCCACCCGAGAAAGCCAGCGTCGCCGCCTGTTCCTCGCGGTAGCTGGTCACCTCCAGCCGCGTCGCCAGCGCATTGGTGACCGACACGCCCACGCCGTGCAGGCCGCCCGAGAAGCTGTAGGCGCCGCCCTGGCCCTTGTCGAACTTGCCGCCCGCGTGCAGCCGGGTGAAGACCAGCTCCACCACCGGCGCCTTTTCCTCGGGGTGCAGGCCGAAGGGAATGCCCCGGCCGTCGTCCTCCACGCTCACCGAGCCGTCGGCGTGCAGGCAGACCCGGATCTTCTTGCCGAAGCCGGCCAGCGCCTCGTCGGCCGCGTTGTCGATCACCTCCTGGATGATGTGCAGCGGGTTGTCGGTGCGGGTGTACATGCCCGGCCGCTGCTTGACGGGCTCCAGCCCCTTCAGCACGCGGATGGAGCCTTCCGCGTAGTCACTGGTCTGCGTAGTCTTGGTTGCCATGGGGCGGCATTGTAGTGGCTTCCTTGCCGAATAGCTGTATGGAAAACCAGTTAACAATTCCCTGGCGACAGCAGATTTGTAGGGAAGCAGCAACAATCCGCCCATTCACCTTCCGATGCTGATAGCCATGTCCCATCCGACACCCCAACTCTCCCTGGCCCGCGTGCTGCTGTGCGGCGGCGCCGTGGTCACGCTCTCGATGGGCATCCGCCACGGCTTCGGGCTGTGGCTGCAGCCCATCACCCAGGAGATGGGCTGGACGCGCGAGTCCTTCGCGCTGGCGCTGGCGATCCAGAACCTGTCGTGGGGCCTGATCGGCATCTTCACCGGCATGCTGGCTGACCGCTTCGGCGCCACCCGCATCCTGCTGGCCGGCGCCCTCTGCTACGCGCTGGGGCTGGCGGGCATGGCCTGGTCGCCGAACACGCTGGTGTTCTCGCTCACCGCAGGCCTCTTGATCGGCATGGCTCAGACGGGCACGACCTATTCGGTGATCTACGGCGTGATCGGCCGGCAGATCCCGGCCGACAAGCGCTCCTGGGCCATGGGGGTGACGGCGGCGGCGGGCTCGTTCGGCCAGTTCTTCATGGTGCCGGTGGAGGGCCAGCTCATCGCCGGCCTGGGCTGGCGCAACGCGCTGATCGGCTGCGCGGTGATCGTGCTGGCCATCGTGCCGCTGGCGCTGGCGCTGCGCGAGCCGGGCTTCCAGGCGCGCCGCGCGGCCGCCCACAGCGGCCCGCGCCAGTCCATCGCCCACGCCTTTGCCGAGGCCCTGCGCAACCCCAGCTTCCTGCTGCTGACGGCGGGCTACTTCGTCTGCGGCTTCCAGGTGATGTTCATCGGCGTGCACATGCCCAGCTACCTCAAGGACTCGGGCCTGGCGCCGCAGGTGGCCAGCTACTCGCTGGCGCTGATCGGGCTGTTCAACATCTTCGGCACCTACCTGGCCGGCTCGCTGGGCCAGCGCGTGCCCAAGCGGCACCTGCTGTCGGCCATCTACTTCACGCGGGCGGTGGCGATCGTGCTGTTCCTGCTGGCACCGCTGTCGCCGTGGTCGGTCTATGCGTTCGCGGCGGTGATGGGTTTCCTGTGGCTGTCCACCGTGCCGCTGACCAACGGCATCATCGCCCAGGTCTTCGGCATCCAGCACCTGTCCATGCTCAGCGGCATGGTGTTCTTCAGCCACCAGATCGGCAGCTTCCTGGGCATCTGGCTGGGCGGCTACCTGTACGACCACACCGGCAGCTACGACTCGGTATGGTACGTGGCGATCGCGCTGGGCGTGTTCGCCGGCCTGGTGAACCTGCCGGTCAAGGAAGCGCCTGTACAGCGCGTGCCGGCCGCGGCATGATGCAGCCATGAGCACGCCCACCACCTCGTCCCCGCGCTGGCGCCGCGCCGCAGCAGCGGCCGCCATCGCGCTGGTGCTGGCGGGCGTCTTCATGCTCTACACCCGGCCCGAGTTCATGCTGCGCATGGCCGACCATGTCTGGGCCTGCTTCTGAGCGGTTTTGAATAAAAACAGGCTCCAGCGCTCATCCAGTCTGCGCGAGCAGCTATCAATTTCAGAGAAATGCATTCCCATCCCGTGCCCTCGCCCTGGATCGTCCGCTTCGCCGCCCAGTTGCCACCGCAGGGCCGGGTGCTGGACGTCGCCTGCGGCAGCGGCCGCCATGCCACCTATCTGCAGGGCCTGGGCCACCACGTCACCGGCGTGGACCGCGACGCCGCCGCCATCGAGGCGCTGCAGGCGGGCCTGCCGGGGCGCCTGAACCGTTTCATCTGCGCCGACATCGAGAACGGCCCCTGGCCCTTCGCCGGCGAGCAGTTCGACGCGGTGGTCGTCACCAACTACCTGTGGCGCCCGCGGCTGCCCCAGGTCCTGGCCGCGGTGGCGCCGGGCGGCTGGCTGCTGTACGAGACCTTTGCCCAGGGCAACGAGGCCTATGGCAAGCCCTCGCGCCCCGACTTCCTGCTGCACCCGGGCGAATTGCTGGAGCACTGCGCCGCCGCGGCCGGCTGGCAGGTCGCGGCCTACGAGCATGGCCATCTGCCGTCGCCCGACCGCGTCGTGCAAAGGATTGCCGCCATGCGCATGCAAAATGGCCGGCCATGAACTTCCGCACACTCCTGATCGCCATGGCAACCCTTCCCCTCGCCGCCTGCGCCGTGCAGCCCGCAGCACCCGCTCAGCCCCTGTCGCCCAAGGTGGGCATGGCCAATCCCGCGTCGGTGTATTGCCAGCAGCTGGGCGGCCGCTCGGTGACCGTGAAGGAGGCCGCCGGCGAGCGCGGCGTCTGCCACCTGCCCGACGGCACGGTGATCGACGAATGGGAGCTGTTTCGCCGCGACCATGCCCAGGACGGCAAGCGTTAGAACGTGTTTACGATCTTTTCGGGGATCGCGTTGGGTCGCCATAGTGATGAGTGCGAGTGCTGTGGCTGGCAATGCACTCGTGTGCATGCCAGACGCGGCGCGAAGCAATCGCACTATGGCGGCCCAACCCTTCGGGCCAGAGGCTTTGCGGGCGGTCTGCGGCGTTGCAAATCCTCGCAATAGCACCGCTATTGCTGCGGTATTGCGCCTTGCAGCCCGTCCCGCAAAGGCTCTGGCGCGACCCCGAAAAGATCGTAAACACGTTCTTGGGGCGGCGGGGCCGCTATCTTCTTTACCCGCCTGCTGCTCACCGTTACGCCAACCAAGGTTTGAAACACATGTACGGCACGCGCCACTCGTTAGAATGCGCTTTTCTGTAGAACCACTGTGGACATGACCTCTTCCAGCGTTCCCCTCACCGGCAGCATAGTCGCGCTCATCACTCCCTTCCTCGCCGATGGCAGTGTCGACTACCCGAGCCTGCGAAAACTGATCGACTGGCACATCGCCGAGGGCACCGACTGCATCGGCGTCGTGGGAACGACCGGCGAGTCGCCGTCCGTCACGGTGGAAGAGCACATGGAGATCATCCGCGTGTCGGTGGAGCAGGCCAACAAGCGCGTGCCCATCATGGCCGGCTGCGGTGCCAACTCCACCCACGAGGCCATCGCCCTCGCCAAGTACGCCAGGAGCGTGGGCGCGGACAGCCAGCTCCAGGTGGTGCCCTACTACAACAAGCCCACGCAAGAAGGCCAGTACCAGCACTTCAAGGCGATTGCCGAAGCGGTTGGCGACCTGCCCATCTACCTGTACAACGTGCCCGGCCGCTCCGTGGCCGATATGCAGCACGACACCGTGCTGCGCCTGGCCGAAATGCCCGGCATCATCGGCATCAAGGAAGCCACCGGCAACATCGAGCGCGCGCAGTGGCTGATCCGCGACGTGCCCGCCGGCTTCGGCGTGTACTCGGGCGACGACCCGACCGCCGTGGCACTGATGCTCTGCGGCGGCCACGGCAACGTCAGCGTCACCGCCAACATCGCGCCCCGCGCGATGAGCGACCTGTGCAAGGCCGCCATCGCCCGCGACGCGGTCCGTGCCATGGACATCCAGAACCGCCTGCTGCCACTGCACAAGGCGCTGTTCCTCGAAGCGAACCCGATCCCGGTCAAATGGGCCGCGGCCCGCATGGGCCTGTGCGGCCCGGCGCTGCGCCTGCCGATGACCGAGCTGAGCGCCGCGCTGCGCCCCGCCGTCGAGGCCGCCATGCGCGAGTCGGGGCTGCTGTAAGCCCTGGGCATCGCCTACCGTCCCCCCTCACAAGGATGAGAGAAGTGAAACCGATTGCGAAACTGGGCCTGCTCGGCCTGACCCTGAGCCTGGCCGCGTGCGGCAGCAGCAGCCTGCTGGAAGGCGAAAAGATCGACTACAAGAGCGCGAGCAAGGCGCCCTCGCTCGAAGTCCCCCCCGACCTGACCCAGCTCTCGAAGGACACGCGCTACGTCGTGCCCGGCGGCACGGTCTCGGCCGCCGCCTACCAGGTGCAGCAGGACAACCGTCCCAAGGGCGTGAGCAACACCGCCGTCAGCAACCTCGGCGACGTGCGCATCGAGCGCGACGGCAACCAGCGCTGGCTGGTGGTGGACCGCCCCGCGGACGGCCTGTGGACGCCGGTCAAGGACTTCTGGCAGGAAAGCGGCTTCAACCTGGTCATCGACAAGCCCGACGTCGGCATCATGGAGACCGACTGGGCCGAGAACCGCGCCAAGCTGCCGCAGGACTTCATCCGCCGCTCGATCGGCAAGATCTTCGACTCGGTCTACTCCACCGGCGAGCAGGACAAGTTCCGCACCCGCCTTGAGCGCCGCGCCGACGGCAAGACCGAGATCTATGTCAGCCACCGCGGCATGCAGGAGGTCTACACCAATCAGCAGAAGGACAGCACGGTCTGGCAGAACCGCCCGACCGATCCCGAGTTGGAGACCGAATTCCTGCGCCGCCTGATGGTCAAGCTCGGTGTGAGCGAGGAGCAGTCCAAGGCCATCGCCGCCGCGCCGATGGCGCCGGTCTCCACCGCCACCATCGGCCAGGCCAATGGCGCGCCGGTGCTGCAGATCAGCGAATCCTTCGACCGCGCCTGGCGCCGCGTGGGCCTGGCGCTGGACCGCACCGGTTTCACCGTCGAGGACCGCGACCGCAGCCAGGGCACGTACTACGTGCGCTATGTGGACCCGACCACGTCCAGCAAGGAATCCGGCTTCTTCTCGAAGCTGTTCAAGCGCAGCGCCGATGCGCCCGATCCGATCAAGTACCGCATCCTGGTCAAGGACGCGGGCGGCAACAGCACGGTGTCGGTGCTCAATGCCACCGGCCAGCCCGAGACCTCGGCGAACGCGCAGCGCATCGTCAAGGTGCTGGCGGACGACATGAAGTAAGCCGCCGCGGCACCCGCCCCCACCACGCCACGCACTTCGGTGCGTGGCGTTTTTTCATCAAAAAGCAGAGCACCTGGCGCTTGCTGGTGTTGGATCAGAGGCCGATTTGATGAATATTTCGCCCAAAGAAAAGCCCGCGCAATGCGCGGGCTTGTGCAATCCAGGGGCCCTGCGGCCCCGTTCGATCACTTCTTCTCGGTAGCTTCCTTGGCGGCGTTCGCAGCGTTGGCGGCTGCATCGGCAGCGGCCTTGGCGGCGTCAGCGGCAGCAGCACCTGCGTCCTTGGCGGCTTCCTTGGTGGCGTCCACGGCAGCGGCGGCAGCATCCTTGGTGGCTTCAGCAGCGTTCGAAGCAGCAGCGGAGGCATCCTTGGCTGCGTCCTTGGCGGCATCGGCAGCGGCGTTTGCAGCGTCCTTGGCAGCTTCGACGGCAGGTGCGGGAGCCGCAGCAGGTGCCGGTGCAGGAGCAGCAGCTTCTTCCTTCTTGCCGCAAGCGGCCAGGGCCACGGCGGTGATCAACGATGCGAGAACGAGGGACTTTTTCATTGCATTTTTCCTAGTGACGATGAGATTCCGAAGTACCGACCCCAGCGCACTTGCGGCGCGCTGGGGTCTGCATACGGCTCGCTGCAAATTATAGGGAGGGCGCGTCAATTCCGAGTATCACCATGTTTGAAAAATTGTTGCCTCAAGCCAACAGAACCAGGGGCGCGAGCCATCGACCTGCAGGGCCAAGGCTCGCTGCAAAGCGGGTGTCATGCCGGCACGGCATGGGCCCAGCCGTCCTCGCACCATTGCGACAGCAGCGACAGCGCGTCGTCGCTGGCGCCCGACACATCGCTGCGCGACAGCCGGCGCTGGTCGGCCAGCCGGCGCATCAGCGCGAAGTCGCGGCCCGCGGCGCGGTAGCTCTCGCCGTTGATGAAGACATGGTGCTCGTCGTACATCATGCGGGTGCGCCGGTCCAGCTCCACCGCCTCGAGCATGCGGGGCGAATCCTCGGGTTCGAACCAGACGTTGAACTTGGGCTCGGTCAGCGATTCGCCCAGCGCCCGGGCCAGCGCCAGCGGCTCGGCCAGCTTCTTCTCGAGCGCCTGGCGCGCGAAATCCAGCATTTCGGCCGGGATGGCGCCCGGATGGGCCACCGCCGGCTGCTTCGGGTCCTTGTACAGCGCCGACGCGGGCAGCGCGCCTGGCTCGCCGTCGCTGTCGTCGTCCGACAGGCGCGCCAGCAGGTCGCCGGCCAGCTCGTGCTGCGCGGGCGCTCGAAAGCCGATGGAATACGTCATGCACTCGCCCTCGGCCACGCCGTCGTGCGCGTAGCGCGGCGGCAGGTAGAGCATGTCGCCGGGCTCGAGCAGGTACTCCTCCTCGGGCTCGAAGTCGGCCAGGATCTTGAGCGGAATGCCCTCCTTCAGCGCCAGCTGCTTTTGCTTGGCTATGCGCCAGCGCCGCTGGCCGTGCGCCTGCAGCAGGAAGACGTCGTAGCTGTCGAAGTGCGGGCCCACGCCGCCGCCGTCGGACGCATAGCTGATCATCAGGTCGTCGAGCCGCGCCGCGGGCACGAAGGCAAAGCGCTGCAGCAGCTGATGCACCGCGGGCCGGTGCAGGTCCACGCCCTGCACCAGCAGAGTCCATTCGCGGGTCTTGAGCGCGGGCAGCGCCTTGCGGCCCAGCGGCCCGTGCTTCACGCTCCACTCGCCGCCGCGGTTCTGGATCAGGCGCGACTCCACGCCCTCCTCGCCCGCCAGCTCGAACAGCTCGGCGCGCGGCAGCGGTAGGCCCAGCGCTTTCCAGTCGGTGACCGCGCCGCGCACCAGCAGGGGCTTCTTCTGCCAGTACTTGCGCATGAACTGCGCGGGGCTGATGCCGCCAAGCAGGGGCAGAGCTTGTTCAATATCCATGGAAATCTTTCGTCATCACCGGCCAACCACGGCCGAACTGCGACAATTCTCCTATGGAAATCACTGAACAATGCGTGGTCGCGCTGACCTGGACCCTGAAAGACAGCCTGGGCGAGGAACTGGACGTGCTGGACGAGCCGGTCGAGTTCCTCGTGGGCGGCAACGACCTGCTGGCCCGCGTCGAAGAAGCGCTGCAGGGCCACGCCGTGGGCGACAGCCTACAACTGAACCTGGAGCCCGAGGACGCGTTCGGCGACTATGACGAGGAACTGGTCTTCCTGGAGTCGCGCACCCTCTTCCCGCCCGAGCTGGAGGAAGGCATGACCCTCGAGGGCCATGCGCTGCCCGCCGGCACCAACCCCGACGCGCCGCGCGACGCGCTCTTCACCGTGACCGAGCTGTACCCCGAGCACGTGGTGCTGGACGGCAACCACCCGCTGGCCGGCATCGGCCTGCGCCTGGCGCTGAAGGTGGAAGGCGTGCGCGAGGCCACCGAGGCCGAGATCGGCGCCGGCACCTGCGGCACGGGCTTCTTCCGCGTAGCACCGCAGGCCCCGGGCAACGATCTACTTCACTGAACCCGCCGCGGGCGCATGCGCCGCAAACCAGGCATCCACCTCGGCCTGGAATGCCGGCTGCACCGCCATCTGCGGCTCGGAATGCAGGACCGGCGCCGCGGCATCGCCGCCTTCGGCCGGCGCCAGCTCCTGCTCCCACTGCCGCACCAGCCGGCTGGCCTGCCCGAAGGCCGCCGTCAGGCTGCTGCTGCGCGGCAGGCTTTCCTGGAACAGCGCGCGGCCGAAATAGGTGAAATCGTTCTCGTCGGCGCAGCCGAACGAGGTGCGGTCGGCCCGTGACGCGGTGATCACCCAGGTCGTCGGCCCCTGCAGCGGCGCGATGAAGCCGCCCGAATAGCAGGCCGACACCACGACCACCTGCCGGCGGATGCCCGAGGCCTTGAGCAGGTCCGCGAGCTTTTGCGCCGACAGCTGCGGCAGCCGCATCCCCCGCATGCCGATCTGCAGCTCGTGCGCCTGCGAGCCGTGGCTGGTCAGGAACACGAACAGCAGGTCGCGCTCGCGGTCCATGTGCTGGGCCAGCGCGCCCAGCGCCCGCTCGATGCTGGCATTGGTGGCCAGCGGCAGGCGCCGGACCGAGCTGCGGCTGTTGGCCAGCACCAGGCTGCGGCCCTGGGTATCGAAGCGCCGGGCGAACGCCTGGTTCACGTACTCCACCTCGCGGCGGAACACCTCCTGCGTGCCGTCCCCGGCCACGAACAGCGCATACATCTCCACCCGCTTCGGGTCGTGGGGCCGCAACGCGGCCATCTGCCCCGCCAGCAGCGCATTCTGTGCATACAGCGCGGCCTGGTTGTTGGCCTCGGCCTGCGCCGGGCTGTCGTCCTCTTCCGGCAGCTCCGCCCCGGCGGCCGCCACGCGCCGGCTGCCCCGCCAGCTGCCGGACTGCGCCGGCCCGCCTTTGGCGGGCGTGAGCGTGCCCCGGCCCTGCGGCTCGCCGCGTGCGAAGTCGCCGCGGTACACATCGCCGTTGGCGCGCGCCAGCACTCCGGAGCCATGGGCCTTGCCAGCCACCAGCGGGCCCGTGTAGCGGTCGCCATTAGGATAGGCCACCGCGCCCTGTGCAGGCATGCCCGCGCTGAAATCGCCGTGCAACACCGTGCCGTCGGGCAGGCGCAGCTCGCCCTCGCCCTTGGGCCGGTTGCCCAGCATCTCGCCCTTGAACACCGTGCCGCCCGGGTAGTGCGCCTCCATCACGCCGTCGGGCAGGAAGTTCCTGAACGGGCCGCTGATCACCAGCCCGTCGGCATCGGTCAGCCGGCCGGGGCCGGTGAACTGCCCCTGCCGGAAGCTGCCCTGGTAGCGCAGCCCGAAGCTGTCGATCAGCACGCCCTGGCCGTCGTATTCGCCGTCGCGGAACCCGCCTTCGTAGCGCGTGCCATCCTGGCCCGCATAGCGCCCCGGGCCATTGAGTTCGCCGTCGTGGAACTGCCCTTCATATACGCCATAGGCCACCGTGAGCTTGCCCGGGCCTTCCATATGGCCCCGGTGAAACCGCCCCTCGAAGCGGCGCGTGCTGCTCCACTCGATGCGCCCCTCGCCCTCCAGCAGGCCGTCCTTCAGCCCGCCGTGGTAGCGGCCGCCATCGGGCAGGACCACCGCGGGCGTGGCGACGCCCGGCACTTGCTGTGCCGGCGCGGCGCCCATAGCACAGAGCAGTGCCGCCGCCAGCGCGGCGTGGCGCAGCCAGGGCCTGCGGGCAGGCTCGATCAATGCATGCATGAATACTCCTCGGACCTCTCGCCGGCATTGTGAGCGATCTTCGCAAAACCAGGGAAGCGCATTAATTTCTGTATTGACAGAAATTAATGACCGCTTAGAATCAGCCGCATGGAACTGAGTTCGATCCAACGCCAATTCGTACTGCACTGGGGTGAGATGGGGTCGCTGTGGGGCGTGAACCGCACCGTGGCGCAGATCCACGCACTGCTCTTCGTGCATGGCCAGCCGCTCAACGCCGAGCAGCTCAGCGAGACCCTGGGCGTGGCCCGCTCCAACGTGAGCAACAGCCTGAAGGAGCTGCAGGCCTGGAACCTGGTGCGGGTCACCCACATCCTGGGCGACCGGCGCGACTTCTTCGAAACCAGCGTCGATGTGTGGGAGCTGTTCCGCACCATCGTGCGCGAGCGCAAGGAGCGTGAGTTCGATCCCACGACGCGCATGCTGGCGGCTCTGGTCAACAGCCCCGAGTTCGCGCAGGAGAGCGCCGACGCGCAGGACCGCATCCGCTCCACGCTTGATCTGATGCACAAGCTCGGCAGCTGGGCCGACGAGATGCTGCGGCTGTCGCCCGGCACGCTCGACAAGATCCTGAGCCTGGGCGCGAGCGTGCAGCGCTTTGTGCGGGGCAGTTCGGCGAACCCAGCAGCAGCCGAGCTGCGCAACGAATAGGACGATGGAACCGGCAGGACGCATCCTGCCCTTTTTTTACGCATTTATTTCTGTTTTGACAGAAATAACAAAATGAAAGGAATGGACATGCGCACCACCCAGTTTCCGCTCACCGTCTACTACGACGCCGGCTGCCGCTTCTGCAATGCCGAGATGACCAACCTGATGCTGCGCAACGTGCAGGAGCGGCTGCGCTTCGTCAACTGCGCCGAGCCGGGCTTTGCCGGCGGCCCTGCGCCGCGCGACGAGCTGATGCGCGCCATCCACGGCGTAGATGCGCAGGGCCAGGTCTTCATCGGCGTCGAATGCCTGTCGCGCGCCTACCAGGGCGTCGGCCTGCCCTGGGTGCACAGCCTGGTCAACCTGCCGGTGCTGCGGCCGCTGCTGCAGCGGCTGTACCCCGTCGTGGCGCGCAACCGCTACCGGCTGCCGCAGTGGCCGATCGCGCTGGTCTTCGAGGTGGCCGCACGCCGCGCCGCCGAACGGGCTGCCCGGCGCGCCGAGCGCTGCGCGCAGGGGCGCTGCGATATGGACGACGGCAACACGTAAGGAGATTGCCATGACTGATACCACCTCAACTTCCGCCGGCCGCACCGTGCTGCTGTGCGGCGCCCAGGGCTTCATCGGCCATAACCTGGCCCGCCGCCTGCAGCAGCGCGGCTACCAGGTGCGCGCAGCCAGCCGCCGCAGCCAACCGCCGGTGGACTTTGCCCGCATGCGCAGCGCCGCCGACTGGCGCCCCCACCTGCAGGGCGTGGACCTGGTGGTCAATGCCGTCGGCAGCCTGCGCGGCACGGCGCAGACGCCGCTGTCCGCCGTCCACGCCCAGGCGCCCATGGCCTTGTTCGACGCCTGCGCCGAGCTGGGCATCCGGCGGGTGCTGCAGCTGTCGGCGCTGGGCGTGGAAGGCAACGACACCGACTACGCCCGCACCAAGCGCGAGGCCGACCGGCACCTGCAGGCGCTGGTGGCCGCCGGCCGGCTGGGCGGCGCCATCGTGCGCCCCAGCATCGTGATGGGTGCGGGCGGCGCGAGCACGCAACTCTTTATGCGGTTGTCGCTGCTGCCGGCGCTGCTGCTGCCGCAGCCCATGCTGCACCGCCAGATCCAGCCGCTGGCCGTGGGCGACCTGGCCGATGCGATGCTGAACCTGCTGGAATCGGACCACACCGGCCTGGTGGAACTGGGCGGGCCCGAGCGCCTGTCGATGGCCGGGCTGATCGCCAGCCTGCGCCGGCAGCGCGGCCTGCGCCCGGCGCTGGTGCGCGCCCTGCCCGACTGGATGAGCCACACCACCGCGCGGCTGGGCGACGCGGTGCCGGCCTCGCCCTGGTGCAGCTCGGCGCTGGAGCTGGCCTCGCACGACAACTGCTGCGACCCGGCGCCGCTGCGCGAATGGCTGCGGCGCGAGCCCCTGTCGCCCGCCGAGCTGCTGCGCAGCATCCAGCATGATTAAAAACCGGCCCTAAGGCTTATTCAACAAGCGCAAGCAGCTATGAAAAACAGAGTACCCGACGAGCTGCGCTGGCTGCACGGGAGCGTGGTAGCGGTCTGGCTGGCCACCGCCGCGGTCAGCCTGCAGCAGTGGCACGGCCAGAGCAGCGCGCTGCTGCTGGCGGCCGGCGTGCCAGGCCAGTGGCAGGGCTGGCTGATCGGCGGCGGCGCGGCCGCGGACCTGCTGCTGGGCCTGTGGCTGTGGCTGCGCCCGTCGCGCCTGGCCTGTGGCGCCGCGCTGGCCGGCATGGCGGCGATGACGGTGGCCGCCACCGCGCTGCTGCCCGGGCTGTGGCTGCACCCGCTGGGGCCGCTGACCAAGAACCTGCCGATCGCCGCCGCCTTGATGCTGTTGATGAAGAAAGCCGAACCATGAACACCTACCTGCTGCTCAAGACCCTGCACATCCTCTCCAGCGTGCTGATGGTGGGCACCGGCTTCGGCTCGGCCTTCTATATGTTCTTTGCCAACCGCAGCGGCAGCGTGCAGGCGCAGGCTGTGGTCAGCCGCCTCGTGGTGCGCGCGGACTGGTGGTTCACCACGCCGGCCGTCATCGTGCAGCCGCTGTCGGGCCTGGCGATGATGCACCTGGCCGGCTGGCCCTGGCACACGCCGTGGCTGGTGCTGTCGATGGGCCTGTATGCGCTGGCCGGCGCCTGCTGGCTGCCGGTGGTGGCCATGCAGGTGCGCATGGCCGGCCTCGCCCGGGCCGCCGCCGCGCAGGACGCGCCGCTGCCGCCTGCATACCGTCGGCTCGCGCAGCGCTGGGAGTGGCTGGGCTACCCGGCCTTCATCGCCATGCTGGCGGTCTACTACCTGATGGTGAACAAGCCGGTGCTGTGGGGTTGATGGCGCAGGCGCCATCAAAAACATAGCTGGTAGCGCTTGCCCTGTCTTTGATTTCAATGGTTTTCATATTGAAACCTAATACCAACAAGCGCCAGCAGCTATCAATTCAATATCACAAGCCCAGCGCGCGCAGATCAAGCCGGCCACCCTGCAGCGGCGGGCACCAGTAATAGGCATTGGTCACGGGGCGCGACATCTGGAACAGGCCGTCGACAATGCCATCCTCCTCGCCCGCCATGCGGCGCATCTGCGCCTCGAAGGCGTACAGCGTGCAGCCAAAGCCAGCAAACACGGTGCCGACAGCGTCGCTGCCATCGGCCTGCACCTGCCACCACGGCATGTTGCGGCGCAGGATGAAGGCCTCGGGGTCGAAGCTCTCCTGCGCCGTGCGCTTGGCGTGGGCCGATTCGGGGGCGTCTTCCAGTTCCTCGTTGTCGGACAGGCGGCGGCCGATCATGTGGTCCTTCTGCAGCGCGCCCATGCGGTCGAAGGCCGCCATGTCGTGCACCCACTGCTGCACGGCGAAGTAGCTGCCGCCGTCCAGGCCCTCGCCCTGCCCGCGGGCGATGGCGGCCTGCGCGGCGTCGTCACCCTTGGGGTTCTCGGTGCCGTCCTCGAAGCCGGTCAGGTCGCGCACCACGTCCTTGCCGTTCCAGCCGTGGCGAAAGCAGTCCAGCACCTGCACGTTGGCGAACGCCGGCGCCAGCAGCTTCGCCACCTGGCGCGAGAGCTTGAGCAGGTCGCCCTGCTCGCCGGCGCGCAGCCACAGGCACAGCGCATGCGGGGTCAGCGGCAGCTCGCCGTGCGGCCCCTTGATGACCGGAAAGCTGCGCAGCCCCGGCACCGACGCGCCCAGCAATTGGGCGAGCGATTCGCCCACGGCCACTACGGCCTGCTCGCCGTCGCACCAGTCGCGCAGGCGCTGCAGCGCGGCGCGCACCGCGGCCGAATCGCCCTGCGCATCGCAAAAAATATAGCGGCTGACATTGGGCAGCCCTGCCAGGATCCCCGGCTGGCAATTCGTTGCAGTCATCGTGTTCGCATCCTCTTCGTTGTCGTGGTAGACCGGTCCGCTGCAGCATAGCCGATCCAGAGCCCGCTAACGCCCGGCATCGCGCAAGGCCGCCACCGCATCGTCCACGCTCCAGGCCGCATACGCGCTGGCCGGCAGCGCGGGCAGGCTCACGCGCTCAAGCAGTTCGCGCACGGCATCCTTGGTGCGCGCCAGCACCAGCGGCAGTCCCTGCTGCTGCATCTGCGCGGCGAACTCGGCCAGCGCCTCCACGCTGGTGCCGTCGAGGTCGGGCGACTCCTCCAGGCTCAGCACGACGGCACGCAGGCCCGCGCCGCGCTGGGCCTCGACGCGCTCGCGGATGGCGGCAAAGATCGCATCGGCATTGCCGAAGAACAAGGGGGCCTCGGGCCGCGCGATCAGCACGCCCGGCACCGCCACCGCCTCGGGGTGGCGCTCGGTGTCCACATAGTCGCGCGACTGCGGCAGATGCCCCAACCAGCTCACGCGCGGCTCGGCAAAGCGCCTGAGCAGCATGGCGATGCTGACCGCAATGGCCAGCAGCAGGCCGTCGAGCACGCCCAGCAGGATCACCGCGGCAAACGCCGCCAGCACGACGAAGCGGTCGCGCCGCCAGGCGAAGTACGGCCGCACGGCCACGGGGTTCAGCGTATGGGCCACGGCATGGATGACGATGGCCGCGAGCAGCGGCTCGGGAATGCGCTCCATCCACGGCAGCAGCTGCCACACCATCAGGCCCACCACCGCGCAGGCGATCAGGCCCGCGGCCTTGCTGCGCGCGCCCGCCACCTCGTTGGCCGAGCTGGCCGAATACCCGGCGCCCACCGGCAGGCCCTGGAACAGCGCCGACAGCGCATTGGCCGCGCCCAGCGCCAGCAGGTCGCGGTTGGGCGAGACCGCATCGCCATGGCGCAGCGCCAGGCTGCGGATGGAGCTGTACGACTCGGCATACAGGATCAGCGCCAGCGCCATGGCCAGTTGCCCCGCGCGCAGCCAGTCGGCCAGCGCCAGCGCCGGCACCTCGGGCCGGCTGCCGCCCAGGGCCAGCGTGCCCACGGCCGGGATGCCCCAGGCCTGGCCATAGCCCAGCGCATCGAGCGCAATGCCCGCGGCGATCACCAGCAACGCGCCCGGCACCGCCTTCCAGCGCGCCAGCAGGCGCAGCACCAGCAGCGCCGCCAGCAGCATCGCCAGGCCATACGGATTCCACTGCCGCCACTGGCTCAACAGGTCCCAGGCATGGCGCAGGAAGTCGCTGCGCGCCGGATGCACGCCCACGGCCAGCGGCAGTTGCTTGACCACGATGGTCAGCGCCAGCCCCAGCGCAAAGCCGCGCAGCACCGGCTTGGCGATGAACTGCGAGACCGCGCCCAGGCGCGCCAAGCCGGCCAGCGCGAAGATCACCCCTGCCACCAGCACCATGGCCACGCCCATCAGGTGGCGGTGCCCGTCGTTCACATGCAGTACCGAGGCCGTGGCCGCGGCCAGCACCGCGGCCGACGACGACGTGGACGAGACGATGGCAAAGCGGCTGCTGCCCAGCAGCCCATAGGCCAGCAGGCCGGCGAACAGCGCCACCACGCCGGCCTGTGGCGGCATGCCGGCAATGCCTGCGTAAGCCACGGCCTCGGGCAGCAGCAGCCCGGCGATCGACAGCCCGGCCACCCAGTCCGCCCCGGCGGGAAGCACAGGCGCACGCATGTCTCAGGCCCTGGCGGCGGCAGGCTCATCCACGCCGGACCAGCCCGGCAGAAAGCGCGCCCGGGGGCTGCGCGCCAGGGCCACGGCGGACACCACCGCGGCCTGCGGCAGCCCTTGGCCGTCTACGCCGCGCAGCGCCCCCTTGTCGAAATGCGGGCGGAAGAAGTCCGCCCACAGGAACTCGGTGAACGGCGTCGCATCCTTGGCGTAGCCGCCGGCCTTGCGCACCTCGCCGGCCAGGCTGCGGTAGGGATCGTCCTTGAGCTGCGACAGGCGCTTGGGGATGGATACGAACTCGTGGCGCCGGCCTTTTTCGTCGTAGGGATGCGCCCAGTGGTGGAACTCCATCAGCCGCCAGAACAGGCCGGTCTCTACCTCGCTGAAGTCGGCCAGCTGCATCACCCAGACCCGCGCCACCTGCTCCTGCGTCAGCGCCTGGCCCAGGTGGTGGTGGTCGACGATGTAGAAGCGCCCGCGCGGCCCGCGCACCGCCGGGAACCAGTGGCTTTGCAGCAGCTTGTCGCGGGCCTTGGGCTTGAGCTGCGCCCACTGCGCGCGCTTGACGGCCACCTCGGCCGCGCCCACCGTCATCTGCGTGGGTCGCAGATCGGCGAGAGCAGCCTGTTCCATATGCTGCTGGGCGGGCATGTGCGTCTCCTGCAGAGCCTGTGATGCGCCATTGTGTGCCATGGCCTGCAGGCGGCATCAGCGGACGCTGCAAACCTTTGCAAAGGCGGGAAGCGGTGATTCAGCCTAGGGTTGCTGCGGCGGCGCCAGGTCCATCTCCAGGCGGAACAGTTCGCCCCGGTAGGTGACGTGGGCCAGGTAGATGACGCGCCGGTCCCGGTCAGTGAAGACGCGGCGCACCTCGGCCACCGCATCGCCCACGTGCATGTTCAGCAGCCGCGCCACGTCCATGTCGGCATTGGCTATGGTCAGCACCTGGCGGGCCTGCGCGATGCCGCCCTGCCCGCGCTGCGCCAGCAGCGGAATGACGGCTTCGCTGCGGTAGCGCTCGGGCGCCGTGCGGAAGATGGCCTCGTCGAGGTAGATCTCGATCACGCAATAGGGCTCGTCGTGCTCGGAATGGACGCGCCGCATGTACACGTAGCGCTCGGCCGGCGTGCCGTCGTCCGCATGCAGCGGGGCTTCGGACAGCGATTCGTTGATGGTGACGATGCGCGGCCGCGTGTCCTGGAAGGCCTGCGCCAGCGCGTCCACCGAGGCATGCACGGTCTGCCACTCGCGCTGCCAGCGCCGCTGCGGCGGGGTGCCGGTGACGAAGGTGCCCTTGCCGCGCTGCGGCGACACCAGGCCTTCACGCGCGAGCAGGTCCACCGCCTGCCGCACGGTGACCCGGGCGACGCCGAACTCGGCCATCAGGGCTTCCAGCGACGGCAGCTTCTCGCCGTGCTTCCACAGGCCGCGCGCGATGCGCCGGCGCATCAGGTCGGCAATCTGCAGGTAGAGCGGAACGGCGGTATCGGAGAAGGACATGGGCGTCGAAAGCGGCGAGGCTGGGCGAGGTCGGTGGCGTGCGGCCCATCATAGGTGCGTTGCCAGCGGCGGCCCGGCGACTTCAGGGAAAACACCCATAGTTTAAACATCCCATCTATAGAACTATATAACTTAATCCGTCCACAACCGCCTCGACTTCAGCACCCGCCCTTCCATGCCATCCGCACACACCGCCGCCGCCACGGCCTGGGACTACATCATCATCGGCGCTGGCTCCGCTGGCTGCGTGCTGGCCAACCGCCTGAGCAGCGACCCCAGTTGCCGCGTGCTGCTGCTGGAGGCCGGCGGCCGGGCCGGCAGCTTCTGGCTCAAGCTGCCGGTGGGCTACTTCCGCACCATCTACGACCCACGCTTTTCCTGGCAGTTCGCCACCGAGCCGCAGCCCGAGACCGGCAACCGCGCCATCGTCTGGCCGCGCGGCAAGGTGCTGGGCGGCTCCAGCGCCATCAACGGCCTGCTCTACATCCGCGGACAGCACGCCGACTACGACGACTGGGAACGGCTGGGCGCCACGGGCTGGGGCTACCGCGACGTACTGCCCTTCTTCAAGCAGTCGGAGCGCTACGACGGGGCGCCTTCGCCCTACCACGGCGTGGAAGGCGAGCTGGGCGTCTCGGACCTGCGCAACGACCACCCCTATTGCCGCGCCTGGCTGCAGGCCGGGCAGGAGGCCGGTTTCGCGGCGACGGACGATTTCAACGGCGCGCACGATGCGGGGCTGGGCGCCTACCAGCTCACGCTGCGCGGCCGCTGGCGCTGCAGCGCGGCCGATGCCTTCCTGCACCCCATCGCCGCGCGGCCCAACCTCACCATCGCCACGGGCGCGCTGGTCAGCCGCATCGCCATCGAGCAGGGCCGGGCCGTGGGCGTGGAATGGACCCAGGGCGGCGAGCGCCTGCAGGGCCGCGCCGGGCAGGAGGTGATCCTGGCCGCCGGCGCACTGCAGTCGCCGCAGATCCTGCAGCTCTCGGGCATAGGACCGGCGGAGCTGCTGCGGCGCCACGGCATCGCGGTGCAGGTGGATGCGCCCGAGTGCGGGCGCAACCTGCAGGACCACTACCAGGCCCGGGTGATCGTCAAGCTCAAACACCGGCTCTCGCTCAACGACGACATCCGCAACCCGCTCAAGCTCGCGCAGATGGGCGCGCAATGGGCCCTGGGCCAGCGCGGGCCGCTGACGGTGGGCGCGGGGCAGGTCGGCGGACTGGTGTGCAGCGAGCACGCCGAAGGCGGCCGCCCCGACCTGCTGTTCAACGTGATGCCGCTGTCGGTCGACAAGCCGGGCGATCCGCTCCATGCGTTCTCCGGCTTCTCGGCCTCTGCGGCGCAGTGCCGGCCGCGGTCCATGGGGCAGGTCGAGATCCGCTCGGCCGACCCGGCGGCGGCGCCACGCATCGTCACCAACTACCTGACCGACCCGCACGACGCCAGGGTGCTGGTCTCGGGCCTGGAGATCCTGCGGGACATCTACCAGCGCCCCAGCTTCCGCGGCCTGCTGGCCCAGGACGAATACGCGCCGGGGCACGCGCTCCGGTCCAAGGCCGAGCTGGAGCAGTACGCGCGCCACAAGGGCGGCACGGTGTTCCATGCCAGCGGCACCTGCCGCATGGGCTCGGACGAGCGCGCCGTCGTCGACCCGGCGCTGCGCGTGCGCGGCATAGACCGGCTGCGCGTGGTCGATGCCTCGGTCATGCCGCGCATGGTTTCTACCAACACCAATGCCGCCGCCATCCTCATCGGCGAAAAGGGCGCGGCGCTGATCCGCGCCGCTGCCTGAGCCCCACCCGACCTGCACCCCAGCCACCCAAGGAGACCGATCTTGAGCTTCCGACACACCATCGCGGCCCTGTGCGCCGCAGGCGCCGTGCTGGCGCCGCTGGCCGCCGGGGCGGCAGGCGATGCCGCCTACCCGGCCCGGCCCATCACCTTCATCGTGCCCTTCCCGGCCGGCGGCGTGATCGACGCCACCGCGCGCATGCTCGCCGAGAAACTGCAGGTGCAGCTGAAGACCCCGGTGCTGGTCGACAACCGCCCCGGCGCGGGCGGAACCATAGGCACGGCGCTGGCCGCGCGCGCCGCGCCCGACGGCTACACCTTCCTCATCGGCGATGCGGCGACGCAGATCTACAGCCCGGCCATCTTCAAGAACGTGAAGTACGACCCGGTCAAAAGCTTTGCGCCGATCGGCCAGATCAGCTACGGCCCGCTGGTCGTGCTCGTGGGCCAGCGCAATCCCGCCAAGTCCATCGCCGAGCTGATGGAGGAGATCAAGACCGGCGGCGAGAAGATCGACTACGCCAGCAACGGCAACGGCAGCACGCCGCACCTCGCCACGGAGATGTTCAAGCAGGTGACGGGCTTCAAGAGCACGCACATCCCCTTCAACGGCGGCCCGGCCGCGATGACGGCGCTGGGCGCGGGCGACGTCGCCTACTCCATCAACCACATCCCGCTGGCGATGAGCATCATCGCGACCAGCCGGGTCAAGCCGGTGGCGACCACCGGCGCCAAGCGCTCGCCCGTCTTCCCCGACCTGCCCACGCTGGGCGAAATCAGCGTCAAGGGCTACGAGGCCTATTCGTGGATCGGCCTCTTCGCGCCGGCCGACCTGCCCGCGGCCCTGCAGCAGCGCATGTCGGCCGAACTCCGCACCGCCCTGCAGGACCCCGAGCTGCAGAAGAAGATGGCCGCGCAGGGCGACGAGGCGCTCTACCGCAACCCGGACGAGCTGCGCCGCTACGTGGCGGCCGAGTCCGCGCGCTGGGTGCCGCTCATCCATTCCACAGGCATCGCGCTGAACTAATGCCAGCCCTCTCCCCACCCAAGCCCATGGCCCAGCCCACCGACACCGCCTTCCAGATCGAGAAGATCGACGTCTTCGTGCTGCGCGTGCCGGCTGATCCGCCGGTGCAGACTTCGTTCGGCACCATGAAGGACCGCCCTGCCGTGCTGCTGCGCGTGGTGGACCGTGACGGGGCCCATGGCTGGGGCGAGATCTGGAGCAACTTCCCGACCGTCGGGGCGGAGCACCGCGGGCGCATGGCTGCCACCTACCTGCCGCCGCTGGCCTGCGGCCGGCGCTGGGAGTCGCCCCGAGCCTGCTTCGCGGCCTTGACCGAGCAACTGGCCGTGCTCGCCCTCCAGACCGGCGAGCCGGGCCCCATCCAGCAGGTGCTGGCCGGGTTGGACATCGCCCTCTGGGATCTGGTCGCGCGCCGCGCGGGCCTGCCGCTGTGGCAATTGCTGGGCGCACCGCCGTCGGCCGCGCCGCCGTCCATCGCGCTGTATGCCTCGGGCATCAATCCCACCGCCCCGGAAAAGCTTGCTGCGCACAAGCTCGCCGAAGGCTACCGGGCCTTCAAACTGAAGGTGGGCTTTGGCGCGGAGCGCGATTTGCGCAACCTGGCCGCCGTGCGCGAGGTGATCGGGCAGGACCTGCCCTTCATGGTCGACGCCAACCAGGCCTGGAGCATGGACGAGGCCATTGCCGCCGGCCGCCGCATGGCGGGCTTTGGCCTCGGCTGGCTGGAGGAACCCGTGCGTGCCGACACCCCGAACGCCGACTGGACCCGGATCGCGCGCGAGCAGCCGCTGCCGCTGGCCGGCGGCGAAAACCTCGCCGGAGTCGCGCCGCTGGCGGCCTTTGCCGCCACGCCGGGCGTGGCCGTGGTTCAGCCCGACATCGGCAAATGGGGCGGCTTCAGCGGCTGCGTGGAGGTCGGGCGGGCCGTGCTGGCGCAGGGCAAGCGCTTCTGCCCCCACTGGCTGGGCGCCGGCGTGGGCCTCACCGCGTCACTGCACCTGAAGGCGGCCGTCGGCGGCCCCGGCTATGTGGAGGTGGATGCCAACCCCAACCTGCTGCGGGACCTCTTCGCGGGCGACGCCTTCCAGGTGAACGCTGGCCAGGTCTCGCTGCATGGCGCTCCGGGCCTGGGCATAGAGCCTGACCTTGCCGCTTGCCGCGACTACCTGACCTACCAGGCTTGAAGGTGCCTGCGCCCTACAGGTTGCCCACCATCTGCTCGGGAACCACCCACAGGTCGAACTGCTCGGCCGTCACATGGCCGCTGGCAATCGCCGCCTCGCGCAGGCTGGAGCCTTCCTTGTGCGCCTTCTTGGCTATGAAGGCCGCCTTGTCGTAGCCGATGTGGGTGTTGAGCGCCGTCACCAGCATCAGCGAGCGGCCGACCAGCTCGGCGATGCGCTCGCGGTTGGGCTCTATGCCCACGGCGCAGTGGTCGTTGAAGCTGACCATGCCGTCGGCCAATAGGCGCACGCTCTGCAGAAAGTTGTGCGCCACCAGCGGGCGGAACACGTTCAGCTCGAAGTTGCCCGAGGCGCCGCCGATATTGATGGCCACGTCGTTGCCGAAGACCTGGGCGCAGAGCATGGTCACCGCCTCGGACTGCGTGGGATTGACCTTGCCCGGCATGATGGACGAGCCCGGCTCGTTCTCGGGGATGGAGATTTCGCCCAGCCCGCTGCGCGGCCCGCTGGCCAGCCAGCGCACGTCGTTGGCGATCTTCATCATGCTCGCCGCCAGGGTCTTGAGCGCGCCGTGCGCGGCCACCAGCGCATCGCACGAGCCCAGCGACTCGAACTTGTTGGGCGAGGTGACGAAGGGGTAGCCGGTGATGGCCGCCAGCTCTTTCGCCACGCCCTCGGCATAGCCCTTGGGCGCATTCAGCCCCGTGCCCACGGCCGTGCCGCCCAGCGCCAGCTCGTACAGGTGCGGCAGCGCGGCGCGCACGTGCTTCTCGCCATGCGCGAGCTGCGCCACCCAGCCCGAGATTTCCTGGCCCAGCGTCAACGGTGTGGCGTCCTGCAAATGGGTGCGGCCGATCTTGACGATGTCGAAGAAGTCCGCCCTCTTGGCGGCCAGCGTCTCGCGCAGCCTGGCGATGGCCGGCAGCAGCTTGTGCTCGATGGCGGTGACGGCCGCCACGTGCATGGCCGTGGGGTAGACGTCGTTGCTGGACTGGCTCTTGTTCACGTCGTCGTTGGGGTGCACCAGGCGCGACTCGCCGCGCTCGCCGCCCAGCAGCTCGCTGGCGCGGTTGGCCAGCACCTCGTTGACGTTCATGTTGGTCTGCGTGCCCGAACCGGTCTGCCACACCACCAGCGGGAACTCGCCCGGGTGCCGGCCGGCGATGACCTCGTCGGCGGCGGCGACGATGGCCTGGGATTTCTTCTCGTCCAGCAGGCCCAGCGCATGGTTGACGGTAGCCGAAGCCTTCTTCACCTGGGCCAGCGCACGGATGATCTCGCGCGGCTGCTGCTCGCCGCTGATGTCGAAATTCTGCAGCGAGCGCTGCGTCTGCGCGCCCCAGAGCCGGTCTGCGGGAACGTCGATGGGGCCGAAAGTGTCTTTTTCCTGCCGAACAGCAGTCGTCATACGAAAACTCCTTGAATGCGAGCACAAACAAAGGCGGCACAGGTGGCTTGGGAGGGCATGGCGCGATCGGCACGCCGCGACCATTGGCTGGTGCATTCCGCCGGAACAACGAAAACGAAGTACCGCACCTCGCCAGCATGGCTGCGGCACAGCGGCACCATGCTAGCCAGTCCGCAGAAACCATGACGGCGCGGCAGGCAACGCGGCCCTTGCCCAGGCAAACGGATGCCGGCGGGCCATGGCTGAAATCCATGGTTACGATTTCGGCCGAACTCGGGCATGCACCTGCCATGGAAGCCCGAAATAATGGCCCGGCCGCACAACAGGCAGACACAGGAGGGCGCGCGCCGGCGGCCGCTCCCTCCTATTCCATCCAGACAGATCAGGAGAGAACATGCGCCGCTTCCACCGTTCCCTGGCCTTGCCCGCCAGTCTCGCAGGCATCGTGATGCTCACAGCCTCTTTCGAGGCCTCAGCATTGGAGTACCCCACCCGCAAGGCCGGACTGTGGCAGATCACCACCAACAGCACCACCGGGACCACGAAGAACCCCGAGCAGGTGACACTGCAGTGCCTGGACAAGGCGAGCGACCAGGCACTGCAGAAAATGGGCGCCGGCATGATGGCCGGCATGAAGTGCGAGAAGAACGACAGCACCAAGGACGGCAACAAGTACATCGGCCACTCCATCTGCCAGATGGGGGCCTCCAAGCTGGAGTCGAAAAGCGTGATGTCGGGCGATTTCGAACAGGCCTACACGATGACCGTCGACTCCAGCTTCAATCCGCCGATGGCCGGCGTTTCGGGCAGCAAGACGACCATGGCCGCCAAGTGGCTCGGCCCCTGCAAGGCCGACCAGAAGCCGGGCGACGTGATCGTCAACGGGCAGAAGATGAATCTGTTGAACCTGGGCGGCGCCAAGAAGTGAGCCACGCCGCGGCCGCCGCGATACCTTCCTGGGCACCTTCGGGTGCCCTTTTCCATTCCCAATGCCGCGGTGGCCTGGCCGCCTGCGCATTCCACCCTGCGGTATTCACCCCAGTCTTCTATAAGAGTTCTCGGGCTTTGCCGGCACGGGCGTCCGCCCAAGGCCGATAATTGCCGGGTTTTCCCCGCGCCACCCAGGCGCCCCATAACCCGAGAAGCTTCACGATGACCACGACCATCCGCCAGCAGGACCTGATCGATTCGATCGCAGGTGCCCTCCAGTACATCAGCTACTACCACCCCGCTGACTACATCCAGCATCTGGCCCGCGCCTACGAGCGCGAGCAAAGCCCCGCGGCCAAGGATGCGATGGCCCAGATCCTGACCAACTCCAAGATGTCCGCCACCGGCCACCGCCCGATCTGCCAGGACACCGGCATCGTCAACGTCTTCCTCAAGGTGGGCATGGACGTGAAGTGGGACGGCTTCACCGGCAGCCTGGAAGACGCCATCAACGAAGGCGTGCGCCAGGGCTACAACCACCCCGACAACACGCTGCGCGCCTCGGTCGTGGCCGACCCGCAGTTCGCCCGCAAGAACACCAAGGACAACACGCCCGCCGTGATCTCGGTGCAGATCGTGCCCGGCGACAAGCTGGACATCACCGTGGCCGCCAAGGGTGGTGGCTCGGAAAACAAGTCCAAGATGATCATGATGAACCCCAGCGACAACATCGTCGACTGGGTGCTCAAGACCGTGCCCACCATGGGCGCCGGCTGGTGCCCGCCGGGCATGCTAGGCATCGGCATAGGCGGCACGGCCGAGAAGGCGGTGCTGCTGGCCAAGGAAAGCCTGATGGAAGACCTGGACATGTACGAACTGCAGGCCAAGGCCGCCAGCGGCGCCAAGCTCGACCAGGTCGAGGAACTGCGCCTGGAGCTGTACGAGAAGGTCAACGCCCTGGGCATCGGCGCGCAGGGCCTGGGGGGCCTCGCCACCGTGCTGGACATCAAGATCAAGATGTACCCCACGCACGCGGCCTCCAAGCCCGTGGCCATGATCCCCAACTGCGCGGCCACGCGCCACGCCCATTTCGTGATGGATGGCTCCGGTCCCGTGTACCTGGAGGCGCCCTCGCTGGACCTGTGGCCCAAGATCGACTGGGAGCCGGACTACAACAAGTCCAAGAAGGTCGACCTGAACCAGCTGACCAAGGAAGAAGTCGCCAGCTGGAAGCCCGGCGACACGCTGCTGCTCAACGGCAAGATGCTCACCGGCCGCGACGCCGCGCACAAGCGCATCCAGGACATGCTGGCCAAGGGCGAGCAGCTGCCGGTGGACTTCACCAACCGCGTGATCTACTACGTCGGCCCCGTGGACCCCGTCAAGGGTGAGGCCGTCGGCCCCGCCGGCCCCACCACCGCCACGCGCATGGACAAGTTCACCGACATGATGCTGGAGCAGACCGGCCTGATCGCCATGATCGGCAAGGCCGAGCGCGGCCCGGTGGCCATCGAGAGCATCAAGAACCACAAGTCGGCCTACCTGATGGCCGTGGGCGGCGCGGCCTACCTGGTCTCCAAGGCCATCAAGGCCGCCAAGGTCGTGGGCTTCGAGGACCTGGGCATGGAAGCCATCTACGAGTTCGACGTGGTCGACATGCCCGTGACCGTGGCCGTGGACGCGGGCGGCACCAGCGCCCACATCACCGGCCCCGCCGAATGGCAGAAGAAGATCGCCAGCGGCGAATTCAAGGTGATCGAGGTGGCCTCGGCTTGAGGCGACGCCGGCGAGGATCGCGGACCCGATTTGCGGCCTGGTTCTGGGCCCCAGATGCCAGCCGCACACAAAAAGTCCTGATCCTCGGCACGCTGCTGTTGTTCCTGGGCGCGCTGCCTCCCTTCATCTGGCGGGGCTTCGTGCCCAGCCCGCAATGGATGCAGCTGGCGGCCTGGCTTAGCGGCCTGCTCACGCTCGCCAGCTGCTTGTTGCTGTGGCGGCTACACCGCCGCGGCCTGTGGCAGGCGGGCGAGCCCTGGCCCAGCATGGGCCGCGTCAAGCGCGCCTTCATGCTGCCACTGTGCCTGCTGCTAGCCTACTTTTGCTTTTGGCTGGGCCTGGCCGGCACCCTGCCCATGGCCTACACCGCCGTGCTGGGCCAACCCGCCATCTACCCGACCCTGGCCGAAAGAAAACGCGACTCGGGCCGCTACAGCTGCAACTACCAGATCAAGCTGCGCAGCATCGACTACCTGTTCTTCGAATACTGCATCGGCAGCGAGCGCTATGGCGAACTACCCGCCCATCAGCAGATGCCGGTGCTGGTGCAGGTCAAGCGCAGCTGGTTCGGCGACAGCGTGCAGTCGCTGCGGTTGGCGGCTCCCTGAACCGATTTTTCGATCCCATGCCATTCCTGTTGATCCCGTTGCTGCTGCTGGCCGGCAGCGGCTTTGCACTCAGCCTGTCGCTGCACCTGCCCACGCTGCTGGGCTACCCGCCTCTGGTCACGCAGTGGTTGGGTGAAAAGCATACCGAGCTGCTGCCCGGCGCCATCACCGCGGGAATCTTCGTGGTCTGGCTTCCGGCAACCGTGATCGCCAACCGCATCGGCGGCGGCCGCGGCACCCGGTTCTCGTGGAAGCCGGTGCTGGCCGGTTGCCCGCCCTGGATGCTGTACGCGGTCTATGGCCTGGTCGGCTACGCCGTCCTGAATTTCTTCATCGCGCTCAGCGATGGTCCCCGCGTCAACAACCCCCATGGCGATCCGCTGCCATTCGCGCGCGTAGCCGGAGGCCATTGGCTGCTGTTCTACGGCGCGGCCTTCGCCATTTTCTGGTCTGCCCTGCAGCGCGCCGGCCTGCTGCGCAGCCGCCAGTGCCCCACCGGCCACACCGTCAGCCACGCAGACCGCTTTTGCCCACTATGCGGCCTGGCGGTGCCGGGCAGCGAGCACGACCTGCGCGAACCGCGCTGAAAAGCGCCAGGCTTTCTCGTTGCGGCAGAATCCAGGCATCGCCCCAACCAGCCAGGAGCCGCCATGCCGCTGACCGTCCTTCTCCGCTGCCGCGATCTCGAGGAGACCCGCCGCTTCTACCAATCGGTGCTGGGCTTTGGCGTCCGCGATACGGCGGAAGGCACGCTCAGCGCCGAGCATTCCGGCAGCGTGCTCATCTTCACGGCCACCGACCTGTGGGGCAGCCCGCTCGCCTTTTCCGGCACCTTCTATTTCAGCGTGTCGGACGTGGATGGTTATTTCGCCTCGGTGCAGAACAGGGCCACCGTCGCCTGGCCCGTCCAGGACATGCCCTACGGCTCCCGGGAGTTCGGCGTCAAGGACTGCAACGGCTACCACCTGGCCTTCCGCCGCGCCAGCTGATGGCCTCCGCTCTTTCACCCCGGCTGGCCGGGATCGTTGACGCACTGCCGCTGCGCCCGGGCATGCGTGTGCTCGAGATCGGCTGCGGCCCGGGTGCCGCCGCCCGGGCCGTGTTGCAGCGGATCGGCACTGGCCACGTGCTGGCGATCGACCGCTCCGCTACCGCCATTGCCCAGGCCGTGGCCGGCTCTATCGCAGAGCTGGCTTCGGGGCGGCTGGAATTCCGCTGCGTCGCCGTGGAGGATTTCGCGCTGGCCGACGGCGAGCCGCCCTACGATCTTGCGTTCGCGGTGCGGGTCGGCGCGATGGACGGGCGCCATCCCGAGGCGGGCCGCGCGGCCTTCGTGCGGCTGCGGCAAGCGCTGGCGAAGGACGGGCGGCTGTTCATCGACGGCGGCGATCCGCTGAAAGAAATTGAGCTGGGCCCGGCCTGACGCGTCCCCCATGCACATCGAATGCACCCGCCACCTCGATGCCAGCGAGCCCGATGAAGATGGCGGGCATGACTACTACTACGAGTACGACATCTACCGCTTCACCGATGGTGCGCTGTGCCTGGCCGCCCGCAGCTACACCGACGAGCCGGACGAGGCGCACTTCCTGAACCTGCTGGAGCACGGCCAGCTACGGTTGCTGGCCGATGCCGATCTTGCGCACCCCTTGCTGCTGGCGGCGCGGGCCCACCTGCTGACCACCGGCAAGACCCGGCTGCACTGGCTCAGCGGCCGGGGCAATGGCTACGAGCCCCTGCCCTAGCCCATTCCCGCCGGCGCCAACGGGCATTGGCCGTGCGGCCAGGCGCAGGCGTTAGGATTTTCGGATCTGCACGCGGTGCAGCCACCAGATACCAAGGAGATGAGGATGAAGGGTTCCTGCCTGTGCGGCGCCATCGAAGTCACGGCCCAGAGCCACCACGAGGCCGGCCTGTGCCACTGCAGCATGTGCAGGCGCTGGACCAGCGGGCCGATGTTCGCCGTGCATTGCGGCGCGGACGTGCAGTTCAGCGGCGATGCGCCCGCCGTCTACCGCTCGTCCGACTGGGCCGAGCGGGGCTTCTGCGGCAAGTGCGGCACGCACCTGTTCTACCACCTGCTGCCCGCCAACGAGTACGTGCTGTCGGTCGGGCTGTTCCAGGACGAGCCCTTCCACCTCGCCAGTGAGATCTTCATCGACGAGAAGCCGGCGTACTACGAGCTGAGAAACGAGACCCGCAAGCTGACGGGCCAGCAGGTCTTCGACCAGTACGCCTCCGGCGACTGAGGGCCGGTCCGGCCGGCCTGCATCAAGCGCCCGCGGGTGCCAGGCACTGCGCCGTGACCTCGCTCATCGCGCAGGCACCCAGCATGGCCATGTTGCGGTCCACCTCCTCGCGCAGCAGCGTGATGGCATGAGCTACGCCGGGGGCGCCGCCCACCGCCGCCGCGTACATGAAGGGGCGGCCCAAAAACACCATGCGCGCGCCCAGCGCAACGGCCTTGAGCACGTCGCTGCCGCGGCGGACGCCGCTGTCCATCATCACCACGGTGCGGTGCCCCACCTGGTCCACGATGCGCGGCAGCAGGGTCAGCGGGGCGGCCGCGCCGTCCAGCTGCCGGCCGCCGTGGTTGGAGACGATGATGCCGTCCGCGCCCATGCTCGCGGCGGTCGCGGCGTCGGCCTCGTTCAGGATGCCCTTGATGACCAGGTGGCCCGGCCAGCGCGCGCGGATCCGCTCCAGGTGCTGCCAGTTCAGATGGTCCCGGCCCGTGGTGTCGCGGATGGCGGAACTGGACAGGATGGGCGCGCCCCGCGTGGCGAACGAGTTCTCGAAATGCGGCATGCCATGCAGCGCCAGCGTGCGCAGGAAGGTACCGGCCAGCCAGTGGGGCCGCGCCAGCCCGTCCCAGGCGAGCCGCAGCGACGGGCGCAGCGGCATCGAGAAGCCGGTGCGCACATTGTTCTCGCGGTTGGCCCAGACGGGGATGTCGACGGTGACCACCAGCGTGCCGAAGCCGGCCGCCTGCACGCGGTCGATCAGCCCGTCGATGCGGCTGGCGTCGCCCGGCAGGTAGGCCTGGAACCAGGTGCCGGGCGCCGCCCGCGCCACGTCCTCCATGGGGATCAGCGAGGTGCCGCTCATGATGGCGGGGATGCGCGCGCCGGCCGCCGCTTGCGCGAGCACCAGGTCGCCACGGTAGGCCGAGATCGCACTGATGCCGACCGGCGCTATGCCGAAAGGGCTGTCCCAGGTCTGCCCGAACAGCGTGGTCTGCTGGCTGCGGCGGGAGACATCGACCATCACCCGCGTGCGGAAGCCGTGCCGGGCAAAGGACTGCCGGTTGGCCTGCAGCGAGGCGTTGTCCTCGGCCGCGCCGGCGATGTAGCCGAACAGCGGCCGTGGCAGGTGCCGCCGCGCCGCGGCCTCGAAATCGTCCAGCGACAAAATGCGCTGCAGCCGGCGCGGCAGGCCGCGGCGCTGGCCATAGGCAGCCTGGGCGGGGGCCTGCGGGGCGGAAAGGGTGGAAGCAGTCATGGGCTTACTGGGCGAAGGTGCCGCGCAGGCGCATCAACTCGCGGTGCAGTTGCTCATTGCGCTCGAACGGCGCGCGGCCATGCACGTAGAAGTAGTTGTTGAGCACCACCAGGTCGCCCACGGGCAGGCCCACGGTGCGGGTGCCGGGCGAGCTTTCCATCGACTCGGACAGGGCCTGCAGGTAGGCGGCCTGGGCGCCGTTGGCGGGCTGCACGAACTGGTCGATGAACGAGATCGAGAGGCCGAACTCGCCGAGGAAGAACACCGGCCGCTCCACCCGGTCGCTCACGTTCTTGGAGCCGGGGGCCTTGTAGAGCATGGGCTGCGAGCCCAGCGGGTCCTGCACGAAGCGCTCGCACTCGCTCCAGTCGTCCAGATGCAGGAAGCGCGATTCGCCGCCGGCCGCGTGCTGCTCGGCGAACTTCATCATCAGCAGCCAGTCCGTGGCCTCGGAGACGAAGGTGCCGTCGGTGTGCATGGTGAACAGGCGGTAGGCCTGGCGCAGGTAGGAGTCGCTGGCGTCCGTGTGCTTGACGAGGAAGCGCGCGTAGTAGGCGCCGGACATGGAGTCGTGGTTGCTCGGCCCCAGGAGGTGGCCGATGGCGGTGCCGAACTTCACGAAGTCGGCGCTGTCCTCGCTCACGCCCTCCAGCCCCAGGGTGAAGCCGCCGTGCCGGCGGTCCTTGACGATGCGCACCAGCGTGGCCGCGAAGTCCTCGCCCAGCCGCGCCACCAGCGCGCGGGCCAGGTGAAAGCGCATGAAGGGCACGTACTCCAGGTTCTGCACGTCGATGTGGCGCACATCGCCCAGGAAGCCGGCCAGCGCCTGCGCGTCCAGGTGCAGGTGCAGCAGGCGCGGGTGCTCGGGATGGGGGCTGATCTCGTAGCGGGCTTTCTGGCTCAGGTGCTGGGGCAAGGTGGCGTTCATCGGTAGCTCCTCAAAAAAGATGCCTCCATTGAAGCCGAGTTGTTTGATAGTATCCATAGGTTTAAATTTATTCTTTTATTCAATTTCAAGATTAAAAACCGCCGATGCTGACCTACCGACAACTGGAGCACTTCGTCGCCGTCGCGCAGGAGCTGCATTTCTCGCGCGCCGCCGACCGGCTGGGCATCGCCCAGTCGGCCGTCAGCGTGCAGATACAGCAGCTGGAGCGGGAGCTGGGCGTGCGCCTGCTGCAAAGGCACAAGCGCGCGCCCATCACGCTGACCGACGCGGGCGAGCTGCTGTACGCCGAGGCCGTGGCCGCCTTGCGCCACATGGAGCGGGCGCAGCAGGTCGGGCTGCTGGCGGCGCAGGGCCTGGGCGGGCATGTGCGGCTGGGCTACGTGGCCTCGGCCGTCACCTCGGGCCTGCTGACGCGCATGCTCGGGCGCTTCCGGCCCGGGCACGAGCAGGTGCACATGCAGGTCATCGCCATGGAGACGCCGCGCCAGCTGCAGGCGCTCGAATCCGGCGAGATCGACGTGGGCCTGGTGCGCACCCGGCGCCGCTATCCCGACGGGGTGGAAACGGCCGTGGTGCACAGCGAGCCGCTGATCGTGGCCATGTCCGAGAACCACCCGCTGGCCCGCAAGCCCTCGCTGAAGGCCGCGGACCTGGGCAACCAGACCTTCATCGCCCCGCAGTTCAACGAGACCGAGGGCTTTGCCGAAGTGCTGGCGCGGCTGGCCGCCGTGGCGGGCTTCTCAGCCACCGCGACCTACCGCGTGAACGACTTCATCACCGCCACCAGCCTGGCCGCCGCGGGCTACGGCATCGTGGTGCTGCCCGAGTCCAGCCGCCTGTTCAGCCAGCCGGGCGTCACCTTCCGGCCGGTCAGCGACTTCCGCGAAACGGTGTCGCTGGCCCTGGCCTACCGCCGGCGCGAAGGTTCGCCCGCGGTGCGCGCCTTCGTGACCGTCGCGCGGCAGTGCGACTCCACTACCATGTAGGGCGAAAGCCTTTCCGACCCTCCGCCCCGCCATGGACACCCAGCCCCTTCCCTTTTCCCAGGCCTGCGAGAACAACCGCGCGCCCATCCTGGCCGTGCTGCAGGCCGCGTTCGCCGACTGCAGCCATGTGCTGGAAATCGGCTCGGGCACCGGACAGCACAGCGTGTACTTTGCGCCGCGCCTGCCGCACCTGGTCTGGCAGACCAGCGACCTGGCCGAGAACCACCCCGGCATCGCCGCCTGGCACGCGGCGCACCCGGCGCCCAACCTGCGGCCGCCGCTGCACTTCGACCTGCTGGCGGATGCCTGGCCCGCCACGGCAGAGGCTGGTGCAGGCGCCTACGACGCGGTCTTTTCCAGCAACACCGCCCACATCGTGGGCTGGCCGCTGGTGCGGCGCATGTTCGCGCTGGTCGGCGGGCACCTGCCCCCGGGCGGGCGGTTCGCGCTCTACGGCCCGTTCAACTACGGCGGCGACTACACCAGCGACAGCAACCGCGCCTTCGACCAATGGCTGCGCGAGCGCGATGCGCGCAGCGGCATCCGGGACTTCGAGGACATCCTGGCGCTGGCCGCCCAGCAGGGCCTGGCGCTGGAACACGACCACGCCATGCCGGCCAACAACCGGCTGCTGGTGTTCGTGCGGCAAGGCCTGTGATTCAAAAAAGATAGCTTCTGGCGCTCATCCACAGCCACTTTCAATATCAAACATATTTACAACCCAAGCATGGCAAGCGTCAGAAGCTATGATTATTGACAACCACCCGAACGATCCATGGCACTCTTCCTGAAATGCCTGCTGGGCGCCGCGGCCGTGCTGCTGATCGCGCTGCTGTCCAAGTCCAAGAGCTTCTTCATCGCCGGCCTGGTGCCGCTGTTTCCCACCTTTGCGCTGATCGCGCACTACATCGTGGGCAGCGAGCGCAGCGCGGCCGACCTGCGGGCCACGGCGCTGTTCGGCCTGTGCTCGCTGCTGCCGTATGCGGTCTACCTGCTGGCGGTGTACTGGCTGAGCGTGCGCCTGACGCTGGCCGCCACGCTGACCTGGGCGACCGTGGCCTGGGCGGTCTGCGCGGGCCTGCTGCTGCTCGTGTGGACGCGGGCGCACGGCGCCGCGCTGTAGCCGCATGCCCGCCGCCCCGCTGCCCGCCTTGCTGGCCGAGATCCGCGCCTGCACGGCCTGCGCCGACCTGCCGCTGGGGCCGCGCCCCGTGGTGCAGGCCGGTGCCACGGCGCGCATCCTGATCGCGGCCCAGGCGCCGGGCCGCAAGGTGCACGAGACCGGCATCCCGTTCAACGACGCCAGCGGCGAGCGCCTGCGCGCCTGGCTGGGCCTGCCGCCCGAGGTGTTCTACGACCCGGCGCGCGTCGCCATCGTGCCCATGGGCTTCTGCTTTCCCGGCACCGGCCGCTCGGGCGACCTGCCGCCGCGCCCCGAGTGCGCGCCGCTGTGGCGCGAGCGGCTGCTGGCCGAGCTGCGGCAACTGAGGCTCACGCTGGTCATCGGCCGCTACGCGCAGACCTGGCACCTGCCCGGCGCCGGCGGGCAGACGCTGACCGAGGTGGTCGCCGACTGGCCCGCGCGCTGGCCCGCCACCGTGGCCCTGCCCCATCCCAGCCCGCGCAACAACCTGTGGCTCAAGCGCAATCCCTGGTTCGAGGCCGAGCTGCTGCCGGCGCTGCGGCCGCTGGTGCAGCAGGCGCTGGCCGCCTAGAACTTGCCTTAGAACTTGTACTTCACCATCAGCGTGGCGTTGCGCGGCGCCTGGTAGGTGATCTGGCCGTAGGCGTCGAACATGCCGTAGTACTTGCGGTTCGTGACGTTGTTGACGTTGAGCTGCGCCGACAGCTGCGGCGTGAACTCGTAGCGCGCCATCAGGCTGGCGAGCGCATAGGCGCCCTGCTCCACGCGCTGGGTGGCGCCCTGCGGATCGACGGCGTTGGTGTAGGTGCTGCCCTGCCAGGTGACGCCGCCGCCCACCGTGAGCGCGCTCCAGGCGCCGGGCAGGCGGTAGGTGGTGAACAGCCGCAGCAGCTTGCGCGGGTAGAGGCTGTTCACGTCCGTGCCGTTCACGTCCTTCAGGCGGAACTGCGTGTAGCCGGCGCTGACGTTCCAGCCCCGCGCCAGCTCGCCGGCCAGCTCCAGCTCGAAGCCATTGCTGGTCGCGCCGTCCGAGACGCGGTAGGCGGTCTCGGGCAGGCCGCCCAGGCCGGGGATGGTCTCCGTGGTGGCCACGGCCGGGTTCTTCTGCTTGATGTGGAACACGGCCGCCGCCGCATTGACGCGGCCGTCCAGGAATTCGCCCTTCACGCCGGCCTCGAAGCTCTTGCCCTTGATGGGCTCGATGTAGCTGCCGGTGATGTCGCGCGCGTTCTGCGGCTGGAAGATGTCGGTGTAGCTGCCATACAGCGACAGCTGTTTGCTCACGTCGTAGACCAGGCCGGCATAGGGCGTGATCTCGCCGCTCTGCTTCAGGCGGTAGGGGTTGCTGTAGCGCTCGTCGCCGGTCTTGGTGTAGTTGGTGACGCGCGTGCCCAGGATCAGCTTGAGCGGGTCGCCGAGGTTGAAGCGCGCCGCGCCGTAGAGGGCGTCCTGCCGGGTCTCGCTCTGGCCGTAGTACTCCAGCGAGCCCCAGGCCGGCTCGGGGTAGGCGCCGCTCCAGCTGTTGAAGTCGCTGGCCATGCCGAACGACGGCGTGGCGGCGCGGTCGTCGGCGTGAAAGCGCTGGCGCGAGCTGCTCAGGCCGAACGCCAGCTCGTGCTCGCGGCCGAAGAGCTGCACGGTGCCGCTGGCCTGGGCGCCGATGTCGTCCTGCTTGGTGCGCACCTTGTACGAGGCGGCGAAGGCCGACATGCCCAGGCCGGTGGCCATGCTGGGCGCGCCCGACAGGTACAGCAGGTGCGAGTCGGCCTTGCGGTCGCTGTGGTTGTAGCTCAGCTTGAGCTTCCAGTCGTTGGCGAGCCGGTGCTCCAGCGACGCGAAGTAGCTGTTGTGGTCGGTGTTCCAGCGCGCCCAGTCGGCGGCGGTGGACTTGGAGACGTCCCAGTCGGTGCGCATGCCCTCGCTGTACCAGACCGGCAGGCCGCCCCACATCGGGCGGCGGGTGTCGAACTTCTGGCTGCCGAAGCCGGCCGTCAGCAGCGTGCTCGGCGTGAGGTCGGCCTCGAAGGTGGCGAAGAGCGTGCCGTTCCTGGTGCCCAGGCCGCTGACGTGGCTGTCCTTGTCGGCGAACTCGCCGACGATGCGGGCGCGCACGGTCTTGGCCTCGTTGAGCGGCGTCGACAGGTCGACCAGGGCGCGGCGCTGGTTCCAGCTGCCGGCCTCCAGCTCGACGCTGCCGGTCAGCTCCTTGCTGCTGGCGCGCTTGCGCACCAGGTTGATGGCCGCCGACGGGTCGCCCGCGCCGGTGGTGAGGCCCGTGGCGCCGCGCACCACTTCCACGCGGTCGTAGGTGGCCAGGCTGGTGAAGATCTCGCCCGAACTCCACGGCTGCTCCCAGGTGGAGGGCACGCCGTCGATCAGCAGGGTGTTGATGTTGAAGCCGCGCGCGGTGAACTGGCCGCGGCTGGTCTCGTACTGGTTGACGAAGACGCCGGGCGTGTTGTTGACCACGTCGGTGATGGTGCGCAGGCTCTGGTCCTCGATGCGCTGCTGGGTCACCACGCTCATCGATTGCGGCGTCTCGCGCAGGCTCAGGCCCAGCGGCGTGGCGGTGCGGGACACCCCGGTCGTCGTGTACGAGCCCGTGCCCTCCGTGGTCTCGGTCTGCCCGCTGGCCTCGACGGTGACGGCGGGCAGCGTGCTCTCCGCCTCCTGCGCTGCAGCCAGCAGCGGAATGGCCATGGCCATGCACACGGTGAGCTGCTTGAGCGGGCCGCGCGGGTCGGTGGAGGGGAATGGCTGATGGGCCCTGGTCATTGGTGGTCCTGCTGGAAATGCTGCTGAAGGTGCTGCCGGGAAAGTCAAAATCCCGATGCCCTTCCCGCGCTGCCGCACGCCGAATTCCACAGGGATTCAAACACAATTGAGAATCATACTCATTTACATTAAAGAAATGTAATCCCCGGCGGAGCCGTTGGCGGCAAGCAACGGCCACCCGCGTCACCTTGGCGCGACCGGCGCGAAACTTGGAATGCAGGCTAGGGCCTGTTCACCTAAAACTGGGAGATGCGTTGCCCCGCCGTGGGGATGGATGCGCGAAGCTTGGCATTCCCAATAGCCGCAGCTATTGGGGATGCCGAGCGACAAAGCAGGCGCCCCACGGCGGGGCAACCCGAAGGGAAGGACGAATGCCGGCCTGGGCGGCCCCGGCGGATCGCGGTGTTGCAGCACCCAACCAATAGCTGCGGCTATTGGTTGGGCACTGCGTCTAGCACTGCATCCCGGCATTCATCCTTCGCACTCCCAGTTTTAGGTGAACAGGCCCTAGGGCAGCAGATCCTGCGCGCGCAGCTTCGGCGCTTCATAGACGGAATCCTCCGCCGGGTAGCGCAGCCCGTCGATGCCCTTTTCCTTGGCCAGGGCCCATATGACGCTTTCGCCGGCCGGCAGCGTGCTCGGCTGGGCGGCATAGAGCGGGTCTTCGAACGCGGTCTTCGGCGACACAAAGGTCCAGCCGCGCGCGCGGAAGGCCGCGATGACCTCGGGCAGTGCCGCGGCATTGAGCCCGCTGGTGTGCAGCAGCATCACGTGGGCGGGACTGCGCCCCAGCACCTGCCGGGCCAGGCCGTCGTAGTAGGCGGCCCGGTCGAGCAGATGCGCGACGTAGGCCGCCTTCACCCGCGCGGCCTTGCCGTGCTCGCCCCGGCCGGCAAACGCCGCATAGACCTGGTTGTAGTACCAGTCGCTGGCGTCGATGGACACCGGCGCCGGCCGGTAGCCATGGGCCTGCATCCACGCCCGGACGCCGTCGCGCTTCTCGCGGGTGTCGCCCTCCTTCAGGTACGGAAAGCGCAGCCGCGGGCTCCAGGAGGGAAGGTGGCGCAGCACCTGGTCGGCCTGCTCGACGTCGTGGATGAAGTCCGCCAGCGGTATCGCCGCCAGGCTGCGGTGCGTGGACGTGTGGTTGCCCACGCCGTGCCCCGCGCGGGACCAGTCCGCGATGAGGGCCAGTCCCTCGCCCGTCCCCGTGCGCGCCAGCGACGGAAAGACCATGGCCGTGATGCCCGCTTCCTTCAGGTGGGCCAGCATCCGGGCATTCCAGTCCTTCGCCTCGATCTGCGTATTGGGGTTCAAGCCATCGTCGAACGTGAGGCTCAGCGTCTGGGCCCAACCGGCCGATGCGAGCAACATCACGGGCAACACCAGGAGCCTGCGCCATCCACCTTGCATGAAAAATCCCCTATCCATCCAATGGCGTCGATAGTAGCAAGCACCTCCGCGCGCGCTTTGCAGACGGAATTGAAAATGCCTTGATCCTCAGCCCTGGCGCTTGAACCAGTCCAGCAAGGCCTGCAGGCGCTCGCCGGCCGGGTGGCTGGGCAGGAAAACCGCCCAGTAGCTCGGCCCCGGCAGCGCGGCCGGGGACAGCAGCGCCAGCGCACCGTCTTCCAGCAAGGGCCCGACCAGCACCCGCGAAGCCAGCACGGCCCCCTGCCCCGCCAGCGCGGCGTCGAGCGCATGGATTTCCTCAGAGAAGACCTGGCTGGGGCGCGGCGCCGGTCCGCCGGCCCGCACGTGGGCCAGGGCCTGCCAGCGCGCCCAGTCGGGCGCCTGGGCCGAGGGCGATCTCCAGCGGTAGTGCAGCAGGGGCAGCGCCAGGATCTGCTCCGCCGACAGTTCGGTGCCCGGCGCGACCAGGCCGGGCGCGCACACGGGCACGAAGCTGTCGGGAAACAGCCGGTGCCACTCGGCGCCGGCACCCGGCTTCTCGGCATAGCGGATGGCCATGTCGATGCCCGAGGCGTGCAGGTCCGCCGGCCGGTCGTCGGCCTCGACCACCACCTCCAGCCCGGTCTGCGCGCGCAGCTGCGGCAGGCGCGGCATCAGCCAGCGGCTGGCGAAGGCCATGGTGACCGACAGGCGCAGCGGCCCGCCCGGGCCGTCCACCGCCAGCGCCTCGATGCCGGCGGCGATGCTGTCGAGCGCATCGCGCAGCACGGGAAAGAGCTTTTCGCCCGCGGCCGTCAGCCGCAGCGGGCGCGGGTAGCGGCGAAACAGTTCCACGCCCAGCAGGTCTTCGAGCTGCCGCACCTGGTGGCTGATGGCCGTGGGCGTCAGGTGCAGTTCCTGCGCCGCGCGGGTGAAGTGCAGGTGGCGGGCCGCGGCCTCGAAGGCGCGCAGGCCGTGCAGCGGGGGAAGCTTTCGCAAAGGCGGGCACTCCGGTTTCACGATGAATCTCATTCATCATAGCCCTGAAATATCAGCGTTGGTCAAGCCGGCGGTCGGTCCCTACAGTGGCGCCATTGCCACCACTTCAGGACCATAGCCATGACGACCTTGCTGCGCATCGACGCCAGTGCCCAACTCGAGGCACGCTCCCTCACCCGCCGGCTGACCGGCCTGTTCACCGACACCTTTTTGCAGGCCGAGCCCGGCGCGCGGGTCATCGTGCGCGACGTGGGCCACACGCCCATTCCTGCGATCGACCACCGCTTCATCCACGCCGCCTTCACGCCGCCCGCGGCGCGCGAAGCCTGGATGCACGAGCGCCTGGCCCTGTCCGACCAGCTGGTGGACGAGGTGCGGCAGGCCGACGTCATCGTAATGGGCGCGCCCATGTACAACTACGGCCTGCCCACGGCGCTCAAGGGCTGGGTCGACCACGTCGCCCGCATCGGCGAGACCTTTTCCTTCGACCTGGCGCGCGGCGACTACCCCATCGAGCCCCTGCTTTCGGGCAAGCGGCTGGTGGTGCTGTCGGCACGGGGCGAGTTCGGCTTCCAGCCCGGCGGCCCGCGCGCCCACCTGAACGCGCTGGACCCGGCCCTGGCGGCCTGCGCGCACTATTTCGGCGTGGCTGCCGGCGCGATCGACACCGTGGCCATCGAGTACCAGGAATTCAAGGACGCCCGCCACGACCAGTCGGTGACGGCCGCGCTGCGCAGGACGCGCGAGCTGGCCCTGCGCCTTGCGGCGGATTCCACAATAAGAGAGCGGCCAGCGCTTGCTGCGTAATGATTTCAATATTAAAACTATCTGAAACTATTTACCAATGAGCGAAAGCAGCTATTGTTTTTGATAATCCGAGTCAGAAAAAAGCCCTCCGAGGAGGGCATTTCTTCGTATCCGTGCAGCAGCGCTGCAGCAGACTGGCTTAGCCGCCCTTGTGGGTGCGCTTGCCGGGGTTCTTCTTGCTGCGGGTGGCGGTGCCACGAGCGCGGCTGGCCTGCTGGCCACGGCCGGGGGTGGGCAGCGACGTGCCATTGGGCAGCGGCGGCTGGGGAGTGAACTTGCGGTCGGCTTCGGTAACGATCTTGTTGCCCATCTTGACACCTCGTGAAAAATGCAAAAGCCGCTATTAGGCCATAGTTGCCGGGCGCTTCCGGGAAACGTCGGGCAATCCCGGTGGCTCCCCCTGGTTTTACCGGGATGGCCGGCGTGGTTTTGGCGCCAAAGGGCACAACTGGATGCAGCTTTTGCCTACATGGCGGGCCCTCTGGTACTTGTAAATTTTTGGGCATACGCTACGCTTTTTGAAAGCACAATGACGACTGCCCGAGAACGGAGAAAGGCTGCACATGAAGGCGGATGACGAACCCCAAACCCAAACCCGCGGCAACAGCCGGCTGTGGATTCCCGCCGTGCTGGTGGGCCTGTCCGCGCTGGCCACCTACCTGGTGGTCGCTGGCCGCAACAGCGGGCGGCAGGAGCCGGCGCTGCCCGTCGTGCCGGTGGCCGATTTCGACGTGGACCGCTTCCTGGGCGACTGGTATGAGATCGCCCGCATCGAGCAGGGCTGGGGCCGGCCGCTGATCCGCACGCGGGTGGAGTACAGCCTGGCCGACAGCGGCGCGCTGGAGATCGTCAGCCGGGGCTTTCACCCCGGCACCAACCGCTGGGCCGAGTCGCGCGGCAGCGCGCGCTTTGTCGGGACCCCGCCCACCGGCGCGATGAAGGCCTCGTTCTTCGGCCCGTTCACCGAGGACTACCACGTGGTCGCGCTCGACCCGGACTACCGCTGGGCGATGATCATGGGCGACGCGCCCGAGTCGTTCCGGCTGCTGTCGCGCTCGCCGGTGCTGGACGGCGACCTGGCCGACATGCTGATCGACCAGGCCGTCGCCATGGGCGTGGACGCCGACCGCGTGCACTGGGTGATGCAGGACGGCGTGAACCCGACCGGCGGCTGGTGAAGCAACCCTGCCCTCCCAAAGGCCGCCTCCGGGCGGTTTTTTTACACCCCGAGCAGGCGCTCGCCAGCCTTCTCGCGCGCCGCCAGCTCGTCCATGCCGCCGGCAAAGCGGACCTGGCCGCGCTCGAGCACATAGGCGCGGTCACTCACCCAGCGCGCGAAGTGCAGGTTCTGCTCGCACAGCAGAATGCTCACGCCCTGCGACTTGAGCTGCAGGATCATCTGCGCCATCTGCTCGACGATGACCGGCGCCACGCCTTCCGAGGGCTCGTCGAGCAGCACCAGGCAGGGGTTGCCCATCAGCGTGCGCGCCACGGTCAGCATCTGCTGCTCGCCGCCGCTCATCTGCCCGCCGGGCCGATGCGGCATGGCCGCGAGGTTGGGAAACAGCGCCAGCAGGCGCTCGGGCGTCCAGTCGCTGGCGACGCTGCCGTCGGGCCAGCGGCGCGGCGGCTGGCGGCCGACCTCGAGGTTCTCCAGCACCGTCAGCTCGGTGAAGATGCGCCGGTCCTCGGGCACATAGCCCAGGCCCAGCCGGGCCACCGCATGGGCCGGCTGCCGCGTGATGTCGCGCCCGGCGAAATGCACAGCTCCGCGCCGCCGCTCGACCAGGCCCATGATGGCCTTGAGCGTGGTGGACTTGCCGGCGCCGTTGCGCCCCATCAGCGCCACCACCTCGCCGCGCCGCACCTGCAGATCCACGTCGAACAGCACCTGCGCAGCGCCATAGCCCGCGCACAGCTGGCGCACGTCCAAGAGCGCCTCGGTCATGCGGCCTCCTGCGGATCGAGCAAACGGCCCGAGCCGAGGTAGACGCGCTGCACCTCGGCATTGGCGCGCACCTCTTCGGGCGTGCCCTCGGCAATCAGCCGGCCGCGCGCCAGCACCAGGATGCGATCGGCATAGGCGAACACCACGTCCATGCTGTGCTCGGTGAAGAGCACCGCCATGCGCTGCTCGTGCGCGAGCCGGCGGGTCAGCGCCATCAGCTGCAGGCGCTCGGCCGGGGCCATGCCGGCGGTGGGCTCGTCCATCAGCAGCAGCACCGGCTGGTGCGCGATGGCCATGGCGAGCTCGACGCGCTTCACGTCGCCATAGGCCAGCTCGCTGCAAGGGCGCTCGGCCTGCGCGTCCATGCCGACCAGGGCCAGCAGCGCAAGCGCCCGGCCGCGCTCGAACTGCGCCGCACGCGGCCACAGCCGGTTCAGCCGCCCCGCGTGCGACAGCAGGGCCATCTGCACGTTCTCGACCACGGTGAGGCTGGCGAAGGTCTCGGCGATCTGGAAGGTGCGGCCCACGCCCAGGCGCCAGACCTCGCGCGGCTTCAGGCCCACGAGTTCGGTCACCTGCCCGTCGTTGTCGAGCCGCACCGAGCCACCGTCGGCACGCAGCTGGCCATTGAGCATGTTGAAGGTGGTGGACTTGCCCGCGCCGTTGGGGCCGATCAGCGCCAGCACCTCGCCGCGCGCCAGCGCGAAGTCCACGCCGTCCACGGCCTGCACGCCGCCAAAGGATTTGCGCAGGCCCGTGACCTGCAGCAAGGTTTCGCTTCCAAAAAATGAGCTATCAGCGCTTGCTGCATGCGCGCCAGAGGCCGATTTGGCATCAAATCCCGTCACGCCGCCGCCCCGACGGTGCTGGCCGCCATCAGCTGGCGCGTGTAGGGCTCGCGCGGATGCTCCAGCACCGCCAGCGCCTCGCCGGCCTCGACGATGGCGCCGTCCTTCATCACCACCACGCGGTGCGCCATGGCGCGGATCACCGCCACGTCGTGCGTGATGAGCACGTAGCTCAGGCCGCGCTCCTTCTGCAGGCGCTGCAGCAGCGCCAGCACCTGCTGCTGGATGGTGACGTCAAGCGCGCTGGTAGGCTCGTCGAGCACCAGGATCTCGGGATCGACGATCAGCGCCCGCGCGATGGCGATGCGCTGGCGCTGGCCGCCCGAGAACTCGTGCGGATAGCGCTCGAGCAGGCCGGGGAACTGCGCCTCGCCCAGCCCTACTTCGCCGAGCCGGTCCAGCACCTGCTGCTGCAGCTCGGCCGGCGGCAGGCCGGGCTGGGCCAGGCGCAGGCCCTCGCCGACGATCTCCTGCACCGTCATGCGCGGCGACAGCGACGAGAACGGGTCCTGGAACACCACCTGCACCTGGCGGCGCAGCGCCTGGTTGGCGGCCGAGTTGTGCTGCGCGGGCTGCTGCCACTGCCGGCCGGCCACTTCGAGCACACCCTGGCTGGGCAGCAGGCCGAGGATGGCCTGCGCCAGCGTGGACTTGCCCGAGCCGGATTCGCCGATCACCCCTAGCGTCTCGCCGGGGCCGAGCTGCAGGTCGGCGCCCTGCACCGCGACGAACTCGCCCTTGCGGAACCAGCCCTCGAAGCCCGGCAGCCGCGTGGCATAGCCCACGCGCAGGCCCTCGGCGCGCAGCACGGGCGCGCCGCCCGCCGGCGGCTGGGCCACGTCGCGCCGCGGCGCGCTGGCCAGGAGCTTGCGCGTATACGGGTGCTGGGGCGCGGCGAACACCTGGGCCACCGGGCCCTGCTCCACCAGCGCGCCCTTTTCCATCACCGCCACGCGGTCGGCAAAGCTGCGCACCAGCGGCAGGTCGTGGGTGATGATGAGCACGCCCATGCCGGTCTGGCGCTGCAGGTCGGCCAGCAGCTCGAGCACCTGGCCGCGCAGGCTCACGTCGAGCGCGGTCGTGGGCTCGTCGGCGATCAGCAGCTTGGGGCGGCTGGCCAGGGCCATGGCGATCATCGCGCGCTGGCGCTGGCCGCCCGAGAGCTGGTGCGGGTAGCTGCGCACGCGCTCGGCGGGCTGCGGGATGCCGGTGGCGGCCAGCAGCTGCTGGGCCTGCTCCCAGGCCTGCTTGGCGTTCAGGCCCTGCTTGAGGCGCAGCACCTCGACTATCTGCGCGCCGATGGTCATCAGCGGGTTCAGCGCCGTCATCGGCTCCTGGAAGATCACGGCGATGTCGTCGCCGCGCACGGCCTGGATGTCGCGCTCGGAGATCTGCAGCAGGTTGCGCTCGCCCATCAGCACCTCGCCGCTGAGCTGGGCCTCGCCCACCAGGCGCAGCAGCGACAGCGCCGTCACCGTCTTGCCCGAGCCGGACTCGCCGACCAGGGCCAGCTTCTCGCCGGCGCGGATGTCCAGGCTCACGCCCTGCACCACGGTCTTGTCGCCGAAACGCACGTGCAGGTCGCGCACCTGCACCAGCGGCACCTGCGCGGCATAGCGGGACATCTCAAACATGGCTGGCCTCCGTGATCGCCGGGTCGGCCACTGGTGCCGCTGCCGGCGCCGCCCCGGTCTGCTGCTGCTTGCGCGGATCGAGCGCGTCGCGCAGCGCGTCGCCCATGAAGGTCAGCAGCAGCAGCGTGACAACCAGCACGCCGAAGGTGGACAGCGAGATCCACCAGGCGTCGATGTTGTTCTTGCCTTGGCTCAGCAGCTCGCCCAGGCTCGGCGTGCCCGGCGGCACGCCCAGGCCCAGGAAGTCGAGCGAGGTGAGCGTGAGGATGGCCGCGCTCATGCGGAACGGCAAAAAGGTGACCACCGGCGTGAGGCTGTTGGGCAGGATGTGGCGCCACATGATCTGCCCGTTGGACACGCCCAGCGCGCGCGCGGCCTTCACGTAGTCGAGCTGGCGGTTGCGCAAAAATTCGGCCCGCACGTAGTCGGACAGCCCCATCCAGCCGAACAGCGACAGCAGCACCAGCAGCAGCGCCACGCTGGGCGCGAGCACCGCGCTGAAGATGATGAGCAGGTACAGCTCGGGCATCGAGGTCCAGACCTCGATGAAGCGCTGGAAGAACAGGTCGGTGCGCCCGCCGAAGAAGCCCTGGATCGCGCCGGTGATGATGCCGATCACCACGCCGACCACCGTGAGCGCCAGCCCAAACAGCACGCTCACGCGAAAGCCGTAGAGCAGCTGCGCCAGCAGGTCGCGGCCGCGGTCGTCGGTGCCCAGCCAGTTGTCGCGCGAGGGCGGCGAGGGGTTGGGCGCCTTGGCAAAGTAGTTGATGGTGTCCGCGCCGTAGCGGTTGGGCGGAAAGACGGCCCAGTTGCCCGGCTCGGCCAGGCGCTGCTGGATGAAGGGATCGAGGTAGTCGGTGGGCGTGTGGAAGTCGCCGCCGAAGGTGGTCTCGGGGTAGTCGTGCGCCAGCGGCCAGTAGGTCTGCCCCTGGTAGCGCACCACCAGCGGCTTGTCGTTCGACAGCACATTGGCGAACAGGCTGGTGGCCACCAGCAGCACGAACAGCACCAGGCTCCAGAAGCCCAGCCGGTTGGCGCGAAAGCGCCGCCAGGCACGCGCGGCGGGCGATTGCGATGGCGAACGGAGGCGGGCCTGCTTCACTACACTATTCATAGCTGCTCACGCTTACTGCATAAGCGCTGGAGTGCATTTTTATTCAAAATCATTCCTCTCATACGGCTTCGCAATCGAAGCGAGAACGCGGCGCGAAGCCGCAGGCAGTACAACCAGTACGACAAGGCGGAGCAACAAAGTTATCGCTTTGATTGCGAAGCCGTCTCAGTCGAATTTGACGCGCGGGTCCACCCACACGTAGCACAGGTCGCTGACCAGCTTGGTCACCAGCCCGATCAGCGTGAACAAATACAGCGTGCCCAGCACCACCGGGTAGTCGCGGCGGATCACGCTCTCGTAGCTCAGCAGGCCCAGGCCGTCGAGCGAGAACAGGGTCTCGATCAGCAGCGCCCCGGTGAAGAAGGCGCCGATGAAGGCCGCCGGAAAGCCGGTGACGATGGGCAGCAGCGCATTGCGGAACACATGGCGCCATAGCACCTGGCGCTCGGAGAGACCCTTGGCCCGCGCCGTCTGCACGTACTGCTTGCGGATCTCTTCGAGGAAGGCGTTCTTGGTGAGCATGGCCGTCACCGCGAAGCTGCCCGCCACCATGGCGGTGACCGGCAGCGCGATGTGCCAGAGGTAGTCGACGATGCGGGCGCCCCAGCCCAGCTCATCCCAGTTGGCCGAGGTGAGCCCGCGCAGCGGGAACCACTGCAGCTGCCCGCCGAAGATCACCAGTAGCGCCACGCCCAGCACGAAGCCGGGGATGGCATAGCCCACGAGGATGACGATGGTGGTCACCAGGTCGAAGCGCGAGCCCGCGCGCACCGCCTTGGCCACGCCCAGCGGCACGGCCACGAGGTAGCTGATGAAGAAGGTCCACAACCCCAGGCTGATGGAGACCGGCAGCTTCTCCTGGACCAGCGCCCACACGCTCTTGTTCTGGAAGAAGCTGCGCCCCAGATCGAAGCGCGCGAACTGCGAGAGCATCTGCACGAAGCGCTCGGCCGGCGGCTTGTCGAAGCCGTACAGCGCCTTGATCTCGTCGAGCCGCTTGGGGTCCACGCCCTGCGCACCGCGGTACGACAGGCCGCCCGACTCGGCGGCGCGGCCCGCACCCGCCTTGGCCTCGGCCAGGTACTGCTCCACCGGCCCGCCCGGCACGAACTGGATCACGACGAAGGTCAGCAGCAGCACGCCGAACAGCGTGGGGATCATCAGCAGCAGGCGCTTGAGGATGTAGGCGAACATGCGAATTTCCGGTTATCGGCCGGCGGCCGTGGCCGCCGTGTCCGTAGTCCATGGCGGGTTGCGCGCCCACCAGGTGTAGACCGCCCACATCTCGCCGGGCGAATACGGCGGGATCTCCCCCGGCATCTCCAGCCGCCAGGCATCGAACACCATGCGGTGCGTGCCGGCGTACCACTGCGGAATGAAGTAATGGCCGTGGGTGACGATGCGCTCCAGCGCATGGCAGGCGGGCAGCATCTGCTGCTCGGTCTTGGCGGACACCAGGGCCTGGATGACGGCATCGACCGCCGGGCTCTTCACGCCGGCGAGGTTGCCCGAATCCTCCAGGTCGGCGGCGGCGCTGCCGAACAGCTCGGCGTATTCCTGGCCCGGGTTGTTGGTGCCCGGGTAGGCGATGGTGACGATGTCGAAATCGAACTTCTGCAGCCGCTGCTGGTACAGCGCGAAGTCGACCACGCGCACGTTCATACGCACGCCGAGCTTCTGCAGGTTGCGCATCCACGGCGACACCACCTTGATGCCGCCTTCGCTGCTCTCCAGGTATTCGAGCACCAGGGCCTCGCCCTGGGCGTTGCGCAGCACGCCGTCGTCCTTCACGGTCCAGCCGGCATCGGCCAGCAGCTTCTGGGCCTGGCGCAGGTTGCCGCGCAGGCTGTGGTCGCCATCGGTGCGTGGCGGGTCTTCCATGGGGCCCAGCGTGCCGGGCGGCAGGTCCTTGGCAAAGGGCTGCAGCAGGGTCAGCTCCTGCGGCGTGGGCTCGCCACGGGTCTCGCAGGCGGTGTTGCCGAACAGCCCGCGCACGCGCTTGTACGAACCGTAGAACATCTGGCGGTTCATCCACTCGTAGTCGAAGGCCAGGCCCAGCGCCTCGCGCACCCGCACGTCCTGCAGCAGCGGCCGGCGGGTGTTGAACACATAGCTCTGGAAGCCCGCGGGCAGCTTGTTGGCGAACTCGCCCTTGCGCAGCTCGCCGCTGTCGAAGCGCTTGCCGTACAGGCGCCGCGCCCAGTCGCCGGCGCTGAAGAAGCGCATCAGGTCGAACTCGCCGGCCTTCAGCGCCTCGAGCCGGGCGGTGTTGTCGCGGTAGATCTTGACCGTGATGCGGTCAAAATTGGCCATGCCCCGGCGCACGGCCAGGTCCTTGCCCCAGTAGCCGGGGTCGCGCACATAGGTGATGTCCTTGCCGAAGCGCACCGGGCCGATCTTGTAGGGGCCGCTGCCGATGGGCGTGTCCGTCACCACCTGGTCGAAGGGCTTGGGCTTGCCGTCGTCGCCCAGACCCCAGTCGCGGCTGAAGACCGGCAGGCCGCCCACGGTGAGCGGCAGCTCGCGGTTGGGCTTGTGGAAGCGAAAGCGCACCGTGCGCTCGTCCACCACGTCGCAGCCGGCCACGTCGACCAGCAGGGTCTTGTAGCCGGGCGACACGTACTTGCTGATCAGCGTCTCGTAGCTGTGCTTCACGTCCTGCGCGAGCACGGGCTTGCCGTTGTGGAAGCGCGCCTCGGGCCGCAGCCGGAAGGTGGCCGACAGGCCGTCGGCCGCCACCTGCACGTCCTCGGCCAGCAGGCCGTAGCCGGTGGCCGTCTCGTCCAGGCTGCCGGTGAGCAGCGACTCGAACAGCATGTCCGACAGGTAGGCCGGCGGCGAGCCCTTGATGGTGAACGGGTTGTACTTGTCGAAGGTGGAGTAGCGCAGGTTGCTCACCAGCCTCAGCTCGCCACCCTTGGGCGCATCGGGCCGGGCATAGGCGAAGTGCTTGAAGTCCGCCCCATAGCGGGGCTGCCCCCACAGCGCATAGGCATGGGCCGCCAGCACGGGCGGCGCAGCAAGCGACAAAATGAACGGCAGGCACAGGGACAGGCGGTGGCGCATGCGACAATTCTGCCGTACTTATTCCAGCATTCAGCCAAGCGCCGTCCGCGGCGGCGCACAACCGGAGAAAAGAACAATGGGTTTCCTGACTGGCAAAAAACTTTTGATCACCGGCGTGTTGTCCAACCGCTCCATCGCCTATGGCGTGGCCAAGGCCTGCCACCAGCAAGGCGCCGAGCTGGCCTTCAGCTATGTGGGCGAGCGCTTCAAGGACCGCATCACCGAGTTCGCGGCCGAATTCGACTCCAAGCTGGTGTTCGACTGCGACGTGGGCGACGACGCCCAGATCGACAAGCTGTTTGCCGACCTCGGCGCCACCTGGGGCAAGTTCGACGGCTTCGTGCACTCCATCGGCTTTGCGCCGCGCGAGGCCATCGCCGGCAACTTCCTCGACGGCCTGTCGCGCGAGGGCTTCAAGATTGCCCATGACATCAGCGCCTACAGCTTTCCCGCGATGGCCAAGGCCGCCCTGCCCTACCTGAACGACAAGTCCTCGCTGCTGACGCTGTCGTACCTGGGCGCGCTGCGCTCCATCCCCAACTACAACACCATGGGCCTGGCCAAGGCGTCGCTCGAAGCATCCGTGCGCTACCTGGCCGAGGCCGTGGGCCGCACCGCCGACGGCCGCGCCATCCGCGCCAACGGCATCAGCGCCGGCCCCATCAAGACCCTGGCCGCCAGCGGCATCAAGGACTTCGGCAAGCTGCTGGGCCGCGTGGCCGACGCCGCCCCGCTGCGCCGCAACGTGACCATCGAGGACGTGGGCAACGTCGCCGCCTTCCTGCTGTCCGACCTGGCCTCGGGCGTGACGGCCGAGATCACCTACGTGGACGGCGGCTTCAGCCAGACGGCAGGGTTGTCGGCGGACCAGGTGTAAACACCCTCGTCCCCCTCGACCGGCCGCCTGCCTAGCAGGCGGCTTTTTTTTATTCCTTCGGCTGACCTATTGTTCAAAAAATAGAACGCTCATACGTCAAGCCGCCGGCTACCGGTATCGATTCACCCTGGCTACAGTGGAGCCACTGCGGATCGAGAAGCGCCTGGAAGGCAACTCTCCGAAAAGCAGGAAATCAACCTTCAACCATTTGTTTTCAGGAGATTTCCCATGACCAGCCAGATCGCCATCCCCGCCAACTTCAACGGCGCCAAGCCCGTGATCGATCCGGACAACGTCGCCATGCTGCTGATCGACCACCAGAGCGGACTGTTCCAAACAGTGCACGATATGCCGTTCACCACGCTGCGCCGCTTGGCGGCCACGCTGGCAAAGATTGCCACGCTGGCCAAGATCCCCGTCATCACCACGGCCTCGGTGCCACAGGGCCCCAACGGCCCGCTGATTCCCGAGATCCACCAGAACGCGCCGCATGCCCGGTACGTTGCCCGCAAGGGAGAGATCAACGCCTGGGACAACCCGGAGTTCGTGCAGGCGGTGAAGGCCACTGGCAAGCAGCAGCTCATCATCGCCGGCACGATCACCAGCGTGTGCATGGCCTTCCCGTCGATCGCAGCGGTGGCCGACGGCTACCAGGTGTTCGCGGTGATCGACGCCTCGGGCACCTACTCCAAGATGGCCGAGGAGATCACGCTGATGCGCATGGTGCAGGCGGGCGTGGTGCCCATCGACACGGCGGCCGTGGCCTCCGAGCTGCAGAAGACCTGGAACCGCGAGGACGCCGCCCAGTGGGCCGAGGCCTATACCGGCATCTTCCCCAACTACCAGCTGCTGATCGAGAGCTACACCAAGGCGCAGGAAGTCGTGCAGCAGCACGAGCAGCTGGATTCGCAGCGCGCCTGAAGCCCAGGAAGCCCTACCGGCGGCGTATGGCGCCGCATTTGCAGGACAATCACGCTCCAGCGGTCGGTGCACCGCCCTAGAGCCCTGTGGCCCCGCCGCAGGGCTGTTTCATTAAACCGCCGTGTACCCGGACGGCGGTGGCTGATTGGAACGGAGCTTTCGATGACCCATATTCCTGCGCGCCGCCGGGCGCTGCGGCATGCGGCTGCCTGTGCGCTGGCCGCTTCTTCGCTGTCCACCCTGACCGCCTTGCCGGCTTTTGCGGCCGATCCGCAGGTGCTGCGCGTGTCGGCCATTCCCGACGAGGCGCCCACCGAGCTGCAGCGCAAGTTCGAGCCGCTGGGCCAGTACCTGTCGCAGGCCATCGGCATGAAGGTGGTGTTCACCCCCGTGTCCGACTATGCGGCCGTGGTCGAATCGCTGGCCACGCGCAAGCTCGACATGGCCTGGCTGGGCGGCTTCACCTTCGTGCAGGCGCGCATCCGCACCAACGGCACGGCCATCCCGATCGTGCAGCGCGCCGAGGACGCGCAGTTCACCTCCAAATTCATCACCGCCGATCCGGCCATCAAGACGCTGGCCGACCTGAAGAGCAAGACCTTCGCGTTCGGCGCGCCCTCGTCCACCTCGGGCAGCCTGATGCCGCGCTTCTTCCTGCAGAAGGCCGGCCTCAACCCCGAGAAGGACTTCAAGACCGTGGCCTATTCGGGCGCGCACGACGCCACCGTGGCCTTCGTGGCCGCGGGCCGCGCCGAGGCCGGCGTGCTCAACGCCTCGGTCTGGGACAAGCTGGTCGAATCCAAGAAGGTGGACACCGCCAAGGTGCGCGTGTTCGACACCACGCCGCCCTACTTCGACTACAACTGGACAGTGCGCGGCGACCTGAGCCCGGCGCTGGTCAAGAAGCTGACCGACGCCTTCCTCGCGCTCGACGCCTCCAAGCCCGAGCACAAGGTCATCCTGGAGCTGCAGCGCGCCTCGCGCTTCGTCTCGACCAAGTCCGAGAACTACGACGGCATCGAAGCCGCCGCCAAGACCGCCGGACTGCTGAAGTGAGCTTTGCGCTGCAGGATGCGGGGCTGACGTACGGCGCAGTGGGCGCCGCCGCGCCCGTGCTGGCCGGCATCACGCTGGCCGCGCGCCAGGGCGAGCACATCGCGCTGATCGGCCCGTCCGGCGCGGGCAAGACCTCGCTGCTGTCGCTGATCGGCACCGCGCAGGCGGCCACCAGCGGGCAGCTGTCGGTGCTGGACACGCCGGTGCCCGCAGGCTTGCCACCCAGAGAGATGCGCCGACTGCGCGCCCGCATCGGCACCGTGTACCAGGCCGCGCCCATCGCGCCGCGCCAGCGCGTCGTCACCGCCGTGCTGGCCGGCCGGCTCGGCCAATGGCCGGTCTGGAAGGCGCTGGCCTCGCTGCTGTACCCGCAGGACGTGGAAGGCGCCCGCCAGGCGCTGGCGCGCGTGCAGCTCGAAGACAAGCTCTTCATGCGCTGCGACCAGCTCTCGGGCGGGCAGCTGCAGCGCGTGGGCATCGCCCGCGTGCTCTACCAGCAGGCGGGGCTGATCCTGGCCGATGAGCCCGTGTCCGCGCTCGACCCGCTGCTGGCCCAGGCTACCGTGCAGTTGCTGGCGCAGGAAGCCACCGCCCGCAACGCCACGCTGGTGGCCAGCCTGCATGCGGTGGACCTGGCGCTGGCGCACTTTCCGCGCATCGTCGGCATCCGTGCCGGCCGCATCGCCTTCGACCTGCCCGCCAGCCAGGTCACCGAACCGCTGCTGGCCGCGCTCTACGCTGGCGACAGCACGGCCGCGCACGACCACGCCAGCACTGCCTTCGTTCCGCAGCCCCTCACCCGCGTATGCTGCTGACCGCCACGCACCGCGACCCCGCCGCGCCCGGCCGGCTCATGGCCGTGGTGCTGGGCCTGCTGGTGCTGTGGCCGCTATTCCAGGCGGCCGGCTGGAACCCCACCGCCCTGCTCTCGCCCGACAATCTGCGCGTGGCCGGCGGCTTTCTGTCCGGCTTCTGGCCGCCCGAAACCGGCACCGAATTCCTGGGCTACCTGAGCCGGGCCACGCTGCAGACGCTGGCCATCGCCACCGCGGGCCTCGCGCTGGCCTTTGTGCTGGCCGTGCCGCTGGCCTATGCGGCCACCGCCGCCGCGCGCGAGCGGCCCGCCTACCGCCCGGTGGCGCGCGGCCTGCTCACGCTGCTGCGCGGAATTCCCGAGCTGGTGTGGGCGCTGGTCTTCGTGCGCGTCTTCGGCCTCGGACCGGCTGCCGGCGTGCTGGCGCTGGGGCTGACCTACGGCGGCATGCTGGCCAAGGTCTATGCCGAAATCCTCGAATCCACGCCGGCCGCACCAGCCCGCGCGCTGCAGCTGGCCGGCGCGCGCCGGCCGCTGGCCATGCTGTACGGCTTGCTGCCGCAAGCCGCGAAAGAGTTGGTGTCGTACACGCTGTACCGCTGGGAATGCGCGATCCGCGCCTCGGTGGTCATGGGCTTTGTCGGCGCCGGCGGCCTGGGCCAGCTGATGGATCAGGCCATGAAGATGCTCAACGGCGGCGAGGCCTGCAGCATCCTCATCACCTTCATGCTGCTGGTGCTGGGCGCCGATGCGCTGTCGGGCCTGCTGCGTCGCGCGCTCGACGCCGCACCCGCCGCCACCCGCTCGCCGCTGGGCTGGCGCAGCGCCGCCATGGCAGTTGCCGTGGCTGCAGGCCTGGCGGCCAGCCTGCGCTTGCTGGACATCGAGTTCTCCGCCCTCTTCACCGCCGACTCGGCCCACAGCATGGGCGAGTTCGTGCGCGACTTCTTCCCGCCCGACCTGGGCGGCGACTGGCTGGCCCGCGTGGCGCGCGGCACCTGGGAGACGCTGGCCATCTCCATCGTCGGCACCCTGCTGGCCGCCGCGCTGGGCCTGCTGCTGGCACTGCCCACGCAGCACTGGTGGCGCGGGCCGTGCAACCTGCTGCTGAATGCGCTGCGCTCCGTGCCAGAGCTGATCTGGGCCACGCTGACCGCGCTGGCCGTGGGCCTGGGCCCCTTCGCCGGCGCATTGGCGCTGGCGCTGCACACCACCGGCGTGCTGGGCCGTCTGTATGCCGAGGCGCTGCAGAACACGCCGCCCACCGCCTCGCACGCGCTGCGCCACGCGGGCAGCGGCCGTGCCATGGCCTTCCTCTATGGAACCCTGCCCGCCGCCGCGCCGCAGCTCGCGGCCTACACGCTGTACCGCTGGGAAATGAACATCCGCATGGCCGCCATCCTGGGCTTTGTCGGCGCGGGCGGCCTGGGGCAGCTGCTGTATGTGGAGCTGTCGCTGTTCCACCATGCGCAGGCCTGCACCGTCATCATCGCGATGCTGGCGCTGTCGGTGGCGGTGGACGCGGGAAGCGCCTGGGTGCGCAGGCGCATGGGATAAGGCTCAGGCCAGTTGGAACGCCCCTATGACATCGACATTCAGTGCAGGGTAGACGTTTCCTGCACCAGCTCCAGCTCCAGCCTATCGATCTTCCACCCGTCGCAGAACGCAGGAGCGCGTTGGCAAGCAGCCTCCGCCTCGCTCAATGCAACCCGCTGCCGATAGCGAAACAGGGTGATGTGCTGGATGTCCGGGCGATTGCAGGCGGGAAAGTCATCCGCAGCAAACGCTGCAATGCCATCCCGCAGCTGCTCCAGCAGCGGCGATGGGTCGAACCTCAGAAAAACCGCGCTTTCCCCGGCATGAATGCGCTCCTGGCTCAGGACGAAAGAAGGCGACGAAGACGCAATCCTGGCCAGGGCTTCAACCGCTTGCCCCTGGCGGCCCAACCATGCGGAGCGGTCCATGGCGCCAACAGGGCTGCGTGCCCATACGAATTGAAAGACGCTGAGGTGCAGCGTCGTCGCAGGGCACCGATACAAGCTGTCGGCGGGCGCAGCGCTCTCGATGGCGTCCTGCATGTCGGATAGCCGTCTTTGCACGGTACCCGACGGGTAAGCAAGCACATTGATGGCAAAGGTGGAACAGCCGACCTGGCTATCTGCAAGGGTCATCACACCCACAGGATGCTGGTGCTTCCCCAAACCTCAAGCCTCCTGCTGCGCCCGGAAATAGGCCACCAGGGCATTCGCATGCCCATGGCCGATCTGGTGCTGCTCCTTGAGCCAGGCCACCTGCTCCATGTGCTTCTTGTCCTTCACCGATTCGAGGATGCCGAACCAGTGCGCCACCGGTTGGCCATAGTGCTTCTCGATGGACGGGAAGTACGAAGCCGGTCCTTTTACTTTGCTGTCTGTCATGCTTAACGCTCCAAGATAGAGACGATTGCGCTCAGGCCTCGGGCTGGTGGCAGACCACCTCGATGTTGTGCCCGTCTGGCCCGATGACGAAGGCCGCATAGTAGTGGGCGTGGTAGTTCGGACGCAAGCCCGGCGCACCGTTATCCTTCGCGCCGGCTTCCAGCGCAGCACGGTGGAAGGCATCAACCTGCTGGCGATTCTCGGCCGCAAAGGCCAGATGCAGGCGCGCCGGCTTCTCGTCGGTCTGGAACAGGCACAACGAGGCCTTGACCTGCGGACGTACCAGCTCCACGCCGTAGGACGGCGCTCCTTCCGAAGCCACCGAGACACCCAGCGGCGCCAGCGCCTGGAGATAAAACGCCTTGCTGGCCGCATAGTCGCTGACGCCGAATTTGACGTGGTCGAACATCATTGCTCCTCATGAAACGGCAGGTGTCTTTTACGCTAGAAAGGCGATGCACCTACTTCCTAAAAACCGGTGAAGTATCCGCCGAAATGCATCATGTCTACATTGCGACCCTTCCAAGGTTTTGTATGAAAGCCCTTTACTCTTGCCTTGCTGCGCTGGCGACTCGGTACGCCATGGCGGCAATGATGACAATCTCTGCAGCTTGTGCAGCAAACGCAGATGGCACACCGTCGCAGGTTCGCCCTGAGACAAATGCCGCAAATCCGTTGATTGGATACCAGTGGACCCTTCAGACCGCCTACGGAGCAGATGGCCAGGAGCAATCGGATTGGTTCACGGCCGAGGCAAGTCAGGTCAAGATTTCGTTTGCGGCCGATGGACTCGCCACAGCGGAACTCCCCTGCACGCTTTTGAGTTGGAACTATGCAATCGCAGGTGGCGACCACATCAAGTTCCAGCACAACTCCATCGCGGGACATGTTTGCGCCGTGGCGAGGAAAGCTTTCAATTTTCGAATCGTGGATGCGCTGGAGCAGGCCCAACGATTCAAGCTGCAACCCGGCTAGGACTCAAGCCAGCCACGCTTGAGGCTGGAACTTGCCGACGGCAGCCGCTGGGAATTCAAGGGCTCAGCCAAATAGCGAAAAATCCCGCGCACCCGATGCTCTACCTGCCTTGGTGCCGCGCAATGGCCGCCAGGCAGATCCGCTCGCACAGCTCGGCAAAAGGGATTCCGCTCGCATCCGCAGACTGGGGCAGCAGGCTCGTGGCCGTCATGCCCGGCAAGGTGTTCACCTCCAGGCACCACAGGCGCCCCTCGCTGTCCAGGCGAAAGTCGGCCCAGCTGTAGCCATCGAGCTTCAGCGCCGCATGCGCCCGCAGCGCGGCTGCCTTCGCTTGCACCACGATGGCTTCGGGCAGATCGGCCGGAAACACCTCATGCATAGCGCCGGGTTGGTACTTGGCCTGGTAGTCGAAAACCGCTTCGGGCTCGACCATGATCTCGCCCACCGTCAGGGCCCGCCCGCACAACACGCCCACCGTCAGTTCGCGCCCGGCAATGAATTGCTCCAGCATGACCTCGGCGTCGAAGCGCGCCGCATGCTGAATGGCGGCCTCCAGCGCATCCGGGTTCCGGACCACCGACAGGCCCACCGTCGATCCCTGCCGGTTCGGCTTCACCACCAGCGGATAGCCGAGCTGCCCCACCACCTCTTCTTGCGTACATGGCGCCATCAACCAGCGCGGCGTCTGGATTCCGGCGGCGACAAACAGGCGCTTGGACAGATCCTTGTCCATGGCAACAGCGCTTCCCAAGTGGCCACTGCCCGTGTAGGCCACGCCGGCCAGGTCGAGCATGGCCTGCACCGTGCCGTCCTCGCCGGTGCCGCCATGCAGGGCCAGGAACACCACATCGACATCGGCAAGCGCCGGCGAGCGAACCAGGCTCGCTTCGCCCGACCAGAGCACCGCCAGCGCATCGGATGCAGGTGGCATCTTGCCGACCTGCGAGGTCAGCAAATAGCGCTCTTCCTCGGCCGTCAACAGCCCGCGCGAGGTTTCCACGGCCAGCACTTCGTGGCCGATGCTGCGCAGCGCCTTGACAACCTGGGCGCCACTGGCGATCGAGACTTCACGTTCTTCGCTGGTGCCACCAAAAAGCACGGCTATCTTGAGTTTGTTGTTCGGCATGTTCAGGGCCTTTGGGCAGAGGCTTTGCATGGTTGACTTGGCCGAAGAATAGCCGAGGTGCCGTTGGCCGGCGGCCGAGGCTCTGGCGAGCTTTGTGGCGCTACAGATGACCTAAGTTGCCATTGGCGGAATTGAGTTGGAAGTCGGCTTTGCAGCGATTGCCGCCGGTCACGGTGATGTGGCGGACTCACGCTGACCACCATCAAGCCGACCTTCAGCACAGTGCCCGGTGCCACCATGACCTTTGCCGAAAGGTGGCACAGCGGCCATCCCGTCGCCACCTCTCCGTGTCGCGCCGTGAACGACACGTGCCTGCTAATGCGGCGGACTCGCCCAACCCAAAGCGGAGGTAGCCCCAAGGTCTCAAAGCTGCCGTGCACGATGGTGGCCAAGCGAAGGTTCAACATGGCCCTCAAAGCTGCAGCAAGCAGTCCTTGGGACTGAGCAGCACCCAGATCGCGGCCACAGCGCATTCAAAAGCGACCTCGCCAGTCGGCCACGCCAGCACGAATGAGGCACCCGATAAGACCTGTTACAGTTGTTCGGTCAGGCTGGATCGGCCCGCTCAGTTCCTGCTATAGAGCGAGCCACGCGTGCGAGGGGACTCCAAGCGGCGATAAGGTTGGGATGCTGGTTTAGCGTAGGGCCGGCGATGTTGGCAGGCGAAAAGGGGCGGGGTCTAGCGGCAAGGATGCCGATTGACAGGGTGCTGCCTGAGACCGATGGTCCCTTTACGTTAGATGGTTCAGCGCCTTTAAAACCTTGGGACGCATGGAAGGTGTGCAGCGAACTGGCGGAGGTTTGGTCCATGTCTACCGCAGGAGTTGAGGACCAGTTGACGGCCAACTTAAATCGGTTACTCGTTAACCACGCCTGAAATCGCACCGCGAGTAGTTTTCAGACTATCAACAGCCGGTTGGGTGCCTGCGTCATTCGCACCCACGCCTGCGCTCATGGACATCCGCCGTGTTGATGATCGTTCGACCGGTTTCGGCTTGAGCCGACGTTCACCTGCCAACACTGAGCGGCTACAGACAGCCTAAAGGCGCCTTCCCAGCAGGGGCAGCCAATCAGGTTGTCTTGCGATCTCTCGATCACAATACATCGCTGTCATCCGGGGGCCGCCCCATCTCTTTGGTTTTACGATGGATAGCGGGAGGACAGCAGACTATGTATGGTGGAGATGCATTTCCATGGATGAATGGATAACGATTGCTTCGTGGGCGAATGTCTCGACCACACATCGCGCTCTGGTTCGCGTAGCGGGTCATGAGATCGCGGTCTTTGTGGTTGATGGGCAGCCTTATGCCATTGAGGATAGTTGTCCGCATGCGGGCGCAGCGCTGTGCCGGGGTGCATTGGATGGGCACCTGGTGCAGTGTCCGGCCCATGGTTTGCGCTTTGATCTGCGTACCGGGGGGCTGGCTGGCTGCCAGGATGGCCTCAAGGCTCGTACGTATTCCGTGCGTGTTGAAGGAGATGCGATCCAGGTGCAAGTGCCGCCCGTCGCTTGACCCATGGACGCTCAGTTGCGCGGGGTGTCAGAAAATCCGTATTCGGAGCGGGTTGAGAGTGACACGGAAGGTCTACTGAATCGCTCCGCCATCAGCCTAAAGCAGCCCACCAAGAGGACGAGTTTCGACGACCACTAGCGCCTTCCAGCCATGCCGCCCCCTCAAGCCGCCAACTGCACCCGCGCCTCCACCAGCAGCCGCTTGAGCTCGGGCACGCAAGAGCCGCAGTTGCCGCCGGCCTTGAGGCAGGCGGTGATCTCGGCGGTCGATTGCAGGCCCTGGCTGCGGATGGCGTCGCAGATGGTGTTGCGGCCCACGCCAAAGCACGAACAGACGGTGGGGCCGGTGTCGGCGCCCGCCTCGATGGGCTGGCCCAGCAGCACGCCGGCGCGGTCGATGTCTTCGAGCCGCTGCTGCACGAACAGGCCGGCCAGCCACTGGCGCGATGGCAGGTCGGGGCGCGGCGACAGGTAGACGCAGGATTCGATGCGGTCATCAACCACATGCACGGCGCGGTAGATGCGCGCGGTGGCGTCCTCGTATTCCAGCCAGTCGGCCTGGGCGTCCTGCACGTCCAGCAGCGCGCGCGCCCAGTCGTGGGGCGCGGCCACGGGCTTGCGGCCTGCCAGCTCGTAGCGCACGAACTGGCGGCCCTGGATGCGCGTCCACCAGGCGGCACCCGCCATGTTCTCGCCCGCTTCCACATCGAGCGCGCGGCGCGTGAGCACAAAGCCGTGCCAGGCGACCTCGAAGGGCTCGACGATGACCGGCGTGTGCTTGAACTCGGGCTCGCCCGAGACAGGATCGACCACCGGGTTGACGACGGCGCCCACGCGCGCGTCGGAGGCAAAAGGCCCGCTCCAGTGGATGGGCGCGAACACGCTGCCGCGCGCAATGCCGCCGCCCATGCGCACCCGCGCCACCATGCTGCCCCAGCGCGAGCGCACGCGCGCCAGCGCGCCCTCGCGCACGCCGGCGAGCAGCGCGTCGTGCGGGTGCAGGTCGATGAAGGGCTCGGGCACGTGGTCGGCCAGCTTGGGGGCGCGGCCGGTGCGCGTCATGGTGTGCCACTGGTCGCGCACGCGGCCGGTGTTGAGCGCCAACGGGTAGTCGCCATCCACCGAATGCATCGGTGCGCGCGCCGGCGTGGGCACGAAGCGCGAGCGCCCGTCGGCATGGGCAAAGCGCCCATCGCCGAACAGGCGCGCGGCTCCCCCTCCGCTGTTGGATGGCAGCGGCCACTGCACCGGCGCCAGCCCTTCGTAGGCCGTGGCAGACAGCCCCGCCAGGCCGCCGATATGGAAGGCCCGGGGCAGGCTACCTTCGGGACCGTTGGCCTGCGCCGACAGGCGCGCATGCTCGTCGAACACCTCGCGCTGGTGGCCATAGCCAAAGCCGTCGTAGCCCATGCGCCGTGCCGCCTCGGCGATGATGGCCCAGTCGGCGCGTGCTTCGCCCGGCGCGGGCGCAAAGGCACGCTGGCGCGAGATGCGGCGCTCGGAGTTGGTGACGGTGCCGTCCTTCTCGCCCCAGCCCAGCGCGGGCAGCGCGATGTCGGCATGCCGCAGCGTGTCGGTATCCAGCACGATGTCGCTGGTCACCACCAGCTCGCAGGCGGCCAGCGCGCGCCGCGCCTGGTCGGCGTCGGGCAGGCTGACGACCGGGTTGGTGCCCATGATCCACACCGCCTTCACGCGCCCGGCCTCCATGGCCTGGAACAGCTCGACGGCCTTGAGGCCCGGCCTGTCGGCCATGCGCGGGGCGTTCCAGAAGCCCTGCACCAGCTCGCGGTGCGCGGGTTCGTGCAGCTCCAGGTGGGCGGCCAGCATATTGGCCAGGCCGCCCACCTCGCGCCCTCCCATGGCATTCGGTTGTCCGGTGACGGAAAACGGCCCCATGCCCGGCTGGCCGATGCGGCCGGTGAGCAGGTGGCAGTTGATGATGCTGTTGACCTTGTCGGTGCCGGCCGACGACTGGTTCACACCCTGCGAGAAGGCGGTGATGGTGCGCGGCGTCTCGGCAAACCATTGGTAGAAGGTGCGCACCGCCTCCTCGCTGAGCCGGCACGCGCGGGCCACGGCCTCGATGCTGCCGGCATCCGCCTCGGCCGCCTGCAGCGCCGGCTCCAGGCCCTGGGTGTGCTGCGCAACAAAGCCGCTGTCTGCCCTGCCCTCCCGCGCCAGGTGCGCCAGCAGGCCGTTGAACAACCACACGTCGGTGCCGGGCTTGAGCGGCAGGTGCAGGTCGGCCAGCTCGCAGGTGGCGGTGTGGCGCGGGTCGATCACCACCAGCTTCATCGCGGGCCGCGCCTCCTTGGCGCGCGCGATGCGCTGGAACAGGATGGGATGGCACCACGCGGTGTTCGAGCCCACCAGCACGACCAGGTCGGCCAGTTCCAGGTCGTCGTAGCACACGGGCACCAGGTCTTCGCCGAAGGCGCGCTTGTGGCCGGCCACGGCCGACGACATGCACAGCCGCGAGTTGGTGTCGATGTTGGCGCTGCCGATGAAGCCCTTCATCAGCTTGTTGGCCACGTAGTAGTCCTCGGTCAGCAACTGGCCCGAGACGTAGAAGGCCACGGCATCGGGCCCGTGCTCGTCGATGATGCGGCGAAAGCCCTGGGCCACGGCATCGAGCGCCACGTCCCACGATACGCGGGACAGCGGCGCGCCCTCTTCTGGCGCCCGGTCGCGCATCGCGGGGTGCAGCAATCGGCCGTCCAGCCCCAGGGTCTCGCCCAGCGCCGAGCCTTTCACGCACAGGCGGCCGGCGTTCGCCGGGTGCTGCGGATCGCCGGCCACCAGCACCTCGCCGTCCGCCTGCGGCGTGGCGATCACGCCGCAGCCCACGCCGCAATAGGGACAGGTGGTGCGCACCGGCGCGGGGATGGAGGCAATGGGGATCGTCGTCATCAAAAAATCTCTCTAGGCGGCCTGGGCCTCGCACAGCGCGCGGCCGAACAGCAGGCGCTGGCGCATCGCGGCGATAGGCGCCTGCCGCTGGATCAGGTGGAAATACCAGGGCCCGTCGGCCACGTCGCCATACAGCACCGCGCCGACGATGCGCTCGCCCTGCAGCACCAGGCGCTTGTAGATGCCGCGGCGCGGGTCGCGCAGCACGATGTCCTCGGTGCCCGGGCCGCCGATGATGTTCCCGGCCGAGTACAGGTCCACGCCGGTGACCTTGAGCTTGGTGGCCGTGGCCTGCTGCACGTAGCGGCGGTGGCCGGCGCCGGCCAGGTGGGCGGCGCAGACGCGGGCCTGCTCCCAGATCGGCGCCACCAGGCCGAAGGTGCTGCTGCGGTGCTGCACGCATTCGCCCACGGCGTAGATGCGCGGGTCGTAGCTCTGCAGCGTGTCGTCCACGACGATGGCGCGCTCGGAGTAGAGGCCGGCGGCGCGCGCCAGCTCCACGTTGGGGCGCACGCCCGCGGCCATCACCACCAGGTCGGCCTGGATCTCGCAGCCGCTCTTGAAGCGCACGGCCGTCACGCGGTCCGTGCCCACCAGCTCGGCCGTCTCTGCGCCCAGCAGAAAGCGCAGGCCGGTGGATTCGAGCGCCTGCTGCAGCAGCGCCGACGCGGGCGCGTCGAGCTGGCGCTCCATCAGGCTGTGGTGCAGGTGCACCACGGTCACCTCCATGCCCTGGCGCAGCAGGCCGTTGGCGGCCTCCAGCCCCAGCAGGCCTCCGCCGATGACCACGGCGTGGCGGTGCTTGCGGGCGGCCTCGACCATGGCCTCGACGTGCTGGATGTCGCGGAAGGCGATCACGCCCGGCAGCGTGCTGCCCGGCACCGGCGGGATGAAGGGGCGCGAGCCGGTGGCGATCAGCAGCCGGTCGTAGTGCGCCTCCACGCCGCCCTGCGAGCGCACGACGCGGCGCGCGCGGTCGATCTCGACCACCGGGTCGCCCGCATGCAGCGCGATGCCGTGCTGCGCATACCATTCGCGCGGGTTGAGCATGATGTCATCGACGCTCTTCTCGCCCGCCAGCAGCGGCGACAGCAGGATGCGGTTGTAGTTGCCGTGCGGCTCCTCGCCGAACACGGTGATGTTGTACAGCCCAGGCGCGAGCTGCAGCAGCTCCTCCACCGTGCGCATGCCGGCCATGCCATTGCCGATCACGACCAGGCTGGGGCGTGGGGTGGTGGTCATGCCGCCACCCAGACCCGCCCGTCCTCGATCTTGGCGGCGTAGGCCGGCACCGGGTGCTCGGGGTCTTCCAGGCATTCGCCGGTCGCCAGGTCGAAGTGCTGCTTGTACAGCGGCGAGGCGACGACGATGCGCTCGCCCAGGCTGCCCACCAGGCCGCGCGCCAGCACGCTGGCGCCGCTTTTCGGGTCGACGTTGCCGATGGCGAAGAGCCGGTCCTGCACGCGGAACACCGCCACGTGCTGACCGCCCACCAGGGCGCAGACGCCGGTGTCGGGCGCTATCTCCTGCACGGCGCACACGGCCGTCCAGCTTGCGTCGGGATATGTCATGGTGGCGATCCTCATTTTTTGATAGCTGTTCGCGCTTACTGTATATGGCTTAGATGCCAATTTCATCCAAAACCTGGCTGGTACTGGGCTCCATCGGTGAGCGCTCCTGCGGCAGGCGCTCCTGCGGCAGCGCCGGGCGGATCTGGCCGCGCTCGGCGACGAAGACGATGTGCTCGTCGGGCCGCTCGCTGTTGACGAAGCTGCGAAAGCGCTGGCGCACCTCGGGGTTGGTCACCGCGGTCTTCCATTCGTCCTGGTAGGTGTCGACCACGTGCTGCATCTCGGCCTCCAGCTCGGCGGCGATGCCGAGGCGGTCGTTCACCACCACGTCCTGCAGATAGGCCAGGCCGCCCTCCAGGTTGTCGCGCCAGGTGCTGGTGCGCTGCAGGCGGTCGGCGGTGCGCACGTAGAACATCAAAAAGCGGTCCACGTACTTCACCAGCGTGGCCTGGTCGAGGCCTTCGGCCAGCAGCTCGGCATGGCGGGGCTTCATGCCGCCGTTGCCGCAGACGTAGAGGTTCCAGCCCTTCTCGGTGGCGATGATGCCCACGTCCTTGCCCTGGGCCTCGGCGCATTCGCGCGTGCAGCCCGAGACGCCGAACTTGAGCTTGTGCGGCGAGCGCAGGCCCTTGTAGCGGTTCTCCAGCGCGATGGCGAAACCCACCGAATCGCCCACGCCGTAGCGACACCAGGTCGAGCCCACGCAGCTCTTGACCGTGCGCAGCGACTTGCCGTAGGCGTGGCCCGACTCGAAGCCGGCGGCGATCAGCTCTTCCCAGATCAGCGGCAGCTGCTCCACGCGCGCGCCGAACAGGTCCACGCGCTGGCCGCCGGTGATCTTGGTGTAGAGGCCGTACTTCTTGGCCACCTGGCCGACGGCGATCAGCCCCTCGGGCGTGACCTCGCCGCCCGGCATGCGCGGCACCACCGAGTAGCTGCCGTCCTTCTGGATGTTGCCGAGGTAGTAGTCGTTGCTGTCCTGCAGGCTGGC
>JBLZYV010000009.1:0-20979 GCA_050282565.1 Comamonas sp.
TCGCCGTGGTGCAGTTCGAATACACCACCTGGGCGCAGGACGGCAAGACCGACATGTACGGCAAGCTGCCCTCGCCGATCGCCGTGCTCACGCTGGACCAGGACCAGACCACCGGCAAGCTCAGCCTCGTCAAGTACCACAACGTGGACACCTCCAAGGTGCATGGCCTGTGGATCACCTGCGGCGCCAGCCTGTCGCCCTGGGGCACGCACCTGTCGAGCGAAGAGTACGAGCCCGATGCCTTCACCGCCGCCAGCAATGCGCAGTTCAAGGCCTACAGCAAGAACCTGTACGGCAGCGAGACGGCGGCCAACCCCTACCACTACGGCCACATGCCCGAGGTCACCGTCAACAAGGACGGCACGGCCAGCATCAAGAAGCACTTCTGCATGGGCCGCATCTCGCACGAGCTGGTGCAGGTGATGCCTGACCAGCGCACCGCGCTGATGGGCGACGACGCCACCAACAGCGCCTATTTCGTGTTCGTGGCCGACAAGGAAAAAGACCTGTCCTCGGGCACGCTGTACGCCGCCAAGGTGGGCGCGGGCTTCTCCATCACCCCCGGCGCCGCCGGCGCGCCGCTGACCTGGATCAAGCTCGGCTCGGCCAGCAGCAGCGAGATCGAGAACCTGGCCAACACGCTCAAGCCCACCGACATCATGGCCGTGGCGAGCAAGGACCCCGAGGACGCCAGCTACACCAAGATCGTCGCCAACGGCAAGACCGAGTGGATCAAGCTGAACCCCGGCATGGAGAAGGCCGCCGCCTTCCTCGAAACCCACCGCTACGCCGCCTACCTGGGCGCCAGCATGGGCTTCACCAAGATGGAGGGCACGACCGTTAACGCCAAGGACAAGATCGCCTACTCGGCGCTGCAGAACTGCGAGAAATCGATGGTGGCGGGCGACGCCGCCAACGTGCCGGGCAACGGCGTGTCCATCCCCAAGACCTTGAAGGCCGGCGCCGTGATGGCGCTGAACCTGCGCGGCGGCCAGAAGGACACCGGCGGCGCCACCATCAACAGCGAGTGGATGCCGGTGGACACCAAGGCCCTGCTCGCGGGCGAGGACATTGCCGCCGACGCGCTGGGCAACACCGGCAACCCGAACAAGATCTGCAACCCCGATAACCTCAAGTTCTCGGAGAAGCTGCGTACCCTCTTCATCGGCGAGGACAGCGGCCAGCACGTGAACAACTTCCTGTGGGCCTACAACGTGGACACCAAGCAGCTCTCGCGCATCCTGTCGATCCCGGCGGGCGGCGAATCGACCGGCCTGCACGCGGTGGACGAGATCAACGGCTGGACCTACATCATGAGCAACTTCCAGCACGCGGGCGACTGGGGCGGCATCCACAGCGTGGTCAAGGACCAGCTCGACCCGCTGATCAAGGCCAACTACAAAAACAAGTTCGGCGCCGCCGTGGGCTACCTCACCGGCTCGCCGCAAGCCATCAAGCTCTGAGCCGCACGCGCTCTACAAAAAAGGCCATCTTCGGATGGCCTTTTTTGCGTGCGCCAGGCTGGGTGCTACTGCACCCGCACGTCAAAGCCCAGGGCTTCGGCGATGGTGATGGTTTGCTCGATGGTGATGATCGCGTTCTTGAGCTGCACGTTGCCCGGCTCCAGCGCGCTCAGGTCGGTGCCCCGCAGGTCGCAGCCGGAGAAGTCGGCGCTGTGCAGCCAGGCGCCCGACAGATCGACGTCCCGGATCGAGCCGCCCTGGCAGCGCGCGCCCGTCAGGTCGGCCTCCCGCAGCCGGGTGCGCGAGAACGCCGCGCGGCGCAGGTCCGCGCCCGGCATGCCGACGAAGGCCCAGTCGCCGTCCGCCACCTGCATGTGGTGGAACTGGCAGTCGTCGAACATGCTGCCCAGCAGCTTGCACCCGGTGAACCGGGCATCGAAGAAATTGCAGGACACGAAGGTGCAGTTCAGAAAGGCGCTGGACTGGTGCACGGAGGCGTTGAAGCGCGCCCGCCGGAAGGTGCACTCCTGGAAGACGCAGCCGCTGCTCTGCGCCTCGGTCATGTCCAGATCGAGAAACAGCGTCTGGCCGTACTCCTCGCGCTCGAGTTCGCGGCGGTACCAGTCGGCGCCGGTGACCGTGTGGTTCGTGGGCGGTGCCGGCTCTCCGTACTTTCTGTCTGCCATGGCTTGCTTTCTGTGGGCGGCTCAACACAGCGAATGGGCCAGACCGTGGCAAACGCTGCTCACGAGGAGCGCGAATGCCAGCGCGGCCATGGCCACCACGGCCGCGATCACGATGGGTGCCTTGCGCATGCGAGCCTTCTTCGCCGTTGGATGGGCCGCCATCATGGCACAGCGCTCCTGCATGCCCTGCGCGAAACCTCCTACGGCGCTGCCCGGGCGATGACTACCCTCAACGCGCAGCGGCGTGCGTAGCATGGTTATCAAGGCAGGCGAGGTTCTCACCACCACGGAATGGGTGCATCGCAGCCTTTTTTCTTTGGCTCAACATTTCCATCCTCAGGAGGACAACATGGACACCACCAACACCGTCTCCAGCGTCATTTCTTCGGACAAGGTCAACGGCACGAACGTGTACAACCCGGCCGGCGACAAGCTGGGCTCGATCGACTCGCTGATGATCGACAAGCTCTCGGGCAAGGTCCGCTACGCCGTCATGGAATTCGGCGGCTTCCTGGGCATGGGCACCGATGTCTATCCGCTGCCGTGGGAAACCCTCAAGTACGACCCCGGCATGGGCGGCTACGTGGTCTCGCTGGCCAAGGAGCAGCTGGAACAGGCGCCCCGCTATGAGCGCGCCACCACGCCCGAATACGACGAGGCCTACGGCCGCAAGGTGAATGACTACTACGGCGTACCGTGGATCTACTGACGGCGCGCGGCGGCTTGCACGTCCCAGGCCGTCTCCGCATGGGTGAGGCCTCTCCCAGACCGGAGTAGCATTCCGCTATCCAGCACAAGGAGAGACCATGGGGCGAGCAATGACCATCCTGGCAGCCATCGGCATCGTGGCCGCCGCGTATTTCGCGTACCGGTACGGGGTGTTTTGAACGACCTAGACAAAGCCCTCGCAGGAGGGCCTTGTGTTGTCTGGGCGGCGATGGACCAGCGGATTAAAAGTCCTTTGCTCATGCTCGCTTTTTGAGCTGCCTATGCGGCAGTGAACTGCAAGGGTGACGGAATCAGACATGGCCACAATTTCTAAGCTACCTATGCGGCAGTGAACATGCGCGGCGAGGTGGAGAGCACGGCGCAGATTTTCTAAGCTGCCTATGCGGCAGTGAACAGCCTGACCGACGCGATCATGCGCTGGGGCGATTTCTAAGCTGCCTATGCGGCAGTGAACCGTGAAAGCGGCTAAACAAACTCAAGGGTGATTTTCTAAGCTGCCTATGCGGCAGTGAACCTGATCCACGTCGCCCGCCGCGATCTGGCGCTTTTCTAAGCTGCCTATGCGGCAGTGAACGCCTATGTGGACGGGGCCAGCTACGTCACCTGTTTCTAAGCTGCCTATGCGGCAGTGAACGCGGTGGCCTCTACACCGTGGTTTCTACGGGCTTTCTAAGCTGCCTATGCGGCAGTGAACTCAAGCCAGACCGGCGCCCATCCAGGCCCGCATTTCTAAGCTGCCTATGCGGCAGTGAACTCAGCACCGTCGCCGCCGCGGCTTCGACTTCTTTTCTAAGCTGCCTATGCGGCAGTGAACGCAGATAGTCAAGCATGGCTTCTTCGTCGATTTTTCTAAGCTGCCTATGCGGCAGTGAACTGCTAGTAACACGTCACTTTAGTACCAAAATTTTTCTAAGCTGCCTATGCGGCAGTGAACTCGTGGTTCGATTGGGATTGGTCGGCCTGCTTTTTCTAAGCTGCCTATGCGGCAGTGAACGCCGGATCCTTCGCGGCAGCGATGATGGCCCGTTTCTAAGCTGCCTATGCGGCAGTGAACATGTCTGCAGGCAGGCTCTGCAGCTTCTTGACTTTCTAAGCTGCCTATGCGGCAGTGAACTGTTGCCTGCGCGGCGAGTGGATTACCCAAGATTTCTAAGCTGCCTATGCGGCAGTGAACGTGGTCGAGGGCGGGGCCATCGCCATGGGCGTTTTCTAAGCTGCCTATGCGGCAGTAAACACCGCATCGACACCTCGAACGCACTCGGCGGCTTTCTAAGCTGCCTATGCGGCAGTGAACGCCTTCGTTATCGTCCCGGCCTTGGGCTTCATTTTCTAAGCTGCCTATGCGGCAGTGAACTGCATACCGCCATCGTCGTTCCTGCGGGCCTGTTTTCTAAGCTGCCTATGCGGCAGTGAACGAGGTGCCGGTGCCAGCTCGGGGATTCAATGATTTCTAAGCTGCCTATGCGGCAGTGAACGATAGACCCCTATGTCCTGCGGGTAGCCGATTTTTCTAAGCTGCCTATGCGGCAGTGAACCCGATGGCGAGCGGTATGTGACCTGCTTCAAGTTTCTAAGCTGCCTATGCGGCAGTGAACTCGAGAAGATCAAAGAGCAGTTGTCCTGGGGCTTTCTAAGCTGCCTATGCGGCAGTGAACATCTACTGCACGTTGCGCAGCTTGGAAGAGCATTTCTAAGCTGCCTATGCGGCAGTGAACGCAACATCGGTTTTATCGAGGATGCCGCTGCATTTCTAAGCTGCCTATGCGGCAGTGAACAGTGCGTCGACGGTTGCCCGACTGGGAGCGCATTTCTAAGCTGCCTATGCGGCAGTGAACTGCGGGAGGTGCTTGGTTGCGTTGCCCATCACTTTCTAAGCTGCCTATGCGGCAGTGAACTATCACAGCAAAGGTCGCGCGCTATGAACTTTTTTCTAAGCTGCCTATGCGGCAGTGAACTAGGGCGTTTGGTTCGTCACCGTCACAGTGCTTTTCTAAGCTGCCTATGCGGCAGTGAACGCGGCATTCAACGACGTCCCCGACTTCAAATTTTTCTAAGCTGCCTATGCGGCAGTGAACGTGATGGTTTTCACCGTGCCGTCACCGTTGTATTTCTAAGCTGCCTATGCGGCAGTGAACATGGACTCCAGCAGCTCGATGCCCTTGGCCCATTTCTAAGCTGCCTATGCGGCAGTGAACCGCTCGTCGGTGCTATTGGCAGTCACGTTGCAGTTTCTAAGCTGCCTATGCGGCAGTGAACCCGGATTGGCTGTTGCTTGCTCTAGTGGATCATTTTCTAAGCTGCCTATGCGGCAGTGAACCTGCCGCCTTGAATTCCGTCATTGGTTTTTGTTTTCTAAGCTGCCTATGCGGCAGTGAACACCAGGCGTGACCATGGGGCCGGCACAGAAAGTTTCTAAGCTGCCTATGCGGCAGTGAACAGGTAGTCGGCCAGCTCGCGCAGCGTGACGAATTTCTAAGCTGCCTATGCGGCAGTGAACCGATAGCGATCCCCCAGGCTTTGGAATTTGAATTTCTAAGCTGCCTATGCGGCAGTGAACGATCCGAAAGATGGCCCATGCTGGCACATTGATTTCTAAGCTGCCTATGCGGCAGTGAACGCGTGGTGGTGCCCGTTCACTCCACGCAAGTCTTTCTAAGCTGCCTATGCGGCAGTGAACTACGGAAGTTCATTCTCGCCAAGTCGGTCAAGTTTCTAAGCTGCCTATGCGGCAGTGAACACGAATGGCAACTGGGCCAACGCTGCGACGAATTTTCTAAGCTGCCTATGCGGCAGTGAACGATGAAGGACAAGCGCGAGAGCGATGCAGACTTTTCTAAGCTGCCTATGCGGCAGTGAACTGGATTGTAGATTCTCCAGACCCTTGATTTTGAAAGAGCTTTGCGTGCCAGGGCGCGATCACCCCTTTTTGCAGGCGGCATTGCAAGCCCTTGTTTTATATAGCAGTTGCAACAGCGCCAGAAAAAGGGTTGGCGCCGCTCCCGGAGCGCTGCGCCAGCAGGACGGCCATGGAGCGCGGCTGTGCCCGCCCCAGCTCAATCCAGCAGATCCGAATAATCCCCACGATCAAAGCCCCGGCTGGCCTCCCAGGGCGCGGGATTCGGCGCGGCGATGCGCTCGACCTTGACGCGGGTCAGCGCGGTGCCGTGGCCGTCGTTGCGCTCGATCAGGCGCGGGTACTGGCCGCGCAGGTCCCAGTCCACCACGGTGGTCTGCTCGCCCACGGCCTGGCGGTAGCGCTGCACGCCGCCCTTGGCGGCGCCCACGGGCTGCATGGCCTGCAGCGTGGCGGGCGGCACCAGCCAGTACTGCGCGTCCCACGATCCGCCGTAGCCCACGTTGCCGTGGTGCGCTCGCTCGACCTCGATCACGCGGCGGGTCTGGTTGAGGATGACCTCGACCTTCTCCTGCCCGTCGTCGCCGCGGCTCACGCGCAGCGGCGCGCCGTTGGCTTCGTCGTGCGCATGGCCAGCGTGCGGGCCGTGGCGGTGCTCGTGGCCGTGGCCTTCGCTCTGGCGCAGCGCCGCGGGCAGTTCGCGCTCGGTCCATACCGAGCCGCCCTGGGCCGAGGTGCGGCGGTAGACGCGGTTGGTGTGCGTGGTCTCGCGCAGCACGCCGTCGTGGCCGATGGAGCGGGTGTAGTAGGTGACGCGCAGGTCCGCCGGTGGCGTGGCCTTCACGGCGGCGGTGGTGGCCTGCACCGATGCGGGCGCGGATACGGCGCCCTGCGCCAGGGCCATGTTCGGCAGCCACATCACTGCCACCAGCGCAGCAGCCTTCAGAACAGATAATTGCATGATTGGTATAAAAACAATAGCTGCTGGCGCTTGATGCACAAGTGCCAGCAGCCGATTTGACTCAAAACCCGGCAACCAGGCCCATCACAGGCCGGCGGCCTCCTTGACCTTGCTGAACACCTTGGTGTTGTCCATGGTGCCCTTGAAGATCTTCGCGCCGGCGCCGCCGGCGAACAGCATCACGTCGCCACCGCCATGGGTTTCGGCGCCGGGCGCGCCGAGGTTGATGCCGACTTCCTGCAGGAAGTTGTCCTGCGTGGTGTCCACGTTGCTCAGGTCTTCGCGGCTGGCGGCGCGGGCCGGGGCGACCCAGGACTTCTTGCCGTCTTCCTCGTTGACCTGGGTGGCGGCGGTGGCATTGGGGCGGCCGCCGTTGCCGAAGACCAGCGTGGTGTAGGGCTTGCCATCGTCGGCCTTGGAGAGCTTGCCGCTCTGGTAGTCCACCACCTTGCCGAGGATCGGATTGCCGATCTTGCTGTAGCCGTTGAAGGCCATCGAGTGGTCGTGGTCGGCCGTGACCACGATGAGGGTGTTCTTCAGGCCCGGGTCCTTCTTTTCCATGAAGGCCAGCGCGGTGTCGATGGCCTTGTCCATGGCCAGTGCGTCTTCGAGCGCGCGCTTGGCGTTGCTGCCGTGCAGCGCGTGGTCGATGCGGCCGCCCTCCACCATCAGGAAGAAGCCGTTCGCGTTGCGCGACAGCACCTGCAGCGACTTCTCGGTCATCTGCGCCAGGCTGGGCTGGTCGAGCTGCTGGTTCACGCGGTCAAGCTCGTAGGCCATCTCGCTCTGCGAGAACAGGCCCAGCAGCTTGCCGGCCTGCGTGGCGTCGATGCCGGCGAGCGTGCTGCCGCTGTTGGCGTAGGTGTAGCCCTTGGCCTTCATCATCTCGACGAGGTTGGCGTCGTCCGTCCGCTTGCTGCTGGCGTTGACGGACTTGGGCAGGTAGTTGCGCTGGCCGCCGCCCATCAGCACGTCGAGGCCGTCGGCCAGGCGGGCGTTGTAGTTGGCATGGCCGGGCACCGACTGCTCGGCGATGGTGTTGTAGCCGTTGCGGTTGCAGATGTGGGCGTAGGTGGCGGCCGGCGTGGCGTGGCCCACGCGGGTGGTCGAGATGGCGCCCACCGCGCGGCCCTTGGCCTTGGACAGCTCCAGCAGCGTGACCGCCGGCGTGCCGTTGCCGGCGGGGCAGGTCGAATCCTCGCCGTTGATGTACTGCTTGCCGCCGTCGGCGTAGGCCATGGTGTCGGCCGACATGGAGATGACCTCGTTGTTCATCTTCACGCCGGTCATGTAGGCGGCCATCGAAGGCGCGCTGTCGGTGGTCTGGCCGTCGCGCGAGAAGGTCTTGACGCGCGCCGCATAGGGCAGCGACTGCATGGTGAGCTTGGCGCGCTCGCTGCTGGCGTAGGCCTGCGGGTTGGCGGCCAGCTCCTTCTCGCCCTTGTAGATGCGCGCGGCGGTCACGGTGACCGGACCCATGCCGTCGCCGAGGAAGAAGATGACGTTCCTGGCCTCGCCCGCGGCCTGGGCCGCACCCGATGCCAGCGCAGCGCCCACGGTCAGGGCCAGCGCGGTCTTGCTGATTGCGAATTTCATGGTGGATTCCTTGGGTATCTCGGGAGAGCGGGGCTTACAGGCCGATGGCCTTCTTGATCAGGCCGTACACCTCGTTGTTGGTGAGCACGCCCGAGAAGCCCTCGGCGCCCAGGCCGGTGGCGCCCAGGAAGACGTCCGCGCCGCCATGCGTCTCGGACGACAGCGGAACCACGGCCTCCTGCAGGTAGCCGGGGTTCTCGAGATCGGCATTGCTGATCGGGCCGCGCGTGGCCTTGCGGCCCGGGCCGTTGCCGAAACCAAGGATGGTGTAGGGGTTGCCGTCCACGTCGGTCGAGGGCTTGCCGTCCACGTAGCTGGCCACCAGGCCCAGCACGCCGGGCTTGCCGGGCTCGGTCTTGCCGGTGCGGGCGGCGTAGCCGTTCATCTGCAGCGTGTGGTCGTGGTCGGCGGTGACGACCACCAGCGTGTTCTTCAGGCCGGGGTCGATGGCCTGCATCTTGGTGAGCGCCGCCTTGATGGCGCCGTCGAACGCGACCGTGTCCTGCAGTGCGCGGCGGGCGTTGGTGGCGTGCAGCGCGTGGTCGATGCGGCCGCCCTCCACCATCAGGAAGAAGCCCTTCTTGCGCGCGGCCAGCGCGTCGATGGCCTTGCCGGTCATCTCGGCCAGGCTCGGCTCCTTGGCCGGGTCGCGGTCCAGGTCATAGGCCATGTGGTCCTTGGTGAACAGGCCGGCGATCTTGGTGCTGCCGTCGGTGGGCAGCTTGTCGAACTCGCCCTTGTTCGCGGCAAAGCCGTACTTGGCCTTCTTCAGCTCGGCGACGAGGTCGCGGCTGTCGTTGCGCTTGCCGCCGGCTGCCACGGGCGTGAAGTAGCTGGTGCCGCCGCCGAAGACCACATCCACGCCGTCACCCAGCGCGGCGTTGTAGCCGGCGCCGCCGGGCACCAGGGCTGCAGCGATGGTGTTCTCGGCATCGCGGTGGCAGACGTGCGAATACGTGGCCGCCGGCGTGGCATGGGTGATGCGCGTGGTGCTGACCACGCCGGTGCCGTAGCCCGCGGCCTTCATCTGCTCGAGCAGCGTGGGCACGGACTTGCCGTTGCCGCTGGGGCAGGTGCTGTCGAACTTGGCGTGGTAGGGCTTGCCCTCGGCATCGACGGCCTTGGTGTCGGCCGACATGGAGATGACCTCGTTGTTCATCTTCACGCCGGTCATGTAGGCGGCCATCGACGGCGCGCTGTCGGTCACCTGGCCGTCGTTGGAATAGGTGTGCACGAAGGCGGTCTCGGGCAGCTGGTCGATGGTCAGCTCGCCGTCCTCGCCCACGCTGTAGATGCGCGCGGCCGTCAGCGTGGTGATGCCCATGCCGTCGCCCAGGAAGAACAGCACGTTCTTGGTCGGTGCCTGCGGGCCGGGGTTGCTGCCGCTGCCACTGCCTCCGCTGCCGCAGGCCGTGAGCATGAGCGAAGCGCCGGCCAGTGCGGCGCTCAACAATTTGAGCTTCATTGTGACTTCCTCAAAAGAGCCGCGCCGCCAGAGGGCACGGTTTTCAGGACAGCACTGTAGAAAGCCAGCGTGGCAGCTTGATGACAATCGCGTGTCGGTTGTCCGTCACAGCCAGCGCGCGATCCCCGCCGCCAGCAGGCTGAGCACGACGGTGGAGGCAAACGGCAGCCACAGCGTGCGGCCGAAGACGGTGACCTGGAAATCGCCCGGCAGCCGGCCCAGCCCGATCTTGCGCAGCCAGGCGGACAGGCCGTTGAGCAGCAGCAGCGAGAGGAAGATGACAATCAGCCAGCGGATCATGCAGCCAGTGTATCGCCAGCCGGCCCACGGCGGGCCGGCTTCCCTCAGGCGATCGGGTCGGTGTGCCCCGGCGCGCGGTTGAGCAGCTGCGTGCGCCGGTCCGCGCTCAGCGACAGGTAGCGCTCGTAGTGGCGCAGGATGTCGGCGATCAGCTCCTCGGCGCGCAGGTACTGCACGTCGTAGCCCAGGCGCCCATCCTCGAAGAAGGTCAGCGGCTCGTAGGCATGGCGGCGCTCCTCCTCGCCGGAGGCCTCGCCCACCGCGAACGTGGGCGCCACGCGCCGGGTGTTGCGCACGCCGTAGACGAAGTCGCGCATGCCGTCGACGGGCACCGTCAGGCGCGCCTCGCCGTCGCCCGCCATGTCGTCGGCCACCAGGGCCTGTACGCCGCGCCGCTGCATCTCGGCCTGCACCTCGCGCATGGCCGGCAGCACGGTGGCCGCGAGGAAGCCGCGCACATCGCCACGCGAGGGCTGGTGCACGATCTGCTCCAGCCGCTTGCGCCAGTGCTGGCCGCTCCAGAAGCTGGTGGCGGGCGCCAGCTCCTGCGTGAAATGCGCGCGGTCCGCCTGCAGGCCCGCCCACAGCCCATAGCACAGCGCCAGCATGATGAGCGCCACCGGCAGCGCCGCCACCAGCGTCACGGCCTGCAGCGCGCCCAGGCCGCCCGCCAGCAGCAGCACCGCGGCCGTCACGCCCAGCACCCCGGCCCAGAACAGGCGTTGCCACACGGGCGAGTGGGCATGGCCGCGCGACGCGATGCTGTCGACCACGAAGGCCCCCGAGTCGGCCGAGGTCACGAAGAACACCGCGATCAGCACGATCGCCAGCCACGACACGGCCTTGGCCCAGGGCAGGTATTCGAAGAAGCGGAACAGCAGCGCGTCCACATTGCCGGCCGTCTGCGCCAGCGCGCCCTGGGCCACGTGCGTGTCGATCCAGATCGCGCTGTTGCCGAAGGCGGTCATCCACAGCAGGTTGAAAGCCGACGGCACCAGCAGCACGCCGATGATGAACTGGCGGATGGTGCGCCCACGCGAGATGCGGGCGATGAACATGCCCACGAAGGGCGCCCAGGAGATCCACCAGGCCCAGTACAGGATGGTCCAGCCGCCGAACCAGGACGCCTCACGGGCCGGCTCGTAGGCAAAGGTGCGGAACGACAGGCTCACCAGGTTCGACAGGTACAGGCCGATGTTCTCGCTCAGCACCCGCGCCAGGAACAGCGTGGGCCCGGTGATGACGACGAAGGCCAGCAGCACGAAGGACAGCGACAGGTTGAGCTCGCTCAGCCGCCGCACGCCCTTGTCCAGGCCCGAGACGGCCGACAGCCCCGCCAGCCCGACGACCACCACGATCACCCCCAGGCGGAAGCCCGCGGTCGAGGTGTCCATGCCGGTGACGGACTGGATGCCCGCCGCGAGCTGCAGCGCGCCGTAGCCCAGCGTGGTGGCAATGCCGGCGATGGTGCCGACCAGCGCGAACGCATCGACGCCATGGCCGATCGGCCCGTTGATGCGGTGCTTGAGCAGCGGGTACAGGCCCGAGCGCATGGTCAGCGGCAGGTTGTAGCGGAAGCCGAAGTACGCCAGCACCAGCCCCATCGTGCCGTACACCGCCCAGGCGTGGAAGCCCCAGTGGAAGAAGGTGGACTCCATCGCCTCGCGGGCCGCGGCCGGCGTGCCGGGCAGCTGCGTGGGGGGCTTGAGGAAGTGCTGCATGGGCTCGCCCACGCCGAAGTACATCAGCCCGATGCCCATGCCGGCCGCAAAGAGCATGGCCGTCCACGAGACAAAGCTGAACTCGGGCTTCGCGTCGTCCGCGCCCAGGCGGATATCGCCAAACCGGCTGGCCGCGATGAACACCAGGAACAGCAGAAAGGCCGTCACCGCCAGCGCATACAGCCAGTCGAAATGGCCCACCACCCATTTCTGGGCACCCGAGAAAAGCGTATCGGCCCGCTGGGGCGCCAGGCCGCAGAACACCAGCAGCAGCGCCAGTACCAGCAGCGCCGGCACCACCACCGGCGCCGTCATGGTGATGCGCGGACGCGCCGCGGCGTCGGCCACTGCGGCATCGGCCGCCGCGGCGCCAGTTGGTAGGTCGCTGGGCGGTGCGTTCGCCTCGTCCGGGGCAGTTGGTGTCATGGTCCTCTCCTCCTCGATGACTGCAGGAAGGCCATGCGCACCAAGCGTCCATGGCCATATACCACGCCTATTGTCGAGGAAAGGCGGACAGCCGGCGACCATCGTGCCCAACCTAGCGCTGCGCCCCCCAGCGCCGCACCGTCAGCCGCTCCAGCGTGTGAAAGCCCAGGGTCTCGACCAGCAGGCCGATGATGATGACCAGGGCCAGCCCGGCGAAGACCTTGTCGGTGTACAGCTCGTTGCGGCTCTGGAAGATGTACCAACCCAGGCCGCCCTTGCCCGACGAGGCGCCGAACACCAGCTCGGCCGCGATCAGCGTGCGCCAAGCGAAGGCCCAGCCGATCTTCAGCCCCGACAGGATGGACGGCAGCGCCGCCGGCACCAGGATCTGCACCACGTAGCGCACGCCGCGCAGCCCGTAGTTGCGCCCGGCCATGCGCAAGGTCTCGGGCACGGCCTGGAAGCCCGCGTAGGTGTTGAGCGCCAGCGGCCACAGCACCGAATGCACCAGCACCAGGATCAGGCTGCCCTGCCCCAGGCCCAGCCACAGCAACGCCAGCGGCAGCAGCGCGATCGCCGGCAGCGGGTTGAACATGGCGGTCAGCGTGGACAGCAGGTCGCGCCCCCAGCTGCTGGCCACGGCGAGCACGGTGAAGGCCAGCGCCAGCACCACGCCCAGCGCATAGCCCTTGAGCAGCACGGCCAGCGAGATCGCGGTCTTGGCCAGCAGCTCGCCGCTGGCCAGGTCCTGCACCAGCGCCTTCGCCGTCTGGCCGAAGGTGGGCAGCAGCAGGTCGTTGTCCTGCCAGCGGGCAACGATCTCCCACAGCACGGCGAGCAGCAGCAGGACCAGCGCCCGGCGCAGGCCGGTGTGCTGCGCGAGGCGCCGTGCCAGCGGCACCGGACGCGCCTGCAGCTGCGCGGGCGCGGCGGCGATGGCATATTCGGCCTCGGGGCGGATGGGCGGCGTTTTCAGCGCGAGGGTGGTCATGCTCAGGCCGCCTTTCTCAGTTTCAAGCCATTTTGGCCTCCAGCGCTTGCTGGATGAGCGCTATTAGCTATTATTTTAGCAGCATCAATCTCTGGCTGCGGCTCGTCGAACAGCAAGGCATGGATGCGCTGGTGCGCGGCCTGGAAGGCGGGGCTACCGCTGCTGGCCAGGCCGAAGCCATGGGCGTTGACCTCGGCGCGCAGGCGGCCGGGGTGCGGCGACAGGATGGCGACGCGGCTGCCCACCACCAGCGCCTCCTCGATGGAGTGGGTGACGAAGACCAGGGTGAAGCGCAGCTCGTCCCACAGCGCCAGCAGCTCCTCCTGCATGCGGCGGCGGGTGAGCGCATCGAGCGCGGCGAAGGGCTCGTCCATCAGCAGCACCTGCGGGTGCATGGCCAGCGCGCGGGCAATGGCCACGCGCTGCTTCATGCCGCCCGAGAGCTGGTGCGGGTAGGCATCGGCAAAGCGCGCCAGGCCCACCTTGTCGAGGTACAGGTCGGCCCGCTCGCGCGCCTCGGCGCGGCCCGCGCTGCGCGACGCGAGCAGCGGGAACATCACGTTCTCGCGCACCGTCTTCCACGGCGGCAGCTGGTCGAACTCCTGGAACACCATCACCCGGTCGGGCCCCGGCTGGCGCACCGGCCGGCCGTGCAGGCGGATCTCGCCACCGGCCAGCGGCACCAGGCCGGCCATGGCCTTGAGCAGGCTGGACTTGCCGCAGCCCGACGCACCGAGCAGCACCAGGCGCTCGGCCTCGTGCACCTGCAGGTTCACCTCATGCGTGGCACGCACCACGCGGTCGGGCAGCGCGTAGTCGATGCTGGCACCGGCCACCTCCAGCAATGGCGCCTCGTGCGCAGCCGGGCGCGGCGCGGTCTGGGCCTGCGGCGCCTTGCGCTGGAACCGATTCAGAAAAGGCTGGGCCAGGGACTCGAACGCCAGCGGGCTGCCGGCCGTGTCCCAGATCGCGGCATCCCAGTCGTTGCCCAAAGGAATAAAACGCATGTCAGTTCTCCATCGTGCTTTCCACTACCCGCAGCCCATGCAATTGGCGCGGCTCGATGCGCGGACACCGAGGAAGGGCCGCCCCGCACCGACGGTGTCGTCCCCCTCCCGCGTAGCGAGAGAGGGGGAAGCCGCGCAGCGGCTCAGGGGGTGGCGCCGTTTTCTTCAGCTCCCGGAAATGACGCGCGCGTCGTCGAAGAAATAGTCCTTCACCGCCTCGGGCCGGTTCTTGATCACGCCCACGCGCTGCAGGAACTGCCCCAGGCCCACGGTGTTCTGCGGCTGGATGGTGAACTGCACCTGCGGGTTCTTCACGATCTTGAGCAGCAGCTCGCGGTCGACCTTGCTGTTGTTGGCCTTGATGAAGATGTCCACCGCCTTCTCGGGCTGGGCCTGGACGAACTGCGCCGACTCGGCCAGCGCATCGACGAAGGCGCGGTAGGTCTTGGGGCTTTCGTGGCGGAACTTCTCGGTGGTGTAGAGCACGGTGGACGAGGCCGGGCCGCCCAGCACGTCGTAGGAATTGAGCACGATGCGCGCATTGGGGTTGCCGGCCAGCTCCAGCTCCTGGTACGGCGGGTTGCCGAAGTGCGCCGACACCTCGGTGCCGCCCTTGACGATGGCCGCCGCCGCATCGGGGTGCGGCAGCGCCACCTGCAGCTTGTCGAGGCGCTGGTAGTCCTTGTCGCCCCAGAGCTTGGCCGAGGCGTACTGCAGCACCCGCGACTGCACCGACACGCCGACGGCGGGCGTGGCGATGCGGTCCTGCTCGCTGAAGTCGGCAATCGACTTCACCTTCGGGTTGTTGCTGACCAGGTAGTACGGGAAGTTGCCGAGCGACGCCACGCCCCGCACGTTCTGGCGGCCGCGCGTGCGGTCCCACAGCGTGAACAGCGGTGCCACGCCGGCACCGGCGATGTCCACGTTGCCCGACAGCAGCGCGTCGTTCACCGCCGGGCCGCCGGAGAACTGCAGGAAGTCGACCTTGATGTCCACGCCCTGGGCCTTGCCGTGTTTCTCGATCAGCTGCTGGTCCTGCGCCACGTTGAGCAGCAGGTAGACGATGCCGTACTGCTGCGCGATGCGCAGCTGCCCTTCGGCGGCCTGGGCCGCGCCGGCGGACAGGCCCCACAGCGCAGCGGTGGCACTGAGGACGATGGCCGCGCGGCGGCTCAGGGCCCGGCGAGCGGGCTCTGCGGGGCGGACGGAAGCGATGGTGGTGCGGTAGAGGCTGGTCATGGTGAAGATCCTGGAAAAAAAGCGCCCCCGGCGGGAATGACCCCACCGGGGGCCGTAAAGGGCAAGGAGACAGATGAATGCCCTATCGACACCAACAACGCGCCAACCAGATGCGTACCAACAATTGCTGCATGCTTGCTCCTCGCGCCGGTCACGCCGGCACATCTCCCTCGATCGTGGTGCGGTAGAGCTTGCGGCGCTGCCCCTCGGGCACGTTGCTGGCCAGGTGCAGCACCGAGCGGTTGTCCCAGAACAGCAGGTCGTGCGCCTGCCAGCGGTGGCGGTAGACAAAGCGCGGCAGCGTGCTGTGCGCGAACAGGTAGGCCAGCAGGTCGGCGCTGTCGCGCTCGCTCAGGCCCACGATGCGGGTGGTGAAATGCTCGCTCACGAACAAGGCCTTGCGCCCGGTCTCGGGGTGGGTGCGCACCACCGGGTGCACGGCCGGCGGCACCTCGGCGACCTGCTCGGCGCTGAGCTGCGGGCGGAAGGGGTTGCGCTGGCGCAGCTCCTCGTAGCGCAGCAGGTAGCTGTGCTCGGCCTGCAGGCCCGACAGCCGCGCCTTCACCTCGGCGGGCAGCGCCTCGTAGGCGGCGTGCTGGTCGGCGAACAGGGTGTCGCCGCCCTCCTCGGGCAGCTCCTGCGCATGCAGCAGCGAGCCGAGCGCGGGGCGCTCCTTGTACGACAGGTCGGAGTGCCAGAAATGCCCGGCATCGCCCAGGCCGATGGGCTGGCCGTTCTCGCGGATGTTGGAGACGATCAGCACCTCGTCGTGCCCGGCCAGCTTGAAGTTGCGCAGCACATGGCGCTGCAGCGGCCCGAAGCGGCGGCTGAAGGCCACGTGCTCGGCGGGCGTGATGCGCTGGTCGCGGTACACAACCACGCTGTGCGCAAGGTGGGCGCGATGCAGCTGCGCGAAGTCTTCGGGCGCCAGCGGGCGGCCCAGGTCGGCGCCCAGCACTTCGGCGCCCAGGCGCTGCGCGCCAGCGGGTGTGCGCAGCTCGAAGGACTGGGCCGTGTCCTCGCTCCAGTCCTGCACCGCCCGCGCGGCCGGCAGCCAGGGCTTGTGCGCCAGGGCACGCGAGGCCAGCGTGGCGGCCCGGGTGCCGGCGAGGGCGGTGGAGAACAGTGCGGACATGGTGCTTTCCTTTCGGCGGTGTCAAACCATGGCTGCACTGTAGAAACCGCCGCCGTTCCTGCCAACGAACGAAAACGGCCTTGCTTATGCAAAAAGCGATGATGGGCCTTGGCCTACAAGGCGCGAGCCACGCAGCGGCTATGGTGTTCCCATGCAAATCGTGCCTTCGCTGACAGCGCGCCACGCGCTGTTCCTGGATTTCGATGGCACCCTGGCCGACATTGCCGCGCAGCCCGATGCGGTACAAGTCCTGCCCGAGGTCGCCCCCCTGTTGCGCAGCCTGCACCAGCACCTGGACGGCGCGCTGGCCATCGTCACCGGCCGCACCGCTGCCGCCATCGACGGCTTTCTCGCGCCACTGCGCCTGCCGCTGGCCAGCGAGCACGGCGCCTGGTACCGCCTGGGCGCGGACAGCGGCGCCAGCGCGCCCGTTGCCGAGCCCGACCTGGCGCCGGTGCTCGCCGCGCTGCGCCCGCTGCTAGCGCAGCACCCGGCCCTGGTGCTGGAGACCAAGCCCCGCAGCCTGGCGCTGCACTACCGCCAGGCGCCGCAGCTCGAAGCCTGGTGCCACCGCACGCTCACGCAGCTGCAGCCGCTGGCGCCGGGCACCGAGCTGATGCAGGGCCGCTGCGTGCTGGAGCTGAAACCCGCCTGGGCCAGCAAGGGCCGCGCGATCGGCGACTTCATGCGCCGCGCGCCGTTCGCGGGCCGCGTGCCGGTCTTCATCGGCGACGACGTGACCGACGAGACCGGCTTTGCCGCGGTGCAGGAATACGGCGGCCTGGGCGTGAAGGTGGGCGCGGGCCCGACGCTCGCGCTGGCGCGGCTCGACGGCCCCGCCCAGGTGCGCGCCTGGCTGCGCCAGGCCGTGGAGGAGATGGCATGAACGACGCATTCGGCAGCCCGGCCGCTCCCTCGCTGGACTTGGGCATCATCGGCAACTGCTCCATCAGCGCGCTGGTGGACGCGCAGGCGCGCATCGTCTGGTGCTGCCTGCCGCGCTTCGACGGCGACCCGGTCTTCAACGCACTGGTCCAGCCCGGCCCCGAAGGCAGCAGCTTCGCCATCGAGATCGAGAACCTGGCCTCGACCCGCCAGTGGTACGAGCCCAATACCGCCGTGCTGCGCACGCTGCTCACCGACACCGACGGCAACAGCCTCGAGATCACCGACTTCGCGCCGCGCTTCTACTCGCGCTCGCGCTACTTCCGCCCAATGACGCTGGTGCGCCGCCTGCGGCCCGTGCAGGGTTCGCCGCGCATCCGCGTGCGGCTCGATGTGCGCTACGAATGGGGCAGCGCCACGCCCACCATCACCCGCGGCAGCAACCACATCCGCTACGTGGGCGAGCACCTGACGCTGCGGCTGAACACCGATGTGCCGGTGGCCTATGTGCTGTCGGGCCAGCCCTTCGTGGTGGGGCGCGAGCACAACCTGCTGCTGGGCGCCGACGAGACCCTGCTCGCCGGCATCGCCGACACGGCGCGGCTGTTCGAGCAGGAGACGCTGTCGTACTGGCGGCACTGGACGCAGCGCCTGGCCATACCGCTGGAGTGGCAGAGCGCGGTGATCCGCGCGGCCATCACGCTCAAGCTCTCGCTGTTCGAGGACACCGGCGCCATCGTCGCCGCGATGACCACGAGCATCCCCGAGTCGGGGGGCAGCGGCCGCAACTGGGACTACCGCTTCTGCTGGCTGCGCGACGCCTTCTTCGTCGTGCGCGCGCTCAACAGCCTGTCCGAGACCGCCACCATGGAGGACTACCTGCGCTGGCTGACCAACGTGGTGGTGGAGACCGGCAGCGGCCACATCCAGCCGCTGTACGGCATAGGGCTGGAGCGCGAGCTGCCCGAGGCGCTGGTGCCGCAGCTCGCCGGCTACCGCGGCATGGGGCCGGTGCGCGTGGGCAACCAGGCGGCAGAGCACTTCCAGCACGACGTGTACGGCAACATCATCCTGGGCGCGGCGCAGGCCTTCCACGACCGGCGCCTGCTGCACCCGGCGGGCAGCGCCGAGTTCGCGCGGCTGGAGCAGATCGGCGAGCTGGCGGTGCGCGTGTACGGCCAGCCCGACGCCGGCATGTGGGAGCTGCGCACGCGCGCGCGCATCCACACCTCGTCGGCGCTGATGAGCTGGGCCGCCTGCGACCGGCTGTCCAAGATTGCCATCGCGCTGCGCCTGCCCGAGCGTGCCGTGTACTGGCACGCCCACGCCGAGCGCATGCAGGCCGAGATCCTCGCCAAATCATGGAACGCGCAGCGCCAGGCCTTCGCCGAGAGCTTCGGCGGCAGCGAGCTGGACGCCAGCGTGCTGCTGATGGCCGAGGTGGGCCTGGTAGACCCGATGGACCCGCGCTTCGTCAGCACCGTGGATGCGCTGGAGGCCACGCTGTGCGACGGCCACTTCATGCGCCGCTACGAGGCCGCCGACGACTTCGGCAAGCCCGAGACCAGCTTCAACATCTGCACCTTCTGGCGCGTCAACGCGCTCGCGGCCATCGGCCGCAAGGACGAGGCACGCGAGATCTTCGAGGCCATGCTCGCCGCGCGCAACCCGCTGGGCCTGCTGTCGGAGGACACGCATGCGCAGACCGGCGAGATGTGGGGCAACTTTCCGCAGACCTATTCGATGGTCGGCATCATCAACGCCGCGATGCGCCTGTCCGGCCCCTGGGAACAGGTGATCTGACATGGGCCGTCTGGTGGTTGTATCGAACCGGCTGGCCGATCCGCGCAAGAGCGCGGCGGGCGGCCTGGCCGTGGCGCTGGGCGACGCACTGCAGCGCACCGGCGGCCTGTGGTTCGGCTGGAGCGGCACCGTCACCGAGGGCGGCGCCAGCGGCGAAGGCGCGCTGCGCACGCGCCAGGCCGGCAACGTGACGCTGGCCACCGTCGACCTGTGCCGCGAAGACCACGAGAGCTACTACCTCGGCTACGCCAACAGCGTGCTGTGGCCGGTGTTCCACTACCGGCTCGACCTGGCCGATTTCAACGCCAGCTACATCGCCGGCTACCGGCGCGTGAACCAGATGTTCGCGCGCAAGCTGATGCCGCTCTTGCGCGACGACGACATCCTCTGGGTGCACGACTACCACCTGATCCCGCTGGCGGCCGAGCTGCGCGCGCTGGGCTGCCGCCAGCGCATGGGTTTCTTCCTGCACATCCCCGTGCCGCCGCCGCTCATCATGGCCGCCATTCCGCAGCACGACTGGCTGATGCGCTCGTTCTTCGCCTACGACCTGGTGGGCCTGCAGAGCGAGGCCGATGTGTCGCACTTCACGCGCTACCTGGGCAACGAGGCCGGCGCGCAGGAGCTGGGCGCGCCGGAGCCCGGCGGGCAGCGCCTGCGCGCCTTCGGCGCCACGGTGCAGGTGCAGGCCTTTCCCATCGGCATCGACGTGGACGAGTTCACGCGCCTGACGCACGCCGCCGAGGCAGTGGAAACCTGCGAGAGCATGCGCAGCGAATACTCGCGCCGCCGCCTGCTGCTGGGCATAGACCGGCTGGATTACTCCAAGGGCATTCCGCAGCGCGTGCGCGCCTTCCGCGAGCTGCTGCAGCGCTACCCCGAGAACGAGCGCAGCGCCACGCTGGTGATGATCGCCTCGCCGTCGCGCGACAGCGTGCACGCCTACGCCGACCTGCGCCAGGAGCTGGAAGGCCTGTGCGGCGCCATCAACGGCGACTACGGCGAGCTGGACTGGATGCCGCTGCGCTACATCCACCGCACGGTGGCGCGCAAGCGCGTGCCGGGCCTGTGCCGCGCCGCGGCCGTGGGCCTGGTGACGCCGCTGCGCGACGGCATGAACCTGGTGGCCAAGGAGTTCGTGGTGGCGCAGGACCCGGAGGACCCCGGCGTGCTGGTGCTGTCGCGCTTTGCGGGCGCGGCCGAGCAGCTCAAGGAGGCGCTGCTGGTCAATCCCTACGACACCCAGGGCATGGCCGACAGCATCCAGACCGCGCTGCAGATGCCGCTGGCCGAGCGCCAGCGCCGCCACCAGAAGCTGCTCGCACGCATCCGCGAGCAGGATGTGCACTGGTGGCGCCAGGCGTTCTTGCAGGCGCTGGAGCAGGCGGGGGATGACGCGGATCGGGCGCATCTGGCTGGGGTTTGAGCCAAATTGGCATCTAGCGCTTATGTAGCAAGCGCATCTAGCTATCTTTTTTGATAGAAGCCGAGCGCAGCGATGGCCCGGATAGTCTCCCCACCCCTTCTGGCTGCGCCTGTGGCGTGGCGTTTGCGGGGTGGCATGCGCGTCGGAGCGCGCATGCTTCGTGGTCTGACTCGCCGGGGATGTTTGAACGGAGCGCCCTTGGGCGCGGAGAGAGTTCCACGGCGCACCCCGCAAACGCCACGCCACAGGTTGCCCCAACGCAAGGCGTTGGGGTCGCAGACAGCAGGGGCGT
>JBLZYV010000009.1:21029-26991 GCA_050282565.1 Comamonas sp.
GGTCGCCCGCCGGGGCGAAACCCCGGCCTCTGCCAACCAACACGCCAAAGCGTTGGAAGAGATCCCTTACCCGTGCACCAAGGCCATCGCGGCATAGTCACCTACCGCCAACCCCAACCCGGCAGGCACCAACTCCACGCCCGCCGTCAACGCCGGCAGATGGCTGGAGACCTGCGCCTGCAGCCGCGGCAGCAGCAGCTCACGGTTGTGCAGAAAGACCGCCCCGCCCAGGCTGATGCGCTGCAGATCGAGCAGCGCCACCAGGTTGTAGAGCATGCGGCCCAGCACGCGACACAGCTCGTCCACCACGGCCAATGCAGCCTTGTCGCCACCGCTCGCGGCCTGCATCAGCGCCGCCGCGTCGGCCCAGCCGCGCTCGGCAAAGCGCCGCTGCACCGCGTTGCCGGCCACCAGCGCCTCCACGTCGCCCCAGTTGCCGCAGCCACACAGCAGTCCCACCGGGTCGTCGCTGGCGAAGGTGTGGCCGGCATGGCCGGCGTTGCCGTTCTTGCCGCGCAGGATGTGGCCGTCCACGCACAGGCCCGCGCCTACGCCGGTGCTCCAGGTCACGTAGGCGCAGTGCGGCACGCCCTGCAGCGCGCCCCACAGGCGCTCGGCCTCCAGCGCGGCGACGGCGTCGTTCTCGATACGCAGCTGTACAAAGCGCTCGGCCAGCGGCGCCTCGAGCGGCACCGAGGTCCAGTCGTTGGGCAACCCGCGCCCGGGGCCCGCCAGGCCGCCGCAGATGTTGGGGTTGGCCACCTCGATGCAGCCGGCCACATGGAGGAAGGGCCCGCAGGACGACACGCCAGCCTGCGTGACCTGCTCCTCGGCCACGCCCTGGGCAGCGCAGACTTCCTGCACCAGCCGCAGCACCTGCCGGGCCAGCGCGCCCCGGTCGCCGGTGGTGGCCGTGGGCTCGGCGCGGCGGCCGATGGGCTGGCCGCCCGCTCCATCGGCCAGGCTGACTGCCACCTTGGTGCCGCCGATATCGATGCATGCCTTCATCCAAGCTCCTGTGCCACCGCGCTAGAGGCGGTGCGTGCGATCTCCCCGTTCGAAACCCAGCGCGGCCCATGGCTCGACGCCCTTGGCGAGCAGGATGGCCTTGAACAGCTCGCCCATCTCCTGCTCCATCATCAGTTTGGCGGCAGCGGCGCGCTCTGTCTGTGGGAGCAGTTCCAGTTTTTGCAACAAGCCGCAATTGATCAGCAGGTGCGCCTGCGTGGTGTAGCCCAGCACGTCGAGGCCCGCATCCTGCGCCGCGACGGCGATGCCGGTGAAGTTGACGTGGGCGGTGATGTCCTTGTGGCCCACCAGCGCCAGCGGGTCGGCGTCCACCTGGTGCAGGTGGTGGCAGACCAGGGTGCCCATGTGGCGCTGCGGGTGGTAGTACTCGGCCTCGCCGAAGCCGTAGTCGACCAGCAGCAGCGCGCCGCGCGAAAGACGCTCGCCCAGCGTGGCGACGAAGGCCTCGGCCTGCGGGTGGATCTCGGTCAGGTACTCGGCCTCGGGCGGCAGCTCGGGCTCTGCCGGCGGGCGCAGCGCGCTGGGCCAGTCGCTCCAGGCAAAGCCCTCGCCTTCCACCACCACGCCGCGCTCGTGCCATTCGCCCGCTTTGCGCACCAGCAGCTTGACCGGCATGGCATCGAGCACCTCGTTGCCCACGACCACGCCCTGCATCTGTGCCGGCAGCTCGGCCACCCAGCGCACCCGGTCGCCAAACGCGGCCAGCCGTGCCTGCTGGCGCGCGCGCAGCGTGCCCGAGAGGTCGACGATGGTGTAGCAGCGGCAGGTGTCGCCCAGCGTGGACAGCAGCTGCTCGGCCAGCACGCCGGAGCCGGCGCCAAACTCCCAGACCTCGTCGGTCTGGGTGCGCTGCAGCGCCTCGGCCACCTGGGCGGCCAGCAGCTGGCCGAAGACGGGCGACAGCTCGGGCGCGGTGACGAAATCGCTGCCCGACGAGGGCATGGCGCCGAACTTGGCGCGCTCGTTGGCGTAGTAGCCCAGGCCCGGCTCGTACAGCGCCAGGCGCATGAACTCGTCGAAGGGCAGCCAGCCGCCGTTGGCTTCAATGGCCTTGGCGATGCGCGCGGCGAGCGCGGTCGTTAAACTATCGGGTTCGGTATTCACCCCCCTATTGTCGCTTTCTCCCGCATTGCCGATGGCTTCCACCACCGCATCTCCCCGCACCGTGCTCGTCACGGGCGCCGCCCGGCGCCTGGGCCGCGCCATCGCGCTCGACCTGGCCCGCCACGGCTGGCAGGTGGCGGTGCACTACCGGGGTTCAGAGGCGGATGCTATGCAAACCGCAGCGGAATGCGCAGCCCTGTCGGGCGTGAGCGGCCATTTCGATGCGGACTTCCAGGACGAGGCAGCAACGCGCGCGCTGCTGCCCCGGGTGGCGGCGCATTTCGGCGCGGTCGACGCGGTGGCCAACAGCGCCTCGCTGTTCGAGCACGACGGCGTGGCCGACTTCGGCTACGACGCGCTCGCGCGCCACCTGCGCAGCAACACCGGCGCGCCCATCGTGCTGGCGCAGGCCCTGCACCAGCACCTGGAATCGCGCAACGCCACGGGCGCGGTGGTGAACCTGCTGGACCAGAAGCTGTGGAACATGAACCCGGACTTCGTGAGCTACACGCTCAGCAAGGCCGCGCTCGAGGCCGCGAACACCCTGCTGGCGCAGGCGCTGGCACCGCGCCTGCGCGTGGTGGGCGTGGCGCCGGGGCTGACGCTGACCAGCGAGTTCCTGAGCGAGGACAAGTTCGCGCAGCTGCACCGCATGAGCCCGCTGGGCCGCTCGTCCACGCCCGAGGACGTGGCGTCGGCCGTGCGCTTCGCGCTGGAGAACCCGGCCATCACCGGCACCACGCTGCTGGTGGACGGGGGCCAGCACCTGATGCGGTTCGACCGCGATTTTTCGATGATGTAAGCCCCCAAAGGCATCGCGATGACAACTTTCGACACCGGGTTGCAAACCCTGACGCTGAACGGCCTGCGCTTTGACGCCAACCTCGGCATCCTCGCGCACGAGAAGCAGCAGCCCCAGCCCATCCAGGTGGATGCCGAACTGAGCCTGGGCCAGCAGCCGCTGGCCCCGCACGACGATGACATCACGCATGTGCTGGACTACCGCAAGGTGCGCCAGATCATCATCGACGAATGCACGGCCGAACACGTGAACCTGCTCGAGAGCCTGATCGGCAAGCTGGCCCAGCGCCTGTTGCAGCTGCCGGGCGTGCGCGGCGTGCGCGTGAAAATTGCCAAATTAGAAATCTTTGACGACTGCGAAGTGGCCATTCGCATCGAAACCGGACAATGGTGACCCTATGAGCGCCGTACTCAACAACCTGACCCCCAACGCCTGGAACCTGGGCGACGACGAACCCGCGGAAACCGCGGCCGACTCGGGCGCCAAGCGCCTGAAGATCCAGCGCGAGAACCACAAGCTCGAAAAGCGCCTGTGCCGCGAGGTGGCCCGCGCCATCGGCGACTACAACATGATCGAGGACGGCGACAAGGTCATGGTCTGCATGTCGGGCGGCAAGGACAGCTACACCCTGCTCGACATCCTGATCAAGCTGCGCCAGCGCGCGCCGATCAAGTTCGACCTGGTGGCCGTCAACCTCGACCAGAAGCAGCCCGGCTTCCCCGAGCACGTGCTGCCCGAGTACCTGCGCAGCACCGGCGTGCCCTTCCACATCGAGAACCAGGACACCTACAGCGTCGTCAAGCGCGTGGTGCCCGAGGGCAAGACCACCTGCGGCCTGTGCTCGCGCCTGCGCCGCGCCATCCTCTACCGCGTGGCCGACGAGCTGGGCTGCAACAAGGTGGCGCTGGGCCACCACCGCGACGACATCGTGCAGACGCTGATGCTGAACATGTTCTTCGGCGGCATCATGAAGGCCATGCCGCCCAAGCTGGTCAGCGACGACGGCAAGCACGTGGTGATCCGCCCGCTGGCCTACATCGCCGAGAAGGACACCGAGCGCTGGGCGCAGTACCGCGACTTCCCCATCATCCCCTGCAACCTCTGCGGCAGCCAGGAGAACCTGCAGCGCCAGCAGGTGGGCGAGATGCTGCGCGAGTGGGACCGCAAGTACCCCGGCCGCGTGAACAACATGTTCCACGCGCTGCAGAATGTCATTCCCACCCACCTGGCGGACAACCAGCTGTACGATTTCCAGAACGCCCGCGCCACCGGCATCCCCGACGAGAACGGCGACAAGGCCTTCGACGCCGAGGAATTCCCCGCCGCGCCCAGCCTGCCGGGCATGCAGATCATCCAGCTGGATTGATCAAAAAACGTAGCTGCTGGCGCTTGCTATACAAGCATTTCAATATCAAAATAATTTGAAATCCTTACACAGCACGTGCTGACAGCTCCTTGAAAAGGAGCACCCCATGCGATCCACCCACCGTACCGCCACCGCGTTGCTGGTCGCGTGCGCCGCCCTGCTGGCCGGCTGCTCCAGCGTGCACACCGTGGAAAGCCGGGTGCAGAGCTACTCCACGCTGCAGGCCCTGCCCACACCCGCCACCTACCGGCTGCAGATGCTGCCGTCACAGCAGGAGCAGGCGGCCGCCTTCGCGCCCATCGAGCGCCAGGCCGAGCAGTCGCTCGCCGGCGTGGGCCTCACGCGCGACGACGCCGCCGGCGCGCTGGTGGTGCAGATCGGCGCCCAGGCCCGCTACATCCCCGACAGCTGGCGCTACTACAACTCGCCCTATGCCGGTCCCGGCTGGGGCTGGGGGCTGGGCTACGGCCGCGGCTGGGGCGGCGGCTTCATGATGCGCGACATGGGCCCGTCGCTGCACTACCGCGCCGTGCAGCTCACCATGCGCGACTTCAAGACCCAGCAGGTGGTCTACGAAACCTCGGCCGTCTACGAGGACATCTGGGCGGACGACAACGTCATCTACCGCATGCTGTTCGACTCGGCGCTCAACGGCTTCCCGCAGCCGCCGCAGGGCCCGCGCACCGTGCGCGCCGCCACGCAGGAGCCCGCGCCGGCGCCCGCCGCGCCTGCTCTTGCCAAGTGACGCGGCCCCCGCGCGGGGTTTGCAATCGTATACAGTCGCGCGCGCCCTGGCGTGCTAACGTCCCCCGACCTGGACGACGACAAAGGAAGATGCCATGAAGAAACTTGCCCTCTCGCTGCTGCTGGGCGCCACCGTGCTCGGCGCACAGGCCTCGGGCCTGAGCGACACCCTGCGCGACAAGGCCTCGCAATTCGGCGGTAGCTCGGGCGGCAGCGCCGAAGGCTCGTCGGTGCTCGGCAGCCTCGGCGGCGGCGCCTCCGCGCTGGGCCTGGGCGGCCTCACCGGCTCCGGCACGGCCAGCAACGCCGCCGGCGTGCTCAGCTACTGCATGAAGAACAACTACCTCAACGCCGACAAGGCCGCGCAGATGAAGGACCAGTTGCTCGGCAAGATCGGCATGGGCCCCAAGGAAGAGCCCAAGGACGCCGGCTACCAGAACGGCCTGGGCGGCCTGGTCACCGGCTCGAACGGGCAGAGCTTCAGCCTCGACAAGGTCAAGAGCAGCCTCAAGGAAAAGGCCTGCGACCTGGTGCTCGACAACGCCAAGTCCCTGCTCTGAACCTGCGCCTCAGCGCCATGCAGTCGCCCACCCGCATCATCGCCATACGGCATGGCGAAACCGCCTGGAACGTCGATGGCCGCATCCAGGGCCACACCGACATTCCGCTGAACGCCAAAGGCGAATGGCAGGCCGGCCAGGTGGCCGCGGCCCTGGCCGATGAGCCGCTGGCCGCCATCTACAGCAGCGACCTGAGCCGCGCCTGGGTGACGGCCCAGGCCATCGCCGCCAGTACGCGGGCGCCGCTCGCCGCCGAGCCCGCGCTGCGCGAGCGCAGCTTCGGCATCTTCGAGGGCCGCAGCTTTGCCGACATCGCGGTCAGCCACCCTGACGACGCCACGCGCTGGCGCCAGCGCG
>JBLZYV010000009.1:27001-73388 GCA_050282565.1 Comamonas sp.
CCCCCCCGACCCGGACTACACGCCGCCCGAAGGCGAATCGCTGCAGACATTGCAACAACGTGCATCGGCCGCCGTCGACCGCCTGGCCGTGCGCCATCCGGGCCAGCAGATCGCGCTGGTGGCCCATGGCGGCCTGCTCGACATGCTCTACCGGCTGGCCACGCGCCAGCCGCTGCAGGCCCCGCGCACCTGGGCCTTGGGCAACGCCGCCATCAACCGCCTGTTGTGGACGCCCGACACCGGCCTGACCCTGGTGGGCTGGGCGGATGCCCGCCACCTCGAAGCGCCCGGCCTCGACGAACAGGCCGCCTGAAGCGGCCTTTTTCGACCATCAAGAATTGTCAGAGGCCCTGAAATCCCTCATCAATAGCTTTACACAATTAGCTATTCAACTATGATGATAAAAATACATATCACGTAACCTCCGTGGCTCGCCCATGAAAAAGCAAGCGCCCTCCGACATCACTCCCCCAACCGCGTCCGCACAGCAGCCACCCACGCCCACCTTGCGGCAACTGGCCTGCTTCAAGGAAGTCGCGGCGCATCGCAGCTTCAGCCGTGCAGCGGTGGCCCTGGCCATGAGCCAGCCGGCGCTGTCCTCGGCGATCCGGGAGCTGGAGTCGGTGATGGGTGCGACGCTGTTCGACCGCAGCACCCACCATGTCCGCCTCAGCCCCGCCGGCGAAGCCATCCGCACCCAGGTGGAATGGATGCTGAACAACTACCAGCAGGGCGTGCAGGACCTGCAGCAGCTGCTGAAGTACCAGACCGACACGCTGCGCATCGCCTGCATCCCCTCGTCGGCTCACCTGGCTGCCCCCTGGATCGCCCAATGGCAGGAAGAGCACCCCATGGTGCTGCTGCACTGGAGCGACATGAACAACGAGGCCATGGTGGCCGCCACGCAAAGCGGCGAGATCGACATCGGCCTGGGCCTGGACTTCACCGTGCCCTCGTCGCTGGAAACCCATTTCGTGGCCGAGGACGACATCATCGCCGTGGTGCCCGCCGGCCACCCGCTGGCGCAGCGCAGCGCGCTGCAGTGGTCCGACCTGCGCAGCGAGCCGCTGGCCATGCTGTCGCACGGCAGCACCCACCAGATGATCTCGCACCTGCTCGAGCAGCAGGGCGTGGGCATGATGCAGATGGAAACCGTGGCGTACACCGAGTCGCTCTACGCCATGGTGCGCAGCGGCCTGCGCATCGGCCTGCTCTCGCGCCTGTATGCCCAGAGCCACCGCCCGGAAGGCGTGGTCACGCTGGCGCTGCGCTCGCCGCAGCTGTCACGGCGCATCTGCCTGATGACGCGCAAGTCCACCGGGCGCCGCGCCGTCATCCAGGACGGCTGGGACTACCTCTGCGCCCACATGGGCGCCACGGCGCTGAAGCACTGATCGGCTACAACAGCTCCGGCTGGCCGTTGCCCCCATTACCACCGCGCTCGCCGACCGTCAGTCCCAGGTGTCGGTACGCGGCCTGCGTGGCCACCCGCCCGCGCGGCGTGCGCTGCAGGAAGCCCTGCTGGATCAGGTAGGGCTCGATCACGTCCTCGATCGTCCCCGGCTCCTCGCCGATGCTAGCGGCGATGTTGTCCAGTCCCACCGGCCCGCCGTCGAAGCGATGCACCACCGCCTCCAGCAGCTTGCGGTCCATCACGTCGAAGCCCTGCGGGTCCACGTCCAGCATCGCCAACGCGCGGCTGGCCATGTCCAGCGTGATGCGCCCGTTGCCCTTGACGTCGGCATAGTCGCGCACGCGCCGCAGCAGCCGGTTGGCGATGCGCGGCGTGCCGCGCGAGCGGCGCGCGATCTCGAAGCCGCCTTCCTTATCGATGGGCGTGTTCAGCAGGCCGGCGCTGCGCATCACGATCCGCGCCAGTTCCTCGGGCGTGTAGAACTCCAGCCGCGCGACGATGCCGAAGCGGTCGCGCAGCGGGTTGGTGAGCATGCCGGCGCGGGTCGTCGCGCCCACCAGCGTGAAGGGCTGCAGGTCGAGCTTGATGCTGCGCGCCGCGGGGCCCTCGCCGATCATGATGTCGATCTGGTAGTCCTCCAGCGCCGGGTAGAGGATCTCCTCGACCACCGGCGACAGGCGGTGGATCTCGTCGATGAAGAGCACATCGTTGCGCTCCAGGTTGGTCAGCAGCGCCGCCAGGTCCTTGGGTTTCTCGAGCACCGGCCCGCTGGTCTGGCGCAGGTTCACGCCCAGCTCGGCGGCGATGATGTGGCTCAGCGTGGTCTTGCCCAGGCCCGGCGGGCCGAACAGCAGCACATGGTCCAGCGCCTCGCCGCGCTTCTTGGCCGCGCCGATGAAGATCTCGAGCTGCTCGCGCGCCTTGGCCTGGCCCACGTATTCATCGAGCAGCTTGGGGCGCAGCGCGCGCTCCAGCGCCTCTTCCTGCGCGGACATGGGATTCGGGGCGATGACGCGTTGGTCGGAGGGGCGGGGAGCAGCAGGAACGTCGAAGTGGTCGGTGTGGATCGTCATGGCGGGGATACAGGCGCGGGCCACACATAATACGCGACGCCGTCGTATGAAAAGCCGCCCCCCGGCCTCTGCAGCCAGTCGCGCTCGGTGGCATTGAGCGTGTAGTAACTCACGCCTTTGCCGTGGTCATACAGGCGGAATACCTCGGCCGTGTCAGCGAGCGCCGAAGCCGGCACATACCAGGCAATGCGCTCATAGCGCCAGCCGGCGCCCGCACTCTCCAGAGAGGCCTTCTCGTCCGCACTGGCCGTGTAGAAGTGAGCCACCTTGTCGGGATGGAAAAAGCGGTACACCGGCACCAGCCCGCTGGCCGGAACCGCACTGGCATAGAACGCTACCCCCTGGTACTCCAGCACACCTTGCAGCACCTCGATCACGAAATCGCGCTCGCTGGATTCGATGGTGAAGAAATTGGCGCCCGACATCGGCAGGTAGAACTGGTACACCGGCATCCGCGTCGGCACCGCCAGGCTCACGGCCGTGCTTGCCAGGGCCACCGTCTCGCCCTCCAGCCACGCGGCAAAGGTGGTCTGCAGCGCGCGGTCCAGCCGGCCGTAGAGGACGCGCACCCCCCCCATGGGGCAGAAGAAGTCGCCTCCGGTCAAGGTCCCTACCACGCTGTCGCCATGGAACACGGGAGAGCCGCTGCTCCCCGGCTCGATGCTTCCGCTCTCCATCTCGGCCCGGTAGAACCCACCGTCCGCCGCGCCCGGCTGGCAGGCAACGCCGCTGGGAGGTCCATAGGACACCGAGCATTGCGCCGTCTCCAGCAAGGCCATGGTATTGACCTTGAGCAAGGTCCCGCGCGGATGGTGCAGGCCCACCAGCTCCGCGCCGGCCGGCACCGCCGCGCGTTCCCAGCCGGCAAACACGGCACCGACGGGGGGGGCGTCACGCAGCCGCAGCAGCGTCATGTCGCTTTCAGCGCTCGTGGCCAGCCAGTCTGCGCCGTTGTAGGTCGAGGTGCTGGCCGGATTCAGCACCATGCTGTCGCAGGACTGTGCCTGGTAGAACCAGGACATCTGCAAGGTGGAGGCCACCGCCTGGTCATGGACGCAGTGTCCCGCCGTCAGCACATAGGGTGTCCAGTCCTGCCGGGCGTTGTTGACCAGCACACCCGTGCACCCATAGGTATTGCCATCGATCACAAAGGCCATCCGCACCACGGCGTTGCGCACCCGGGGAACCCGGTCGGAGCACATGGCGTCCTGTACGCATTCGGTGGATTGCGATTTCGCCAGGCCCCAGGTCGTGTCCGACGCCGCGGGGTCTGGAGAGGCATCGCGGACGATGTGCGAGAGGCGGGGAACGGCCATGCGCAGTGCCTCGGGCGGCACGCCCGGCGGCAGCACCCATTGCAGCTCCACCGCATCGCCCCCGGCATCCGGGCTCCACCAGACTCCGGTACCGGCGGCTGCGGCCAACACCGTGGCGCCGTCAGCCTCGTAAGCCGGCTCCTGCGCCTGGGCAGCAAACACGCGCACCAGCGCCTCGGCCGGCATGGCCTCGATGCGCACCCCCAGACGGAGCCCATGGGCCTGCGCCGAAGCGAACCGCAAGGCCGCAGACCAGCGCCCGTCCGGCAACCGGGCCCACGGCAACAGCGCTTGCGTGCGCGCCACATCGGCCGTTTCCGGCACGTCCCGCGCCACGCCCAACAGCTCCACGCCAGCAGGTGCATCTGCTGGCCCGGCTGCTTCCGGCTGCTTCAGGGACCACAGCGAAACCGAAGCCGGCGGCACCCGCTGCACCGCGGTAGACGGCGGCACGCCAGCGCCTTCCGCACCCGGCATGGAGAGCGCGCCCAATCGCGAAGCCGCTCCGGCTGGGGCTGCCCACAGGGCCAGCGCCAGTGCGAGCCAGGCCAGGCCGCACCAAGAGCACCGGGCGTGGCGAACGACGCCGCCCTTTGCCCTTCGAGGTATCCATGGAACATATCGCATCGTCGTCTCCTTTGCGATATGCCGACTCCCGGCCCCCTCCCCTGTCTGTCTGCAGGTCGTCAGCGCTACGAACACAAGCAGAAACCACGAGCCGCGCCACGCGCAGCGGCACAGGCTCGTCGATAGGGTAGTCCCATCACAGCCGCCGTGCAAGTGCGCAAAACCAATGGCAGCCGACCATAAAAAAAAAGCCCGGGGCGTCCGCCCCGGGCCTTTGGCCGATAGGTGTCTGGGCGTGTTACTGCGCCAACCAGTCCTTCAGCTTGTTGTTGAAGGCATGGTCGAAGCGGCCATAGGCATCGATGCCGCCGTTCGCCACGCCGGCCGCCGTGCAGGCGCTGCTGCCCCCCGTCAAGGTGCCGACCACGCGGCCGCCGGTGAAGATGGCCGAGCCGCTGCTGCCGCCCTCGGTCACGCCCTTGCTCCACTTCACCACATAGAAATCGCTCTGCGAATCGCCCGCGCTGCAGGAGATGCCTTCGCCGCCCACGCTGCACTTGGCATAGCTCTGGATCGGGCCTTCGCTGTACTTCAGCAGATCGCCCACCGGATGGTGCAGGCCGTAGGTGCCCGTGCCCTGGCCGGTGGAACTGCGGGCATCCCAGCCGGCCAGCGTCACGCCGACAGGAGGCATTTCATTCAGGCGCATCAGCGTGGTATCGGTCACCGAGGTGGCATACAGCAGCGTGGCGCCCTGCTGGCGCGTGGCGGCCAGGGGATTGCGCGCAGCGCTGTTGCAGCTGGCCGAACGGAAGAACCAGTCCGTGCGCAGCGACGTGGCCGAGGCCTGCGTCGAGATGCAGTGGTTGGCCGACAGGAAGTACGGCGCGTAGTCCTTCTTCGTGTTGTTCAGCAGCGTACCGGTGCAGTAAAACGAGCCACCGTTCGCGCCCACGAAGGTCATGCGCGCCACGGCATTGCGCTCGGTGTTGTACTGGTCGGCGCAGCTGGCGTCCAGTTCGCACCGGCCGGAATCGCCCACGTTCTTGGCGGCGAAGCCGTCCTGCAGGTCGGACTCAAGCGGCAGCGCCAGGTTCACATAGGTGTGCGACAGCGTCGGGATGGCGAACTGCACCTGCGCCGGCGACACGCCTGCGGGCAGGGCGATCTCCAGCGTCACCTCGTCGGCCTCCAGGTCGGGCGACCACCAGGTGCGGGCCGCCTGGCTGTCGCCATCGGCGGCCACGTTGCGTGCCAGGGCCTCGTTGATGGCCTGGCCCGTGGTCTGGAAGCCGGTCTGGCCGCGGTCCTGGCGGTACAGGCGGATCTGCGCCGCATCGGGCAGGCTGGTCACCACCACACCCAGGCGCACGCCGTAGGCGCCGGACGAGGTGATGCTGAGGGCCGCCACCTGGCCACCGCCGGGCGCCGAGGTCCACTGCAGGGTCTGCGAGGTGCCGCCCGCCGTCTGCGTGGCGGGCACCGAGCGCGGCGCGCCGATCTGCATCGGCATGCCGGGCAGCGAGACCGGTGCCTGCTTGGTCTCGCTCCACTCCGGCAGCACCAGCGTGGCGGCCGCGGGCCGCACGGCCTCGGACAGCGCTGCAGTGCTCTTGATGGCCGATGCCGGCAGCACCGCAGAGTCCACAAAGTAGGCCTTCGGGCCGACAGGGGGGGTGCTGTTGTCTCCATCGTCGGAGCCGCCGCCGCAGGCCGCCAGCAGGGCCGCCGCTGCCGCCACCGCGCACCAGGTGCCGAGGCGCTTGTTCTGTGTCCACCAGTTCATGTCTTGCTCTCCATCAAGGTTACTGCTGAGATAGCCGCTCGTTATTTTGCCAGTGCTTTCAGGGCTTGCTTGATGCCGTCGGCCACGCCGATGTCGGCCGGCAGCGCCTTCAGCGCCGCGCCGGCGTCCTTGTCGCTATAGCCCAGGGCCACCAGCGCCTGCAGGATATCCGCCTGCGCGTCGCTCACCGCCACGGCCTTGGCGCCCATGTCGGCGCCCAGCTTGCCCTTGAGCTCCAGCAGCAGGCGCTCGGCCGTCTTCTTGCCGATGCCGGGCACCTTCACCAGGCGGCCGGCCTCCTGCAGCGACACGGCCTGTGCCAGATCACCCACGCCCATGCCGCTCAGGATGGACAGCGCCGTGCGCGGCCCCACGCCCGAGATCTTGATCAGCTCGCGGAAAGTCTGCCGCTCCGACGCCGAGCCAAAGCCGTACAGCAGCTGCGCATCCTCGCGCACGATGAACTGGGTGAGCAGCGTCACCGAGTCGCCTACCGCCGGCAGGTTATAGAAAGTGCTCATCGGCACCTGAACTTCATAGCCCACGCCCTGGCAATCCACCAGCACTTCGGGGGGATTTTTCTCGACCAGGGTTCCGCTCAAACGGCCTATCATTGTTGACTTTCCTGTAAATTCGTCGCCCCCGCAACGGAGGCATCCGCCGCACAGCATACCGATTTTTGGATGAAACCCGCGTGATTCTGCGCCATACCTTCACTCCGCACGACAACAACCGCCTGAGCCATCTGTGCGGCCCGGCCGATGCCCACCTGCGGCAGATCGAATCCCATCTCGAGGTCAAGATCGCCCATCGCCACGAGCAGTTCAAGATCGACGGCCCCAAGGCCAAGGCGAACGAGGCGCTGGAACTGCTGCAGGCGCTGTACGAGATGGCCGACGATCCGGTCAGCGACGAACACATCCAGCTCATGCTGGCTGGCGACAGCGCTATGCTGGAGGCGGCCGGCGAGGCCGTGGTGCTCAACACCCGCCGCGGCGACCTGCGCGCACGCACGCCCAACCAGGCGCTGTACCTGGACAACATTGCCACGCACGACATCACCTTCGGCATCGGCCCCGCCGGCACCGGCAAGACCTACCTGGCCGTGGCCTGCGCGGTGGACGCGCTCGAGCGCGGCAGCGTGCAGCGCATCGTGCTCACGCGCCCGGCCGTGGAAGCCGGCGAGCGCCTGGGCTTCCTGCCCGGCGACCTGTCGCAGAAGGTGGACCCGTACCTGCGCCCGCTGTACGACGCGCTGTACGACCTGATGGGCTTCGACAAGGTGCAGAAGGCCTTCGAGCGCAACGCCATCGAGATCGCGCCGCTGGCCTTCATGCGCGGGCGCACGCTGAACAACGCCTTCATCATCCTCGACGAGGCGCAGAACACCACGCCCGAGCAGATGAAGATGTTCCTCACCCGCATCGGCTTCGGCGCCAAGGCCGTGGTCACCGGCGACGTGAGCCAGATCGACCTGCCCAAGGGCGCGATGAGCGGCCTGATCGATGCCGAGCACGTCTTGAAGCGCGTCAGCGGCATCGCCGTGAGCCGCTTTGCCAGCGTCGACGTGGTACGCCACCCGCTGGTCGCGCGCATCGTCGATGCCTACGACGCGCAGCGGCGCAGCGGCAACGGCCGCTGACCCGCCCACCACCGCGCCTTCGCACTTTCCATAAATATCCATAACCCACTCCCATGCGATCGCACGATTTCGACGTTCTCATCGTGGGCAGCGGCCTCGCGGGCCTGTCCGCGGCGCTGCAGCTCGCCCCCACGCACCGCGTGGCTGTCCTCACCAAACGCGGCGTAGGCGACGGCGCCAGCGGCTGGGCCCAGGGCGGCATCGCCGCCGTGCTGGCCGAGGGCGACAGCTTCGACGACCATGTGCAAGACACGCTGGTCGCCGGCGCCGGCCTGTGCGACCTGGCCGCCACGCGCTTCGTGGTCGAGAACGCGCCCGACGCCATCCGCTGGCTCCAGGGCCTGGGCGTGCCGTTCTCGCTGGAAGACGGCGCGCTGCACCTCACGCGCGAAGGCGGCCACAGCGCCCGGCGCATCGTGCATGCCACCGACGCCACCGGCGCGGCCGTGCAGCGCACACTGATCGACACCGTGCGCGCCACGCCCGGCATCACGCTCTTCGAGCAGCACACGCTGGTGGACCTGATCACCGCGCGCAAGATCGGCAGCGGCCCGCAGCGCTGCCTGGGCCTGTATGCGCTCGACGAAGCCACGGACGAAGTCATCACGCTGCGCGCGCCGCACACCATCCTGGCCACCGGCGGCGCGGGCAAGGTCTACCTCTACACCACCAACCCCGACACCGCCACCGGCGACGGCATCGCCGCCGCGTGGCGCGCGGGCTGCCGCGTGGCGAACCTGGAGTTCATCCAGTTCCACCCCACCTGCCTGTACCACCCCGAGGCCAAGAGCTTCCTCATCAGCGAGGCGTTGCGCGGCGAGGGCGGGCAGCTCAAGCTGCCCGACGGCACGCGCTTCATGCCCCGGCACGACGAGCGCGCCGAGCTGGCACCGCGCGACGTGGTGGCCCGCGCCATCGACTTCGAGATGAAGAAGCACGGCCTGGACTGCGTGCACCTTGACATCTCGCACCAGAGCCCCGAATTCCTGCGCGAGCACTTCCCCAACATCCTGGCGCGCTGCGCAGACCTCGGCATCGACATCACCCGCGAGCCCATCCCCGTGGTGCCGGCCGCGCACTACACCTGCGGCGGCGTGCTGACCGACCTGGCCGGCCGCACCGACGTGCCCGGCCTCTACGCCATCGGCGAGACCGCCTGCACCGGCCTGCACGGCGCCAACCGCCTGGCCAGCAACTCGCTGCTCGAATGCATGGTGTTCGCGCGTGCCGCGGCCGCCCACATCGCGGCGGACCAGCCGGCCGCCCTGCCCGAGCTGCCGCGCTGGGACGACAGCCGCGTGACCGATGCCGACGAGTGCGTCGTCATCTCGCACAACTGGGACGAGCTGCGCCGCTTCATGTGGGACTACGTGGGCATCGTGCGCACCGACAAGCGCCTGGAGCGCGCCGCGCACCGCATCGCGCTGCTGCAAAGCGAGATCGCCGAGTTCTACGCCCACTTCCAGGTCAGCCGCGACCTGCTGGAGCTGCGCAACCTGGTGCAGGTGGCCGAGCTGATCGTGAAGAGCGCGCAGCTGCGCCGCGAAAGCCGCGGCCTGCACTACAGCCGCGACTGGCCCGCGCTGGCCGCCCCCGCCGCGCCCACCATCCTGGTGCCGCCGGCCCGCTGACCGCCTCCGGGATCGCCGCCATGTACAGCGTCAAGGAAATCTTCTACACCCTGCAGGGCGAAGGCGGCCAGGCGGGCATGCCGGCGGTGTTCTGCCGCTTTGCCGGCTGCAACCTCTGGAGCGGCCGCGAGCAGGACCGCGCCAGCGCCATCTGCCAGTTCTGCGACACCGACTTCGTGGGCACGGACGGCACGCTGGGCGGCAAGTTCGCCCAGGCCGCCGCGCTGGCCGAGCGCATCGCCGCGCAGTGGCCCGCCGACGACCCGGCCGATGCCGGCCACCGCCTCGTCGTCATCACCGGCGGCGAGCCGCTGCTGCAGCTCGACGAGCCGCTGATCGCGGCGCTGCACGCGCGGCATTTCCGCATCGCCGTCGAGACCAACGGCAGCCTGGCCGCGCCGCCGGGCATCGACTGGCTGTGCGTCAGCCCCAAGGCCGGCGCGCCCTGGGTGCAGCAGCGCGGCCAGGAGCTGAAGCTGGTCTGGCCCCAGCCGGGGCTCGACCTGGCCACCATGGCCGCCACCGGCGAGTTCACGCACCGCTTCCTGCAGCCCATGGACGGGCCGCGGCAGGCCGAGAACATCGCCACCTGCATCGAGGCCTGCATGCGCCACCCCAGCTGGCGCCTGAGCCTTCAGACCCACAAGATCAGCGGCATCCGCTGAGCCCCCGCCCTTCCGCTACGACCATGCTGTTCACCATCTCCCAACGCTTCTTCTTCGACGCTGCCCACACCCTGCGCCGCGAGATCGAGGCCGAGGGCAGCCGCCGCGTGCACGGCCATACCTACCACGCCGAAGTGTTCCTCGCCGGCCCGCGCGACCCCGCCACCGGCATGGTGCTCGACCTGGGCCTGCTGCGCCAGGCGCTGGCCGAGGTGCGCGAGCGCCTGGACCACCACATGCTCGACGAGGTGCCCGGCCTGGGCACGCCCACGCTCGAGAACCTGTGCCTGTTCATCGCCGAGGCCCTGCCCGCGCCGCTGCGCGAGCGCGCCACGCGCGTGCACGTCTGGCGCGAGGCGCTGGGCGACTCCTGCATGCTCGACTGCGCGCCGGCCCCCTGATTTCCTTTTTTTTAATCTCCAACCAAGCTCTCCACCACCATGTTCCGCACCCTGCTCAAATCCAAGATCCACCGCGTCAAGACCACGCAATGCGAGCTGCACTACGAAGGCTCGTGCGCCATCGACGAAGACCTGCTCGACGCCGCCAACATCGCCGAGAACGAACAGGTCCATATCTGGAACATCGACAACGGCGAGCGCTTCGTCACCTATGCCATCAAGGGCCAGCGCGGCAGCGGCATGATCTCGGTCAACGGCTCGGCCGCGCGCCGCGCCGCCGTGGGCGACCTGCTCATCATCGCGGCCTTCGCCCAGGTGCATGAAGAGCATGTGGCCGGCCACCAGCCGCAGCTGGTATTCGTCGACGACAACAACCGCCAGACCGAACTGCGCCACAAGGTGCCCACGCAGCAGCTGTGACCGCCATGAGCATGGATTTCGTTGCCCAGGATGTGGCCCGCGCGCTGCAGGAAGACGTGGGCGCCGGCGACCTGACCGCCGGCCTGATCGACCCGGCCCGCCGCGCCCGCGCGCGCGTGCTGGCCCGCGAAGCCGCCGTGATCTGCGGCGCCCCCTGGGCCGAGGCCGCGCTGCGCGCGCTCGACCCCGAGGTGCAGATCACCTGGCGCGTGGCCGAGGGCCAGCGCTGCGCGCCCGACCAGGTGGTGCTCGAGATGGAAGGCAACGCCCGCGCGCTGCTGTCCGCCGAGCGCACCGCCATCAACTTTCTGCAGCTGCTGTCGGCCGTGGCCACCAAGACGCGCACCTACGTCGATGCGATCGCCGGCACCCAGGCGCGCATCGTCGACACGCGCAAGACCCTGCCCGGCCTGCGCCTGGCGCAGAAATACGCCGTGGCCACCGGCGGCGGCACCAACCACCGCATCGGCCTGCACGACGCCGTGCTGATCAAGGAGAACCACATCGCCGCGGCCGGCGGCGTGACGGCCGTGCTGCGCACCGCGCAGGCCGTGGCCGCGCAAGCCGCCTTCATCGAGATCGAGGTGGAGACGCTGGCGCAGCTTTCCGAGGCGCTGGACGCCGGCGCGAAGATGGTGCTGCTCGACAACATGCCGCTGCCCATGCTGCGCGAGGCCGTGGCCATCAATGCCGCGCATGCGGGCGGCGGCGCCATCCTGGAGATCTCCGGCGGCGTCACGCTCGAAGGCCTGCGCGCGCTGGCCGAGACCGGCGTGGACCGCATCTCCATCGGCACGCTGACCAAGGATGTGAAGGCCACCGACTTCTCGATGCGCCTGCAGGAAATCGCCTAAAGAGACAACAAAACCATAGCTGCTGGCGCTCATCACCAGCCGATTTCAAATAGAAATATATTTGAAACCATTGATAAACAAGCGCCAGCAGCTCTCATTTTTGCAAGAACCACGATGACCACCGCCACCCTCAAGGACGTGGAATACGAGCAGCCGCTGCTCTATGCCACTGACGCCGCCGGCACTGACAACGCCGTCTGCTCCACCAAGCACGCCTGGGCCCGCGTGCCGCCCGAGCCCTCGGCCACCGAGCGCGCCGCGCTCAAGGACCGCATCCGCCGCCTGCTCAAGGAAAAGAACGCCGTGCTGGTGTCGCACTACTACGTGCACCCCGACCTGCAGGACCTGGCCGAAGAAACCGGCGGCCTGGTCAGCGACTCGCTGGAGATGGCGCGCTTCGGCCGCGACCACGCGGCGCAGACCCTGGTGGTCTCGGGCGTGCGCTTCATGGGCGAGACGGCCAAGATCCTCAGCCCCGAGAAGACCGTGCTCATGCCCGACCTGGACGCCACCTGCTCGCTCGACCTGGGCTGCCCGGTGGACGAGTTCAGCGCCTTCTGCGACCAGCACCCGGACCGCACCGTCGTCGTCTACGCCAACACCAGCGCGCCGGTCAAGGCCCGCGCCGACTGGCTCGTCACCTCGGGCTGCGCGCTCGACGTGGTGCAGGCGCTGAAGGACGCGGGCCAGAAGATCCTCTGGGCGCCCGACCGGCACCTGGGCCACTACATCCAGCAGCAGACCGGCGCCGACATGGTGTTCTGGAACGGCGCCTGCATCGTGCACGACGAGTTCAAGGCCGTGGAGCTGGAGCTGCTCAAGGCCCAGTACCCGCAGGCCAAGATCCTGGTCCACCCCGAGAGCCCGCCCGAAGTGGTGGCGCTGGCCGATGCCGTGGGCTCGACCTCGGCCATCCTCAAGGCCGCGCGCGAGATGGACGCGCAGGAGTTCATCGTCGCCACCGACAACGGCATGATGCACAAGCTGCGCACGCTCAACCCCGGCAAGATCTTTTACGAGGCGCCCACCGCCGGCAACAGCGCCACCTGCAAGAGCTGCGCGCACTGCCCCTGGATGGCGATGAACGGCCTGGCCGACGTGGCCCGCGTGCTGGAGACCGGCGCCAACGCCATCCACGTGGACCCGGCGCTGATCCCGCGCGCGCGCCTGCCCATCGACCGCATGCTCGCCTTCACCGCCGCGCTCAAGAACGGCCAACCCACCGGCGCGCTGGTGCCGCATCTTGGAGCCGCCTGACATGGCCCTGAACCAACTCACGCTGTCCCTGCAGTTCGGCCGCTTCGACGAGGCGGCCGAGCACCGCGCCGTGCTACCCCGCAGCAAGGTCACGCGCTGGATCCGCCACGCGCTGGCCGTCGATGGCGAAATCACCGTGCGCATCGTCGACGCCGCCGAAGGCCAGCAGCTTAACCGCGAGTACCGGCACAAGGACTACGCCACCAACGTGCTCACCTTCGACTACCAGCAGGAGCCCACCGTGCTGGCCGACCTGGTGCTGTGCGCGCCGGTGGTGGCGCGCGAGGCTCAGGAGCAGAACAAGTCGCTCGAAGAGCACTACGCCCACCTGCTGGTGCACGGCACGCTGCACGCCCAGGGCTGGGACCACGAAACCAGCGAGCAGGACGCCGAGGAGATGGAGGAATACGAGACCGCCATCATGCAGGAGCTGGGCTTCGAGGACCCCTACGCCAAGTAGCCAGGGGAAGGGCTGCCATCACGGCAGCTTTGACTTCTGTGCAACTAATCCGGGCTTGCTAAAAAGAATTGCAGCACTAAGATCGGTTGATTCCTTCAACCAAGCGCTGCACCAGCCGATAAAAACCATGGGAGACCTTGCCCACACCAGCCTGCTGCTGGCCGCCGCCTTCGTGGCCGGCGCCCTCAACGCCGTCGCCGGCGGCGGCAGCTTCCTGACCCTGCCCGCGCTGGTGCTCACCGGCGTGCCGCCGGTGTCGGCCAACGCCACCGGCACCGTGGCGCTGCTGCCCGGCTACATGGCCGGCGCCTGGGGCTTCAAGGACGACATGCGCTCGCCGCCCGGCCTGTCGATGAAGAGCGTGGTGCTGCTGGCGCTGGTGGGCGGCGCGGCCGGCGCGGCGCTGCTGCTGTTCACGCCCGACGCCACCTTCCGCAAGATCGTGCCCTGGCTGCTGCTGGCGGCCACCGCCATGTTCGCCTTCGGCCCGCAGTTGCGCCAGTGGGCCATGGGAGGCAAGCACGACCAGGCGCCAAGCACCGGCGGGGCCGCCAAGGCTGCGTTGGGCATGCTGGCCGTGGCCATCTACGGCGGCTACTTCAACGGCGGCCTGGGCATCCTGCTGCTGGCGCTGCTCGGCCTGCTGGGCCAGACCAACCTGAATGCGATGAACGGCATCAAGAACCTGGTGTCGGCGCTGCTCACGGCCATTGCCGTGGCCATCTACGCCGCGGGCGGCGTGGTGCAGTGGAAGCAGGCGCTGGTGATGATGGTGGCTGCCACGCTGGGCGGCTACCTGGGCGCGCGCGTGGCGCGCAAGATTCCGCCGAACTGGCTGCGCGGCGGCATCGTGCTCACCGGCCTGGTGATGGCCGGGCTGTTTTTCTGGCGCCAGTAGCCGTGCCCGGGCCAGCGTCGGGGGCTGGCGCCGCCTGCGGCTCGCCGCCGGCATCGCCGTGCACCCTGGCAAAGGTCAGGATCACCTCGCGGACCACCTTGCGCTGCGGCGCCGGCAGCCGCAGGAAGGCATCGAAGGCCTCGCGCTCCAGATAGCCCACGCCCTCGTCCCAGCGCTGGCGGTGCTCCTGCACCGAGCGGCGCACCGAGTCGCCGAAACGCAGCACCTCAGGCTCGACCTTCAACAGGCCCGCCAGCACCACCAGCTTGTCCTGCGCGGGGATGGCCTCGCCCTTCAACCAGCGCGACACCGCCTGGAAGGTGACCGAGCGCCCCCAGTAGTTCGCATTGAACAGGCCCAACAGCACGCCCGGGCGCGCCTCCAGGCCGGCAGCCACCATGGCGCTGCGCAGCCGCTGGGCGAATTCGAGCTTGTTGTCCATGCCCGAACGTTAAACTCATGTACAGCGTTTTATTTGACTTTGTGCTCCACCAAGCGATGAATTATTTGTTGTTTTGAAAATTAAACAATAATTCTTAACTATGAGCGCAGGCCTCAGCGCTCCCTCACCACGCTGATCAGCGCCTGCAACGAGGCGCTGGCCGCCGGCGCCCGCCAGACGAAGGCACCAGCCGTGAGCGCGGGCCGCCCACCGTCGCGCTGCAGCGGCAGCCAGCGCACGCCGGCCATGCCCGCGCGCTGCATGCAGGCCGGCACCAGCGCCACGCCCTGGCCCATGGCCACCAGCGCGATCACGCTGAACCACTGGCGCACCGCGTGGTGGATGCGGGGATGGATGCCGGCGCTGTGCAGGCAGGCGATCACGTCGTCGTAGTGCGCGGGGCTGACCTCGCGCACGAACATCACGAAGCGCTCGTGCGCCAGCGCGCGCAGGTCGATCTCGGCCTCGCTCGCCAGCGGGTGCGCCTCGGGCAGGCAGCACACCAGCGGCTCGGGCGCGATCGGGCAACTGTCCAGCCCCGGCGCCGGCGTGACGATGTTGACGAAGCCGCCCTGCAGCTGCCCGCGGGCCACGGCCTGCTGCTGCTCGGCGGTGGACATCTCGTGCAGCGTGATCTCGATGTCGGGCCGCTGGCGCGCAAAGGCCTGCAGCACGCGCGGCACATCGCGGTAGATCATCGAGGCCGCCACGCCGATGGCGAGCTGCCCCTGGCGCCCCTCGGCCACCTGGCGCGCCACGTCGGCCGCGTGCTGCAGCTGGCTGAGCACGCGCCGCGCCTCGACCAGGAAGGCCGCGCCGGCCTCGGTGAGTTGCACCTGCTTGGCGTTGCGCTCGAACAGGCGCACGCCCAGCTCGTCCTCCAGCGTCTTGATGGCCACGGACAGCGGCGGCTGCGTGATGGACAGCTTGGCCGCGGCGCGGCCATAGTGCAGCTCTTCGGCCAGCACGACGAAATAGCGCAGCAGATGGGTCTTCATGCCCCCATCATCGCGCGAAAACCGGCGTGCCCAACCCGGGCGTCAGTACGACTTGGGCAGGCCCAGGACCTTTTCGGCGATGAAGCACAGGATGAGCTGCGGGCTGACCGGCGCCAGGCGCGGGATCCAGCTCTCGCGCATGTAGCGCTCGACGTGGAATTCCTTGGCATAGCCCATGCCGCCGTGCGTGAAGATCGCCGTCTCGCAGGCGCGAAAGCCCGCCTCGGCGCCGAAGAACTTGGCCGCATTGGCCTCGGCGCCGCAGGGCTTGTGCTGGTCGTACAGCCACGCGGCCTTCATGGCCAGCAGGTAGGCGGCCTCCAGTTCGATCCAGCGCTCGGCCAGCGGGTGCTGGATGCCCTGGTTCTTGCCGATGGGGCGGTTGAACACCTCGCGCTCGCCGGCGTACTTGGCGGCGCGCGACAGCGCGGCGCGGCCCAGGCCGATGGCCTCGCAGGCGATCAGGATGCGCTCGGGGTTCATGCCGTGCAGGATGTACTCGAAGCCGCGGCCTTCCTCGCCGATGCGGTCCTCCACCGGAATGCGCAAGCCGTCGATGAAGAGCTGGTTCGTGTCCACGCACTTGCGGCCCATCTTGGGGATCTCGTGCACCTCGATCTTGCTGCGGTCGAAGTCGGTGTAGAACAGCGACAGGCCCTCGGTGCCCTTGCATTCCTCGACCGGCTTGGTGCGCGCCAGCAGCAGGATCTTGCTCGCCTCCTGCGCGGTGGAGATGAACACCTTCTGGCCGTGCACCACGTAGTGATCGCCGTCGCTATCCGTTCCTCGGACGGCGCGGGTCTTGAGCTTGAGCGTGTTCAGCCCCGTGTTCGGCTCGGTCACGCCGAAGCAGGCCTTGTCCTTGCCGGCGATCAGCGGCGGCAGCATGCGCGCCTTCTGCTCGGGCGTGCCGTAGACCACGACCGGGTGCAGGCCGAAGATGTTCATGTGCACGGCCGACGCGCCCGACAGGCCCGCGCCGGTGGCGGAGATGGTGTGCATCATCAGCGCCGCCTCGGTGATCCCCAGGCCCGCGCCGCCGAACTCCTCGGGCATCGCGATGCCCAGCCAGCCCGCATCGGCCAGCGCGCGGTAGAAGGCCTCGGGGAACTCGCCGTCGTCGTCGCGCGCATGCCAGTAGTCGGCGTCAAACGGGGCGCAGACCTTCTCGATGGCGTCGACGATCTGCTGCTGTTCTTCGGTCAGTGCGAAATCCATGGTGTGTTCCTCAAACTCAAATCAGTGGCTGGCGCCGTCAGGCCGGCGCACGCGCGCCGGGTTCTCGCCATACGGCGGGCTGTAGATCACCAGCAGCTTCGCGGGCGTGTCGCTGGTGGTCTGGAAGATGTGCATCGCATCGGCCGGGAAGAAGCAGGCATCGCCCGCCACCATCTCGAACGACTCGCCCTCGACCTCGACATGCGCCGTGCCTTCGAGCAGGTAGCAGGCCTGCTCCATGCCCGGGTGCGCATGCGGCAGCGCGCCGCCGCCCTTGGCGATCTCGCCGAGCACCACCTCCATGTGCTGCGCGCCCACGTTGGCGTTGCTGATGAGGCGGCGGTTGAAGGTGCCGGTGTGGTTGGCCGGGCTGTAGGCGGCCACGTCGGCCGAGCGGATCAGGTATCGCGAAGCCATGGGGCCTCCTGAAACTATGGTTTTGATAGCCGCTAACGCTTATCCATCAAGCGCAAGAGCCCGATTTCATTCAAATATCACTGCGCGGGAATATCGGCCTGCTTGACCAGCTTGCCCCAGTACTGCAACTGGTCGGCCACGTACTTGGCGAACTCCTGTGGCGTCTTGGTGGGCCAGACCTCGAAGCCGATCACCGCGAGCTGCTTCTGCACCTCGGGGTCGGCCAGCACGGCCTGCAGCTCGGTGTTGATCCGGTTCACCACCGCGGGCGGCGTGCCCGCCGGCGCGAAGATGCCGTTCCACGAGGTGATGTCGAAGCCCGGCAGCGTCTTGGCGATGGCCGGCACGCCCGGCAGCTGCGACGAGCCCTTGGCCGCCGTCACGCCCAGCGCGCGCACCTTGCCCGCCTTGAGCATGCTGCCGCCCGAGCCCAGGTCCACCACGTACATCTGCACCTGGTTGCCCATCAGGTCGGTCAGCGCCTGCGGGCTCGACTTGTAGGGCACGCCCACGATGTCGGTCTTGGTGAGGAAGCGCAGCGTCTCGGACGCCACCAGCGAGGTGCTGTTGGGCGTGGCGTACGACAGCTTGCCCGGATGCGCCTTGGCGTAGTCGATCAGCTCCTGCACCGACTTGATCGGCGACTCGGCGTTCACCGCCAGCGCGAACGGCAGCTCGCCCACGCGGGCGATGGGCGTGAAATCCTTGATCGGGTCGTACTTGAGGTTCTTGACCAGCCAGGGGTTGGCCGAATGCGAGGTGTTGGTGGTCATGAACAGCGTCTGCCCGTCCGGCTTGGCCTTGAGCACCGCCGCCACCGCGATCTGCGCATTGGCGCCGGCGCGGTTGTCCACCACCACCGGCTGCTTGAGCCGCTCGCCCAGCTTCTGCCCCACGGCGCGCGCCACCGCATCGGTGCCGCTGCCCGCCGCGAACGGCACGATCAGCGTGACCGGCCCGCTGGGATACCCCGCCTGCGCCCAAGCGCCGCCCGCCACCGCCAGCGACGCGACCACACCTGCCAACCATTGCTTCAGCTTCATGCTTGTCTCCTGAAGGGTGTGCAACCCCTGTTATGGCGGCTCGCCCACGCCGCCAGGGTATCTTCAGCGAATCAATGATTCGAGTCCAATGTTTTGTGTGGATGGTTTGATATTGGTTTTGTATTGATCTAGTGCTTGCAGGGATCGGTTGAGAAGCATCCGGCTGTCGAAGTTGCTCTTTTTTAAGCTGCCTATGCGGCAGCCAACAATGGTAGGCAATCGCGTAGCCCCTTGAAAAATTTCTAAGCTGCCTGTGCGGCAGCGAACTCCTGCCGGCGCAGCTTTTCGGCCGCGCGGCTTTTCTAAGCTGCCTATGCGGCAGCGAACGAAGGCCGGGCATGCCTGGCCATGCTCTCTTGTTTCTAAGCTGCCTATGCGGCAGCGAACCAGGCACAGACTGGGATCGACCTGGTGCGTGTTTTCTAAGCTGCCTATGCGGCAGCGAACAAGGATGCGCGCAGCCGGGCCATGCTCGCGCTTTTCTAAGCTGCCTATGCAGCAGCGAACGTGGACATCGAGCGGGCTGTGAGCGCTGAATATTTCTAAGCTGCCTATGCGGCAGCGTACACGCGGGTAGTCGGCGCCACCGCGGCTGAGCTTTTCTAAGCTGCCTATGCGGCAGCGAACATGAAGGTGTGGCCGCACTCAGGGTTGGTGCATTTCTGAGCTGCCTATGCGGCAGCGAATAACCACGGCGACAAGAATGGCGCCCACGATCATTTCTGAGCTGCCTATGCGGCAGCGAACATACAAGACTGGCAAGACCACTGCCACCGGCAATTTCTGAGCTGCCTATGCGGCAGCGAACGCTGTGAGAGGGTCTATCAGGAAAAGGCTAGCTTTCTGAGCTGCCTATGCGGCAGCGAACATGAGCTGGTGCATTTTCAAGAACGGAAGGGATTTCTGAGCTGCCTATGCGGCAGCGAACACAGTGACCGTGCAGGCTTGGTTGCATGTGATTTTCTGAGCTGCCTATGCGGCAGCGAACTACAAACATGTGCACCCGGCGCAAGACTGGGATTTCTGAGCTGCCTATGCGGCAGCGAACGCACCGGCTATCCGCAGCTGTTCAATGCGCAATTTCTGAGCTGCCTATGCGGCAGCGAACCTCAGCATGCGCAGCGCTCCGGCCTCGCGGTATTTCTGAACTGCCTATGCGGCAGCGAACTGCTCGGCCAGGGCGGCATGGCCCACCGACTTTTTCTGAGCTGCCTATGCGGCAGCGAACGCCAGATCGACCACGCCAAGACTATTGCAGACTTTCTGAGCTGCCTATGCGGCAGCGAACGCAGGCTACGATGCGGCGGCGCTGGAGTCCATTTTCTGAGCTGCCTATGCGGCAGCGAACGGCAGAATGAGCGCGATTAGCAATCGCGTACGTTTCTGAGCTGCCTATGCGGCAGCGAACCTGCGGCCACCCTTGCTTTATCTGCAGCTGGTTTTCTGAGCTGCCTATGCGGCAGCGAACAACAACAACGCCATTGTGTTTGCCGCACCAACTTTCTGAGCTGCCTATGCGGCAGCGAACCGCAAACTGGGCCGGCACGCAAGCGCCTGGATCTTTCTGAGCTGCCTATGCGGCAGCGAACTGGTATCACTGCACCCGCTGGTGATGGGCAGTTTTCTGAGCTGCCTATGCGGCAGCGAACTCCAGCTCTCCTCCTTCGGCTTTGGCGCAGGCTTTCTGAGCTGCCTATGCGGCAGCGAACGTCAGCAGCTGGGCGGAAGCGGCTAGCTTCATTTTCTGAGCTGCCTATGCGGCAGCGAACCATCAGATATTGCAGGGTCGTTCATGCGAACATTTCTGAGCTGCCTATGCGGCAGCGAACACCTTGGAGCGGGCCACGGCCGCTTTGCGCTCTTTCTGAGCTGCCTATGCGGCAGCGAACCACAAGTCCAATCTGAAGCTCTTGGGCTCGTCGTTTCTGAGCTGCCTATGCGGCAGCGAACGTATTCGCCCAGCTCGTATGCCGCGCGCATGCTTTCTGAGCTGCCTATGCGGCAGCGAACGCCCTCGCGGGCCTGAATGGGTCAGTCGCGGTTTTCTGAGCTGCCTATGCGGCAGCGAACCATCAGGGCGGCGGCTTTGACGAGGTCGCGGCTTTCTGAGCTGCCTATGCGGCAGCGAACACTACGTGATGGGCGGCCTGGCCGCAGTGCTGTTTCTGAGCTGCCTATGCGGCAGCGAACGAACTTGGAGGTTTGCGATAGGTGCGGTAGTTTTTCTGAGCTGCCTATGCGGCAGCGAACCGCCGCACTTTTATAGCCACACGCATCGGCCGTTTCTGAGCTGCCTATGCGGCAGCGAACGCGGTGGTGGATGATCCGCTGGTGCATCAGGTTTTCTGAGCTGCCTATGCGGCAGCGAACGTAGCGTTCGTATTTCATGGCGCGCTCAGAAATTTCTGAGCTGCCTATGCGGCAGCGAACCTGGGGGTCTGGTAGCCGACCTGGGCGTGTTTTTTCTGAGCTGCCTATGCGGCAGCGAACTTGGCGCTCAAATTCGTCTATTTCCGCCATCATTTCTGAGCTGCCTATGCGGCAGCGAACGTGCTGGAAGATCGCGTGGTTGAAGCCAACAATTTCTGAGCTGCCTATGCGGCAGCGAACCCGGTATGAAGACCTGAAACATCACATCGGAAATTTCTGAGCTGCCTATGCGGCAGCGAACGGCAGCCCCTTCGGTGGTGGAGGAGCTGCGCCGTTTCTGAGCTGCCTATGCGGCAGCGAACCCGTATATCGTCACGCGGACGTTGGTGTTGCTTTTCTGAGCTGCCTATGCGGCAGCGAACCATCAGATATTGCGGGATCGTCCATGCGAACATTTCTGAGCTGCCTATGCGGCAGCGAACTGGATTTCAAATCCACTAATTCCCTGATTTTTAAAGAACAAATGCACCAAAGCGCGCAATACCCCAATTTCTGAGGCATGCGCTAAGCCATTGATTTACATGGACCGTCAGAGCACCCCCAGAAAAAGGGTCAAAACCAGGGGATGGCCGATCCCAGGCTCAATCCATAGGTATTGAAGCGGCCTGGGACAGCTTCCACCTGGGCCGGCCCCTGGTCTACAAACAGGCAGAACGGCTGGCCGGTGCTGGTGCTGCGCAGGTGCACAAAAGGCAGCTTGGGACTGCGTTCTACGCTGTCTGGGATGGCGGCGGCTGCCTCCTCCGGAGTCTCATCCTTGCGCCGCATGCGGCGCCGTCGCAACCGGTCCACGCTGGTCTTGAACTGCCGGCGCTGCACCTGCCAACGCGGAGCGTCCAGTGGTGCCTGCGACAAGGCTGTCAACTGCACATGGTCGCGCATGCCCTGCAGCCAAGGCAGCTCCATCAGCCGTTGCAGGGCAGCCTCTGTGCCATGCAGGCGCAGCACCTCGCCCAGCGAACGCGGGCGCAGGCTGTAGCGCGGAAAACTGATGCCGATATCAGCGGCCTTCAGTTGCACCAGTGCACGGTGCAACTTGGAGACCAGGGCCCCCAACAGATGGGCATGGCTGAACTCCGGGTCGGGCAGCAAGGTGATGTCGATGTAGTGCGTGGTCATGGCGGTCAGCTCGCATCGCCAAACACACCGCCATTCGGCCATGCGATCTTCACCACCTTGCACCAGCACGCTGGCGGCGCCAGGAGCCCGTTGCTCTGCCACCGCAAAGATCAGCGACACCTGCAGGTGCATGCGCCCCTCCTCCACAATCGCGGCCGTGCTGCCGTCCTTGTCTACCGGATTGCGGGTCAGGTTGAAGGTACGAACGTAACCCTGGGTCACCTGCTCCTGATGGTGGTGGCAGGAGCGCCATGCGCATACATGGCCAATGCCACGTCGAACAGCGGTGCAATATTGGCCATGCGGATCAGCCCAAAGCTCACGCGCTTGCCACTGGCCGGATCCAGGCCATGGTTTTGGGGCGCCTGATGCAGCTCCCAGGCATGTTGCAGCAGGAGTTGCGCCCATTCCTTGCGGCGCTGCGCTTCGCTCATGCCTACGCCGCTCCAGCTTGGCGGCAAGCCCACAATATGGGCAAGCCGCCGCACGGCGTTCTTGGCCAGGTGCACCATGCGCTTTTGCACAAAAGCCTGGTGCGCCTCACCAAAGTTGCGGCCGTCAGCGCAGTCGCTCGACGCTTGCTGAAACTCGTCCACCCACAGACAACAGATATTGCTGGCCTCTTGCGGCCGCTCGCTCCGATGTTTTTGAAAGACCGCCCGGCCCGCCCGATAAGCCAGAAACAGGCCCTGCACCAGCGCCGGCGGCAAGGTAGCCGAAGACAGCAGCACGCGCGAGCCCAGCAGGCCCGCCCAGTGCACAAGCCGCGTCAGCGCAGGCAAGTCGGCCATATCGAAATCGTCGGGCTCGTCCAGCACCAGATCGCCGGTCAGCAAGCGCAGCATGGGTGTGATCTGGCGACCGCAGCGCAGGCTTTCGGTGGCCGGCGTCAAATGGTCCACCGTACAGACCAGCAGCGGCGCGGCAATCAGGCTGCGCACCTGGGCATCGTCGCTCAGACGCTCCAGCAGGGGGTGGCGCTCATTGCCTTCAAACAGCACCTGCCCGCCTTCGTCGAGCAAGGCCTGGGTGGAGGCCGATCCGGTGGCTTCGGCCTGGCGCTCCCAGTACTCGAAAAGTGCGCGGCTCGCGCTGCCGCCCACCTTGATGGCCAATTGCTCTTCGCTCAAACCCAGATCGTGCTGAAAGCTGCGGCCCGTCTGCAAGGTCAGCGTGCGCAGGCCAATGGCGAACGCGCAGCGCATGCCCAGTTGCGGATCAGCCAGCGCGTTCATGATGCGTGCATTGCCCAACGTCTTGCCGCAACCCGTCGAAGCCATGTTGACAATGAACGCGCCCTGGCTGGCAGCTCGATGGCGCACGCTGGCGGCCAGATCCGCAGCCTTGTCCTGCCACTGGAAACGCGCGTTGCTGTTGCGCTTTTTCAGGCCTTTGTGGTTGAGCAATGCAGGCAGGCTGCGCGCCAGGGTGGGCAGTGCATGTGTGATCAGACTGGCATGGGCCTGCACGCCCAGCAGATGCTCATCCAGGGTTTGGTTGAAAAATGGCGGTTTGCGCCCACCCATCAAGCGCTGGGCGCTACTGTTTTTAAGCGTATTGGCAAACAGAGGATAGCCATCGTTGCGATAGGGCTTGCGCCGGGCCTTGTCCTCGATGCTGGAGTAATGGTGGTCGGCCAGCATCAGGCACATGCGGCTCACATGCATGGTGAAGGGGTCATGCAGCGCAAGCGCCTGCTGGTAATGCGGCGCAAGTTCCAGCAACTTGCATGCATAACGAGCCGCCTGCTTGCGCCATGCGGATTGGCCTACCGGCAACCCATGCGGGAACTGCCAATACGCCCTCAGCTTCGATGCCTCGACCGATTCGCGCGGCTCGTTCCAGTCTGCGTTCACACGTGCCAGCAGGCCATGGAGCAGGCGCGCAGGCACATCGGACGGACGCGAGCCAAAACGTTTGAAGATGGCACCATCCTCTTCATCGCTGTCGTCAGCATCCAGGGGACTTTTGCGATGGGGCAGGCAAGGCAGGCGATGGTGGGTCAGCACCAACCAGGCCACGGCCTGCGCCAAAGGCGGCAGGCAGGCAAATGGGTTGGCCGCGTCTTTTTGCGCAGCATCCCAACCTGCGTCAGTCAGACCATCTTTCAGCAAGCCCTGCAGCCAGTGGCTCTCAAAATCTTCTGTGTCCCCGCAGGCCGCCAGCCGCTGCAACCAGCCTGCATCATCGTCCGGCCCCACAAAGGCCTGGAACAAGCGCACCGACACCCATTCATGGCGATAGTGATTGCGCTCGCGCAAGCTGGGGTTCTTCAGCCGGTCTTGAAACGCCTGCGTGGCCTTGCCCAGATCATGCAGCAAGGCAGCAAGCGGCGCCAGCGCAGTGATCAAGGGCAGATGGTGCCAAGTGCTTTCATCTTCGGAGCGCAGCACATTGCGTGTCGTGGTGTTGGTCGGCACGGCGCCTTCGGCATTGAACTGGCGCCCATCGCCTACCACCCACAGCAGCTCGCTGTGGTCGCGGCCACGTATCCAATGGCAGGCCACGGCAGTGTTCTTGCGCGCGCCCTGGCGCAGCAGCTTGCGCACCGTATCCAGGCCGGCTTGGGTGATGGGAGTCTGCCAGGTGCGGTCGCCGCGCCGCTCGGCAAACTGGTCAAGGATACGGCGGGTTTCGGTCAAGGCTCGCTTGCTGCATTGGGAGACAAACAGCACATTCATGCCTGGGCCTCCGGAGGCACTGCCAGGCGCGCAGTCTCTACGGCGATGCGCTTGAGCGTGTCGATGATGAAGTCCAGCGATTCGCCGCGCGTAAGCGCTTCTATGCACTGGCGGCGAAACTGCTGCTCGTCGTCGCCGCGCATGGCCGACAGAAAGGCCTGAGGCAGTATGGCCGCGTCCTTCACCAGATCGGCCGCATCGAACACCAGGCCACCGCGTCGCGTCTTGCCGTGCAGCACGGCCAAGCCATGCGGCAGGCCCAGCACCCAGGTGGCCGTGGCGCCCAGACCATAGGCCAGGTAATTGCCGTGGTCAAGAAAGCGATTCGCCGCATCGACGCCGGTACCACGCTTGGCGCGCGTGAACTCGCCGTAGCCCACGGCATCCACCGCCAGCTTGAACAGCGCCTTGGTCAGCCGCGCCTCGTCGGTCAGCAGCGCGGTCACATCAGGTGCGTTGGCGATGAGCGATGTGAACTGCTGCACCAGCGCCTTCAGGCGCTCCATGTCCACCGCAAAGCCCGCTTCGCGCAAAGGGCGGCTACTCCATTCGGGCAGCAGGCGCTGCAAGCGCCAGGTCTGCAATTGCTTGGCGGCCTGCAGGCGCAGTTCACCGTCGAACCAGAACTTCACCCAGGCCTGCAGGTATTCGGTGGGCCGGTATTCGCTTTGCGGCGTCAGCCAGGCCACTTCCACGTCGACCTCGTTGGCGCTGAACAGCGGCGTGCCGCCACCGCCGCAAAAGCCCACCAGCACGCCAGCCTTGGCCAGTTCGCGCATCGCTGCCTGGGTGAGGGATGTGCCCGTGCCCAGCAGAATGCTGGTGGTGTTGGCGATGGGAATGTTCCAGTACAGGCTTTTCTTGCCCGCGCCGGTCACGTATTCCACCCGCCCGCCGTTGACCAGCACGCGGCAGTGTTCGAGATAGTAGATATTGGCCCGCTTGGAATGCAGGATGGTCTTCAGATCCTGCCCAGGAATGTCTTGCATGTCTCCCCTCGAATCGTTTGTAACAAATAAAAAGCGCCTTGCATATGCAAGGCGCCGGTTCGATAGTGCTCGCTTGTACTTACTGCATTTGGGGTAGATTCCCGATCCGCACCAGCATCTCGGTGAACATCTGCATGTCGGTGCGCAGGTCGGCCAGCTCCTTGTATTCGAGCGCGTTGTGCGCCGTGTACTTCTTGCCGGGCATGGCGGGGCCGAAGTTGATGGCGTTGGGCATGAGCTTGGCGGTGGTGCTGCCGGCCGTGGGCACGGGCCTGGCGTCGAGGCCGGTGGTGTCGCCGAAGATGTTGAGCAGCGTGGCCAGCCAGGCGCCCTTGGGGTCGCGCGCCATCCAGTTGCCCTGGGTGTACTGCACCGCGACCGGCACCTTGGCGGCCTCGCTCCAGCGGGCGATGCCCTGCTCGACCTCGGCGCGCAGCTGCTCGGGCGTCTTGCCGCGCGGCATGCGCACATTGGTGGTGACTTCGAGCTTTCCGTTCGCGGCCTGGATGAGGTTGGGCGACAGCGTGAGCGGGCCCATGAAGTCGTCAGCGTAGGCGATGCCTAGCTGCTGGCCGAAGTAGTCGAGGCCAAACACGCCGTTGATATAGCGCACGGCCTGGCTGTACTGGTTGGGCTGCACCAGCGCCGCGCCCTGCGCGGGCATCAGCGCCTGCTGCAGGAACAGCGCCAGCCGCGGCACGGGGTTCACGCCCTCTTCGGGGCGCGAGCCGTGGGCCGAGGCGCCTGTGACCTTGACGGCGACGGCGCCGTTGCCCGGCTGCAGCTCGATGGCGAACTTGCCGCCGTTGCCTTGGTGCTGGGCAACGAAGGCATCCTTCGCATCGTTCAGGCGCTGCACCACGGCGGCCAGCGCGGCCGCATCGCTGGCCGAGATGGTGGCGGTGGCCGTCTGCGCGATGGCGTTGGCCGAGGCCGCGCCCGCCATCGCGGTGATAGCCGGCCTGGCGGCATCGACGGGCACATCGGCGAACACGGCCTTGAGCGCGCCCGAGCCCTTCTCGGCGACCACGGCGGGGTACTTGCTGTCGAGCACGATGTTGTACTCGGGCAGGGGGGTCTTGGCCTGGTAGTACTTCATCGCGTCGCCACCGGTCTCCTCGGTGGTCTCGATCATCAGGCGGATGCCGCGCGCCAGCGGCAGGCCGCTGTCCTTGACGGCCTTCATCGCGTACAGCACGGTGGCGATCGAGCCCTTGTCGTCGATGGTGCCGCGGCCGTAGAGGCGATCGCCCACGCCCGTGACCTCGAAGGGGTTGACCTGCTTGCCGTCCAGCACCCATTCGGCAGGCACCACCGGCACCACGTCGGCATGGGTGAGGATGCCGAACTCCTCGCTGCCCGTGCCAGGCAAGGTCACTTCAAAAATGCGGTTGTCCACATTGCGGTAGCGCAGGCCGAAGTCGCGCGCCATGGACTCGACCAGCTTGCCGAAATCGATGATGGCCGGGCTTTCGTGCGGCGGCACCTTGGCGTCGCGCACCGTGGACAGGGCCACCATGCGCCGCAGGCTGTCGAGCACCGCGGCCTCCTGCGTGCGGCGCGTGTAGACGCCGAGCAGGCGGGCGATGTCGGCCAGTTCGTCGCCGGCCAGCGCCTCGCCGCCGGCATAGCGCTTGACGGCGGCGGCCACCGAGGGCTGGGCCTGGGCGGCCTGCTGCGCAAAGGCGGCAAAGCTCGCCGGTGCCGGCTGGGCGATCAGCGCATCGAGCGCGGGCTTCTTCAGTGTCTGTGCCTGGGCCGGCAGGCCGCAGGCCAGCGCAGCGCCCACGGCGATGGCCAGCAGGGAGTGGTTGCGAAAGTGCTTCATGGTCTTGCTCATGGAATGTGGTGGGCGAGCCGGCTCATGCCGGGGCGGCTGCCGGCGCGATACGCAGCGGGATGGTGACCGGCCCGTCGTTCATCAGCCAGACCTTCATGTCGGCACCGAAGCGGCCGGTGGCCACCACCGGGTGCAGCGCGCGGGCGCGCTGCACGACATAGTCGTACAGGCGCTCGCCGTCGGCGGGCGGCGCGGCGTTGGTGAAGCTGGGGCGGTTGCCGCCGCTGGTGTCGGCCGCCAGCGTGAACTGGCTGACGATGAGCAGGCCGCCCGCCACATCCTGCACGCTGCGGTTCATCTTGCCGGCCTCATCCTGGAAGATGCGCAGCTTCAGCAGCTTGGCCAGCAGCTTGTCGGCCTCCTGCTCGGTGTCGCCGCGTTCGGCGCAGACCAGGGCCAGCAGGCCGTGGCCGATCTGGCCGGCGATCTGGTGGTCGATTTCGACGCGGGCTTCGCGCACGCGTTGCAGCACGGTCATCATGCAGTGGGTTCCTCGGATTGGATGGTTTTCTCGTATTCGGTGTTCTCGCCGCGCGGCAGCACCTCGATGGACGCGACCAGGCCGGGCACGGCCGCCATCAGCTCGGCCTCGAGCGTGTTGCGCAGCTCGTGCGCGCGGCCCAGGCTCCAGTCGGCGGGCATGTGCAGGTGCATGTCGACGAAGCTGCGCTGGCCGGCGCGGCGGCTCACCAGGCGGTCGCTGTAGACCTGGCCCTGCCAGGGTTCGCAGAAACGCTGCACGCGCTGCTCGATCTCGGCCACCACCTCGGCGTCCAGCGACTGGTCCATCAGGCCCTGCGACGAGCGCCAGATGAGTTCGGCGCCCTCCTTCAGGATGTTCAGCGCCACGGCCAGCGCCACCACGGCGTCCAGCCACAGCCAGCCGGTGGCCATCGCGGCGAGCAGGCCGACGACCACGCCGGCCGAGGTCCACACATCGGTGTACAGGTGGCGCGCATCGGCCTCCAGCGCCAGCGAGCGGTGCGCGCGAGCCGAGCGCATCATCAGCCAGGCCAGGCCGCCGTTGAGCGCCGAGCTCACCACCGACAGCACCAGGCCCAGCCCCACCTGCTCCAGCGGCTGCGGCGAGAGCAGGCGCTGCGCCGAGGCCCAGATGATGCCGGCCGCGGCGCCGAAGATCAGCAGGCCCTCGAAGCCCGCCGAGAAATACTCGGCCTTGGCGTGGCCGTAGGGGTGCTCGTCGTCGGCCGGGCGCTGCGCGATGGTCACCATGCCCAGCGCGAACAGCGCGCCCACCAGGTTGACCAGCGACTCCAGCGCGTCCGACAGCAGGCCCACCGAGCCGCTGACCACCCAGGCCAGGGTCTTGAGCACGATGGTGGCGATGGCCACCACCACCGACAGCTGCAGCAGCCGGTGCGGCGTGGCCCAGCGCGGCGCGGCGGGCAGTGGTGCGGATGGCATGGTCGGCGGCTCCCTGCGGTGGTTCAATGCTCACAAATTAAAAGCACTCAGCGCAGAATATACCAGCGCTGCAGCCGGATTTCACCATGAGGCCCGGGGCCATGGCAATGCCCGTCACCAGATTGACGAAATCCCGATGCACAATGTGACATGACCCACAACAAGCCCGCATTCACCGCCCCCACCCGCCACCGCACGGCCGCTGCGGCGCTGGCCCAGGTGCAGGCCATCTACACCGAACAGATCAACCACCTGCGCGCGGCGATGCAGCGCTTCGTCGCGGGCGAAACGCCGCAGGCGCCGTTCCGCGCCTGCTACCCGTTTGTGCGCATCCAGACGCACACCGTGGCGCGCCCGCCCACCTCGCGCACCTATGGTTTCGTCGAAGGCCCCGGCCACTACGAGACCACGCTGACGCGGCCCGACCTGTTCGCCGACTACTACGCCGAGCAGTTCGAGCTGCTGATCGCCAACCACGGCGTGGAGCTCGAGGTCGGCACCAGCAACCAGCCCATCCCGATCCACTTCTCGTTCGCCGACAACGACTACGTGGAAGGCACGCTCACGCCCGAGCGGCGCCTGCTGATGCGCGACGTGTTCGACCTGCCCGACCTGCACGCCATGGACGACGGCATCGCCAACGGCACCTGGGAGCCGCTGCCCGGCGAGCCGCGGCCGCTGTCGCTGTTCACCGCGCCGCGCGTGGACTACTCGCTGCAGCGCCTGCGCCACTACACCGGCACCGCGCCCGAGTGGTTCCAGAACTTCGTGCTGTTCACCAACTACCAGTTCTACATCGACGAGTTCATCCGCCTGGGCCATGCCGAGATGGCCAGGCCCGACAGCGAGTACATCGCCTTCATCGAGCCGGGCAACGTGGTCACGCGCCGCGCCGGCCTGGTGCCCGAGGCGGTGGACGAGCTGGGTAGCCCGCCGCCGCGCCTGCCGCAGATGCCGGGCTACCACCTGGTGCGTGCCGACCACAGCGGCATCACCATGGTCAACATCGGCGTGGGCCCGGCCAACGCCAAGACCATCACCGACCACATCGCCGTGCTGCGCCCGCACGCCTGGATGATGCTGGGCCACTGCGCCGGCCTGCGCCACAGCCAGCAGCTGGGCGACTACGTGCTGGCCCACGCCTATGTGCGCGAGGACCATGTGCTCGACGAGGAACTGCCGCTGTGGGTGCCGATCCCGGCGCTGGCCGAGATCCAGCTGGCGCTGCAGCAGGCGGTGGCCGACGTGTCGCAGGTGCCCGAATCGCAGCTCAAGCGCATCATGCGCACCGGCACCGTGGCCAGCACCGACAACCGCAACTGGGAACTGCTGCCCAACAACACGCCGCAGCGCCGCTTCAGCCAGAGCCGCGCCGTGGCGCTGGACATGGAAAGCGCCACCATCGCCGCCAACGGCTTCCGCTTCCGCGTGCCCTACGGCACGCTGCTGTGCGTGAGCGACAAGCCGCTGCACGGCGAGATCAAGCTGCCCGGCATGGCCAACCACTTCTACCGCGAGCGCGTGGACCAGCACCTGCGCATCGGCATGCGCGCGGTGGACATCCTGCGCGAAGGCGGCTCCGAGCGCCTGCACAGCCGCAAGCTGCGCAGCTTCGCCGAGGTGGCGTTCCAGTAAGGCTCAGTCTTCGGCCACCAGGCGCGCCCGCACCAGCTTGCCCTTGACGCGCCCGGCGTTCAGCCGCCGGGCGGCCTCGGCGGCGATGCCGCGCTCCACCGCCACGTAGGTGGAGAAGTCGTTCACGTTGATCTTGCCGACCTGGTCGCGGCCAAAGCCCATCTCGCCGGTGAGCGCGCCCAGCACGTCGCCGGCGCGGATCTTCTCCTTGCGCCCGCCCACGATCTGGATCGTGGCCATGGGCGGCAGCAGCGGGCCGCCGCCGGCTGGCACCAGCTCCGACAGCGGGTGCCATTCGGACTCGCGCCCCTGCAGCAGCTCGATGCGGCCCACGCTGCCCATCTCGGGCAGGCTGGCCAGGCTCAGCGCCAGGCCCTGGGCGTCGGCGCGGCCGGTGCGGCCGATGCGGTGCACGTGCACCTCGGGGTCGGGCGTCACGTCCACGTTGATCACGGCCTGCAGCTGGGCGATGTCCAGCCCGCGCGCGGCCACGTCGGTGGCCACCAGCACCGAGCAGCTGCGGTTGGCGAACTGCACCAGCACCTGGTCGCGCTCGCGCTGCTCCAGCTCGCCATACAGCGCCAGCGCGCTGAAGCCCTGGCCCTGCAGCACGGCCACCAGGTCGCGGCACTGCTGCTTGGTGTTGCAGAAGGCCAGCGTCGATTCGGGGCGGAAATGGTTCAGCAGCTGCGAGACGGCGTGCAGGCGCTCGCCCTCTTGCACCTCGTACCAGCGCTGCTCGATCTTGCCCGCGCTGTGCTGGGCCTGCACCGCGATCTGCTGCGGCTGCTTCATGAACTGCTGCGCCAGCCGCTCGATGCCCTCGGGGTAGGTGGCCGAGAACAGCAGGGTCTGCCGCGCGGTGGGGCACTGGCGCGCCACCTCGGCGATGTCGTCGAAGAAGCCCATGTCGAGCATGCGGTCGGCCTCGTCCAGCACCAGGGTGTTCAGCGCCGACAGCTCGAGCGAGCCGCGCGCCAGGTGGTCCATCACCCGGCCGGGCGTGCCCACGGCGATGTGCGCGCCATGCTCCAGGCTGGCGGTCTGCCCGCGCAGCGGCACGCCGCCGCACAGCGTGACGATCTTGACGTTGTCGTGCGCGCGCGCCAGCCGGCGCAGCTCGGCCGTCACCTGGTCGGCCAGCTCGCGCGTGGGGCACAGCACCAGCGCCTGCACGGCGAAGCGCCGCGGGTTGAGGTTGGCCAGCAGCGCCAGGCCGAAGGCGGCCGTCTTGCCGCTGCCGGTGCTGGCCTGGGCGATCAGGTCGCGCCCGAGCAGCGCCGCGGGCAGGCTGGCGGCCTGGATGGGGGTCATGCGGGTGTAGCCCAGCTGGCGCAGGTTGTCCTGCATCGCCGGGGACAGCGCGAGGGCCCCGAAGCCGTCGGCCGCCGCGTCTTGGGTAGAAGAAGTCATGGCCCGATTATCCGGGCCTGGAGCACTATTAAAATCGGAGCTTCTGGTGCTTATTCACACTTGAGTTCAATATAAAAACCCATTGAAATCCTTTGATGGTAAGCGCCAGCAGCTCCTTTTTTCATACCTGCTGCCGCGCCCGGCGCCAGGCCAGCGCCAGCAGACCGAGCACCATCGCCAGCGCCGCGGGCCAGCCGGTGGCGGGCACGGCGGCGGCCTTGGCGGGCGGGGTGACCGGCGGTTCGGCGGCCGGCTCGGCGATCGCGTAGGGATCGCGCAGGTGGCCATTCTGCAGGCCGTCCTCGTCCAGCTCGCCGCCGTCCACGAGCAGGTACTCGAAGGCATTGCCCACACGCTGCGCGCCGGGCACCTCGCTCCACTGGCCGCTGCCGCGCTGGTACTTGAGCAGCCGGGCCTGCGGCGACAGCTCGCCCGAGGCCTCGACCCGCACCACGGCCTGCACGCCGACGGCGCAGTCCGTCACCGCGAAATCCACCGCGCCGTAGGGCAGCGCGTAGCCCTGGGGGGCCGGCAGCGAGATGCCCTGCGCCTGCAGCGGGCCGGCGCAGACCGCGTCGGGCGCCACGCTCAGGCGCGAGGGCTTGGCCGCGCCGCCGGGCTGCAGATCGGCCACCTGCGCCGGCACTTCGGGCACGGGGCCCACCTGGAAGCGGCCGGTATCGCTCCAGCTCGACCAGTTCAGCTCGGCATCGCGCACCCGGGCCCGCACGTACCACAGCTCGCCGTCCTGCAGCGCCAGCACCGGCACGGCACGGCTGTCGAAGGGGTCCAGCGGCGAGGCCTTGTCGCCGTTGACGGCCAGGCGCGCAAAGCACTGGCGCTCGTCCCATTTGCGCTCGCACTGCCAGCGCTCGCCGAGCTCGTCGCCGCCGGGCGTGATGCGCTTGAGCTGGTCCTTGTGCGCCGCGTTGGTGGTGAAGGGGTAGAGCCGCTGCGGCTGGGCCAGCAGCTGGCCCAGGTCGAGCTGCAGCATGTCGGCATCCTTGCGCGTGTCCACGCTCTTGCCGGCGGCGTCGAAGAACAGGTTGCTGCGGCGCGTGGCATCGCCCCACACGTCGAAGACCTCGCCGGCGAAGTCGGCGCTGCGCGAGAGCTGCCACTGCGATTCGTAGACCTGGGCCGCGTCCACGTTCTTCAGGCGCAGCTGCACCGCGTCGCGCGCCATGCCGCCGAAGTTGCGCTGGGCCAGCAGGGGCCGGGCGTCATTCGCACGCACCGACAGGCTGATGTCGTCGCCCACCACCAGCGGCTTGTCGGCCGCGTCGAAGGAATGGCGGCGCCAGGTCTCGCGCGGCTGGCTGCCGAACTGCAGCTGCAGCTCGCTGTAGCCGTAGTCGATGCGGGTGTTGCGGAAGATGTCGAGGTCGCTGTTGTCCTGGCCCTTGGCGCTTTCCAGCGCGCCGCTGGCCGAGGCCACGGTGAACCACAGGTGGCGGCTGTTCATCGAATTGCCCGCGTCGAAGGCGTGCGAGTGGCCCACCAGCGTGGCGGCCAGCGCGTCGTGCTTTTCGGCGTAGTGCTCGATCTTGCGCACCAGGTCGCAGACCAGCACGGCCTCGGCCTGGCGCCAGGTGGTCGTGAGGCACGGCTGGTGGCTGACCATGACGAGGTGGCGCTTGCCGGGCTCGGCCAGGCTGGCGTCCATCCAGTCCAGCACCTCGCGGCTGTAGTTGGCGTTGAAGCCCTTGCGGCCGAAGTCGTAGTCGGCCACGTTCCAGTTGCCGGTGTTGTGCATGGCCGTCATCGGCGTCGAGCCCACGCTGAAGATGCGCGCGTCCAGGTAGTCGAGCGCGTAGTAATGGCCGGCGTAGCGTGTGGGCGTGGCCGGGCGCGGCACCATGGCGAAGTACTTGCGGTAGGTGAGCGCCCATTTGGCGATCTCGGCATCGCTGTCGTTCTGCACCTGCGAGCCGAAGAACTCGTGGTTGCCCAGCGCCGGGATCAGCGGCACATACGGCGAGAGCGCGCCGAAGTTGTCGAAGAACTGGGTCTTCCACTGGCTGCGCGTCTCGCCCGAGCCGACGAAGTCGCCGCCCACCATCACGCCCTTGAGGTTCTGCACGCAGGTGGCCACCGGGTCGGCCGCCTGGCAGCGCTCGCTGGCCATGATGCCGTTGGCGACGATGCTCTTGAAGATGCCGCCGCGGTTGTCCTGCGTGTCCGAGAAGGCGATGAACGAGGCCCGGTGGCCGTCGGCCACGTCGCCCGGCGCGGGCCAGGTCTTGAAGGCGTAGAGCGGCGTCTCCTTCTTCACCACGCCGCTGCCGGTCTGCAGCTTGTACTCGTAGACGGTGTTGGACTTCAGGCCCGCGAGCGGCGCGAAGAAGATCTGTGCGTCCTTCAGCTCCTTGTCGGCCTGCACCATCGCAAACGCGGTGAAGGCGCTGGCGCCCTGCTCGCGGTAGAGCACGGTGGGCGCGGCCTCGGTGGTCTCGGCCATCACCGTCATGCCGCTGGCGCCGGGGCTCATCAGCACCGGGCCCACGTTCAGGCTCGGCGCCGCCACCGGCGGCGGCGGCACGTCCTCGGTCAGCACCACCTCGTCGATGCCCCAGTACCAGTTGTTGGCGGCCTTGTTGTACTCCCAGCTGATCCGGGCCTGCTGCGCGCCCGCAGGCGGCTGGAAGTACAGCGTCTCCTTCTGGTTCTGGCGGCTCAGGTTGGCGCCATTGAATGCCTGCAGCAGCACCGGGGCCGCGCCGTCGTAGCTGACCAGCACCCGGCCCGACTCGGTGCCCGCGCCGCCGCCGCGGTAGAAGTTGGTGAAGGCCAGCGCATACAGCACGCCGGGCCTGACCGCGACGGACTGCGTGGCGAGCAGCGAGTCGAACGCGCCCATGTTGTCCTTGGGACGGATGCCGTCGGACTTGGCGAAGGCGATATTGCCCTTGGCCGCCGCGAAGAAGGTGTCGCCCGCGCCCACGCTGGGCTTGGCCGTCACCTGCCAGTTGGCCAGCGAGGGCAGCGCGAGGTTGCTGACATCGCCGCCATTGCCCCGCAGCTGCCGGCTCCAGCCCGCGGGCACCTCGCCCGCCGCCACCTGGTCGAAGTTCTCGGCCAGCACCACCTGGGCCGCGGCCTGCGCCGCGCCATGGGCCAGCGCCATTCCCAGCACCAGCATCCCCACGAGCCCCCGTCCCGGCCCGCCATACCTGCATCCCAAACGCATCGCTTCCTCGCTGTCAAAAAAAGGGGCGATGCTAGGGACGGCGCATGACAAGCGCATGAATACCGGGCACGATGTGCGGGCGCCGCGCCCACCGGCACCCACGCCGGGCGCGGCCGCCTTGCCTGCGGGCGGAGCCGCCACCACAATGGCGCTGGCCCCGCGCCGCGGGCAGTCCATCCAACAACTGATAGATCCAAGGAGAAGCCGCATGAAGTCTGCACACCGCCCCTCGCACCGGCTGCGCGCCACGCCGTCCTTTCGCCTGCTCGCCGTGGCCGGCGCCGCCCTGGTGCTGAGCGCCTGCGGCGGCTCGGGCTCGGGCGGCTTCATCGGCTTCAACTTCGACCGCGCCAGCAAGGAGCTGGCCACGCAGCAGGTGGCGGCCAGCGACATCGGCCTGCCCACCGGTGGCGCCAAGGTGACAGCGGTGGAGACGCCCAGCGCCGCCAGCGGCCCGCAGCCGCCAGCCTCGGTGCGCGCCAACATCAGCATCGCGCCGATGGACCCGGCCGCGCCGGCCATCAAGATGGGCCTGCTGCTGCCCAAGGAGTGGAACGGCAAGGTGGTGATGCTGGGCGGCGGCGGCTACAACGGCACCATCCCCAGCCTCTACACCTACTCGGCCGCGCCGGCCAGCCAGGGCGCCTACCCGCTGCTGGCCCAGGGCTATGCGGTGTTCGCCAGCGACTCGGGCCACCAGGCGGGCGCGGCCGGCAGCCGCGACGGCAGCTTCGGCACCAACGACGAGGCGGTGGCCAACTTCTCGGGCGATGCCCTCAAGAAGGTGAGCGACGTGGCCCAGGTGCTGGTCAAGCGCTTCTACGGCACCAAGCCCGAGCGGCGCTACTTCATCGGCGGCTCGACCGGCGGGCGCGAGGCGCTGGCCGTGGCGCAGAAATGGCCCATCGACTGGGACGGCGTGGTGGCCTGGTACCCGGCCTGGAACGCGGCCAGCCTGGACCTGCAGTTCGGCCGCATCAGCCGCGCCTTCGCGCAGCCCGGCGCCTACCCCAGCCTGGCCCAGCGCAAGCTGCTGCAGGGCGCGGCCATCGCCCAGTGCGATGCGCTGGACGGCGCGGCCGACGGCCTCATCAGCAACGTGGCGGCCTGCAATGCGCAGTTCGACCCGGCGACGGCGCAGGTGGGCGGCAAGCCGCTGCGCTGCGCCTCGGGCGGCAGCGAGGGCGATCAGTGCCTGTCGGATGCGATGATCGCTGCGCTCAAGACCTACAACACGCCCATCACCTTCAGCAGCCCGCTGGGCAGCGGCGAGACGCAGTACCCGGGCTTCAACGTCTGGGGCGCGGACCTGGGCCAGGAAGGCACGAGCCCGCTGCAGCCCACCGTGAACCTGCTGGCGATGAACACCACGCCGCCGGCCAGCCCCGCGCCGCTCACGGCGCCGTACTGGGCCGTGTTCTGGGACCAGTGGGTGCGCTACTTCGTCACGCGCGATCCGCAGTTCAACACGCTGTCGCTCGACCCGCAGAACCCCGGCGCGTGGACGGCGCGCATCCAGCAGCTCACCAAGCAGCAGGACATCAACAGTACCGACCTGCTCGCCTTCCGCAAGCGCGGCGGCAAGCTGCTGATGGCCCACGGCACGGCCGACGTGCTGGTGAGCACGCGCGCCACCGAGCAGTACTGGCAGCGCCTGCAGCAGACCATGGGCGCGGCCAACGTGCAGATCTTCGCGCGCTACTACGAGGTGCCGGGCTACGGCCACGCAGCCAGCACCGCGTTCAACGCCAACTGGGATTCGCTGGCCGCGCTGGACCAGTGGGTGAGCACCGGCAAGGCGCCCGCCAACCCGGTGGTGACCGACACCGCCGGCGTGCCCGGCCGCACCCGCCCGCTGTGCGAGTACCCGAACTGGCCGCGCTACAACGGCAGCGGCGACGTCAACAAGGCCGAGAGCTTTGCCTGCGTGACGCAGTAAACCATCAAAAAAGAGAGCTGCTCGCGCTCATCCACCAAGCACTTCAAAGACAAAACCCTTTGAAGTACCGATGGAGCAAGCGCCAGCAGCTCCTTTTTTTATGAATACCGTGCTCAGGCCGGCACGCGCGGCTTGACGCGCGATGCCGCCAGCTTGGCGTTGGCGCGGGCCGCATCGGTATCGGCCGCGCGCGCCAGCGCCACGCCCATGCGGCGGCGCGCAAAGCTCTCGGGCTTGCCGAACAGGCGCAGCTCGGTGCCCGGCACCTGCAGCGCGTGGTCCACGCCATCGAACACCACGCCCCTGGCCTCGACGCCGCCGTAGACCACCGCACTCGCGCCCGGCGTCTTCAGGCTGGTGTCCACCGGCAGGCCAAGGATCGCGCGCGCATGCAGCTCGAACTCGTTCTGCCACTGCGTGATCATGGTCACCATGCCGGTGTCGTGCGGGCGCGGGCTGACCTCGCTGAACCACACCTGGTCGCCCTTGACGAACAGCTCCACGCCATACAGTCCCAGGCCCGCGGGCTCGCCCTGCAGGCCCTCGCCCAGGCTGGCGGTGACGGCCGCGGCGATCTGCTGCGCGCGACGCAGCGCCTCGGGCGGCATGCGGTGCGGCTGCCAGCTCTCCACGTAGTCGCCCTGCACCTGCACGTGGCCGATGGGCTCGCAGAAATGCGTGGCGATGGCGCCGGCGGCATCGCGGGCGCGCACCGTCAGCAGCGTGATCTCGTAGTCGAAGTCGACGAAGCCCTCGACGATGATGCGCCCGCCCTGCACGCGGCCGCCTTCCATCGCGTAGTTCCAGGCCTTTTCCACATCGGCCGGGCCGTCGATCTTGCTCTGGCCCTTGCCCGAGCTGCTCATCACCGGCTTGACCACGCAGGGGTAGCCGATGCCGCCATCGATCGCGGCGCGCAGCTCGTCCAGGCTGTCGCAAAAGCGATAGGGGCTGGTGGGCAGGCCCAGGGTCTCGGCGGCGAGGCGGCGGATGCCCTCGCGGTCCATGGTCAGCCGCGCCGCGCGCGCCGTGGGCACCACGCGCACCGTGCCGGCGGCCTCCAGCGCCTGCAGCGCCGGCGTGGCGATGGCCTCGATCTCGGGCACGACCAGGTCGGGCTGCTCCTGCTCGATCAGCGCCTGCAACTGCGCGGGATCGCTCATCACGATGGTGCGCGCGTGGTGCGCCACCTGCTGGCCGGGGGCCTGCTCGTAGCGGTCGACCGCGATGGTCTCCACGCCCAGGCGCTGCAGCGCAATCAGCACTTCCTTGCCGAGTTCGCCGCTGCCGAGCAGCATGACTTTGGTGGCCTGCGGGGTGTAGGGGGTGCCGATGGTGGTCATGGGAATGAGAGGAGCAAGAGCCTGAAAGCCGCCGATTTTATCGGGGCGACTCGCTATGATGCCGGGTTGACTCCCTCCACACTCCAGCATCCAAGGAAGAGACTATGACGATCCAGACCGTAGGCATCATCGGCGCCGGCACCATGGGCAACGGCATTGCGCAGGCCTGCGCCGTGTCGGGCCTGAACGTGGTGATGGTGGACATCGCCGAAGCCGCCGTGCAAAAGGGCATTGCCACCGTGGGCGCCAGCCTGGACCGGCTCATCAAGAAAGAGAAGATGACCGAGGCCGACAAGGCCGCGGCGCTGGGCCGCATCAAGGGCTCGACCAGCTACGACGACCTGAAGGCCGCGCAGATCGTGATCGAGGCCGCCACCGAGAACGAGGCACTCAAGGTCAAGATCCTCAAGCAGGTGGACGACCTGCTCGCGCCCGAGGTGATCCTCGCGTCGAACACCTCGTCGATCTCCATCACGCAGCTGGCCGCCATCACCAGCCGCGCCGACCGCTTCATCGGCATGCACTTCTTCAACCCGGTGCCGATGATGGCCCTGGTGGAAATCATCCGCGGCCTGCAGACCAGCGACGACACGCACGCCAGCGTGAAGGCGCTGGCCGAGAAGCTGGGCAAGACGCCGATCACCGTGAAGAATGCGCCGGGCTTCGTCGTCAACCGCATCCTGGTGCCGATGATCAACGAGGCCTTCTTCGTGCTGGGCGAGGGCCTGGCCACGGCCGAGGACATCGACGCCGGCATGAAGCTCGGCTGCAACCAGCCCATCGGCCCGCTGGCGCTGGCCGACATGGTCGGCCTGGACGTCTGCCTGGCAGTGATGGAGGTCTACCTGACCCAGTTCGGCGACAGCAAGTACCGCCCCAGCCCGCTGCTCAAGGAAATGGTCGCCGCCGGCCGCCTGGGCCGCAAGACCGGCCGCGGCGTGTACCAGTACTGATCCCGCCCAGCGTGGCCCTGCGAGCCCAGTACCACTTCCGGCCCGGGCCTCAGGGCCTGCAGGCCTGGGACGTGCGCCGCCTGGTCACGCTGGCGGCGCCGCTCGCACCGCGCTGGGTGCCGCTCTCGGCCATCGCCGAGCTGGACGAGCCCTACTGGTTCAGCGAGCACGATCCGCGCCCCACCACGCGCGCGCTGGCCGAGCACATGCGCCTGGTGCAGCAGGCCGACACCGCCTACCCCATCGTGCTCTGCGCCGAAGGGCGCGTGATGGACGGCATGCACCGCGTGGTGCGCCGCCTGCTCGACGGGCACGACACGGTGCTGGCGGTGCAGTTCGCCGCCACTCCGCCGCCCGACCACCCGGATGCCGATCCGGATACGCTGCCTTATGACGACCAGGACGACTGAGACTGCCGTGGCCGCCGCATGAAGGCCTTGCTGATCCTGGCCGCCGCGGTCCTGCTCATCCTGTGGGCCGTGGGACGGCGCCAGCTGGCGCGCGAAGCCCGGGAGCGGCCGCAGATAGATGAAGCGTTGGCGGCCATCGCCGATCATGTGGCCGCATCCGGCGAACCCAAGGGCTGGCAATTCCGCATGCAGGGCGAGCGCGGCATGGGCGGCCCGGTCTATGGCGATGTGCTGTGCGACGACGGCACCTACCTGCCCCAGGTCTGGGAATCCGACCTCTGCGTCTCACCCGATGGGCGCTGGCTGCGCACCGGCTTCTACGACAGCTCCACCGCGACGCTGGTCGATCGCCAAAGCCGCCGCAGCTGGCGCATCGGCGCCACCCAGGCCCAGGCGCTGGACGAAGTGCACCACGGGTTGCCGCGCTGGAGCGATGCAGCGCGCGGCCATGCCGGCGAACGGGAGCCGATGCGGAACGAAGCCTTTGCCGCCTGGCTGCAGGCGCGGGATTTTGGCCCCGGCGAGCCGCTGGTGCCCGTGCGCGACCTGTGGTTGGCGGCCGACGATGTGCCGACCGGCGCAGCCATAGAGCCGCCGGCGCTGGCGCCGCCCCCGCCCGGCATGGCGGCCCCCGTGCTGTCGCTGCAAGGCCACTGGCCCGCATCGCTGCGCACGCTGCGCGATCCGCTGCAGATTTTCGGGTACCCGAACTGGCAGTTGCTGATGGATGGCCAGCCCCAGCCCTGGCTGCTGCATGGCAGTCCCCACCTGGCCTGGCGCGGCGACGGCCAGGCCTTTGCGCTGTATGCCTGGCCCGAGCACGAGGGCGCGGAGGGTGTGCAGCTGACGCTCGCGCTCTGGAGCGCCGAAGGCGGCTGGCAATCCTGGGACGAGCGCATGCCCCACGACCGCAAGAGCTGGACGGTGCAGCCGTACTTTCCCGGCGAGGCCGGGCAGCCGCCCGCGCTGCGCTGGGATGGCCATGCGGTGGCGCAGCGCATGGAACTGGACACGCCCGAAACCGACCGCCTGCACGATGGCAGCTACCTCAGCCTCACCTGCAGCGACACCGCCGGCTGCGCGGGCCATGCGGCGGACGGCCGGGTGCTGCAGCGGCCCATTCCGCGCCTGCGCTTTGACTGGCTGCGCGATCCTGCGCAGCCTGGGCTCTGGCAGGCCCACAGCGCCCCGGTGGCAGGCCTGCCCCTGGTCTGGACGCTGCACAGCCCCGCCGTCGATGCCGAAGGCGAAACCGCGGCCTACCACCTGCACTGGGGCGGGCAGGCGCTGCCCGGCGAATGGGCGCTGGAGCACCTGATCGTGGACGGGCGCAGCGCCTTGCTCATGCCCCACGACCGGGCGCCCGAGCGCGGCGGCGCGGGCGCGCTGTGCCTGTGGGATGGCGAGCAGTTGCAGCGCCTGGAGCTGCCCTGGCCCGTCGTTCGTCTGGTACCCGTGCCCGGCCTGGACGGCGGCATGGCCGGGCGGGCCGCCGTCATCGCGCTGGCGGCCTGCGTGGCCGACCACCGCGACAACGCCAGCACGGCCACCTGGCGCTGGGCGCAACAAGCCGTGTCGGCGCGCAAGCTCGCACGTGACGACCACTCCCCCGTCTACACCGTGCGCCATATCGCCCCCGATGCCGACGGCCACTGGCGGGTGCTGCCGCGCTGGCGCGAGGTAGATCGCATCCAGCATCCCTGCGCCGACGGGGACTACGTCTGGCACACCACCGCAGCGGACGGCCTGCACAGCGATGCACTGTGGTGGTGGGGCGGCGTGAACATGCGCATGAACAACTACTGGAGCGAGGACGAGCCGCGCTTCGATGGCGTGTGCGTCACGCGCAGCGGCGCCGTGCTGTGCGGCACCGGCCCCAGCGCCTGCCCGCACCCCGAGGGCCAGGGCTGGGCCACGCTGGAGTGGGTGGAGCGCGGCTACGGCGATCCCGACGAGTGGCGGCTGCACTGGCTGCAGCCGGCGCAACAGCAGGTGCTCAGCCTGCGCCTGCAGGCCCGCATGCCGCTGCTGCAAGGCTGGGATGCGCAAGGCCTGTACTGGCGCGAAGCCGAGCCTGCGGAAGCGGAGGACGGCGGAACACGCACCATCGCTCCCGCCGACTGGCGGCAGGCCGCGCCGCAGCGCCTGCACACAGGCCCCCGGGGCCTGTGGCTGCGCCGGCAGGACCTGCGCTACACCGAGGCACTGCTGGCCCGGGACGATTGGCCCTGGTAGCCCCGCTCCATTCAAGGGATAGTTTTAATTAAATTGTGCACAACTTAATTGCGAGAAATAATTCAGCCCATGCCTGACGCACCCACCCCCTCCAGTCCTGCCGCACTGCGGCTCGACCACCAGCTGTGCTTCGCGCTGTACTCGGCCTCTCTGGCCATGACCAAGCTGTACAAGCCGCTGCTCGAACCGTTGGGTTTGACCTACCCGCAGTACCTGGTGATGCTGGTACTGTGGGAGCAGGACGACCGCATGGTCAACGAGCTGGGCGAGCGTCTGTACCTGGATTCGGGCACGCTCACGCCGCTGCTCAAGCGCATGGAGGCCGCCGGCTGGCTGCAGCGCCGGCGCGATGCGGCCGATGAGCGCCGCGTGCGCGTCACGCTCACCGATGCCGGCCGCGCGCTGCGCGATCAGGCAGCAGCCATCCCCGCCTGCCTGCTGCAGCAAAGCCAGTGCACGCTGGACGAGCTGCAGGCGCTGACCGGACAAGTTCAACAGCTGCGGGACCGCCTGGTCTCGCAACCGTCCCCCGCTTCATCCTGAAGCGATTTTTCCCCCGAAGGAGTTTTCACCATGGCCTCACTGGACAAAGTTCTCTACACCGCCCGCGCCCACACCACCGGCGGCCGTGACGGCGCCTCGCGCACCGACGACGGGCGCCTGGACATCGCCCTGTCCTCGCCCGGCGGCGCCGGCCAGGGCACAAACCCCGAGCAACTGTTCGCCGCCGGCTACTCGGCCTGCTTCATCGGCGCACTGAAGGCCGTGGCCGCCCGCCAGAAGGTCACGCTGCCGCAGGACCTGTCGGTGGACGCCGAGGTCGACCTGGGCCCCGTGGGCCAGGCCTACGGCATCGCCGTGCGCATGGCCATCCACCTGCCCGGCCTCGACAAGTCCGCCGCGCAGCAGTTGGTGGACGCCGCCCACCAGGTCTGCCCCTACTCCAACGCCACGCGCGGCAATATCGACGTCCAGCTCACGCTGGCCTGATGCGGGTTTGCAATCGAAGCGAGAACAAGGCGTGAAGCCGCGGACAGTACCAACAGTACGGCAAGGCGAAACAACGCGGTTATCGCTTCGATTTCAAAGCCGCATAGCGGCGACAATCGCCGCATGCATGATGCCGCACCCGCCCCCTCCGCCCACCATCCCTACGCCCAGCTCGCGCCCGACGTGGTGCTGGACGCACTGGCCGATATCGGCCTGATGGGCGACGGGCGGCTCGCGGCGCTCAATTCCTATGAGAACCGCGTCTACCAGGTCTGGCTAGACGACGGCAGCCGCGTGGTCTGCAAGTTCTACCGGCCGGGCCGCTGGAGCGACGCAGCCATCACCGAGGAGCATGCTTTCTCACAGGCGCTGGCCGATGCCGAGATCCCCATGGTCGCGCCGCTGGCCGTGCAGGGCAGCACGCTGCACCACCACGCGGGCTTTGCGTTCTCGGTTTCGCCCTGGCGCGGCGGGCGCCAGCCCGAACTCGACGACTTCGAGGTGCTGGAGTGGATCGGGCGCTTTTTGGCCCGCATCCACACCGTGGGTGCCGCCCAGCCCTTTGCGCACCGCCCCGCCATCAGCGTGCAGGCCTTCGGCGAGGAGCCGCACGACTGGCTGCTGCAGCACGACGCGATCCCCCCGGCGCAGCGCACGGCCTGGAGCCGTGCCTGCCTGGCCGCGCTCGACAAGGTGCGCCACGCATTCAGCGCCCACGGCCACCACAGCATTCGCCTGCACGGCGACTGCCACCCCGGCAATGTGCTGTGGGTGCCGGCCGACGAGCCCGGCGGCGGCCCGCATTTCGTGGACCTGGACGATGCCCGCACCGGCCCGGCCGTGCAGGACCTGTGGATGCTGCTGTCCGGCGACCGCGCGCAGCGCAGCCTGCAGCTGTCCACCCTGGTCGAGGGCTACGAGCAGTTCCGCCCCTTCGACCGGCGCGAGCTGGCGCTGATCGAGCCGCTGCGCACGCTGCGCCTCATCCACTACAGCGCCTGGCTGGCGCGCCGCTGGCACGACCCGATCTTCCCCATCCACTTCCCCTGGTTCGGCACCGAGGCCTACTGGGGCGAGCAGGTGCAGCTGCTGCAGGCGCAGATCGAGGCGATGGACGAAGAACCACTCTTCATCTAGCGCCAACCACGCCACACCAGCTCGCCACCCAGCACCACCAGGAACAGCAGGAAGCAGCGCCGGAACAGCGCCGGGCTGATGCGGCTGCGGATGCGCTGCCCCAGCCACATGCCGAGGAGCGCGGGCGCAATGGCAAAGGCCGACCAGCCCAGTTGCTCGACCCGCAGCGCGCCCTGCGTGGCCAGCCCTGCAGCCAGCGCCACGGTGGACACGGTGAACGACAGCCCCAGCGCCTGCACCAGTTCGTCCCTGTCCAGCCGCAACGACTGCAGGTAGGGCACGGCCGGCATCACCAGCACGCCGGTGGCGCCGGTCACCAGGCCCGTCGCGGCGCCGACCCAGGGCGACAGCCAGGCCTCCAGCCGCGCAGGCACGGCCAGCGGCGGCGCGCACAGCGCATAGCCCGCATAGGCGATCAAGGCCAGGCCCAGCCCCAGGCCGGCGCGCGCCGGATCGGCCCGCACCAGCAGCGCCGCGCCCAGCACCGTGCCAGCAACGATGCCCAGCATCATCGGCCACAGCCGGCGCACCAGCCGCGCCTTGGCCGGGCCGGCCAGCAGCTGCCACACATTGGTCACCAGCGACGGCACCACCAGCAGGGCGGCGGCCGCGGCCGGCGGCATCGCCATGCCCAGCAGGCCCATGGCCACGGTGGGCAGGCCCATGCCGGTCACGCCCTTGACGGTGCCGGCGGCGAGGAAGATGGCGCACAGCAGCGCCATCCAGGTCAATGAAATCTCATGCATGCTCCCATTGGGCCCGCTGGCGCAGCTTGGCACAATGCGGCATTGGCGCAGCAGCCTTCGGCCAATCCGAAGGCTGCGCGCCCGAACACAGGAGCCGTATGCGATTCGACCTGACCGACCTGCGCCTGTTCCTGAGCGTGGTCGATGCCGGCAGCATCACCCAGGGTGCGGCCCGCGTCCACCTGTCGCTGGCCTCGGCCAGCGAGCGCCTGCGCGGCCTGGAGCAGGACGCGGGCATTCCGCTGCTGGCGCGCCATGCGCGCGGCGTGAGCACCACCGACGCCGGCGAGGCACTGGCCCACCATGCGCGCCTGATCCTGCGCCAGCAGGCCCTGCTGCAGGGCGAGCTGCGCGACTTTGCCCTGGGCAGCCAGGGCACGGTGCATCTCCATGCCAATACCGCGGCGCTGGCCGACTTCCTGCCACAGCGGCTCGCGCCCTGGCTGGCCGAGCACCCGCGGCTGAACGTGGAACTGAAGGAACGCACCAGCGCCGAGATCGTGCGCGCCATCGCCGCCGGGCGGGCAGAGGCCGGCATCGTCTCCAGCGCCACCGAGGCACCCGGCCTGGTGCTCCAGCCGGTGGCCGACGACCACCTCGTGCTCATCGCCCCCGCTGCGCATGCGCTGGCGGACACGCGCTCGGCGCGGCTGGCCGATGTGCTGGGCGAGCCCTTCGTGGGGCTGGAGCCGGGCAGCGCGCTGCAGGAACATATCAACGAGCAGGCGCGCCGCGCCGGGCGCGAGCCGGCCTTCCGCGTGCGCATGAAGACCTTCGAGGGGCTGTGCGACATGGTGGCGCATGGCGTAGGTCTGGGCATCATCCCGCGCAGCATCGCCACGCGGCTGCGCCGGCGCTACCGCTTCGGTGTCGTGGCGCTCGAGGAGGTTTGGGCCCGGCGGCAGCTGTGCCTGTGCTTCGAGAACTGGGCTGCGCTGTCGCCCGCGATGCAGAACCTGCTGCGGCACCTGGGCGCCACGCCACCCTGATTCAGCAGCGGTTTTCCAGCTTGCAGTCCGGCACCGGCTGCCCCTGGGCATCGTGCCACTGGATGCTGCCAGCGGGCGCCGGCTGCGGCGGTGCCGATGGCGGAAGCGGCTCCGCGGATGGCGCCTGGGCCGGGTCGTACAGCACGGTGCCCGTGCCCACGCCTGCACCGACGCGGGCATTTCCCACCGAGGTGCCGACGCCCACGCCGGCATTGCCGGTGACCTGGCCGCTCTGGTTCACGCCCACCCCGACGCCGACCGGGCCAACGCCCGTGCCCACGCCGGCCGACACGCCGCCGCTGCCCAAGCCCACACCGACCGTCACCGGCCCCACCGGAATGCCGACGCCCACATAGGGCGAGCAGGCCGACAGCAGCGCGATGCCGCCGGCACCGCAGAGGAAGCGCAAGGACTTGGCCAT
>JBLZYV010000010.1:0-70722 GCA_050282565.1 Comamonas sp.
GCCATGACGGGCACCGTGTCGTCGGCGGTGATTTCGCGCGGTGCGGACCAGTCGCTGTCAATCGCCGATGCCGATCCTCGGGCGCCGGTGGCGCCCCCGGCGATGGCCGGCGACAGCGGCCAGCGCCGCACCGACGGATTGCTGGCCACGCAGGCGCTGGTGCGGCTCGGTGCAAGCGGTGCGGCACAGCACGAGGCATTGATCAAGACGCTGACCGGCGGGCTGCAGACCATCACGGCCACGCAGCCGCGCGATGCGCCGGCCTGGCAGGCGCTGTCGGCGCTATGGCAGTTGCAGGGCCAGCCGCTGCGCGCGGTGCGCGCCGATGCCGAGGCCAGGGCGGCGCAGTATGACTACGCGGCGGCGGTGGACCGGCTCAAGGCCGGGCAGGATCTGGCGCGCAAGGGCGGGCCGGGGGCGGATTATTTCGAGGCGTCGATCATCGACACGCGGCTGCGCGAGATGCAGTCACTGGCGAAGGAGCAGGCGGCCGACAAGTGATTCGATCACCAGCGAGATCAGCGAGTACAGCACTGAGCCGATCAGCGCGGCCCAGAAGCCATGCACCTGGAAGCTGCTGCCCGACAGCGAGGCGGCGGCCCAGAACATCAGCGCGTTGATGACGAAGAGAAAGAGCCCCAGCGTGACCAGCGTGACGGGCAGCGTCAGCACCACCAGCACCGGCCGCACGATGGCATTGCACAGGCCGATGACCAGCGCCGCCAGCAGCGCCGCGCCAAAGCTGTGCACCTCGACGCCGCTGTACAGGTAGGCGACGCACAGCAGCGCCACGGCGGAGAGCAGCCATTTGATGAGCAGGTTCATGGTGCGTGAAGCGGCTCCAGGGGGTGAAGCCGTCGGGTCTGGTTGGAGATGCGGCCTATTGTAGAGAGGCAATAGGCCTCGGGCATCAGTCCAGGCCCAGCGTCAGGCAGAGGCCGAACAGGCCCGCCAGCGCGGTGGTGAGGCGGCCGCCCGTGTGGGGCGTGGCGTCGGGCGGGGCCGAGATCGCCTTGGGGCGGCGCCAGTCCATGAATTCGGCGCCCGGATGCTCGGCATGCAGTTGCATGGTGATCTGCTGCAGCGCGGCTTCGGCCACTTGGGTGCTCACCGTGCCCTGGCGCAGGTGCTGGCTGCGGGAGAGCAGGTCGTCGAACAGGTTGCGGGCCCATTTGTTGCGCCATTTGTCCAGCGTGCTGCGGTTGCCCCAACGGCTGGCGCGCCGGGTGATCTTGGGGGCGCAGGCCACGAGCACCCAATGGGTGTCCGGCTGTGCGGGCAGCGCGCTCCAGTGCTGGAGCGCGTGGGCCGAGTCGTCGACGAAGGCGATTTTGACTTGCATGGTGGTTCCGGGCTGCGGGTAGATGGGAGGATAACGGTTCGGCCCGTCTGGGTCGAACCTGTTTCCCCCAATACCTGCTTAGGCGGCGCCGTCGGCCGGGAGTTCCCGGTTTTTGCGGGCGGCGAAGTATTTGCCCAGGGCCAGCACCAGCAGCGCGCCGGCCACCGAGGCAGCGTAGGTCAGGGTCTTGCCCTGGTCGAGCTTGAACATCCAGGTCCACTTGTCGTGGTTGGCGAAGACCGGGTCGGTCACCAGCATGCCGCCGGCGATCCAGCCCAGCAGCATGCCGCCGGCCGTAATGACGAGGGGATAGCGCTCCATCAGCTTGATGACCAGCTGGCTGCCCCAGACGATGATCGGGATGCTGATCAGCAGGCCCAGCACGACGAGCAGCATCTGGTGATCCTGGCCGGCAGTCTGCGCGGCGCCGGCGATGGCGATCACGTTGTCCACGCTCATCACCAGGTCGGCCACGATGATGGTCTTGATGGCGGCCAGCAGCTTCTCGCTGCCCTCGATGTTGCCGTGGCCGTCTTCCTCGGGCACCAGCAGTTTCACGCCGATCCAGACCAGCAGGATGGCGCCGACGAACTTCAGGAAGGGCAGCGCCAGCAGGTACATGGCGAAGGCGATGAGGATGACGCGCAGCACGATGGCACCGGCCGTGCCGTAGATGATGCCCTTGCGGCGCAGGTCCGGCGGCAGCCGGCGGCAGGCCAGCGCGATGACGACGGCGTTGTCGCCGCCGAGCAAAATGTCAATGATGATGATCTGCCCCAGAGCGATCCAGAACGGGGCATGTGTCAAGAAATCCAAGTCCATCGAAACACCTTCAAACCAATGCTTATGTATGGAAGGCTGGTGAGGGGCTGTGGAGGCTGCGTTCACGCCTGTATCGCATCGGAAACAGGCCGTGGAGGAGCGGCTTCGAAAGACCCTGCATTCAGCACAACGGGTTTTCGAAGGTCTTGTTCAGCCCGCCGGGTGGCGGACTTCATGGGCCGGAAGCCATTAAGGCTACGGATTGACGACCCATGACATCTTGGCGTTGCCAGGTGGCTGGCGCTGCCGAGCGAGAACTACTCCCCTTCGCAGGCGGAATTGGAACACAGATGCGCCGTCCGCCATTGGGTAGAAACCCTAGGATGTCGCAGGAGATAGCGCCGCCGCCGGGCTATGATGCAGGGCTTCGCCATGCCAAGCATCCACATCACCGACATCGAATCCGCCATCAACCACTGGCGCGCGCAATCGCCCAGCGGGCCCGGGCTGGCGCTGGCGCCCGAGGTGTGCGCGCTGGCGGAGCTGTATGCGCGCATGGTGTTCCAGCAGGTGGATGCCTGGCCCGAGGACGCCATGCCCGACGAGGCCCTGTGGGCCTGGCTGGCCTGGTACGAGACCACGCCGGATACGCCCTGCATCGCGATCTGCTCCACCAGCCAGGGCGATGCCGACTGCAAGGGCTGCGGCCGCACCTTCGAGGAGGTGCAGCACTGGCTGGCCTACACGCCGGTGCAAAAGCGCATGGTGTGGCGGCGCATCACCGAGTCGGGCTCGGCCTGGCGTTTCAACCGCTACGCCGAGCGCGCGCGGGAGCTGGGCAAGTAGTTATTTCCAGCGCAGGGGCTCGATCTGCACATCGCCCTTGGTGCTGCTCAGGATCAGCGCGCCGTCCTGCACCGTGGCCTGCAACTGCATGCTGCGCTCGGCCAGCTGCGCCAGGGCCTGGGAGGCTTCGGCGGGGATGCGCCAGGCCTGCAGCTTGTCGAGCCGGCTGACCTTGTTCTCCAGCCCTTTCCACCAGACTTCCGCCGCGTGGTGGAAGGCATAGACCATGACGCTGTCGGCCTTGGAGCAGGCCTTGGCCAGCGGCTTTTCCTCGGGCTGGCCGACCTCGATCCACAGGCGCTTGGCGCCGGTGAAGTCGGTGAGCGAGATGTCCGGGTCGTCCGGGTCGGACAGGCCGGCGCCAAAGGCCAGCGTGCCGTCGCCGTTGCACACGTCGTTGAGCTGGTGGGCGTTGAAGGCCAGCGCCACCAGCCGCACCATCATGCGCTCGTCGGTCTCGCTGGGGTGGCGGGCCAGCGTGAGCGCGTGGTCGGCGTAGTAGCCGTGGTCGATGTCGGCGATGGACAGGTTCGCCTTGAAGATGGTGGATTTCAGCGCCATGCGGTTGGTATAAAAACAAGAGCTGCCAGCGCAAGCCACAGCTTGTTTTGGCAGCTCTTTGTATTGAAGATTGGCTGCTGGCAAGCGCCAGCAGCTATGGTTTTTGTCAGATGCGCTTGGCCAGCTCGGCAGCCTTGCCCACGTAGCTCGCGGGCGTCATGGCCAGCAGGCGGTCCTTGTCGGCCTGGGGGATCTCCAGGCTCTGGATCAGGCGGTGCAGGTCTTCGGCGCGCACGGTCTTGCCGCGCGTCACTTCCTTGAGCTTCTCGTAGGCGCCCTGCACGCCGTAGCGGCGCATCACGGTCTGGATGGGCTCGGCCAGCACTTCCCAGGCGTTGTCCAGGTCTTCGGCGAGGCGCTCCTCGTTGAGCTCGAGCTTGTTCAGGCCGGTCATCAGCGAGCTGTAGGCCAGGGCCGCGTAGCCCAGCGCCACGCCGATGTTGCGCAGCACGGTGGAGTCGGTCAGGTCGCGCTGCCAGCGGCTGACGGGCAGCTTCTCGGCCAGGTGGCGCAAGAGCGCGTTGGCCAGGCCCAGGTTGCCTTCGGCGTTCTCGAAGTCGATGGGGTTGACCTTGTGCGGCATGGTCGACGAACCGATCTCGCCGGCCTTCAGGCGCTGCTTGAAGTAGCCCACGCTCACGTAGCCCCAGATGTCGCGCGACAGGTCGATCAGGATGGTGTTGGCGCGCGCCACGGCATCGAACAGCTCGGCCATGTAGTCGTGCGGCTCGATCTGGATGGAGTAGGGCTGGAAGGTGAGGCCCAGGCCCGCGGGCTCGTGCGTTTCGATGACCTTCTGGCTGAACGCCTCCCAGTCGAACTCGGGCCAGGCGGACAGGTGGGCGTTGTAGTTGCCCACGGCGCCGTTCATCTTGGCCAGCAGCTTCACGCCGGCGATGCGGTCCATCGCGGTCTGCAGGCGGGCGATGACGTTGGCCACTTCCTTGCCCACGGTGGTGGGGCTGGCGGTCTGGCCGTGCGTGCGGCTGAGCATGGGCACGGCGGCATACTGGTGCGCCATCTCGCGCAGCTTGAGGATGACGCGGTCCAGCCCCGGCAGCACGACCTGGTCGCGCCCGGCGCGGATCTGCAGCGCGTGGCTGGTGTTGTTGATGTCTTCGCTGGTGCAGGCGAAGTGCACGAACTCGGCGGCCTTGAGCAGCTCGGGACGGGCGTCGAACTTGCTCTTGATCCAGTACTCCACGGCCTTCACGTCGTGGTTGGTGGTCTTCTCGATGTCCTTGATGGCCTGGGCGTCGGCTTCCGAGAAATGGCTCACCAGCCCGTGCAGGTAGCTGCGCGCACCGTCGGACAGCGGCGGGAACTCGGCAAAGCCGGCATCGGACAGCGCGATGAACCAGGTGATCTCCACCTGCACGCGGCGATGCATGTAGCCGAATTCGCTCATGATGGGGCGCAGGTCGGCGAGTTTGGCGGCGTAGCGGCCGTCCAGCGGAGAAAGGGCGGTAAGGGACGTGAGGCTCATGGGCCGCTATTGTAGGTGCTGACCCCAAGTCGACGGGGGCGGATGGCAATCCATCGCTAGAATCCTGGATCAACAGAATTTCATCAAGAAAACGGGTGGATTCCGGCCGCCGGCCGGACCGGCAATGACTCACTCCCCACACACCATGAAACTGATTGGAAGCAAGGCCAGTCCCTATGTGCGCAAGGTGCGCGTGGTCATGGCGGAAAAGAAGCTCGACTACCGGCTGGAGCTGGAAGACGTATGGTCGACCGACACCCGCATCGCCCAGGTCAACCCGCTCGGCCAGGTGCCCTGCCTGGTGCTGGACGACGGCGAGGCGCTGTTCGACTCGCGCGTGATCGTCGAGTACCTCGACACCCTGTCGCCGGTGGGCAAGCTGATTCCCAGCGTGGGCCGCGAGCGCGCCGAGGTCAAGACCTGGGAGGCGCTGGCCGACGGCGTGCTCGATGCCGCCGTGCTGGTGCGGCTCGAGAACATCTTCGAGGGCCGTACGCCCGAGCAGCGCAGCCAGGCCTGGATGGAGCGGCAGACCGGCAAGGTCTGGGCCGGCCTCGAATACCTGAGCAACGGCCTGGGCAAGAAGCCGTATTGCCTGGGCAACGGCATCCACATCAGCCTGGCCGACCTGGCCGTGGGCTGCATGCTGGCCTGGCTCGATTTCCGCTGCCCCGAACTCGACTGGCGCCGCCCCTATCCCAATCTGGAGCAGTTGCTGCACCGGCTGGAAGAGCGGCCGAGCTTCGCCTCCACCCGCCCCGACTGATGGCGGGCGGCCACCCGCCCAACGCCGAAGCAATCCCGCTTTTTCCAGCTCCGTCCAGGCAAAAGAAAACCCAGCGCGAAGGCTGGGTTGGCTTGGAAAAATGTTGCGAAGCGTCCCGAAGCGAATGATAGAGAGGGAGGGAGGAGAAGCACTTCAGGCTTGCAGTCACGCAGTGAAAGGCTTCGCAACAATAAACTGGTTCGGCAATGCGGCGGTTTCGGTTCCTTGAAAGGCTGGCATCGTTGCCAATAGAGTAGGCCCGGTTGCCCAAAGTTCCATACCCTTTTCCTTAAAGATACGTAAAGTGAGATTTTGGACCTACTGGCAATGGCTTGTTTTATCAGTATTTCTTGCTACAAAATTTGAATTTTTGTGAATTGTCGCGGTTATTGTATCTGAAAGTAACCAAAACGCCTATCACCTTATCCCAGTACGTAGTTCCATAGCGCGCGGATGGCCTGCTGCTGGGGGGCCAGCTCGGCATCGGGCACCTGGGTGGGGGCCTCGTTGAGGCGCGCCGTGTGCTGCACCCGCCGCAGCTCGCGGTAGGCGTCGGCGGCGGCATGGCCCATGCCGGCGGGCAGCAGGCCGGCGGCTTCGGCGCGCTGCAGCAGCGCGATGTTGCCCAGGTTGGCGACCAGGCCCGGGTGCTGGCCGGCGTGCAGCAGCACCAGGTACTGCACGACGAACTCGGCGTCCATCATGCCGCCCACGCTGTGCTTCACATCGAAGCGCCCGGCGGCGATGGGATGGCCGCCGCGCACGCGCTCGCGCATGGCGACGATCTCGCTCTTGAGCGCCACGGCGTCGCGCGGCGCGGTGATCACGGCCTCGCGCACGGTGTCGAAGCGCTGCGCCAGCCCCGGCGCGCCCAGCACGCAGCGCGCACGCGTCATGGCCTGGTGCTCCCAGGTCCAGGCGGTGTTGCTGCCGCGCTGCTGCTGGTAGTTGGCGTAGGACTCGAAGCTGGTGATGAGCAGGCCCGAGTTGCCGTTGGGCCTGAGCGCGGTGTCGATCTCGAACAGGTCGCCCTCGCCGGTCTTGACGGTGAGCCAGCTGATGAGCTTGCGCACGAAGGCGGCGTAGGCCTCGGGGGCGCGATCGTCCTCGTCGTCGAACACGAAGACGATGTCCAGGTCGCTGCCGTAGCCCAGCTCCTTGCCGCCGAGCTTGCCGTAGCCGATGATGGCGAACTGGGGTTCGTCGCGGTGGCGGTTCTTCAGCCGCTCCCAGCACCAGCGCGAGGTGATGCGCAGCACGGCGTCGGCCAGCGCCGAGAGGTCGTCGGCGACCTGCTCGACGGTGATCTGCCGCTCCACGTCGCGGGCCAGCGTGCGGAAGGTCTCGGCATGGTGGGCGCGGCGCAGCAGGTTCAGCAGGTTTTCGTCGTCGTCCTCGCCAGTGGATTGCAGCGAGGCGCGGCGGCGCTCCAGCTCGACCTCGAAGTCGGCGGCGCTGAAGCGCTCGTGCATCAGCGCATCGCTGGCCAGTTCGTCGATCACGCCGGGGTGCTGCAGCATGTAGCGCGCCGGCCATTTGGCGGCGCCCAGCAGGTGCAGCAGCTTCTCGTGCACGGCAGGGCGTTCCAGCAGCAGCGCCAGGTAGCTTTCGCGGCGCAGCAGGGGCTCGATCCAGTCGGCCAGGCGCAGGGCGGCGATGTCGCTGACCTGGCCTTGCTCCAGCCACTGCCCGGTGCGCTGCACCAGCAGGATCAGCCGGTTGCGGCCCGATTCGCTGAGGTACGCGAAGCGCGGGTTGCTCTGCCACTGCTGCACGCGCTCGCGCACGGCCTCGGGCAGGCGGCTGAGCACGCCGTCGAAGTCCGGCGCCGCGGCTGCGGCCTTGGGGCCGCCGCACTGGCCGTTCTTGCAGGCGGGCTTGCCGCCGAGCAGCTTGTCGAACTCCTGGGCGACGAATTCGCGGTGCGCGTCGAGCTGGTGCAGGAAGGCGCAGCAGTCGGCATAGCCCAGGGTCTGCGCCATCCAGCGCAGGTCGTCGTCGCGCGTGGGCAGCACGTGGGTCTGCTGGTCGTCCAGGTACTGGATGCGGTGCTCCACGCGGCGCAGGAAGGTGTAGGCCTCGGCCAGCGCCTGCGCGGTGTCCTGCGGCATGAGGTTGGCGCGGGCCAGCCGCTCCAGCGCCTCGAGCGTGGGGCGGCAGCGCAGCTCGGGGAACTGCCCGCCGCGCACCACCTGCAGCAGCTGCACGGTGAACTCGATCTCGCGGATGCCGCCGCGCGAGAGCTTGACGTCGTTGGCGCGCTCGGGGTGGCCGGCGCTGCGCTTGCTGGCATGGTCGCGGATCTGGCGGTGCAGCGAACGCAGCGAGTCGAACACGCTGTAGTCGAGGTAGCGGCGGAACACAAAGGGCAGCACCACGCCGCGCAGCGCCTGCACCTGGGGTTGGGCGATGCAGTCGCGCGGCGCGACCACGCGGCTCTTGAGCCAGGCAAAGCGCTCCCATTCGCGGCCGTGGACCTGCAGGTATTCCTCCAGCGCGGATAGCGAGATCGCGGCCGGGCCCGAGTTGCCGTTGGGCCGCAGCGCCAGGTCGACGCGGAACACGAAGCCGTGCTCGGTGGTCTCGCCGATCAGCTGGTAGATGAGCTTGACGGCGCGCGAGAAGTACTCGTGGTTGGAGATGCGGCCGCGCCCGTCGGGCAGGCCGGCGGTCTCGCCGTCGTGCTCGTAGACGTAGATCAGGTCGATGTCGCTGGAGACGTTCAGCTCGCGCGCGCCGAACTTGCCCATGCCGATGACCCACAGCTGCACCGGGTTGCCGTTTGCGTCCTGCGGGGCGCCGTGGCGCTGGTCCAGCTCGGCGCGGGCGGCTTCGCAGGCGGCCGACAGCGCCAGCTCGCCCAGCTCGGTCACGCCGCGGGTGATGGTGTCGAGCGACGCCTGGGCCTCGCAGTCCAGGCGGATCAGCCGCTCCATCACCAGCTGGCGCAGGATGCGCAGCGCCGCCGGCAGCGGCTGGCCCTGCTGCTGCAGCGCGGCCAGCGTCTGCTGCATGGCGTCGCGGGTGGGCTCACCGGGCGGCAGCAGCGTGAACAGGTCTTCGTAGCGGCGATGCAGGCGCTGGAAGAAGCGGGAATGCTCGGCCAGAGCGGTATCGTTGGATCCTGTCATGGTTCAAATCGTCACACTTGCAAAAAGGCCGCTGGCAAACTTCCGTCGGGGCCGCAGGTCATAATCTTTTTCTTTTCACGTTGTAGGCTCGAATCGACTGTGCATCCGCCCCGCCCGCTCAAGCTTTTGGCCTGGCTGATGCGCTGGACCATGCGCCTGCTGGCCGGTGTGGCCCTGGTGCTGGCGGCATTGGTGGCGGTGCTGCACTGGGGCATTGTGCCCCGTATCAATGACTTTCGCCCCGGTGTGGAATCTCGCCTGTCGCGGGTGCTGGAGGTGCCGGTACGCATAGGCCGGCTCGAGGCCGACAGCAGCAGCGGCCTGGTGCCGGCGCTGCGGGCGCACGACGTGCGCCTGCTGCAACCCGACGACCCTGACGCGGCGCCCGGCCTGCAACTCGACCAGGTGCAGGTCGCGCTGTCGCTGCGCTCGCTGCTGGCGCTGCGGGCCGAGCAGATCGTGATCCGCTCGCCCCGGCTGCAGGTGCGGCGCGAGGCCGACGGCGGCATCCGCGTGGCCGGCATCCCGGTGCTGGCGGCGCCGGGCGAGGGCAGCAACACCGCGGCCGACTGGCTGTTCCGCCAGCGCGAGATCGTCATCGAGGGCGGGCAGGTCACCTGGACGGACGCGCAGCGCCAGCTGCCGTCGGTGGACTTCAGCCAGGTGCAGCTGCTGCTGCGCAATGCCGGCCTGCGCCACGAATGGCAGGTGTCGGTCACGCCGCCGTCCGCCTGGGGCGAGCAGCTCGTGCTGCGCGGGCGCTTCCGCCAGCCGCTGCTGGCGCTGCATGGCGGCGACATGCGGCGCTGGACGGGCCAGCTCTTTGCCGAGGCCACGCGGCTCGACGCCGCGGGCATGGCGCCCTACCTGTCCGAATGGGTGCCGCTCAAGCAGGGCCAGGGCTCGGCCCGCATCTGGCTGGACATTGCCGAGGCGCAGCTCAAGGACGGCACCGTGGACCTGGCGCTGCGCGACGTGCTGGCGCAGTGGCCCACGCAGCGGATTTTGAAGAAATCGTGCTCCAGCCCAACACCATCAAGCGCTAAAAGCTATAAAAACAATAGCGAACAAGACAGCTCCGCCGTCGATGCCTGCGTGGATGCCAAGTCGCAGGCGGCCTGGATGCCGCAGGAGCCGCTGGTGTTGCGCTCGGTGCAGGGGCGGCTGGGCGGCGCCACGACGGACCAGGGTTTCCGCTTCTTCACCGAGCAACTGGCGGTCGAGATGGGCGACGGCCGCCGCTGGCCCGGCGGGCGGCTGCGGGTGGAGCATGCCTACCCCCAGGGCACCGAGCCGAGCGAGACCGACGTGGAGCTGCACAGCATCGACATTGCGGCGGTGAGCGCGCTGGCGCGCGGCCTGCCGCTGCCGGCCACGCTGCGGCGCTGGCTGGCGGACTACGCCCCGGCAGGCACCGTGCAGCAGGCGGCGGCGCACTGGCGCGGCGACATGGATGCGCCGCAGGACTGGCGCGCCACGCTCGACGTGGAGCAGCTGGCCATGGGCGTGTCGGGCACGAAGGATGCCAAGGCGCGGCCGGTGAGCGCTGCCGCGCAGTGGGGCCTGCAGGGGCTGAACGCTACGCTCGAAGCCTCGGCCGGCGGCGGCAAGGCCCGCATCCGCATGGGCCAGGGCGGCCCCGGGGCGCTGTACCTGCCCACGGTGTTCGAGGAGGCGATGCTGCCGCTCGACCAGCTCGACGGCGAGGTGCGCTGGACGGTGGCGGGCGACGCCATCCGGGTCGAATCCGACAAGTTCACTTTTGCCAATGCCGATGCCGCGGGCCAGGCGCGTTTCGACTGGCGCACCGCAGACGAAAAACGCTCGTCCAGCGGCTCGCGCTTTCCGGGCGTGCTCGACCTGTCGGGCCAGCTCAGCCGCGCCAAGGGCAACCGGGTGCACCGCTATCTGCCGCTCGAGATTCCGGCCGATGCGCGCCACTATGTGCGCGACGCCGTGGTGGCCGGCGAGGCCGGCCCGGTGCAGTTCCAGGTCAAGGGCGATCTGCACGATGTGCCGTTCCGCAAGCCGGACTCGGGCGTGTTCCGCATCAGCGCGCAGGTGCGCGACGTGCACTACGCCTACGTGCCGGCGTCGGTGCAGGCCCCGGGCGAAAAGCCCTGGCCGGTGCTCTCCAGACTGTCGGGCGAGCTGCTGTTCGACCGCGCCTCGATGGAGGTGCGCAATGCCAAGGGCATTCTCGACGGCAACGAGAAGATCCGCGTGGAGCAGGCCCAGGCGCGCATCGCCGACCTGGAGGACACGCGGGTGCTGGTCACGGCCCAGGCGCGCGGGCCGCTGCCCGACATGCTGGCCACCGTCAAGCGCTCGGAGATCGCGGCGCTGACCGAGGACGCCATGTCCAAGGCCGTCACCACCGGCAACGCCCAGCTGCAGCTGCGCCTCGATCTGCCGGTGCACCGCATGCGCGATGCCAAGGTCGATGGCAACGTGCAGCTGGCGGGCAACGACATCCATTTCCACCCCGACGCGCCCGCGGTGGCGGCGGTGTCGGGCGCGGTGCACTTCTCGGAAAAAGGCTTTGCGCTGCAGGGCGTGAAGGGCCAGGCGCTGGGCGGCGAGGTGCTGCTGAGCGGCGGCATGGATGCCTCGAAACCTGCCGCCGACATGCTCGACGTGCGCGCCGAGGGCGTGGCCACCGCGCAGGGGCTGCGGCAGGCTGCGCTCACCCCGCTGACGCAGCTCGCGCAATGGGCCGACGGGCAGACGCGCTACGCGCTGAAGCTGGGCGCCGCGCACGGCCAGGCGCAGATCCTGGTGAGCAGCGACATGCAGGGCCTGGCCTGGCGCCTGCCCGCGCCATTGGCCAAGCCGGCGGCCGAGTCCTGGCCGCTGCGCTTCGTGCAGCGCTTCGAGGGCGATGCTGGCGAGCGCGAGCGCATCGAGGTGGACCTGGGCGCGCGTGGCGCGGTCAGCTATGTGCGTTCGGCCGGCGGCGCACCGCGGGTGCTGCAAGGCGCGATCCGTGTCGGCGACGGCCCGGCGCTGCCGTTGCCGGCCCAGGGCGTGGCGGCGCGCGTGCGCCTGCCGCAGCTGCCGGTGGAAGACTGGCTGAAGGTGGCGGAGGCCCTGGCACCGTCTTCGCCGTCCGCACCGGCGGCCCAGCCGTCCGCGGCTGTCGAGGCACCCTGGATGGACTACCTGCCCAGCCGCTGGGACGTGGACCTGGGCCAGCTGCGCTACCAGACGCTGGAGGTCAACCAGCTGCAGCTGCGCGGCAGCCGCAGCGGCCGGCGCTGGACCAACCAGCTCAGCTCCAGCCTCGCGGACGGCACGCTCGAGTACCAGCAGGAAAGCGGTGGCCCGGGCAAGATCGTCGCGCGGCTGGCGCAGCTGCGCGTGAAGGCCGACGCGCCCGACGTGGACGTGCGCGCGCCCCAGGCGCCGGGCAAGGAGCCACAGCGGCTGCCGGCGCTCGACGTGGTGGTCGACGACCTGCAGTGGCACGGCCACGCGGCCGGCCGGCTGGCGTTGCAGGCCGTCAACCAGGGGCCCGCGGCGCGGCCCTGGTGGCATTTGACCAGCTTCAACATCCAGAACGACGACGCCAGCCTGCACGCCAGCGGCGACTGGGGCCGCCCGCAGGCCGCCGCCACCGGCCCGGTGCCGGGCGACGGCCCGCGCCGCACGCAGCTGGAGATGCGCCTGGAGCTGCGCGACACCGGCGCGCTGCTGGCGCGCCTGGGCATGCCGGGCGTGGTGCGCCAGGGCAAGGGCCAGCTCACCGGCACGCTGGGCTGGATGGGCAGCCCCTTCAACCCCGACTACCGCAGCATGGACGGCCACCTGAACATGGACGTGGGCCAGGGCCAGTTCCTCAAGGCCGATCCGGGCCTGGCCAAGCTGCTGGGCGTGCTCAGCCTGCAGTCGCTGCCGCGCCGGCTGACGCTGGACTTCAAGGACGTGTTCAGCTCGGGCTTCGCCTTCGACTTCGTGCGTGGCGACGTGAAGATCGCCGCCGGCGTGGCCTCCACCAACAACCTGCAGATGAAGGGCGTGAGCGCCGCCGTGCTGCTGGAGGGCAAGGCCTCGCTGCAGAACGAAACCCAGCAGCTGCACGTGGTGGTGATCCCGGAGATCAACGCCATGACGGCCTCGCTGGTGGCCACCGCCATCAACCCGGTGATCGGCCTGGGCAGCTTCCTGGCGCAGGCCTTCCTGCGCGGGCCGCTGATGCAGGCGGCGACGCAGGAGTTCTCGGTCACCGGCTCCTGGAGCAACCCCGAGGTGGAGCGCGTGGCACGCGGCAGCCGCAAGGCCGGCGGCGGCGCGGCCGATAATCCGGCTGTCCAACCAGCCTCACCGGGAAGCACACCATGAAAGCAGCCGCCATCCAGATGGTCTCGGCCACGAGCTGGCCGCACAACCGCGACCAGGCCCTGGGCCTGCTGCAGGAGGCGGCCGATGCCGGTGCCGAGCTGGCGGTGCTGCCCGAGTATTTCTGCATGATGGGGCGCAAGGACACCGACAAGCTGGCGCTGGCCGAGCAGCCCGGCCGCGGGCCGGTGCAGGATTTCCTGGCCGGCGCCGCGCAGCGCCTGGGCCTGTGGATCGCCGGCGGCACCCTGCCCATGGCCGGGCCCGACGCGCAGCACGTCTACAACAGCCACTGCGTCTACGGACCCGATGGCCAATGCGTGGCGCGCTACGACAAGATCCACCTGTTCCGCTACGCGAACGAGCGCGAGTCCTATGACGAAAGCCGCGTGATCACCGCCGGGCGCGAGGCCGTGCAGTTCGAGCTGCCCAGCCGCGACGGCCAGCGCTGGACCGTGGGCCTGTCCGTCTGCTATGACCTGCGCTTTCCCGAGCTGTACCGCCAGCACGCGGCGGCGGGCGCGCATCTGCTGCTGGTGCCCAGCGCCTTCACCCACACCACGGGCCAGGCGCACTGGGAACTGCTGCTGCGCGCGCGCGCCGTCGAGAACCTGGCCTTCGTGCTGGCCGCGGCGCAGGGCGGCGTGCACGAGAACGGCCGCCACACCTGGGGCCACAGCATGCTGGTGCACCCCTGGGGCCAGGTGCTGGCGCAGCAGGCGCAGGGCCCCGGCGTGGTGCTGGCGGAGCTGGACTTCGCCGCGCTCACGCAGGCGCGCGCCCAGCTGCCGGCCCTGCAGCACCGCGTATGCTGAAGGCGCTGGAGGGGACGGCGGCCTGGGTGGCGCGCCATTGGCTCCAGGCCTGGCGCCGCTGGTCGCTGTGGCTGGCGCTGGTGCTGCTGGTGCTGGGCACCCTGGTCACGCAGGTCTGGCTCACGGGGCGCTACGAGGTCTCGCAGGTGCAGCAGCGGCTGGACCGCGACGTGGCCGATGCGGTGGCCGACGTGCGCGAAGCCTTTGCCCGCAATGCCATCCAGCTGCGCGCGCTGTACCGCGCCGACGGCGACATGATGGCTTGGGGCATCGATGCGGCCGACCTGCTGCGCAACCACCGCGAGCTGGCGCACGTCGAATGGCGCACGCCGCGCCAGCGCATCGTGGCTGTGGAGGAAACGCCGTACCTGAACCTGCAATGGCACACGGTGGACCGCACCGACGCGAACTCCGACAGCTATACCGCCTGCGTGCGTGCGCAGCGTTCGGGTGCGCCGTCGTACTCGGGCAGCTACTTCCTCTCGCTGGGCAACGGTACCGGCGCGGAACTGGTGGAGCTGTGCGTGCCGGTGGCCACCGGCGGCCAGCTGCATGGCTTTGTCGTGGCCACCTACGTGCTGCAGAACGTGCTCACCGACCTGGTCAGCGACAAGCTGCGGCGCAACCACGAGATCTCGTTCACCGAGCCCGACGGCACGCGCCTGGCCAGCCTCAGCACCACGCGGCGCGGCACGCGGGTGTTCACCTCGCAGCAGCTGCTGGACCTGCCCGGCACCACGCTGGTGCTGCGCGTGGACAGCTGGCACGCGGCGCCCAACCTGTTCCCCAACGTGCTCACCGCGCTGGTGGCGGTGATGTCGATCGCGCTGATCACCGTGCTGGTGGTGCTGGTGCGCGACAACCGCCGCCGCCTCAAGGCCGAGCGCGACCTGGGCGACGCGCTGGCCTTCCGCAAGGCCATGGAGGACTCGCTGGTCACCGGCCTGCGCGCGCGCGACCTGCGCGGCCACACCACCTACGTGAACCCGGCGTTCTGCGAGATGGTCGGCCTCACGGCCGAGGAGATCCTGGAGCAGCACATTCCCGCGCTCTACTGGCCGCCCGAGCGGGTGAACGAATACCTGCAGCGGCACCGCACGCGCTACACCGACATGGCGCCGCCGCGCGAGCGCTACGAGTCGGTGTTCATGCGCCGGGACGGCACGCGCTTTCCGGTGCTGGTCTTCGAGGCGCCGCTGATCACCGCCACCGGCCAGCACACGGGCTGGATGAGCGCGGTGGTGGACATCAGCGAGCAGCGCCGCGTCGAGGAGCTGTCGCGCGCCCAGCAAGAGCGGCTGCAGGCCTCGGCGCGCCTGGCCATGGTCGGCGAGATGGCCTCGCTGCTCAGCCACGAGCTGAACCAGCCGCTGGCCGTGATCTCCAGCTACGCCACGGGCACGCTCAACCTGCTGCCGCCCGATGCCGACGAGGCCACGCTGCGCCACGACCTGCCCGACGTGCGCATGGCCGTCGAGCGCATCGCCCAGCAGGCCGAGCGCGCGGGCAAGGTCATCAAGAGCGTGCACGACTTCGTGCGCCGCCGCGACCAGTCGCGCGAATCGGTGCCCCCGCAGGAGCTGATCGACGCCATCCTGCCGCTGGTGCGCCTGCAGGCCCACAAGCTGCGCGTCGACGTGGCCCTGGACGTGGCCCTGGACGTGCCGCCGGTGTACTGCGACCGCACCATGGTCGAGCAGGTGCTGCTCAATCTCAGCCGCAACGGCATGCAGGCCATGGACGTGCCCGGCTGCATCGAGCGCCGCCTGCAGATCGCGGTGCGCCGCGCCTCTAGCACGGCGGGCCGGGCCTGGGTGGAGTTCGTCGTGGCCGACAGCGGCGAGGGCATTCCCGCCGATGTGGAAAAGCGCTTGTTCACGCCTTTCTTCACCACCAAGGAAGAGGGCATGGGCCTGGGCCTGAGCCTGTGCCGCACCGTGGTGGAGCAGCATGGCGGTTTCCTCAGTTACCGCGCCAACGAGCCGCGCGGCACCGTGTTCAGCTTTACCATGCCCGCTTGGCGCAACGATCCTGGAGAGTGATGCCCCTTCTGAATGCAACCGTATACATCGTGGATGACGACGCCGGCGTGCGCGAGGCGCTGGCCTGGCTGCTGCGCTCGCGCCGCCTGGTGAGCGAAGGCTTCGACTCGGCCGAGGCCTTCGATGCCATGCTCGCGGCGCGCAGCTGCCCGCAGCGCGACCCGGCCTGCGTGCTGCTCGACGTGCGCATGACCGGCATGAGCGGCCTGGCGCTGTTCGAGCGCATGGTCGAGCGCGGCGACATCGCTGGTCTGCCGGTGATCTTCCTGACCGGCCATGCCGACGTGCCCACCGCGGTGGCCACCGTCAAGCGCGGCGCCTTCGACTTCTGCGAGAAGCCGTTTTCCGACAACGCGCTGGTCGACCGCGTGGAGCAGGCGCTGGAGGCATCGGCCGCCTTCCTCGACGGCATGCGCGAGCACGAGCAGGTGCGCGCCCGCGTCGACGAGCTGACCGACCGCGAGCAGGCCGTGATGCGCCTGGTGATCGACGGCCTGCCCAACAAGCTCATCGCCGACCAGCTCGCGATCAGCGTGCGCACGGTCGAGGTGCACCGCGCGCGCGTGTTCGACAAGATGCAGGTCAAGTCCGCGGTGGAGCTGGCCAACCTGCTGCGCGACAGCCAGTGGGTGGGTCTGGGTGCGCAGTCGGATTCTCAAAAAAGATAGCTGCTGGCGCTTGCTGGATAAGCGCTGGAGCCATATTTTATCAAAAAAACGGGCCTCGCGGCCCGTTGTCTTGTGTAGCGCTGCGGCGCGGATCAGGAGGGCTTGACTTCGCCCACGAAGATCTCCACGCGGCGGTTGCGCGCGCGGCCCTCGGAGCTGTCGTTCGTGGCCACCGGCTGGCGCGAGCCCATGCCCTCGACCTGCACGCGCGCGCCGTTCACGCCGCGGGCCGTCAGGTAGTTGCGCGTGCTCTCGGCGCGCTGCAGCGACAGCGGGTTGTTGATGGCATCGGTGCCGGTGCTGTCGGTGTGGCCGATGATGCGCACCTGGGCGTTCGGGTTGTTGCGCAGGCCTTCGGCGAAGCGCTCCAGGATGGGCGCGAAATTGCTCTGGATGTCGGCGCGGTTGGTCTGGAACGAGATGTCGCTCGGGATGTCGAGCTTGAGCTGGTTGTCCTGCGTCTGCGTCACCACCACGCCGGTGCCGGCCGTGGCCTGCTGCATCTCCTGCTTCTGCTTTTCCATGTGCTGCGACCAGATGTAGCTGCCCAGGGCACCCACGCCGGCGCCGATCACGGCGCCCGTGCCGGCATGGCCGCCGGCGATGGCGCCCACGGCCGCGCCGCCCAGCGCGCCCACGCCCGCGCCGGTGGCGGTGCGGCGCTGGGTGTCGGACATGTTGGCGCAGCCGCTCAGGACGGCGATGCTGGCCACGGTGCAGATCAGGATTTTCTTGCTCATGACTCACTCCTCATAAAAAGCAAAACGGAAAGGATCCGTGTGGCTTTTGATTGTGAACAGCGCGCGTGGCGAATGCCAGCACCAATGCTTAATAATGGTAAAAAATCACCGAACAAGCGGCCCAGTCCTACGTGGTGGATGCCCTATTCACGCGGCGGTTGATCTTCTTTGCGTACGATTTCACCTTTTTTCCGACCGGCAAACATGGTCCACCAGACGATCGCCACGAGTATGACCAAGGCCAGCAGCGCTTCTAACAGAATCAATAGCATCGTTTCTCTACGCAATGTGGGGGTGGCGCTGATTGTAGGCATCCTCTCGGCCTGCTCGAGCACGCATGTGCCGCTGGAGCCAGCCACCACCACGCCCATGCCGCCGGTCTCGGGCAGCATCGAGGTCGTGCCGCCCGATGCGAACGAGCCGCTGCCGCCGCCGATCCAGCAGCTCAAGAGCCGCTGGGTGCCGGTGCACTGGTCGTCGGTGCCGGGCGTGGAGAGCGATGCGCTGCACGAGGCCTGGAACGCCTGGATCAAGAGCTGCGGCCGCCCGGCCGCGCCGTTCGCCGCGCTGTGCTCCGAGGTGCGGCGCATGAGCCTGGCCACCGGCGACGAGCAGCGGGCCTGGATGAAGGCGCGCTTCCAGCCCTACCGCATCGAGTCGCTCGACGGCAACCCCGACGGCATGCTGACCAGCTACTTCGAGCCCATGCTCGACGGCAGCCGCCTGCCGGGCAACGGCTTCTCGATCCCGATCTACCGCGCGCCGGCGAGCTTGGGCAGCAAAAAGCCCTGGTTCACGCGCCAGCAGATCGAGACGCTGCCGCAGGTGCAGGCCGAGCTGCAGGACAAGGTGATCGCCTGGGTCAACGACCCGGTGGACGCGATGGTGCTGCACATCCAGGGCTCGGGCCGCGTGCGCATCACCGAGCCCGACGGCTCGCAGCGCATGATCCGCGTGGCCTACGCCGCCACCAACGACCAGCCCTACCGCAGCATCGGCAAGTGGCTGCTCGACCAGGGCCTGATCCGCGACGCCACCTGGCCCGGCATCAAGGCCTGGATCGCGCAGAACCCGGCGCGCATCAACGAGCTGATGTGGAGCAACCCGCGCTACGTGTTCTTCCGCGAGGAGCCACTGTCGGGCCTGGACGCCGAGTTCGGCCCCAACGGGGCGCAGGGCGTGCCGCTCACGCCGGGCCGCTCCATCGCCGTGGACCGCCAGAGCATTCCCTATGGCACGCCGGTGTGGCTGGCCTCGCCCGGCCCCACGGCGCAGCTCAGCCGCCTGGTGCTGGCGCAGGACACGGGCAGCGCCATCGTCGGTGCCGTGCGCGCCGACTACTTTGCCGGCTGGGGCCATGAGGCGGGCGACTTCGCCGGCCGCGTGAAGCAGCCGCTGCGCCTGTGGGCGCTGTGGCCGCGCAAGACGGCCGTGCGCTGATCCGCTAAGCTCGCTAAGCCCGCTTGGCCTGCGGCGGGCAGGGCGCGGGCGGCGCGTCCTCGTGCAGGTGCTCCTGGGTGTAGGCCGTGCCCCAGTCGCGCATGGCGACCAGCACCGGCTCCAGCGAGCGGCCCAGCGCGGTCAGCGCGTAGTCCACGCGCGGCGGCACCTCGGCATGCACGGTGCGCTCGACGATGCCGGCTTCTTCGAGCTCGCGCAGCTGCAGCGTGAGCATGCGCTGGGTGATGGCGCCAATGGTGCGGCCCAGCTCGCTGAAGCGCTTCTTGCCGTGCAGCAGGTGGAACAGGATGATGGGCTTCCAGGTGCCGCCCATCACCGATAGCGTGACTTCCACGGCGCAGCCGCTCTTGCCGTTCAGACGTTTCATGGGACTGGTTCTCCTGCCGGAAGTCTAGGGACGATCCCTGTGCGGGCGCAATACTTACATTTTTAATACTACCCCACAAATATGTTGGTTCTGGCGCGCTTCGCCCTTTGCCTGCACCATGCATGGCATCCATTGACCTGAAGGAAAGCAACGCCATGAAAGCCATCCAACTGCAGCAACCCGGCGGCCTGGACCACCTGCGCCTCGTCGACCTGCCGGCGCCCGGCGCGCCCGGCGCCGGCGAGATCCAGGTGCGCATCCATGCCAGCTCGCTCAACTACCACGACCTGGGCGTGGTGCTGGGCCGTGCCGGCGCGGCCGACGGCCGCATCCCCATGGCCGACGGCGCCGGCGTGGTCACCGCGGTGGGCGCGGGCGTGGCGGAATTCGCCGTGGGCGACGCCGTGGTGTCCTGCTTCTTCCCGCAGTGGCAGGCCGGCGACCAGGTACCTTTCACCTTTGCCACCGTGCCCGGCGACGGCGTGGACGGCTTTGCGCGCGAGCTGGTCAACCTGCCGGCCACGGCCTTCACCCATGCGCCCAAGGGCTACACGCACGACGAGGCCGCGACGCTGACCACCGCCGGCCTCACGGCCTGGCGCGCGCTGGTGGTGGACGCCGGCATCCAAGCGGGCGACACGGTGCTGGTGCTGGGCACGGGCGGCGTCTCGATCTTTGCGCTGCAGATGGCGCGGAGCATGGGCGCGCGCGTGATCGCCACCACGTCGAGCAATGCCAAGGCCGAGCAGCTGAAGGCGCTGGGCGCCGAAGTGGTCATCAACTACCAGGAGACGCCGCAGTGGGGCGAGGCCGTGCTGGCCGCCACGGGCGGGCGCGGCGCCGACATCGTGGTCGAGGTTGGCGGCCCGGGCACGCTGCCGCAGTCCATCCGCGCCTGCCGGCCGGGCGGCCACATCGCGCTGATCGGCGTGCTCACCGGCTTTGGCGGCGAGGTGCCGACGGTGGAGCTGATGCGCAAGCAGCAGACGCTCAAGGGCCTGATCGTCGGCCACCGCGAACAGCAGCAGGACATGGTGCGCGCGCTGGAGCAGTTCGCCTGGCGCCCGGTGATCGACAGCCGCTACCCGCTGGAGCAGATCGCCGACGCCTTCGCGCACCAGAAGGCGGCGCGGCACTTCGGCAAGATCTGCCTGAGCTACTGAAGAAAAAGAGAGCTGCTGGCGCTTTTTGTTATTGGGTTTCAAATGATTTTGTATTTGAAATTCAATGACAGTAAGCGCTAACAGCTATTGTTTTTGACTACTGCAGGTGCTTGAGCGGCAGCGCGCTGCTGGCCTTGACCTCGCCCAGCGAGAAGCTGGTGTGCACGTCCTTCACGTTCGGCAGGTGCAGCAGCACGTTGCGCACGAACAGCGAGAAACTGTCCAGGTCGGGCGCCACGACCTGCAGCTCGAAGGTGCCCGCGCCGCTGATGTAGTGGCAGGACGTGACCTCGGGCAGCTGGCGGATCGCGTCCTCCATCTTCTGCGTGATGCCGGCCGTGTTCTGCGCCGCATCCAGCCGCACGAAGGCCAGCACGCCCAGGCCGATCTTGTGGCGGTCGATCTCCGCGTGGTAGCCCTTGATGAAGCCCGACTGCTCCAGCGCCCGCACGCGTCGCCAGCACGGCGCGGCCGACAGGCCCACGCGCTGGGCCAGCTCGGCGTTGGTCAGGCGCGCGTCCTGCTGCAAGGCTTCGAGGATGGCGAGGTCGTATTTGTCAAGGTTGTTCATATTTTGGCTTGATGGAGCAAGATTCTTTCAAATACTAGCGGAAACACGGCAATAAAAAGAATACTTTATTCCATCGCGGCGGCATACACTGCAAAATCGAACCAGGGTGCCTGGGCGACGGGGTGGAACATGCCCCGCGCCGGGGCATCCAAGCCATAAGAACCGCTTGCTGCCGCGGTGCCGGCGATCCCGGCGCTGCGCCACTCCCCACGATGGAGACCGCACGATGAATGCCCAACTGCCCGAACATATCCGCAAGGCGCTGGAGACCGTCAGTCTTGACGACAAATACTCGCTAGACCATGGGCGAGCCTTCATGAGCGGCGTTCAGGCCCTGGTGCGCCTGCCCATGCTGCAGCGCCAGCGCGACGCGCTGCAGGGCCTGAACACCGCGGGCTTCATCAGCGGCTACCGCGGCTCGCCGCTGGGCGGCTACGACCAGGCGCTGTGGGCGGCCAAGAAGTACCTGAAAGAGAATCACATCGAGTTCCAGCCCGGCGTCAACGAGGAGCTGGGCGCAACCGCCGTGTGGGGCTCGCAGCAGCTCGACCTGTATCCCGAGCGCAAGAAGTTCGACGGCGTGTTCGGCATCTGGTACGGCAAGGGCCCGGGCGTGGACCGCAGCGTGGACGTGTTCAAGCACGCCAACATGGCGGGCACGGCCAAGCACGGCGGCGTGATCGCGATCGCGGCCGACGACCACATCAGCAAGTCCTCCACCGCCGCGCACCAGAGCGACCACATCTTCAAGGCCGTGGGCTCGCCGGTGTTCTTCCCGTCCAGCGTGCAGGACATCCTGGACATGGGCCTGCACGCCTTCGCGATGAGCCGCTTCGCCGGCGTGTGGTCGGGCATGAAGACCATTCAGGAGATCGTCGAGTCCTCGTCCAGCATCTCGGTCGACCCCGACCGCGTGAACATCGTCATCCCCGAGGACTTCGAGATGCCGCCCGGCGGCCTGCACATCCGCTGGCCCGATCCGCCGCTGGAGCAGGAAGCGCGGCTGATGGACTACAAGTGGTACGCCGCGCTGGCCTATGTGCGAGCCAACAAGCTCAACCACAACGTGCTCGCCACGCCGAATGACCGCTTCGGCATCATCGCTAGCGGCAAGGCCTTCAACGACACGCGCCAGGCGCTGGCCGACCTGGGCCTGCACGACGACGTCTGCCGCCAGCTCGGCATCCGCCTGCACAAGGTCAACGTGGTGTGGCCGCTCGAGGCCTCGATCACCCGCGACTTCGCGATGGGCCTGCAGGAGATCCTGGTCGTCGAGGAAAAGCGCCAGGTCATCGAATACCAGCTCAAGGAAGAGCTGTACAACTGGCGCTCCGACGTGCGCCCCAACGTGCTGGGCAAGTTCGACGAGCAGGAGGGCGACAACTCCGGCGGCGAATGGTCCATGCCCAACCCGAGCAAGAACTGGCTGCTGCGCCCCAAGGCCGACCTGACGCCGGCCATCATCGCCCGTGCCATCGCCAAGCGGCTGAAGAAGCTGGGCGTGCCCAGCGACATCGTGGCGCGCATGGACGAGCGCCTGGCCGTGCTCGATGCGCGCGACCGCGGCATCGCCGAACTCAAGACCGAGTCCGGCGACCGCGTGCCATGGTTCTGCAGCGGCTGCCCGCACAACACCAGCACCCGCGTGCCCGAGGGCAGCCGCGCCGTGGCCGGCATCGGCTGCCACTACATGGTGAGCTGGATGCCCGAGCGCAAGACCAGCACCTTCACGCAGATGGGCGGCGAGGGCGTGACCTGGGTGGGCCAGGCGCCGTTCACCAAGGACGAGCACATCTTCGCCAACCTGGGCGACGGCACCTACTTCCACAGCGGCCTGCTGGCCATCCGCCAGAGCATCGCGGCCGGCGTGAACATCACCTACAAGGTGCTGTACAACGACGCCGTGGCCATGACCGGCGGCCAGCGCGTGGGCGAGCGCCCCGAGGGCCACTCGGTGCTGCAGATCATGAACAGCCTCAAGTCCGAAGGCGTCGCCAAGCTGGTGATCGTGACCGACGAGCCGCAGAAGTACGACGGCGTGAAGCTGGCCGACGGCGTGACCGTGCACCACCGCGAGGAGCTGGACCGCATCCAGCGCGAGTTCCGCGAGATCAAGGGCACGACGGCCATCATCTACGACCAGACCTGCGCCACCGAGAAGCGCCGCCGCCGCAAGCGCGGCACCCTGGCGACGCCGGACAAGACGGTCCTCATCAACGAGGCCGTGTGCGAGGGCTGCGGCGACTGCTCCAGCAAGTCCAATTGCCTGTCGGTGGAGCCGCTGGAGACCGAATTCGGCCGCAAGCGCCGCATCAACCAGAGCTCCTGCAACAAGGACTACTCCTGCGTCGACGGCTTCTGCCCCAGCTTCGTCACCATCGAGGGCGGCAAGCTGAAGAAGGCCAAGAAGGAACAGAAGGGCGACCTCGCCAGCATGCCCGCACTGCCCGATCCGGCGCTGCCCGTGGCCACCCAGGCCTGGGGCATCGTCGTGGCCGGCGTGGGCGGCACCGGCGTCATCACCATCGGCTCGCTGCTGGGCATGGCGGCGCACCTCGAAGGCAAGGGCGTGATCACGCAGGACGCGGCCGGCCTGGCGCAGAAGGGCGGCTCGACCTGGAGCCACGTGCAGATCGCCAACACCCCCGAGGCCATCTACACCACCAAGGTCGACACGGCCAAGGCCGACCTCATCATCGGCTGCGACCCCATCGTGGCCGCCACCAAGACCACGCTGGCCGCGATGCAGCAGGGCCGCACCTTCGTGGCGCTGAACACGCACAACACGCCGACGGCCGCGTTCGTGACCAACCCGAACTGGCAGTTCCCCGAGGCCAGCTGCGAGGCCGCCATCCTCGCCGCCGTGGGCCGCGACAGCGTGGGCATGTTCGATGCCGAGCAAGTGGCCACGCAGGCGCTGGGCGACAGCATCTACACCAACCCGCTGATCCTGGGTTACGCCTGGCAGAAGGGCATGATCCCGGTGAGCCACGCCGCGCTGATGCGCGCGATGGAGCTCAACGGCGTGCAGGTGGACAACAACAAGGCCGCATTCGAATGGGGCCGCCACTGCGCCCACGACCTGGCCCATGTGCAGTCGCTGTTCCAGGCCGCGCAGGTGATCCAGCTGGTCAAGAAGCCCTCACTGCCCGAACTGGTGGACAAGCGCGTTGCCTTCCTGACCGACTACCAGGATGCCGCCTACGCCGCCGAGTACCAGGCTTTCGTCGACAAGGTGCAGGCGGCCGAGGCCAAGCTCGGCAGCGGCACCCGCCTGGCGCAGGCGGTGGCGCGCTACCTGTTCAAGCTCATGGCCTACAAGGACGAGTACGAGGTGGCCCGGCTGCACACGCAAAAGGAATTCACCGACAAGATCGCGTCCATGTTCGAGGGCGACTACCGCATCGTCCACCACCTGGCGCCACCGCTGACGGCGAAGAAGAACGACAAGGGCGAACTGGTCAAGCAGGCCTATGGCCCGTGGATGCGCAAGGCCTTCGGCTTCATGGCCGGCCTCAAGGGGCTGCGCGGCGGCGCGCTCGACCTCTTCGGCCGCACCGACGAGCGCAAGATGGAGCGCGCGCTGATCGCCGAATACCGCCGCTGCATCGAAGAGCTGCTGGCCCGGCTGGATGCTGGCAACCTGGCGCTGGCGGTGGAGATCGCCTCCATCCCCGAGGACATCCGCGGCTTCGGCCATGTGAAGGAGCGCCACCTGCACGCCGCCCGCGCCAAGTGGGACCGGCTGATGGCGCAGTGGCGCGAGGGCGGCACCGCCCAGCCGGCGGCGAGCCAGCCGGCCGCCACGGTCTGAACTCCAAGGCTTCGCGCCATTTCCCAGCCGCCGGCCCGTGCCGGCGGCTTTTTTCATGGAGCGTGGCCGGTTAATGCCTTGAAAACAGGGCAAAAACCGGTGCCCGCATGGGTTTTGCCCTGCGCCGGCCCGCATGGCAGGCCATACAATGCATTCCTTTGGCGTCCCGGTGCCGGTTCCGGCGCGGGCGCCTGTACATCCCCCATCATCGGAGTCTCTCTTGTTCATTTCCTCTGCATTCGCACAGACCGCCCCTGCCGCCGCTGCCAATGGCGGGATGATGTCCTCGCTCACCAGCATGCTGCCGCTGGTGCTGATGTTCGTGGTGCTGTACTTCCTGATGATCCGCCCCCAGATGAAGCGCCAGAAGGAACACCGCGCGATGATCGACGCGCTGGCCAAGGGCGACGAAGTGGCGACCTCCGGTGGCCTGATCGGCCGCGTGACCGGCATGGCCGAGCAGTTCCTGCAGGTGGAAGTGGCCTCCGGCGTGGTGGTGCAGGTGCAGCGCAGCGCCGTGACGCAGGTGCTGCCCAAGGGCACGATGAAGTAACCCTGGCAGGACCGACGAGGCGCGGCTCTGGGCGCGCCTTTTGTTTTGCCCCAATGCGTAAGGCTACAGCGCGATCATGAACCGTTATCCGGTCTGGAAGTACGCGATCATCGTGATCGCGCTTCTGGTGGGGATCATCTATACCCTGCCGAATTTTTATGGAGAGGCGCCTGCAGTCCAGGTCGCCTCGGTCAAGGCCACGGTCGTGGTCGACCCGACGCTCGAAAAGCGCGTGGAGGGCCTGCTGAAGGACGCCGGCGTGCAGCCGACGGCCCTCGCGCTCGAGGGTGGCTCGATCCGCGTGCGCTTTGACAAGGAAGACGAACAGCTCAAGGCCAAGGGCGTGCTGGAGCGCGCGCTGATCCCCGATGCCGCCGATCCTTCGTACATCGTGGCGCTGAACCTGATCTCGCGCTCGCCCGCATGGTTGACGGCGCTGCATGCCAAGCCCATGTACCTGGGCCTGGACCTGCGCGGTGGCGTGCACTTCACCATGCAGGTGGACATGCAGGCGGCCATCACCAAGCGCATCGACACGCTGGTCAGCGATGTGCGCCTGGCCTTGCGCGACAAAAAGATCCGCCATGGCGGCGTGAACCGCGAGGGCCAGTCGCTCGAGGTGCGCCTGCAGGACGAGGCCACGGCCACCACGGTGCGCAACCTGATTGCGGACACCATGCCCGACCTGCAGGCCAGCGTGGTGAGCAGCGGCGCGACCTACACCGTGCGCGCGGCCATCAAGCCCGAGTCGCTGCGCAGCGTGCAGGAGCAGGCGCTCAAGCAGAACATCACCACCCTGCACAACCGTATCAACGAACTCGGCGTGGCCGAGCCCGTGATCCAGCAGCAGGGCCTGGACCGCATCGTCGTGCAACTGCCCGGCGTGCAGGACCCGGCGCAGGCCAAGGACATCCTCGGCCGCACCGCGACGCTGGAAGTGCGCATGGTCGATGAAAGCTCCGAGGCGCGCTCGGCCGAGCTGGGCTCGGGCCCGGTGCCCTTCGGCTCCGAGAAATACAGCGATGCCAACGGCCAGACCATCATCGTCAAGAAGCAGGTCGTGCTGACCGGCGAGAACCTGAACGATGCCCAGCCCGGCTTCGACAGCCAGACCCAGGAGCCGACGGTGAACCTGTCGCTGGACGGCAAGGGCTCGCTGATCTTCAAGGACGTGACCCGCGAGAACATCGGCAAGCGCATGGCCATCCTGTTGTTCGAGAAGGGCAAGGGCCAGGTCGTGACGGCACCGGTGATCCGCTCCGAGATTGGCGGCGGCCGCGTGCAGATCTCCGGCCGCATGACGACCAAGGAAGCCAACGACACCTCGCTGCTGCTGCGCGCCGGCTCGCTGGCCGCGCCGATGGAGATCATCGAGGAATACACCATCGGCCCGAGCATGGGCAAGGAAAACGTCGAGGCTGGCATCCACAGCGTGGTCGGCGGCTTCATCGCGGTGGCGATCTTCATGTGCATCTACTACATGATCTTCGGCGTGATCTCGTCGATCGCACTGATCGTGAACCTGCTGCTGCTGCTGGCCATCCTGTCGATGCTGCAGGCCACGCTGACGCTGCCGGGCATCGCCGCCATGGCGCTGGCGCTGGGCGTGGCGATCGACTCGAACGTGCTGATCAACGAACGCGTGCGCGAGGAACTGCGCGCGGGTGCCTCGCCGCAGGCCGCCATCCATGCGGGCTACGAGCACGCCTGGCACACGATTCTCGACTCGAACGTGACCACGCTGATCGTCGGCCTGGCGCTGCTGGCCTTCGGCTCCGGCCCGGTGCGCGGCTTTGCCGTGGTGCACTGCATCGGCATCCTGACCAGCATGTTCTCGGCCGTGTTCTTCTCGCGCGGCCTGGTCAACCTGTGGTACGGCCGGCGCAAGAAGCTCAAGAGCGTGTCCATCGGCCAGGTCTGGAAGCCCCAGGGCGACGAGCACCGCTCGGTGGCCTCGGTCAAGAAATAAAGAGGGAGTCGGAACATGGAATTTTTCCGAATCAAGCGGGACATCCCGTTCATGAAGCACGCGTTGATCTTCAACGCGATCTCCTTCATCACCTTCGCGCTGGCCGTGTTCTTCCTGGTCACGCGCGGCCTGCACCTGTCGGTGGAGTTCACCGGCGGCACCGTGATGCAGGTGGCCTACCAGCAGCCGGCCGACGTGGGCAAGATCCGCGAGCAGATGTCCGGCCTGGGCTACCAGGACGTGCTGGTGCAGAACGTGGGCAGTGCCGATCGGGTGATGATCCGCCTGCCGTCCGAAAAGGGCGTGACCTCGTCGCAGCAGAGCGAGAAGGTGATGGGCGTGCTGAAGGCCGCGAGCCCCGACGTCACGCTGCAGCGCAGCGAATTCGTCGGCCCCTCGGTGGGCGACGAACTGGTGCATGGCGGCCTGATGGCGCTGGGCATGGTGGTGCTGGGCATTGCGGTCTACCTGGCCATCCGCTTCGAATGGAAGTTCGGCGTGGCGGCCATCATCGCCAACCTGCACGACGTGGTCATCATCCTGGGCTTCTTCGCCTTCTTCCAGTGGGAGTTCTCGCTGGCGGTGCTGGCGGCCATCCTGGCGGTGCTGGGCTACTCGGTGAACGAGTCGGTGGTGATCTTCGACCGGATCCGCGAGGCTTTCCGCAAGTTCCGCAAGCTCTCGACGGCCGAGGTGATCGACCACGCCATCACCTCGACCATGAGCCGCACCATCATCACCCACGCCTCGACCGAAGCCACGGTGCTGTCGATGTTCTTCTTCGGCGGCCCCAGCCTGCACTACTTCGCGCTGGCGCTGACCATCGGCATCTTGTTCGGCATCTACTCGTCGGTGTTCGTGGCGGCCGCCATTGCGATGTGGCTGGGCGTCAAGCGCGAGGACCTGGTCAAGACCACCAAGAAGGACCTGGACCCGAACGATCCCAACGCGGGGGCGACGGTATAAGGCATCGCCCTGCCGTCCCACGCAGAGCGTAGCCATGGTTGCCGCCCCCGTTCCGGCCCAACGCCAGCCGCAGGCCCGGCGCAGGCTTGCGCGGCAGGCACGGCTGCGCTTTGTCGGCGGCCTGTGCGCGGGCGTGCCCGGGCTGGTCCAGGCGCTGCTGCAGGACCTGGCCCGGGGCCTCTCGCACCCGGGCGAGGACGACAAGCGCACCCATGTCGCGCTACGCTCCGCCCATGACGAGCTGACGGCGCTGCACGAGGCCTGGACGGCGGGCGTGGTGAAGTCGCTGCGCCAGAGCTTTCTGGCCGACGAGCAGGCCGACCCGGCGCCGCGCCCGTTCACCGAGTCGACGCTGGAGCTGATGTCGGACGCGGCCATGGATGGCCGCATCGCGGCATCCCACCTGGCCCAGCAGCTGCTGGAGCATCTGGCCCCCGCATTCGACGTGGTGCGCCGCACCACCCAATTCCTCGAAGACGAAGAGCTGCCCGCGGCGGACATCCTGCGGCCGGAATCCGTCTGCGTGCGCGTGGTCGACGCCTGGCACCAGGCCGGCCTGGGCCAGGAGGCCTGGACGGTGGCCCTGCCGGAGCTGCGGATGCAGCTGCGGCGCTGGCTGCAGCCGCCCTACGAGGCCGTGCGGCAGTTCTATGCCGACAGCCAGGCGGCCAGCGCCGAGGACCTGCGCGCCTACCGCATCAAGCGGGCCGAGGGGGCCGAGGCCGCTGCGCCGGCACCGGCGCCCGGCGCTCCCAGCGGTTTTGCCGCCGCCGCGCCCGGGACCTGGCCGGCGGGCATGGCGGTGCCCAGCGGCTACGGTGCTCCGATGGTGGTGGCGGGCCAGAGCCTGCCCGCCGGCTACCGCGCGCCGGGTGCCGGGCCGCAGCCCTTTGCGGCCCAGCCCTTTGCCCAGGCGCGGCAGCGGGCCTCGCAGGTGATGGCGCAGCTGCGGCAGTTCCTGGGCGGCGGTGGCCCCTCCGTGTCCATGGCCGAGGGCGCCGTAGCGGTGCCTGTCGGCTGGGTGCCGACGCCTGCGCTGCAGCAGGCGCTGGCGGCGGGCCAGACGGTGCTGCAGTCGACCTGGTTCCAGACGGCGCAGGGCGTGGCCGGCGTGGGCATGGTGCCGGCGGCCCAGCTCATCGGCCCGGTCGCGCTGGCGGTGCGCCAGCAGTCGACCGCGCTCAAGCAGGTGGCCACCAGCGAAGAAGAAAAGGCCATCATCGAGATCGTGGCGCTGATGTTCCAGAGCATCCTGCACGAGGAGCGCATTCCGCAGAGCGTGCGCATCTGGTTCGCGCGCCTGCAGGTGCCGGTGTTGCGCGTGGCGCTGGCCGAGCCCGAGTTCTTCAACGACCTGGAGCACCCCGCGCGCCAGCTGATCGACCGCATGGGCGCCTGCGTGCTGGGCTTCGAGGCGGCCGAGCTGGGCGGCGCGGCGGTGGAGGCCGAGATCCGGCGCATCGTGCAGGTCATCGAGCAGTACCCCGAGACCGGCAGCCGCGTGTTCCAGCTGGTGCTCAAGGAGTTCCAGCAGTTCCTCGAGAAATCGCTGCAGCAGTCGCCGCAGACGCGCACCCTGGTCAGCCTGGCCGAGCGTGTGGAGCACCGCGAGACGCTGGCCATCCAGTACACCATCCAGCTGCGCGACATGCTGGCCGGCATGCCGATCCGCGACGAGATCCGCGACTTCCTGTTCCGCCGCTGGTCCGAGGTGCTGGCGGTGTCGGCCGTGCGCTTCGGCGCCCAGCACGAGACCACGCTGCGCTACAAGCAGGCGGCGGCCGACCTGGTCTGGTCGGCGTCGGCCAAGTCGTCGAAGGAAGAGCGCGCCCAGGTGATGCGCCAGCTGCCGCAGCTGCTGGGCCTGTTGCGCCAGGGCCTGGCGCTGGCGGGTGTGGTGGACGAGGCGCAGGAGGCCGTGGTCAAGGCGCTGACCGACACGCTGGCCGATGCCTTCCTGGCCAAGACCGCGGAGATCTCGCGCCAGCACATCGACGCCATCGCCCAGCGGCTGGAGCATCTCGAAGACGCGCTCGACGACGTGGTGACCGACGACTACCCGCTCAGTGCGGACAGCATCGAGCTGCTGCTCGGCATCGACGCCAACACCATCCACGTCATCGCCGACAACGCCAGCGAGGCGCCGGCCGAGGCGCTGGAATGGGCGCGCGCGCTGCTGCTGGGGCACTGGTTCCTGCTGGACCACAACGGCTCGCCGATCCAGGCGCAGTACGTGTGGCAGAGCAAGCGCCAGCAGCTGCACCTGTTTGCCGCGCCGAACGGCTTCTGCTTCCTGTTCCAACTGCAGCGCCTGGCCGGCTACCTGCAGGCCGGCCTGCTCGCGCCGCGCGAACTGGAAGGCATCACCGCCCGGGCCTCGCGCGACGCGCTGGCCAAGATCGAGGCCAATCCCGAGCGCTTGCTCCAGTAATTTCAAAAAAGAGAGCTGCTGGCGCTTGCCATGCAAGGGTTTCAGATAGAAAAATATCTGAAGCTGGCTGCTAGCATGCGCTAGCAGCTATGGTTTTTTGAGGTCAAGCCTGCCCCACGCGCTGGAACAGCCCGCCGGGCATGCGCGCCACCAGGCCCTCCAACTCCAGCTCCAGCAGCTGCGCCTGCAGCCGGGCGGCATCCAGGCCGGTGCGCGCCACCAGCGCGTCCAGGTCCACCGGCTCGTGCCCCATCTGCGCCAGCAGGCCGTCGCCGGGTTCGGCGGGGGCAGGCGATGGCGGCGGCGTCGAAGGCGCAGGCCTGGCGGCCGGTAGGGCCAGCTCCTCGAGGATGTCGTCCACGCGCTCCACCAGCTTCGCGCCCTGGTGGATCAGCGCATGGCAGCCGCGCGACTGTGGCGAATGGATGGAGCCGGGCAGCGCGAACACCTCGCGCCCCTGCTCGCTGGCCAGGCGCGCAGTGACCAGCGACCCCGACTCGGTCGCGGCCTCGATCACGACCGTGCCCCGCGCCAGCCCCGAGATGATGCGGTTGCGCCGGGGAAAGTTGCCTGCCAGCGGCGGCGTGCCCAGTGGGTACTCGCTCACGACCAGGCCCTGGGCTGCGATCCGCTGGGCCAGCGCATGGTTGCCGCGCGGGTAGACGCGGTCCAGCCCGGTGCCGACGACGGCGATGGTGCAGGGCGCATCCTCGGCGCCTTCGTGGGTGAGCGCGCCTTCATGCGCCGCCGCGTCCACGCCCAACGCCAGGCCCGAGACGATGCAAAAGCCCCGCCCGGCCAGCTCGCGGCCGAAGGCCTGCGCGTTCTGCTTGCCTTGCGGCGTGGGATTGCGGCTGCCGACCAGAGCCAGCGCCTGTCCGGGCCAGCCGCGCAGGTGCTGGTTGGCGCCGTCGAACCAGCGCTGCGCGCCCAGCAGATACAGCAGCACTGGCGGGTCGGCGGTCTCCAGCAGCAGCGCGGGGTAGTCCGGGTCGCCCAGCGTCACGATGTGGCGGCGCGTGCCCGGCGGTGGGGCTTCGGTGAGCCAGCGCGCCGTGGCCTCGAACAGCGGCGCAAGGCCCTCGGGCTCCCGCAGCAGCGCCTGGGCCAGCGCCGGCGAGACGCAGGCCTCGAGGCTGGCCGCCGATTGCGCGAAGACCGAGGCCGGCAGCCCGAAGCGCGCCAGCAGGCGCCGCGCCGTGCCGCTGCCCACGCCCGGCGTGGTCAACAGACGCAGCCAGCCGTGGAGCTCCTCGGGCGCCATCAGGTCAGGGGTTGTAGCTGGGCGAAATCAGCGCGTCGCCCACGCGCACGCCTTCGCGGGCTTCAAGGACCAGCGCGTAGGAGACGCGGTCGAAGGTACGGAACACCATGGCCAGGCCGTTGTACTCGTTGGGCAGCTTGATGACGGTCTTGTCCGCGTCCGTCTTGTCCTCGATGCGCGCGCCGTTAGTCATCAGGCGGAAGACATGGCCGGGCTCGATGCCGTTGACGGTGCCGCGGTTGATCGCGATCACCTGGTTCTTGGCCGCCGTGTCCACCGCGTCGTTGCCGTAGATCGACACCACGCTGCCCTGCAGGCTTTCGTCCGGCGCATGCGGCACGTAGCTGCGGAAGTTGCTGCGCGGCATGGGCAGCAGCCGGTCGTCGATGCGCACCTCGGCCTTCACCGTCACCATGTCCAGCGTGGCCGGCACCGGGTCGGTCATGCGGTTGCCCTTGGCGTCCAGCGAAGTGAGCGTGGACTCGCCGCGCACCAGGCGCGCCCGGCCCAGGTATTGCGCCTCGTAGCCGAGGATGGCGCCGGTCTCCGGATCCTTCATCGGCACGGCCTTGCGGAAGATGCGGTACAGCTCGCGCTCGCCGGGCGTCTGCAGCGCCGGGCCGCCCGACGAGCGGGCATAGACGCGGTCGCCGGGCGACAGCAGGGTGCGCGTCTGCGCCGCGGCCACCAGGCGCGGCGCGCGCTCGATCTCGCCCTCGGCCAGCACCTCGGGCTCGACCATGAAGGTGTCGATCAGCCGCTGGTTGATCGTGGGCAGCGCGCTGTCCGCCAGGCTCAGCACCCGCGCCTGCGGCGACACGCGGATCACCTCGTCGGCGCCGCCCGGCTGCGCGGTGGACAGGCGGGCGAAGCCGTTCCTGCGCTCCAGGTACAGGGTCTGGCCCGGGTAGATCAGGTGCGGGTTGGCGATGGCCTGCAGGTTCATGCCCCACAGCTCGGGCCAGCGCCAGGGCTGGCTCAGGTACAGGCGCGAGATGTCCCACAGCGTGTCGCCGGGCTTGACCACATAGCGCTCGGGCGCGCTGGCGGCCAGGTCGGCCAGCGGCACGCCCTGCGAGGCCACCTGTTGGGCCGTGGCCTTTTGCTGCGAAGACACCGGCAACTGCGCGGCGGGCGTGGCGGCCTGGGCCGAGGCGCCGAGCAGCAGAAAGGCCGTCAGCGATGCGCCGGCGCGCACGGCGCTGCCCAGGATGGGAAATGAATGCGGTGCCTGCATGGCGAAGAACTCCCTCTCGTGTGCCGGTGGATCGCCTGTCTTGAAGATGGTTCGGGGCGCCGGCAACAAATCGTTAATATCGTCACAGATTCTCAGGCCAAGCCCTTGATCGATCAATGATTATTGCAATGCCGGCCTGCGCCGGCCCGCGAAAGTTGCGAAAATAACGACATTCACGGATTCCGCCATGCCCATTCTGCCCATTCTTTGCTACCCCGATTCCCGCCTGTTCAAGGTCGCCAAGCCCGTGGCGGTGGTGGACGACCGCGTGCGGGCGCTGGTGCAGGACATGTTCGCCACCATGTACGACGCCAACGGCGTCGGCCTCGCCGCCACGCAGGTGGATGTGCATGAGCGCATCATCGTGGCCGACGTGTCGGAAGAGCGCGACCAGCCCTTCGTGCTGATCAACCCCGAGCTGCTCTGGGCCAGCGAAGAGAAGCAGCTCGGCGACGAGGGCTGCCTGTCGGTGCCCGGCATCTACGACGGCGTGGAGCGCTCGGTGGCCGTCAAGGTCAAGGCGCTCGACGAGCACGGCCAGGAGCGCGTGATCGAGGCCGAGGGCTTCAAGGCCATCTGCATCCAGCACGAGATGGACCACCTGCTGGGCAAGGTCTTCGTCGAATACCTGTCGCCGCTCAAGAAGAACCGCATCAAGACCAAGCTGCTCAAGCAGCAAAAGCGCGAACTGGCAGGGGCCTGAGCATGCTGGCGCACTCCCTCCGCAGGGTTGGCCTGGCCGCGGTGGCGGGGCTGGCCTTGCTGCTGGCCGGCTGCGCCTATCCCACGCAGTTCAAGCCCGGCGACACCGAGGCGCAGGTGCAGGCCAAGCTGGGCCCGCCATCGGCCACGGTGCCGCTGCCCGGCGGCGGCCAGCGCCTGACCTACACCACCCAGCCCATGGGGCGCGAGGCCTTCCAGCTCAGCTTCGACGCGGGCGGCCGATTGCTCAAGACCGAGCAGGTGCTCACGGCCGAGCGCTTCGGCGCCATCCCCATGGGCCAGTACACCGTGCAGCAGCTGCTGCAGGACTTCGGCCCGCCGATGGAGATCACTGGCGTGTACAGCTTCGATGGCCGCATCTACACCTACCGCCTGTGGCAGGACAACATCAAGCGCCTGGCCCATGTGCATGTCGATCCCCAGGGCGTGGCGCGCCGGCTGATGTTCACCGACGAGCCCATGCCCGAGCCCCGGGACCCCGGCAAGTGAGCCGCCGCGGGCGGCCTGCCACCTTCCCCCTGGGGCGCCTTGCCGCCCCGTGGAACCCTGAATTATGAGAATCGTCTTTGCCGGCACGCCGGATTTCGCCCGTGTCGCCCTGCAGCGCCTGCTGGCCGCCGGCTTCGAGGTGCCGCTGGTGCTGACCCAGCCCGACCGGCCTGCCGGCCGCGGCATGAAGCTGCAGGCCTCGGCCGTCAAGCAGTGCGCGCTGGAGCACGGCATCGCCGTGCAGCAGCCGCGCAGCCTGCGCCTGGACGGCAAGTACCCCGACGAGGCCGCCGCCGCGCGCGAGGCCCTGCTGGCCTCCCGGGCCGACGCGATGGTGGTGGCCGCCTACGGCCTGATCCTGCCGCAGTGGGTGCTCGACCTGCCGCGCCTCGGCTGCCTGAACATCCACGCCAGCCTGCTGCCGCGCTGGCGCGGCGCGGCGCCCATCCACCGCGCCATCGAGGCCGGCGATGCCGAGACCGGCGTGACCATCATGCAGATGGATGCGGGCCTGGACACCGGCGACATGCTGCTGGTCGAAAAGCTTGCCATCGCCGCGCACGACACCACGGCCTCGCTGCACGACCGCCTGGCCGAGCTGGGTGGGCGGATGATTGTCGAGGCGCTGGAGATCGCGGCCTGCGGTGGCCTCACGCGCACGCCGCAGCCGAGCGAAGGCGTCACCTACGCGCACAAGATCGAAAAGGCCGAGAGCACGGTGGACTGGAGCCAGGGCGCCGCGCAGATCGGCGCGCGCATCCGGGCCTTCAACCCCTTCCCCGCCGCCTCGACCGAGGCCAACGGCGAGACCATCAAGCTCTGGGACTATGCGGTTGATAGCAGTTCGCGCACGGCTGATGCGGCTCCTGGCCAGATTCTGTCGGTCAGCGACCAGGGCGTGACGGTGGCCTGCGGCGATGGCGCGCTGCGCCTCACGCAGCTGCAGCGCGCCGGCGGCAAGCGCCTGCCGGCGGCTGACTTCCTGCGCGGCTTTCCGCTGGCGGCCGGCATGCGTCTGGGCAGCGATCCCGCATGAGCTGGCAGGCGCTGCGGCGAGCCACCCAGCACCTGAGCTTTCGCGCCGGCGCGATCGACATGGCGGGCACCGCCGTGGGCATCGCCGCCTGGGCGCTGGTCACCGGTGTGGCCATGGTCAAGACCGGGCTGTCGGCGCCGGTGGCCATCTTCATGACACTCACCGTCTACGCCGGCAGCGCGCAGCTGGCCGTGCTGCCGCTGATGACGGCGGGCGCGCCGCTGTGGGTGGTCTGGTTCGCCGCCGCCTGCGTGAACCTGCGCTTCGTCATCCTGTCGAGCATGTGGCGTACCTACTTCGCCCACCTGCCGCTGCGCCACCGGCTGGCGATCGGCTATTTCAGCGGCGACGTGATCTTCGTCGCCTTCATGAAGCGCTACCACGCGCCGGTGGCCAAGCCGCAGCAGATCTACTTCTTCTGGGGCGCGGCGCTCACCAACTTCGTGGTCTGGCAGGTGTTCTCCATCGCCGGCATCCTGCTGGCCAACGTGGTGCCGCTGACCTGGGGCCTGGGCTTCGCCGGCGTGCTGGCGCTGATGGGCGTGCTGTACTCCATGCTGTTCGACCGCGCCTCGCATGCCGCCGCCATCGTCGCCGCGGGCGCGGCCGTGGCGGCCTACGGGCTGCCGCTCAAGCTCAACATCCTGGTGGCCATCGTCTGCGCGGTGGCCGTGGGCCTGATGATGGAGATGGCCGCGCACCCCGGCCGCAAGCCCAAGGTGGTGGTCATACCCAAGAGCGGCTCGCTGCCGTCGCCCGGGCCCGAGCGGCCCAGTGGCGAGAGCAGCGAAGTGCCGCTGCGCGAGGAGCACTGGCGATGAGCGAAGAGCTGTGGCAGATCATCGCCATCGTCGGGCTGACGGCGATCACCATCGTCACGCGGGCGTTCTTCATGATCCCCGAGCGCGAGCTGCCCATGCCCGACTGGCTCAAGCGCGGCCTCAAGTACGCGCCGCTGGCCGCGCTCACCGCGGTGATCGCGCCCGAGGTGCTGATGAGCCAGGGCCAGCTGATCTCCACGCTGGCCGATGCGCGCCTGCCCGCCGTGCTGTGCGCCACGGTGTACTACTTCAAGCGGCGCGGCATCCTCGGCACCATCATCGCGGGCATGGCGGTGTACCTGCCGTTGCACATCGGCCTGGGCTGGTAGATTGCAAAAACAATAGCTGCTGGCGCTTGTGCAGCAAGCGCTGGAGGCTATTTTGGCTATGAAAGCCGCCGCCCCGGCGACTGGAGGGGCGCGGCCGGGCTTCTACAATGCCGCCCAATTGCTTTGACTTGGGAACCGTGCCATGAACATTCTCCGCTTCTCCGACCTCTGCGCCCAGGGCCGCGTGCAGGGCCAGCGCGTCTTCATCCGCGCCGATCTGAACGTGCCGCAGGACGATGCCGGCAACATCACCGAAGATACGCGCATCCGCGCCTCGGTGCCCGCCATCGAGATGGCGCTGAAGGCCGGTGCCGCGGTGATGGTCACCAGCCACCTGGGCCGTCCCACCGAGGGCGAATTCAAGCCCGAGGACTCGCTGGCCCCCGTGGCCAAGCGCCTCGGTGAACTGCTGGGCCAACCCTATGAAAATGGGGTGCCGCTGGTCGCCAACTGGGTCGACGGCGTGCAGGTCGCGCCCGGCCAGGTCGTGCTGCTGGAGAACTGCCGCCTGAACGTCGGCGAGAAGAAGAACAAGCCCGAGCTGGCGCAGAAGCTGGCCAAGCTCTGCGACATCTACGTGAACGACGCCTTCGGTACCGCCCACCGCGCCGAGGGCACGACCTACGGCATCGCCGAATACGCGCCCGTGGCCTGCGCCGGCCCGTTGCTGTCGGCCGAGATCGACGCCATCACCAAGGCCCTGGCCAATCCCAAGCGCCCGCTGGCCGCCATCGTCGCCGGCTCCAAGGTTTCGACCAAGCTGACCATCCTGCAGTCGCTGGCCAAGAACGTGGACCAGCTCATCGTCGGCGGTGGCATTGCTAACACCTTCATGCTGGCCGCGGGCCTGAAGATCGGCAAGAGCCTGGCCGAGGCCGACCTGCTGGGCGAGGCCAAGGCCGTGATCGCCGCCATGGCGGCGCGCGGTGCCGACGTGCCGATCCCGACCGATGTGGTCGTGGCCAAGACCTTCGCCGCCGATGCGCCCGCCACCGTCAAGAAGGCCACCGAGGTCGAGGACGACGACATGATCCTGGACATCGGCCCCGAGACCGCGGCCAAACTCGCCGCGCAGCTCAAGAGCGCCGGCACCATCGTCTGGAACGGTCCGGTGGGCGTGTTCGAGTTCGACCAGTTCGCGGGCGGCACCAAGGCCATCGCGCAGGCCATCGCCGAGTCCAGCGCCTTCAGCATCGCCGGTGGCGGCGACACGCTGGCGGCCATCGCCAAGTACGGCATCGAAGACCAGGTGGGCTACATCTCCACCGGCGGCGGTGCCTTCCTGGAGGTGCTGGAAGGCAAGCAGCTGCCCGCGTTCGAGATCCTGGAAAAGCGCGCCGCAGCCTGATTCTGCAAATGTGAACAAAAACAACAAAATGCTAGCGCCTGCAACCGGGCGCGGCCAATTTTGCTTGTTTTTGTAAGGCAGGCCCCGGAGAATGAAGCCGAATCAGGGCAGGCGCATGCGCCTGCCCCATGCTTTATTCAGAGGAGGGAAAACATGGCTTTGTATAAGACCATAGGGATGGCCGCGCTCGCCAGCGCGGTCGTGGCAATGAGCGGGTGCGCCGAGGCGCCCATCCCCGGCGCCAGCAACTACTACCCGCAGCCCCAGCAGTACAAGGTACGTGCCGCCGGCCACTGGGACCTGATGGCCAACGACGTGGCCGCCGAGACCCTGGCCACGCTGGAGCGCAACGGCCTGTCGCCCAAGACGCCGATGCACGTGGCGCTGCCCCAGCACCCGAGCGCCTTCGACGCCGCCTTCCGCGAACTGCTCGTGACCAAGCTGGTGCAGCGCGGCGCCTCCGTCTACGACAAGGGCGGCCAGCAGCTCGAACTGAACTACGATGCCCAGGTCGTGCACCACAACGTGCTGCACCACGGCGACGCCCAGATCGGCGGCGGCCGCTCCAATGGCTTCGGCGAAGCGCTGGGCAGCGACTACAGCGCCAGCACCGCCGCCGGCGGCCCGGCCTACACCGAGGTGCTGCTGACCTCCGGCGTCACCCGCCAGGGCCAGTACGTGGCGCGCAAGTCCAACATCTACTATGTGGACAACGCGGTCGCCGGCCAGTTCGCCCGCCTCGTGCCGCCGCGCGCCGTCAGCATGAAGGTGGTGAACCAATGATGCGCGCCGCCTCCCTCGCCATCGCCGCGGCGGCCGCCCTGCTGGCCGGCTGCTCCAGCCAGCCCGCGCAGTCGGTCGCCACGCTGCGCTCCGAGCCCACCTACCAGACGGCCGCCGACAACGCCTTCCTGGCCAGCGGCCAGGACGCCATCGCCAAGCTCACCGCCAACCTCGACCCGCAGCTGCTGGCCGGCGGCCCGGTGCTGGTGGCCACGGTGGTCAACGTCAACAACCTGGGCACGTCGGCGCCGCTGGGCCGCACGCTGTCCGAGCAGTACGCGACGCAGATGGCGGCCCGCGGCTTCAACGTCAAGGAAATGAAGCTGCGCGGCGACGTCTATGTGCGCGAAGGCACGGGCGAGCTGCTGCTGTCGCGCGAGGTGCGCGACATCGCCCGCAACCACCGCGCCGTGCTGGTGCTGGTGGGCACCTATTCGCCCGCCGCCGGCTACACCTATGTGAGCCTCAAGCTCGTGCGAACCGAGGACAGCCGCATCATCACCGGCTACGACTACGCGCTGCCCAACGACCGCGACGTGAACCGCCTGCTGGGCAACTCGCGCTGATCGCGGCCTGCCGCAGAGCAGTCCATACCGCCCCGGTCACGGGGCGGCTTTTTTGTCGGCCGCGTCCGCCTGCGTGGGCCATAGCACCGAGGCGATCGCCACCATCATCAGCGCCACCGAGGCCCAGTCCTGCCAGTGCAGCTGCTCGTTCAGCCAGATCGCGCCGCTGAAGACGCCCAGCACCGGGATCATCATCACGCTCAGCGTCGAGGCCAGCGGCGGCAGGCTGCGTGCCAGGTAGAACCAGGCCACCTGCGCAAAGCCGATCACCAGCAGCGCATTGAAGGCGATGGCGCCCACGGTGAACGCGGGCGGCGCCTGCCAGCGGCCGTGCTCGAAGACCACGCTCAGCAGCCCGAGCGCGATGGTGGTCTCCACCGTCATCCAGAAGGCCAGCGTCAGCGTGGGCACGGGCAGGGTGGCGCGGCGCAGCAGCTGCGTGCCCAGGGCCCAGGTGCTGGCGCCAATCAGCATCAGCGCCACGCCGGTGGGGCGGCCGCCCAGCTTGTCGAACTCGTTCCACAGCAGCAGCATCACGCCGCAGGCCGCGGCGCCCACGCCCAGCCAGGCGCGGGGGGCGAGCCGGTCGCCCCAGATCCAGGCGCCCAGCATGGCCGAGAAGATGGGCATGGTATAGCCCAGGATGGCCGCGCGGCCGCTCGACAGCATGGGCACGGCCACGATGATCAGCGAGTGCCACAGCACCATGTTGACCAGGCCCAGCAGCAGCACGCGGCCCCAGTGTTCGCGCGGCACCCGGAACGGCACCTTCATCGCCGCCAGTGCCGCGGCCATTACCGGCAGGCTCAGCACCATGCAGATGGCGCGGAAGGTCAGCGGCGGAAAGTCCTGCACCCCGAGTTTCATGACCGGCCAGTTGACGCCCCAGGTCAGCGTGAGCAGCACCAGTGTTATCAGTTGTTTTTGGGAGAGCTTGGGCATGGGGCCTGATGGTACCCATGCCGCCGGTTTCGTGCAGCGGCCCGCCGCCATGGGCCTGCGCGGCCCCGCGATTTACAATCCCACCCCATGCAATTTCTCGAGCAACTGCGTGCCGCGGGCACCCACAACGACTCCATGCTCTGCGTGGGCCTGGACCCCGAGCCCTCGCGCTTTCCCGGCGCCTGGAAGGGCGATGCCTCCCGGATCTACGATTTCTGCGCCGCCATCGTCGATGCCACGGCCGACCTGGCCTGCGCCTTCAAGCCGCAGATCGCCTACTTCGCGGCGCGCGGCGCCGAGGCCCAGCTCGAGAAGCTGATGGAGCACATGCGCCGCACGGCGCCGCAGGTGCCGGTGATCCTTGACTCCAAGCGCGGCGACATCGGCTCCACCGCCGAACAGTACGCCATAGAGACCTTCGAGCGCTACGGCGCCGACGCGGTCACGCTGTCGCCGTTCATGGGCTTCGACACCATCCAGCCCTACCTGGCCTACCACGGCAAGGGCGCCTTCCTGCTGTGCCGCACCTCCAACCCCGGCGGCGACGACCTGCAGGCCCGCGTGCTGGCCGATGTGCCGGGCAACCCGCAGCTGTTCGAGCATGTGGCGCGGCAGGCCCAGGGCCCGTGGAACACCAATGGCCAGCTCGGCCTGGTGGTGGGCGCCACCCGGCCCAGCGAGATCGAGCGCGTGCGCGCGGTGGCGCCGACGCTGCCGTTGCTGATCCCCGGCGTGGGCGCGCAGGGCGGCGACGCCGTGGCCACGGTGCGGGCGGCCAGCATCGGCGGCGGGCCCATCGTCATCAACTCGTCCCGCGCGGTGCTGTATGCCTCGCAGGGCGACGACTTTGCCGCGGCTGCGCGCCGCGTGGCGCAGCAGACGCGCGACACGCTGAACGCCGCCAAGGCGGCCTGATATCCCCGAAAGCCCCTCCCATGCCCACCACCGTTCCCACCCGCCGCGCGCTGCTCGCCTGCGCCGTCCTGGCTTGCGCCGTCGCGCCCGCACTGGCGCAGGAGGCCTATCCCGCCAAGCCCATCACCATCGTCGTGGGCTACCCGCCGGGCGGCAGCACCGACCTGGTCGGGCGCCTGGTGGGCGCCGAGCTGTCCACTCGCCTGGGCCAGCCCGTGGTGATCGAGAACCTGGGCGGCGCCGGCGGCGCGATCGGTGCGCAGAAGGTGGCCAAGGCCGCGCCCGACGGCTACACGCTGCTGGTGGGCGCCAACAACGAGCTGGCGATCAGCCACCTGATCAACAAGTCGGTGAAGTACAACGTGTTCAAGGACTTCACGCCCATCGGCCTGGTGGCCAGCCAGCCCATGGTGCTGGTGGCCTCGCCGAAGACGGGCGTGAAGACCGCGGCCGAGTTCGTCAAGCTGGTCTCGTCCAACCCCGGCAAGTTCAGCTACGGCAGTTCGGGCGTGGGCACGGCGCTGCACCTGGCCGGCGAGATGGTCAAGGAGAACGGCAGGCTGTTCATGACGCACGTGCCCTACCGCGGCGTGGCGCCGCTGACCAACGACCTCGTGGGCAACAACCTGGAGTTCGGCATCTTCGTGCTCTCCAGCGGCCTGCCGCAGATCAAGGCCGGCAAGGTGGTGGCGCTGGGCACCACCGAGGCCAAGCGCTCGCCGGCGGCGCCTGACATCCCGGCGCTGTCCGAGCTGCCGCAGTTCAAGAAGGTGGACATCAACTCCTGGTTCGCGGTGATGGGGCCGGCCCACCTGCCGCAGCCGGTGGCGGACAAGCTCAAGGCCGCGCTGCGCGACACGCTGCAGTCGCCTGAGTTCCGCAAGAGGCTCGAGGCCACCGGCAACGTGACGGCCTCGCCCACGGTCGACCTGGGCAAGTACCTGCAGACCGAGGTGGCCAAGTACCAGAAGATCGTCGAGTTCGCGAAGATCGAGGAGTGACAGCTATTTAAATAATAGCTATTAGCGCTTGTCCATCAAGCGCTGGAGCCTGATTTGGCTCCAAGCTTTCCGCCCCAGACCACGACCACCAGCGCGGCCACCACCAGGGCCGAGCCGGCCCACTGCCAGCGCGTGACCGGCTCGCCCAGCACCAGCATGCCGGTCGTCAGCCCCACGACCGGCACGCACAGGCTGAACGGCGCGATGCGGTTGGCCGAGTAGCGCTGGATCAGCCGCGTCCACAGGCCGTAGCCGACGATGGTCGCCACCCAGCCCAGGTAGGCCACCGAGGCCCACGACAGCCAGGGCACGGCGCGCCAGGTGTCGGCCTGCAGCCAGCGGGCGGCGTCGCCATCCACCAGCGCCGACAGCAGCACGAAGGGGACGATGGGCACCAGGCTGCTCCAGGCGATGAAGGCCAGCGGGTCGTAGGCCGCGTTCTGGCGCTGCGCCAGCCGCACCACCACGTTCGAACAGGCCCACGAGGCCGCGCCGCCCAGCACCAGCAGCAGGCCGAGCAGGCTGGTGTCGCCGCTGCCATGGGCCTGCAGCTCGTTCAGCGCAAAGCACACCAGGCCCAGCGCGGCCATGGCCATGCCGGCGAACAGCGGCCGGCCGGGGCGCTCGTGCAGCAGCACCAGGGTCCACAACGCGGTGAAGAACACCTGGGTCTGCAGGATCACGCTGGCGAGCGACGCCGTCATGCCCACCTGGAGCGCGGTGAACAGGAAGCCGAACTGCCCTACGCCCTGCAGCAGGCCGAAGGCCAGCACATGGCGCCAGGCCACGCGCGGCGGCCGCACGAAGAACACCAGCGGCACCGCCGCCCAGAGGTAGCGCACGGCGCCCAGCTGGAACGGCGTGAAGCTGCGCAGCCCCCATTTCATCGCCACGAAGTTCACGCCCCACAGCAGCACCACGAGCAGGGCGGAGAGCAGGTCGAGCGGGCGCAGCGAAGGGGGCGAGGCGGACATCGGGGCAAGGCGGATGGATCGGCCCTGCAGTATAGATTCAGGAGCGGCCCGGGCCCATGCGCAGCGCGCGGGCGCCGGTGTCGCGGTCGCGGCGCAGCGCATAGGCCAGTGCGCTGGCGCTGCGGTAGCCGCAGCGCAGCGCCGTGGTCTCCAGCGGCTCGCCGCGCGCCAGCGCCGCAGCCGCGGCATCGAGGCGCAGGCCGCGCAGCCACTGCTGGGGCGTGGCGCCGGCCAGCTCCTGCCAGCGCACATGGAAGCGCTGCGCGCTCATGGGCACCAGCGCGGCCAGCCGGGCCGTGGGCCAGTCGCCCGCCAGGTCGGCCTGCACCGCGCGGGCGATGGCCTGCATGTCGAGCTGGCGGCGCGGCAGCAATTGCGGCGCCTGCTGCAGCCAGGCGAGGTGGGCGGCGGCCAGCGCCTGCGCGGTGCCGGGCGCGGCGCGCAGCGCGGGCGGCGGCGCGGCAAAGCGCTGCAGGCGGGCGAGCAGCGGGTGGTCGGGCGCGTCCACCACCGCGATGGCGCTGCCGGGCTGGGCCAGGTAGCGGTGCACCGCGCCCGCGGGGATGACGACGCCGCTGGCGGTGTCGACGAAGGCGGCGCGGCCGTCGACCTCCAGCTCCATGCGGCCCTGCAGCGCGTACAGGATCTGCACATGGGCGTGCTGGTGCGCGTGCATCTCGCCATCGTAGTGGCGGACCGAGTATTCGGCGGTGTGCAGGCGGGCGGCAGAGCTCATGGCATCGCCATTATCTGGCGGCGGCGCGGTATATTTGCTGCGCCTGTCCGTTGATCGTCCTCCATGCCCCCATCCTCCACGTCCCCCGCCCCCCGCCGCTCCTGGAGCGAGACCGTGCGCGTCTACGCCGAGCCGGCCAGCCTGCGCATGCTCGCGCTGGGCTTCTCGGCCGGGCTGCCGCTGCTGCTGGTGCTGGGCACGATGTCGTTCTGGCTGCGCGAGGCCGGCATCGACCGCGCCACCATCGGCTACCTGAGCTGGGTGGCGCTGGCCTATGCCTTCAAGTGGGTGTGGTCGCCGCTGGTTGACCGGTTGCCGCTGCCGCTGCTGCACCGCCTGCTGGGGCGGCGGCGCAGCTGGTTGCTGCTGGCGCAGGGCCTGGTGGTGGCCGGCCTGCTGGGCATGGCCTTCACCAACCCGCAGACGCACCTGCACCACATGGTCTGGTGCGCGCTGGCCGTGGCCTTTGGCTCCGCCACGCAGGACATCGCGCTCGACGCCTACCGCATCGAGTCGGCCGATGCCGACCGGCAGGCGGCGCTGGCCGCCACCTACCAGACGGGCTACCGCATCGCCATGATTTGGGCCGGCGCCGGCGTGCTGTGGCTGGCGGCGCTGGCCGAGCCGGCCGGCGGCGGCTACCAGCAGCAGGGCTGGCGCGTGGCCTACCTGGTGATGGCGGCCTCGATGCTGGTGGGCGTGCTCACCGTGCTGCTGTCGCCCGAGCCGGCGGCGCGTGTGCTGGCGCCCGCGCGCAATGCGCAGGAATGGCTGCGCGGCGCGCTGCTGGATCCCTTCGCCGATTTCTTTCGCCGCTACGGCTGGCATGCGGCGCTGATCCTGGCGCTGATCGCCATCTACCGCATCAGCGACGTGGTGATGGGCATCATGGCCAACCCGTTCTACGTGGACATGGGCTACACCAAGGAGGAGGTGGCCGCCGTCAGCAAGGTCTTCGGCGTGGTCATGACGCTGCTGGGCGCCTTCGTGGGCGGCGTGGTGTCGATGCGCATCGGCGTGATGCGGGTGCTGATGCTGGGCGCCGTGCTGTCGGCCGCGAGCAACCTGCTGTTCGCCTGGCTGAGCACGCGCGGCCACGACCTGACGGGATTGATCTGCGTGGTCTCGGCCGACAACCTGGCCGGCGGTATCGCATCGGCGGCCTTCATCGCCTACCTGTCGAGCCTGACCAACGTGCAGTACTCGGCCACGCAGTACGCGCTGTTCAGCTCGATGATGATGCTGCTGCCCAAGTGGCTGGCGGGTTTTTCGGGCGCCTATGTGGATGCGCATGGCTATGCTGCGTTCTTCACGTCCACCGCGCTGCTGGGCGTGCCGGTGCTGGTGCTGGTGGCGCTGGCGGCGCGCATGCGGCCGGCGGCGGCAAGCGCCGCGTAAGCTGCATGGGTTAAGCTGTTCCAGAGCGATTTACCCAACTTTACGGCTGGGACAAGGCCATACCAATCCTCTATGTAAAGATGGCCGCAATCAAGATTCCGCCCCAAGAGCAATGAACACCATCCAACTGTTGATGATCGAGGACGACGAGCGCCTGGCCCACATGGTGAGCGAGTACCTCGGCCAGTCGGGCATGCAGGTCACGCACATGGCCGATGCCGCCAGCGGCCTGGCCGTGCTGCAGGAGCCCGCGGGCCAGCCGCTGCCCGACCTGGTGATCCTCGATCTGATGCTGCCCGACATGGACGGGCTCGAGGTCTGCCGCCGCATCCGCACGCTGGCGGGCGCCGCGGCGCATGTGCCCATCCTGATGCTGACCGCCAAGGGCGATCCCATGGACCGTGTGATCGGCCTCGAAGTGGGCGCCGACGACTACCTGCCCAAGCCCTTCGAGCCGCGCGAGCTGCTGGCGCGCATCCGCGCCATCCTGCGTCGCCGCGAAGGCGGTATGGCCGCCGCCATGCAGGCCAGCCAGGCGCTGCGCTTCGGCAGCCTCGAGATCGACCGCGACGCGCGCACGGTGAGCGTGCATGGCCAGATCTGCGACCTGACCTCGTACCAGTTCGACCTGCTGGTGACGCTGGCCGAGCGCGCCGGCCGCGTGCTGACGCGCGACCAGATCATGGAGGCGGTGCGCGGCCGCGAGCTGGAGGCCTTCGACCGCTCCATCGACGTGCACATGGGCCGCATCCGCGCCGCCATCGAGACCGACCCGAAGAACCCGCGCCGCATCCTCACGGTGCGCGGCGTGGGCTACGTCTTCGCCAAGCAGCAGGATTGATACTCATATTTTGATAGCGGCTTGCGCTCACCAGTAGGGCGCTGGCGGCATATTTTTCTTTGGCCACCATGCAGTTGTACAAATACTTCGCCGAGCGCCTGTACCTGCGCATCTGGCTGACGGTGGTGGGCGGCGTGGCCGTGCTGATCCTGGTCGTGGGCTGGGCCTGGCAGGTAGCGGCCGAAGAGAACGCGATTCCCATGCAGCCGCCCACGCGCGAGCTGTCCATCCGCCGCCCCGATGGCACGGTGCTGCTGCAGGGCATTGCCGTGCGCCAGCCCGGGCCGCCGGGCGAGAAGGTGAACTACCTGGTCGAGGACGAGGCGGGCCACTCCTACGAGATGGAGGTCTCGCGCCTGAGCGACCACCGCCGCCACCGGCCGCCGCCGCCCAACCTGCGCAGCCCCTGGGCGTTCTGGACGCGGCCGCCGTTCGGCTTTCTGTGGATGCTGGGCCTGGTGGGCATCGTCGTGGCCGTGGGGGTGTTCCCCATCATCCGCCGCATGATGATGCGGCTCGAGCGCCTGCGCAACGGCGTCAAGCAGTTCGGCGACGGCGACCTGTCGGTGCGCGTCCACCTGAACGGCGACGACGAGGTGGGCGAGCTGGCGCGCCAGTTCAACGCGGCCGCGGCGCGCATCGAGACCCTGGTGAAGTCGCACAAGACGCTGCTGGCCAACGCCTCGCACGAGCTGCGCTCGCCGCTCACGCGCATCCGCATGGGGCTGGAGCTGATGGACGGCGGCAAGCCCTCGCCGGCGTTCAAGCAGGAGATCCAGCGCAACATCACCGAGCTGGACCAGCTGGTCGACGAGATCCTGCTGGCCAGCCGGCTCGACGTGCGCGAGGTGGACGTGGGCACGACCGAGACCATCGACCTGATCGGCCTGTGCGCCGAGGAGACGGCGCGCGTCGATGCCGAGCTGGAGGTGCAGGGCGACGGGCTGGAGGTGCGCGGCATCTCCAAGCTGCTGCGCCGCGCGATCCGCAATCTGCTGGAGAACGCCCGCCGCTACAGCTCGGGCCCTATCGAGCTGACGCTGTCGCGCCAGGGCCGGCATGCCGAGGTCCGCGTCGCCGACCGCGGGCCGGGCGTGCCGCTGGAGCAGCGCGAGCGCATCTTCGAGCCCTTCTACCGCATGCCCGGCGCGAGCGAGAAGCACGGCGGCGTGGGCCTGGGCCTGGCGCTGGTGCGCTCCATCGCCGAGCGCCACGAGGGCGACGTGCACTGCGAGGCGCGCGAAGGCGGCGGCGCGGTCTTCGTGCTGCGCCTGCCGCTGGCCTGAGCTTTCAAAAAGATAGCTGCTGGCGCTTGCTATTGCTTGTTTTCAATGCGAAATGCATTTGAATTCAAGATGTGGCAAGCGCAAGCAGCTCTGTTTTTTGAATCCTAGAACACCACGCCCGAAACCAGGCCGATGTTCGCATAGGGCGTGCACTCGCCGGTGCGGACCACGGCGCAGGCCTGGCGGCTGCGGGCCTTGAACTCCTCGTGCGACAGCAGCATGGGCGCCTCGGGCAGCCAGGGCGCATCCGGCTGCAGCCACAGCGGCAGCGCGCCCCGGGCCGTCAGGCTTTCGCGCGCGAGCAGCATCTGCTCCACGCGCAGCTCGGCCAGCACAGCCTCCAGCACCTGCGACACCGTGGGCACGCCACGGGTGAGCGCCAGGTCGATGCGGCGCACGCCCGGCGGTATGGGCAGGCCGGCGTCGCCGATCACCAGCAGGTCGCCATGGCCCATGGCGGCGATGACCTGCGAGAGTTCTGCATGCAAGAGCGGGGTGCGTTTCATAGGGGGCTCCAGGCCGTGGCCTGCGTGTGCGCGTCGACTTCGGCGCGGGTGGGAATGGAAGGCTGGGCGCCGGCGCGCGTGACGCACAGGCCCGCGGCGCGGATCGCCCATTGCGTGGCGTCGTCGAGCCCCTGGCCCTGGGCCAGTTGCGTGACGAGGGCGCCGAGGAAGGTGTCGCCGGCCGCGGTGGTGTCCACCGCCTGCACGCGCGCGGCCTGGTGCAGGCGCGCGCCCTGGGCGTCGGCCGCCAGCGCGCCGTCCGCCCCCAGCGTGATGACCACCTGCGCCGCGCCGCGCGCGTGCAGCTGCTGCGCCGCCGCGGCGGCCTGCGCCGGGCTGGCGATGGGGCTGCCCAGCAGTTGCGCGGCCTCGGTCTCGTTGACCACCAGCAGGTCGATGGCCGGCCACCAGTGCGCGGGCAGCGCCTGCATGGGCGAGGGGTTGAGCGCCACGCGGCAGCCCTGCGCGCGCGCCACGCGGATGGCGCGGTCCACCTGCGCCAGGGGCGTCTCGAACTGCAGCACCACATAGGCGCTGCCGGCCAGCAGCGGCGCCAGCAGGGCTGCGGGCACGTCGAGGTGCTGGTTGGCGCCGGGCACGACGATGATCTGGTTCTGTCCGCTGTCATCCACGCTGATGGCGGCCAGGCCGGTGCTCTCGCTGGGGTGGCGCGCGATGTGGCGGGTGTCGATGCCATCCTGCGCCAGCGCGGCCAGCAGCGTGTCGCCGTGCGCGTCGCGCCCGGTGCAGGACAGCAGCGTGGTCGCCGCGCCCTGGCGCGCGCAGCTCACGGCCTGGTTGCCGCCCTTGCCGCCGGGGATGTGCGCCATGCCGTGGGCGAGCAGCGTTTCGCCCGGCTGCGGCATGTGCGGCACGCGCAGCACCAGGTCCATGTTAAGGCTGCCCAGCACCACGATGCGCGGTGCGGCAGGAGAGGTGGGAGGGGTCAAGGCTGGCTTTCGGAAAACGGGGCGGCCGAGCTTTCGCGCACCACCAGCGTGGGCGCGAGCAGCTCGGGCTGCGGGGGCGGGGCGGAGGGGGTGGGCTCGCCATGGCCGGGCCGCATGGCCTGCAGCAGCAGCGCCAGCGCGCGCTGCGCCATGGCGGCGGTGGGCTGGGCCACGGTGCTGAGGGCCGGGTGCGTGTAGCTGGCCAACTCGATGCCGTCGTAGCCCAGCACGGCCAGCTCGCGGGGGATGGCCAGGCCGGCCTCGTGCGCGGCGCGCAGCGCGCCCATGGCCATCAGGTCGTTGCAGGCCAGCACCGCGCTGGGCCGCTGGGCCGCGGGCGCCTGCAGCAGCCGCTGCATGGCCTGGTAGCCGCTGTTGACGCTGAAGTCGCCCACCTCGAGCGCGGCGGCGGGCAGGCCCAGCTGCGCCAGCGCGTCCTGCCAGCCCTGCACGCGCTGCTGGCTCGATTGCAGCGCGACGGGCCCGGCGATGCAGGCGATGCGGCGGTGGCCCTGCGCGGCGAGGTGGCGCGTGCCCAGCGCCGCGCCCAGGGCATGGTCGGTCTGCACGCAGGGGCAGGCCAGGCCGGCGATGGCGCGGTCGATCAGCACCATGGGCAGGCGGGTGCGCGCCAGCGTCTGCGACATGGCGGCGTCGTCGCTGGTCGAGGCCACGATGAGCCCGTCCACGCGCTTTTGCGCCAGCACGTCGAGGTAGCTGCGCTGGCGCTCGGGCTGGTCTTCGGTGTTGCACAGCAGCAGCGCGTAGCCGGCGGCGAAGCAGGCGTCCTCGACGGCGTGCACCAGCTCGGCGAAATAGGGGTTGGCGCTGCTGGGCACCAGCATGCCGATGGTGTGCGTGGCCTGGGTCTTGAGGCTGCGCGCCACCGCGCTGGGCACGTAGCCCAGCGCCTGCACGGCGGCCAGCACGCGCTCGCGCGTGTCGCCCTGCACGGCGCGCGTGCCGTTGAGGGTGTGCGACACGGTGGTGACCGACACCCCCGCGTGGCGCGCAACGTCCTTGATGCTGGTCATGGCGGCGGGTGGCTCAGTGGCGCGCGGCGCGGCGCTGGCGCAGCGTGTCGATGATGACGGCGACCACGATCACCGTGCCAGTGATGATGCGCTTGCTCGGCTCGCTGGCGCCCACCTGGGCCAGGCCGGCCTCGAGCACGGCGATGATGAGCACGCCGAAGAAGGTGGCCAGCACCGAGCCGCGCCCGCCCATCAGGCTGGTGCCGCCGATGACCACGGCGGCGATCACCTGCAGCTCGATGCCGGTGCCGGCGTTAGGGTCGGCGGCCTCCAGGCGCGCCGACTGCATCAGGCCCGCGAGCCCCGCCAGCAGGCCGGTGAGGGCGAACACGGCGATGCGGATCGGGCGCGGGTCGATGCCGGCCAGGCGCATGGCCTCTTCGTTGGTGCCGATGCCGATCACGTAGCGGCCGAACACCGTGCGCGTGAGCACCACATGGCCCAGCACGACGATGGCCACGGCCAGGATGAAGGCGGTGGATACGCCGTCGACCACCGGCGCGGCCAGGCCCGAGATGGCATCGCCCACATACTGCGTGCGCGAGTCGGTGACGAGGTAGGCCGAGCCGCGCAGGGCCTCCAGCATGCCCAGCGAGACGATGAAGCTCGGCAGCCGCCAGGCGACCGAGATGGCGCCGGTGACGGTGCCGCAGGCCAGCCCGGTCAGCAGCCCGAGCAGTCCGGCGAACCAGGGATTCAGGCCCCACTGCAGGATGGCCTGCGCCGCCACCGCGGCGGACAGCGCCAGCACCGAGCCCACCGACAGGTCGATGCCGGCGATGATGAGCACGAAGGTCATGCCCACGGCCATCACCGCCAGCGCGGGGATCTCGTTGGCGATGGTGATGAAGGTCTCGGCGCTCCAGAAATAGTCGCTCAGCGCGCTGAACAGGCCGATCATGCCCAGCAGCACGACCAGCAGGCCCAGGTAGGTGCCCCAGGCGCCCTGCAGCGACGCGCGCGGTGTGGAGGATGGGGGCAGGGTGTCGGTCGATGGCATGGGATTCAGGGGTTGTAGGGCAGGGCATTGCCGAAGGCGGCGGCCAGCAACTGCTGTTCGCTCCAGGCGCCGCGCTCGAAAGTGGCGACGAGGCGGCCGTTGTGCATCACGCCTATGCGGTCGCACATGGCCATCAGCTCGCGCAGGTCGCTGGAGACCATCAGCAGCGCCTTGCCGTCGGCCACCAATTGGTCCATCTCGTGGTACAGGTCGGCGCGCGCGCCGACATCGACGCCGCGCGTGGGCTCGTCGAGCAGCAGCACCTCGCAGGGCTGGTGCAGCCAGCGCGCGAACACCACCTTCTGCTGGTTGCCGCCGCTGAGCGTGGCCACGGGCTGCTCGGCGCTCTGCGAGCGCACGCGCAGCCGCTGCACCCACTGGCGCGCCACGGCGCGCTCGTGCGCCAGCCGCAGCCAGCCCGCGCGCGCCACCTGGCGCACGCCGGCCAGCGTGGTGTTGACGCGGATGGACTGCGCCAGCAGCAGGCCCTGCGACTTGCGGTCTTCCGTGACCAGGCCGATGCCGGCGCGGATCGCGGCCATGGGGCTGGGCCAGTTGGGGCTGGCGCGGTGCGTGGGCTGGGTACTGCCGGCGTCGAAAAGCTGGATCTCGCCCGTGTCGGCGCGGTCGGCGCCGAACAGCAGGCGCGCGAGTTCGGTGCGGCCCGAGCCGACCAGGCCGGCCAGGCCCATGATCTCGCCCGCATGCAGGTCGAGGCTCACGTCCTTCACCGCCTGGCCGCGCGACAGGTGCCGGGCCGACAGGCGCAGCGGCCCGGCGGTGCGGCGCGGGCGGCCTTCGTTGTCCTGCACGGCGCGGCCCACCATGCGCTCGACCAGCTCGCGCTCCTGCACGCCCTGCATGGGCCGCACATCCACCAGGCGGCCATCGCGCAGCACGGCCACCTGGTCGGCGATGCGCTGCAGTTCCTCGAGCCGGTGCGACACATAGACCAGCGCCACGCCGCGCGCCTTGAGCTGCTCGATCTGCGCGAACAGGTGCGCGGTTTCCTTGGGCGTGAGCATGGCGGTGGGCTCGTCGAGCACCAGCACCTGGGTGCCGTCCTGCAGGTTGCGGGCGATCTCCACCATCTGCTGCTGGCCTATGCCCAGCTGCGACACCGGCATGGCCGGGTCGATGTCGGTCATGCCGATCTTGGCCAGCTGCGCCTGCGCCAGCTCCAGCAGGCGCGGGCGGTCGAGCCAGCCGCCACGCCAGCGCAGGCGCGGCAGGCGGTCGAGCAGCAGGTTCTCGGCCACCGACAGCGTGGGGATCAGGCCCAGCTCCTGCATCACCATGCGCACGCCGTGGCGCTCGGCGTCGCGCCGCGACGCGGGGCGGAAGGGCTGGCCATTGAGCGCCAGCGTGCCGTGCGTGGGCGATTCCAGCCCGCAAAGGATCTTGGACAGCGTGCTCTTGCCCGCGCCGTTCTCGCCGGTCAGTGCGAGCACCTGGCCGGCGGCGAGCTGAAGGCTCACGTCCGCCAGCACCGTGGCCTGGCCGTAGTCCTTGCCGATGCCGCTTAGCGCCAGGCGGATGGAGGGGCTGGTATCGCTCATGGGCCGCTCAGCCAGGGCTTACTTGCTGTCCTTGGTGACCAGGGCCACGTCGGTCTTGACCTCGGCGGGCAGCTCGGCCTGCTTCTTCTTCTCGGCCAGGGCCTTGAGCGCGATCTCGATGCCGAACACCGCCTGCTTGGCGGCGAACTGGTCGGCCGTGGCCAGCACACGGCCGTCCTTGAGCATGGGCTTGAGCGCGGCGATGTTGTCGTAGCCCACGACCTCGACCTTGCCGGTGCGGCCCGCGGCCTTGACGGCGGCCACCACGCCCAGCGCCATGCTGTCGTTGCCCGCCAGGATGGCCTTGAGGTCGGGGTTCTCGCGCAGCATGCCGGCGGCCACGGTGTTGCCCTTGTCGATCTCCCACTGGCCGGACTGCACGCCCACCACGGTGGCACCGGCGGCCTTCATCGCGTCCTGGTAGCCCAGCGTGCGCTGCTGCGCATTGAAGGTGGTGGACACGCCTTCGACGATCGCCACCTTGTCGCCGGCCTTCAGGCTCTTGGCGAGGTAGTCGCCCACCAGCTTGGCGCCGGCGCGGTTGTCGGGGCCGACGAAGGGCACCAGCAGGTCCTTGCTCTTGAGCGCGTCGGCATCCAGGCGGTTGTCGATGTTGATGACCAGCACGCCTTTGTCGGTGGCGGCCTTGATGGCCGGCACCAGCGCCTTCGAGTCGGCCGGGGCGATCACCAGCGCCTGCACGCGCTGGGCCACCATCTGCTCGACCATCTTGATCTGCGCGGCGGTGTCGGTCTCGTTCTTGATGCCGGTGGTCAGCAGCGTGTAGTCGGCGGCATGGGCCTTCTGGTGCGCCTTGGCGCCGTCTTCCATGGTGCGGAAGAACTCGTTGGCCAGCGACTTCATCACCAGCGCCACCTTGGGCTTGTCGGCGGCGACGGCCGGGGTGGCGAGCCAGGCGCCAGCCAGCGACAGGCTGATGGCGGCAGCAAGGGAACGGCGTGCAATGCGCATGGAAGTCTCCAGGGTAGAAATACGACAAACGGCCCAATGCCGGAGGTTGGCGAATTTTAGGGGTACGCAAACGTTTGCGTATCGTATTTACCCTGATTTTTGCGCTGCCTAGGGGCGGGGCGGGTGCCGCAGCAGCATCACGCCGTACAGCCCCATGCCCGCCACCAGCGCCAGCGCCGCGGCGCCCAGGCCGTAGTGGAAGCCCTGCTGCTCGCTGGCGCTGTGCGCCAGGCACCAGGCCACCATCGGCGGGCCGACGATCTGGCCCACGCCGTAGGCCGCGGTGATCAGCCCGGGAAAGCTGCTGATCGCCCCGGGCCAGATGCGCCGCGCCTCCTGCAGCGCGAAGAAGGTGATGGCGGTGAATGGCAGGCCCAGCAGCAGGCTGCTGAGCGCGAAGCCGGTGCGCGTGGGCAGCAGCAGGCAGATCAGGATCGAGCCGGCCTGCATGCCGTAGCTGGCCACCAGCAGCCGGCGCCGGTCCCAGCGCGCCGGCAGGCGGGTCGACAGGTAGGCGCCCGCCATCACGCCGACACCGAAGAGGGGCCAGAACAGGTCGGGCCAGACCGAGCCGCCGGGTAGCGCGGTGCGCGCGATCACCGGCAGGAAGGTCGCCGTCACGATGTAGCCCAGGCCCGCCAGGCCGTAGGCGGCGGTGAGCAGCGCGCGGTCCCACGGGCCTTCGGCATGGGGCGGCGTGGATGCGCCGCCGGCGGCCGGTGCGGCCGTCGCCGGCTCGTGCCGGCCCTGGATGATGGCCATGGCCGGCAGCGCGAGCAGCACGGCCAGCACGGCGAAGGCCGTCCAGCCCGAGGCCGCGTTCCAGTGCTGCGCGACCATGGCGCTGGTGGCCAGGCCGGTGAGCGCGATGCCCATGCCCGGCCCGCAAAAGATCATGCCGCCCAGCGTCGGGCGGCCCAGCAGTTGCAGCTGCGTCATGCACCACTGCGTGGCGTTCAGGAAGACCACGGCGCTCACCACGCCGGCCACCAGGCGCAGCGCCGGCCAGGCGGCGGGAATGGGCCAGGCCATGGCTGCCGTCAGCGCGATGCAGCTGACCAGCCCCCAGCGCACCATGCGCGCCGGGTGCCAGCGCCGCACGAAGCCCGGCGCCACCCAGGGCAGCACGGTGCACAGCACGGCGCCCAGCAGGTAGCCGAGGTAGTTGGTCATCGCCAGCCAGCTGCCCTGCACCAGCGTGAGCGCGCCGTCGTGCAGCATCATCGGCAGCAGCGGCGTGAAGGCGAAGCGGCCTATGCCCAGGGCGGCGGCCAGCGATAGCATGCCGGTGACGGCCACGATGACGGGCTGCTGGCGCCAGGCGCCGTGGCGGGTGGTGGCGAGGGTGGTCATGGTTGAAAAATCTTGATTTGAGATTGAATATTAATTTATCATCTCAAAAAAAGATATTTTGCGCCAGCACCATGGATCTACCCTCCCTCGAAATCTTCCTGCAGGTCGCCCAGACCGGCAGCATCACGCGCGCGGCCGAGCAACTGGCGCGCGCGCAGTCCAACGTGACCACGCGCATCCAGCAGCTCGAGGAGTCGCTGGGCGTGCCGCTGTTCGTGCGCGAGGCGCGGCGCATGGTGCTCACGCCGCAGGGCACGCTGCTGCAGGGCTATGCCACGCGCCTGCTGGCGCTGGCCGAGGAGGCGCGCCAGGCGCTGCAGCCCGGCCTGCCGCAGGGGCGGCTGCGCCTGGGCTCGATGGAGAGCACGGCCGCCGCGCGCCTGCCGCAGCCGCTGGCGCGCTTCCACCAGGCCTGGCCGCAGGTGGCGCTGGAGCTGTCCACCGCGCCGTCGCGCCAGCTGGTGGAGCGGGTGCTGTCCTTCGAGCTGGATGCCGCGCTGGTCGCCTGGCCCGCACCCGATATCGCCGCCGATGCGCCGCTGGTCCTCACGCCGATGTACGAGGAGCCGCTGTGCATGATCCTGCCCCAGGGCGTGGACCCGGCGGCGCGGCCGCTGGCCGTCTCTACGCTGGCGGCCTTCACCGAGGGCTGCACCTACCGCCGCCTGGGCGAGGCCTGGATGCGCGAGGTGCATGGCGACGGCGCCGGCCGCTGGTCGGTGCTGGAGCTGGCCTCGTACCACGCCATCGTCGCCTGCGTGGCCGCCGGCGGCTGCGTGGCCGTGGCGCCGCGCATCATCCTGGAGCTGATGCGCGACGCGCCGCCGGTGCAGGCCGTGCCGCTGCCGTCCTGCACCACCATGCTGCTGCGCCGCACCGGCTACCAGTCGCCGGCGCTCGACGCGCTGCTGTCCTGTCTGCAAACCACCGGAGAAAACCATGCCCCGCCTGCTTGACACCCTGGGCCTGCGCCTGCCCATCATCCAGGGGCCGATGACCGGCTCCGACACCCCCGCGCTGGCGGCCGCCGTCTCGGCCGGCGGCGGACTGGGCTCGCTGGGCTGCGGCATGCGCTCGCCGCAGGCCATGCGCGAGGCGGCCGCTGCGGTGCGTGCCGCCACCGACCAGCCGTTCGCGATCAACCTCTTCGTGCAGCCCACGCCCACGCCCGCGCCCGAGGCCGCGCTGGTGGCGGCGGCGATGCAGCGGCTCGCGCCGCTGTATGCGAAGTTCGATGCCGAGCCCGCGCGGCCGGCGCAGTGGTGCGAGGATTTCGCCACGCAGCTCGACGTGCTGGTCGAGCTGCGCCCGGCGGTGGCCAGCTTCACCTTCGGCATCCTCACGGCCGGCCAGGTGCAGCGCCTGCACGATGCCGGCTGCGCGGTGATCGGCACGGCCACCACGGTGCAGGAGGCCCTGGCCTGGGAGGCCGTGGGCGCCGACGCGGTCTGCGCCTCGGGCAGCGAGGCGGGCGGGCACCGCGGCACCTTCCTGGCGGACTACGCCTCGTCGATGGTGCCCACGCTGCCGCTGGTGCGCGACTGCGTGCGGCGGCTGTCGGTGCCGGTGATCGCGGCCGGCGGCATCATGGACGGCGCCGGCATCGCCGCCGCGCTGGCCCTGGGCGCGCAGGCGGTGCAGATGGGCACGGCCTTCCTGGTGTGTCCCGAGGCGGGCATCCCCGCCGCCTACCGCGCGGCGCTGGCCGGCGCCCAGGCCACCGACACGCGCACCACGCGCACCATCAGCGGCCGCCCGGCGCGCGGCATCGTCAACGCGATGATGGAGGCGCTGACGCCCGACGAGGCCGCGATCCCGCCGTACCCGATCCAGAACGCGCTCACCGGCCCGCTGCGGCGGCTCGCGGCCCAGCGCGGCGACGCGCAGTACCTGTCGCTGTGGGCTGGCCAGGGCGTGGCCCAGGCGCGGCCGATGCCGGCGGGCGAGCTGCTGGCGCTGCTGGCACAGGAGCTATCGAAAAGCGTAGCTGCTTGCGCTTGATAGATAAGGATTTCAAAGGGATTCCTGTTTGAAACCCCTTTGTAGAAAGCGCTGAAAGCTCTTAAAAAAGGAGCGTCAGCCCCGGGCGTGCAGCGCCTTCTCGCGCCCCATCAGCGCGCCCAGCAGCACCACCAGCAGGTACACGTAGAACAGGTGGCCGCTGTTGTGGGCGAAGAAGACCTGCGTCAGCCCGAAGCCGGCGTAGCTCACCGGCAGCATCACGCCCAGCACGCGCAGGAACAGGATCTGCCGGTCCATGGGCTGGTGATCGCAGGCCAGCATGCGCCGCCGCGTGGGCCAGAAGATGGCGATGGGCACCCCGTAGAACAGCAGCATCAGCGCCACGCCCACCAGGCCGCGCTTGGCGAACTGGTCCAGCAGCTCGTTGTGCGCGTGGTCGAAATTCAGCACGAAGGGATCGACGCTGCCGGCCGCGGCGCGGCGCGCCTTCTCCTGCCGGTAGCCCTCCATGCCCCAGCCGGTCAGCGGGCGCTCCCAGCCCATGTCCCAGGCCAGCTTCCAGTGCGCCAGCCGCTGTCCCACCGAGGTATTGGCGTGGCCGGCCTGCTCGTACTGGCTGACCTCGTTCATCGCCAGGTCGTAGCGGCGCTCGATGTCGGCGCCGCGCAGCAGGCCCAGCGCGCCCACCACCACCACCAGGCAGGCCAGGCCGGCCAGCACCTGCCTGCGCAGGCCGCAGCGCCACAGCAGCACCGCGCCCAGGCCCAGCACCAGCGGCGCCATGATCCAGGCGCCCCGCGTGTCCGACAGCAGCACCGCCACCACGCCGGCCAGGCTGCACAGCGCGCCCAGCGCCCGCTGCCACAGCGCCAGCGAGCGCCACAGCAGCATCACGCCGAAGCAGCAGCCCAGCGTGAGCACGAAGGCCAGTCCGGCGAACTGGATCGCGTTGGTGAAGCCGTTGGCGCGCGACAGGTCGAGCCAGCCGCACTGCACCACGGCGACGGCGCCCGCGCCCAGCGCGCCGGCCAGCAGGCCCCAGCCCAGCGGCCGCACCTGCGGCGCCTGCCACTGCACCAGGCCCAGCGCAGCCAGCGCCAGCAGGTATTTGTAGAACTGGTCGCTGCGCTGCGCCAGCGCCCAGCCGTCGAAGCTCAGCGCCCACAGCACGCCCATGGCGGCGAACAGCGCGGCCAGCACCTTGGCGCGGCCGTCCCAGCGCAGCGGCCACCAGCGGCGCGCAAAGACCAGCGCCGTCAGCACCAGCAGCGCCGGCCCCCATGAATAGCCCGAGGGCAGGCTCAGCGCGACCCCCGGCACCAGAAAGGTGGCCAGCTGGGTGGCGCGGCCGGCCCAGGACGAATCCGCCGCAGCGGCGGCGCGCGGCAGCGTCATCGGCGCACGTCCTCGCTCAGGTGCGGACGGTCGTAGGCCAGCGCCACGTAGCGGAAGAAGCTCTCGAGCGCGACGAACATGCAGTACAGGAAGCCCGCGCCGCCGCACAGGATGCCCAGGTGCAGGATGTAGAGCCGCAGGAACATGGCCAGCCCCGCGGCCATGCCGCGCAGGATGCCGCCCTGCTGGTTGCCCAGCTTGGCGCGCTTGGCCGCGCCCAGCATCGCGTACTGCGTGAGCTTTTCGAGGCTGGAGTGCACGGTGTCGCGCGAGTGGTGCAGCAGCGGCGTGTGCATCAGGTGGCGCGCCACGCCGTCGCGGGCGAGCTGGGCCTCCTCGTGCACCACGCCGGTGTACTCGCGCAGCAGGCCGCGCCAGAACAATCGCTCCACCTTCGAGGTGGAGCGCAGGTACTTCAGCTCCTGGCCGAAGGCGACCATGCGCCAGCGGATCATCCACACCGCCTGCTCGCCCGAGCGCACGATGTCCTGCAGCTCGCGCTGGAAGGCGGGCGAGATGGTCTCGTCGGCGTCCAGGAAGAACACGTAGTCGCCCGAGGCGTGCGCCAGCAGCCGGTTGCGCTGCACGGCAAAGCCCTGCCAGTCGGCATACCGGTACACCTGGGCGCCCAGGCTGCTCGCGATGGTCGTCGTGCGGTCGGTGCTGCCGCTGTCCACCACGACGATCTGATCGGCGAACGAGGCGCTCTGGATGCAGGCCTCGATGTTCTGCTCTTCGTTCAGCGTCAGGATGGCGACGGTGAGCGTGGGAGCCTGCGCGGTTTCAGCAGTGGGAGTGGACGACACATGCCCTCGATGGCTGCTCAGATCAGGCCCGGCGTCAATGGCCGCCCTGGAAGTGTTCGCCGGCCTTCAGGCGGTACTCGGTGCCGCAGTACGGGCACTTGGCGCTGCCGCTGTGGCCCACGTCCAGGTAGACCTTGGGGTGGCTGTTCCACAGCTTCATGTCGGCCTTGGGGCTGGGGCAGAACACGCCGCCCTGGGCATTCAGGTCCTTGGCCAATAACTCTACAACTGCCTGCGTCATGGTGATCAAACTTTCGTCAGCCAATGGGCGTATTTGGGATTGCGCCCATTCACGATGTCAAAAAATGCGTTCTGGATCTTCTCGGTGATCGGGCCGCGTTCGCCCGAGCCGATGCTCACGCGGTCCATCTCGCGGATCGGCGTGATCTCGGCCGCGGTGCCGCTGAAGAACAGCTCGTCCGAGATATAGATTTCGTCGCGCGTGATGCGCTTTTCCACCACCTTCAGGCCCAGGTCCTCGCAGATGTGGAACACGGTGTTGCGCGTGATGCCGTTGAGCGCGCCGGCCGACAGGTCGGGGGTGTAGACCACGCCGTCGCGGATCACGAAGATGTTCTCGCCCGAGCCCTCGGAGACAAAGCCCGCCGCGTCCAGCAGCACGGCCTCGTCGTAGCCGTCGTCCAGCGCCTCGGTGTTGGCCAGGATGGAGTTGGTGTAGTTGCTCACCGCCTTGGCCTGGCTCATGGTGATGTTCACGTGGTGGCGCGTGTAGCTGCTGGTCTTGACGCGGATGCCGCGCTTCATGCCTTCCTCGCCCAGGTAGGCGCCCCAGGCCCAGGCCGCCACGATCAGGTGGATGGTGTTGCCCTTGGGGCTGACGCCCAGCTTGCGGTCGCCGATCCAGGTCAGCGGGCGCAGGTAGCACGACTCCAGCCCATTGGCGCGCACCACGTCGATCTGCGCCTGGTTCACCTGGTCCTGCGTGAACGGGATCTGCATGCGCAGGATCTTGGCGCTGTTGAACAATCGCTTGGTGTGGTCCTGCAGGCGGAAGATGGCCGTGCCGCCGTCGGCGGTCTGGTAGGCGCGCACGCCCTCGAAGGCGCCGCAGCCATAGTGCAGCGTGTGCGTGAGCACGTGGATCTTGGCGTCGCGCCAGTCGACCAACTGGCCGTCCATCCAGATCTTGCCGTCGCGGTCGGACATGGAGGGGACAACGTTCATGGCATACCTATGGTGGTGGAAAGCCGCCCGGCGCCCACGGAGGTCGCGGGCACCCGGGCGGCCGGGTGGGGTGAAGTGGGCCTGATTTTACGAGCCGTTGGCCCCCTTTGTGACAAAGCCCTCAGGGTCGGGCGCTAGGATATACGCCGATTCCCGGAAATGTTACAAAAATAGGCAGCAAATTCATGGGTTACCTACAGTGGCATCGGCCGGCGGCTGCGGGCGCTCCAGCGTCCAGCGCGTGAGCCGGCCCTGCACGAACTCGCAGGTCACGGTGGACTCGGTGCCGTCGCGCCAGCGGTAGACCTCGGGCTCTTCCCCCTCGGGCGACTGGCGTTCGCCCAGCGAGCGTGTCATGGCCACCACATGCACCAGCGGCAGGCGGGGCTTGAGCTTGGCGTTGAGCATCACGGCGCTGCCCACATAGCCTATGGGCCGGTCGGTGGCGCGCTTCATCACCGTGAGCAGGCGGGTGAAGTGCAGCAGCAGCCACATCACGATGCCGCCGGAGACGGCGAACACGCCCATCCATTGGTAGTTCTGGTAGGCCGCCCACAGCAGGACCAGCAGGCCCAGCGGAATCAACAGGTTTCGCACATTCATGGGGCGCTATTGTGCAATGCGGCAGCGCATCCCCTCGGCAATATCTCCTACACTCGCGGCAGCAGCCCGTCTCCACCCTTCACGTCCACCGCATGTCCCTGAGCTTTGCCACCCTGTTCGCCGCGTTCAGCAAGAGCTTTCTGCTGGTGGCGGCCACCATGCTGCCCATCCTCAATCCCGTCAGCGCCTCGGCGGTCTTCCTCACGCTGACCGAGGGCGCCTCGCCCGCCATCCGCCGCCGGCTGGCTACGCGCATCGCTATCAACGTCACGCTGCTCACCATCTTCTTCATGCTGGTCGGCTCGTACATGCTGGACGTGTTCGGCCTGTCGATCGACATCGTGCGCGTGGGCGGCGGCCTGCTGGTGGCCTACATCGGCTGGAACATGATCAACGCCAGCTCGTCCGAAGGCACGGGCGAGAAGCTGGCCGATGCCTTCACCCCCGAGACGGCGCGCCGCCGCGCCTTCTACCCGCTGACCTTCCCGCTCACCTACGGGCCGGGCAGCCTGGCCGCGACCATCACCGTGGGCGTGAGCCTGATCGACCGCGCGCCCGCCGTCACCGTCGTCAACGTGATCGGCGCCACCATCGGCGCCATCGCGGTGGGGGTGGTGATCCTGCTGTGCAACCGCTACGCCGACAAGGTGCTCAAGCCGCTGGGCGAGACCGGCACCATCGTCTTCCTGCGCATCTCGGCCTTCATCCTGCTGTGTCTGGGCATACAGATCGCCTGGAGCGGCATGGCCAACCTGGTCAGCGACGCGATCGAGCACGGCGTGCTGGAGGCGTTCAGGCAATCGGGCGTGCGCCCGCGCTGACCTCACCAAGGAGCTTTCCATGCAATACCGCCAGTTGGGCCGCAGCCCGCTCAAGGTGTCCACGCTGTGCCTGGGCACGATGATGTTCGGCGACCAGACCGACGAGGCCGCCGCCGCGTCCATCGTGGCCGATGCGCGCGAGCGCGGCGTCAACTTCATCGACACCGCCGACGTCTACAGCAAGGGCGGCTCCGAATCCATGCTGGGCCGGCTGCTGCAGGGCCAGCGCGACGACTGGATCGTCGCCACCAAGCTCGGCAACGCCATGGACGAGCGGCCCAACCACGGCCACTACTCGCGCGCCTGGGTGCTGCGCGAGGCCGAGGCCAGCCTGCGCCGCCTGCAGACCGGGCACATCGACATCCTCTACCTGCACCGCGACTACGTGGGCCTGAACCTGGAAGAGCCCTTGTACGCGCTGAAGGCGCTGCTCGACGCCGGCAAGATCCACTACTGGGGCCTCTCCAATTTCCGCGGCTGGCGCATCGCCGAGGCGGCGCACCTGGCGCGCCAGATCGGCATGCCGGGCCCGGTGGTCTGCCAGCCCTACTACAACCTGCTCAACCGCGGACCCGAGACCGACATCCTGCCCGCCTGCCAGCACCACGGCATCGGCGTGGTGCCGTTCAGCCCGGTGGCGCGCGGCGTGCTCAGCGGCAAGTACCTGCCCGGCCAGCAGCCGCCGGCAGACAGCCGCGCCGGCCGCCAGGACCGCCGCATGATGCAGACCGAGTTCCGCCCCGAGTCGCTGGTGATCGCCCAGCAGGTGCAGCAGCACGCGCGCGAGCGGGGCCTGTCGGCCGTGCAGTTCGCCACCGCTTGGGTGCTGGCGCACCGCGCGGTCAGCGCCGTCATCGCCGGGCCGCGCACGCTGCAGCAGTGGCAGGACTATGCGCCGGCGGTGGACTACGCGCTCACGCCCGACGACGAGGCCTTCATCGACGGCCTGGTCACGCCCGGCCACCCGTCGACACCGGGCTTCAACGACCCGGCGTACCTGTGGGAGTCCGGCCGCTGAACCGCTCAGCGGCGCAGGAAGAAGAACCAGTAGCCCAGCATCAGCAGCCCGATCAGCAGCGGGATCAGCCGGGAGAACAGCCACATCCCGCTGCGGGCTCCGCCGGTTGCGACCTCGGCCGCCACGGCGGTGACGGACAGGTTCTCGGCCAGGCCCAGCCCGAACCGGACGACCACCTCCTTGGAGTCCTCCACATGGAAGGCGCCGCCGGCCTCGCAGCGCAGCGACAGGTCGCCGATGCGCGGCTGCTTGTCCTCGGCCGAGCACTGCAGCACGCGGCCGCCGCTCTCGTCGCCCACGGTGGCTATCAGCAGCACCTTGGCCGGGCCCTGGTGGTGGGCGGTGCGTTCGCCACGGACCGTGAAGCTGCTGCGGTAGCCTTCGCCCGGCGAGGCCTGGAAGCTGCCGTAGCCAAAGGTGGTCTTGAACGCGGGCGTGCCGGGCTTGGCGGCCTCCTGCACCATCTGGGCCACCTGCTCCGGCGATGCATCGGCCTCCATCACCGGCCGCGAGGGCGCGGCCCACGCCGCGGCCACCAGGCTGCACCAGCACCACAACAGCCACCAGACTTTCTTCATACACATCCCTCGTCGGAAAAAACCGGCGGATGTTACAGGTGTTTCTGCTGCGGAAGGCCGGGCATGGCGGCAGGCCGCCTTGCGCTGGCGCTCAGCCCAGCGGGCCGGCCGACAAGATCTCGCCCAGCGGCTTGCGGGCCGACGGCACTTCGCGCTCGGCCAGGTCGGCGGGCAGCGTGGCCTTGTCGCCGCGCTCGCCGATGGCCACCAGGCATTCCACCGTCCAGCGCTCGCCGAGCTGGAGCACGCGGCGCGCGGCCGCGGCGTCGATGCCGCCCATGGCATGCGTGGCCAGGCCCATGTGGTGCGCCTGCAGCGCCAGGTAGCCCCAGGCGCAGCCCGCGTCGAAGCTGTGCTTGCCCGATGCGTCCTGGTCGGACAGCACCACCAGCAGCGCGCCCGCGTTCAGGCACCAGCGGCGGTTACCCTCGTTGGGGATGGTGGAGAAATCCGCCCAGTGCGCGTCGCCGTGCAGCGTGTAGGCAAAGTGCCAGGGCTGCTTGTTGCTGGCCGACGGCGCCCAGCGGGCGGCCTCGACCATCTGCTCAATCTCCTGCGCGCTGACGGGGCGGCCCGAGAACGCGCGCGGCGAGAAGCGGTCGAGGAACTGGCTGTGGATGGGGTGCGGGGATTGGCGGGGTGCTTGCATGGCGCTTGGGTCTGACAAAAGTCTGGCAAAAGCGCCGAGCATGCCACAGCTCAGCCGCGCACGCGCTCCACCAGCTTGAAGGTGCCCGTGGCCATGCCCAGCAGCTCGCCGGCCTCGTTGCGCAGCTCGCCGCGCACGAAGGACAGGCTCTTGCCGCGCTTCTCGCACACCGAGGTGCAGATCACGTCGCTGGCGGCGGTGGCGATGTAGTGGATGGTCAGGTCCACCGTCACCACGCCGTAGCGCAGCGGATCGTGCGCGCGCGCGGCGCATGACAGGCCCACGTCCAGCAGCGTGGCGATGGCGCCGCCGTGCATGTCGCCGCGGCTGTTGGTGTACTGCTGCTGGTAGGGCATGCGCACGCGGGCGCGGTCGTTGCCGATGGCCTCGCCCTTGAGCTGGAAGGCCGCGGCCATGGCCATGGGCAGGCCGAAGATCACGTTCTCGGGTTCTGGCGGGTAGGTGGGGATGTCGGTGCTGGTGGTCATGGCGCGGGTTCCGGGGGTCAGAGAATGCTGCGCGCATGGTAGCCGCTGCCGGTGCGCGGCGCTGACGCGCAGGTGAATGAGAGGGCGCCCGTCAGCGCTCCACGAAGCGGCGCAGTGCCGCGCCCAGGCCGGGCGCCTCCAGGATGTTGAAGTGGTCGGCCCCGGCAAACGCCACGGCCTGCACCGGCGGGCCGCTGCGGCCCTGCAGCGCCTGCAGCAGCGCATCGGTGCGCGCCGGCAGCACCAGCTGGTCCTGCCCGGCGCGCAGCACCAGCACCGGCCCGGCGTAGCGTTGCAGCCGGTCATCGGACGGGTAGCGGTCGCGCAGCAGCAGCGCCACTGGCAGCCAGCCGTAGTGGTCGCGCACCGTGGCCACCATGTTGTCGAACGGGGTGACCAGCACCAGCTGCGCCACCGGCCGGGCCGCGGCCAGCGCCGCTGCCACGCCCGTGCCCAGGCTGCGGCCGATGACGGCGATGCGCCCGCCCGGATGGCGGCGTTGCACCTCGTCGAACAGCGCGATGGCGTCCTGCTCCAGCGCGGCCTCGGTGGGCTTGCCGTCGCTGGCGCCATAGCCGCGGTAGGCCAGCAGGTACAGGCTGTGCGCGGGCAGCCATTCGCGCAGCCGGGGCAGGTTGGCCTCGATGGCCTCGGCGTTGCCGCCGAGGTAGATCGCCGCATCGGCTGCGGGCGCCGCGCCAGGGTGGCTGTGCCAGCCGCGCAGCACCGCTTCGCCGCGCTGCAGCGCAAAGTCGGTCTGCGCCGCCTCCACGCGCGTGAGCTGCGGCCAGTACATCAGCTTGCGCTGCTGCAGCAGCATCAGCAGGCACACGGCCAGGTAGAGCAGGGCGGCGATGGCCGCGCCCCAGAGGGCGATCTTGGCGGGCAGGCTGTTCATGGGGCGATTGTCCATCGCTGGTGGATGCTATTGAAATAAAAGCACTTTGCGCTGATGGTGTGTCGCTTTCGATGCGGAAGCATTCAGTAACCAACAGCAGCGGCCGGCAAGGACTGCGTTTTTCATAGCAACCCGTTATGCTCGGGCGCTCCGCTCCAACTCCTGCTTCCGGCTTTTCCCGCATGACGACACCGATCCAGAACCTGCACTGCCCCCGCTGCGGCGCCGCGCGCTGCCAGCCGGTGCGCGGCCGGCGCGACGGCTATGCCTGCGCCAGCTGCGGGGCGCAGTTCCGGTTCAGCGATGACAGCGGCAGCGGCGCACAGCTGCGCATGGTGCATGGCGCAGATGCAATACAGGCGGGCGGATTGCGTGGCTTCAAGTGGGTCTTTGTCGCGCTGGCCGCCGTGCTGGCGGTCGGCGTGGCGATGGCGCTGCTGGTGCCCCGGCACCGCCCGGCGGCGCCCGCCGTGGCGCGCGATGCCGGCCAGCTGCAGACGGCGGCGCTGGTCGAGAACAGCGGCAAGATCAGCTACGTGCGCGTGATGGAGCTGCGCGAGGCGGAGCAGGCCGTGTTCCAGGTGCTGGTGACCGAGCTGCAGACCGGCAAGCGCCTGTCCGAGCCGCAGCGCTTTGCCTTCCCGCGGGCCGGCGGCAGCCGCCGGCCCGAGCTGCGCCAGTTCTCCGACGGCCAGCTCTACCTGGTGCTGAACGAGCGCCAGCTGCTGCGCTTCGACCCCGGCGCCCAGCAGTTCGTGGACCTGAGCGCCCGCCTGGCCGAGCGCTTTCCGCAGCAGCTCGGCGCGGGCGTGGCCAAGCTGCAGTTCGCCTACCAGGATCGGCCCGATGCGCTGGAAGTCACCAGCAGCGAGGGCGGCAAGTTCTACGTGCACTGGCTGACCGACCAGATCGTGGCCGACCGCGATGCGGGCACGGCCTACCGCGAGGCCGTGGCCGGCTACCGCCACGAGCGCAGCCACTACCGCTTCGCGCCGACCTCCCCGAAGACGGGCGATGCCACGCCCTATCTGCTGGTCCGGTACTGGATGAAGGCCGAGCCGGGGCGCATGCAGTACCTGGGCTACTTCGACCTGTACCCGGCCGGCCACGACAAGGACGAGCGCTCGCGCTGGAAAGACCCCGAGGTGGGCAGCGGCTGGGCCGTGCGCCCCTACGTGGTGAGCGACTACGGCCTGCTGCGCCTCGAGGCCGTGCCGCCGGCCACCAAGCGCTTCCACGCGCAGGTGCTGGCCGAGAACGCCACGCGCCTGCTGCTGGCCTACAGCCCCACGCCGGTGCAGGAGGAGGGGCGCGTGCTGCAACTGCTCGACAAGGCCAGCCACCAGGTCGTCTGGAGCCGCACGGCCGAGCAGATCCCGCAACTGGGCACGCGCGGCGGCGGCAGCTATGCCATCGCATCGGCGCTGCCCTCGGGCTTCTTCATCAGCCAGCATGCCATGCAGCCGGCGCTGCTCATCGACAATGACGGCAACACCGTGCACGACTTCACCGTGCGCGCAGGCGGATAGACCTCCACCCATGGCCATCTACATCCAACGCATCCTCTGCCCGCAGTGCGGCGCCTCGCGCTGCCGCAAGGTGGCCGATAGCCCCAACCTCTACGCCTGCAGCAGCTGCGGCGCCGAGTTCGTGCTCAGCGACAGCAACGCGCCCAAGGAGCTGCGCGTGGTCCACAGCCTGGAGCCCGGCCAGTTCGCCAAGCTAGGCCAGCTCAAATGGGCGCTGGCCGTGGGCGCGGGCCTGTTGATGCTGCTGGTGCTGCTGCCCTTCGTGCGCGAGCTGCTGCGCGAGCACGCGCCCGCGGCGCCCAACCCCGGGCGGCTGCAGGCCTCCACGCTCTACCACAGCGGCGGCGGCAAGATCGAGGTGCTGCAGGTGCTGGAAGCGGGCGATGCGCGCAGCGACGTCTACCAGATCGTGGCGAGCGACCTCGACACCGGCAAGCCGCTGGCCGAGCCGCAGCAGATCGGCTTCCAGCGCAACACGCAGTCGCGCAGCCCCAAGCTGCGGCACTTTCCGGACGGCGGCATCTACCTCATCCTCAACGGCCAGAAGCTGCTGCGCTTCGACCCGGCCAGCCACCGGTTCGCCAGCCTGGACGAAGAACTCGTCAACCGCCACCCTGGGCAGCTCGGCGTGGGCGTGGCGCAGATCGAGTTCCCGCCGCGCGACCGGCCCGGCATGTTCATCGTCACCAGCAACTCCGGCGAGCGCTACCACGTGCACTGGCCCACGCGCGAGATCCTGCTGCAGAGCGAGGCCTACCAGCGCTTCCACGGCCGGCCCTGGGCCAGCTACACCGAAACCCGCCCGCGCGTGGGCTTTGCCGAACTGCACGCGGATAAACACCGCGGCACCTACCCCTGGCTGCTGGTGCGCTACGAGCAGAAGGTGCGCCCCGGCGAGTTCGAATACCTGCCGCCGCTGAACCTCTACAGCACCGAGGACAGCGCCGTGCGCTCCGCACCCCAGCGCTACGAACTGCTGACCCCCGAATGGGCCTACCGGCGCGACAGCCTGCAGGAGGCCGGCGTGACCGGCCTCGCCGCCGTGCCGCCGGTGCAAAAGCGCTTTCGCGCCGACGTGCTCGCCGCCAACGCGCAGCGCGTGCTCATCGCCTACAACCCCACCCCCGTCACCGACCAGGGCCGCGTGCTGCAACTGCTGGACGCGCAGACGCTGCAGCCCGTCTGGAGCCGCCCGGTCGAGGAGCTGCCGCAGATCACCCGCAACGGCACCTACGTGGCGGCCGACGCGCTGCCCATGGGCTTCTACATCACCTCGGACGACGCCACGCCGTCGCTGCTGCTGAGCAACGGCGGCACCGTGCTGCACGACTTCCGGCCGCCGCAGCGGTAGGCGTGCCGACCATAATCGCGGCATGACTACGACCATCTCCTACCACGTCAGCGAGGCAGACTACATCGCCGCGCTGCGCCTATACCACCGCAGCCATCGGTGGAGCGGGGTGGGGCGGGTGGCCATCGTCGTGACGGGGCTGGTGTTCGTGGCGGCAGGGCTGTGGCTGCAGAGCTGGTGGCTGGACCTGGTGGGTGTGCTGTATGCGGCCCTGCCGTGGTGGCTGCCGCGCCTGATCGGCGAGCCACTGGCGCGGCGCCACTACCGCCGCTATCCGGCCATGCACCAGGAGCAAAGCGTGCGTCTGGAGGAAGACGGCAGCGGCGTCTGCGCCAGGTCGGCCATGGGCGAAAGCCGCCTCGCGTGGCCGCTGCTCATCCGCTGGGTGGAAGACGCCGACTACCTGCTGCTGTTCATGCAGCCGCGGCTGTATTTCATCGTTCCCAAGCACGCCGATCCGCAGGGCGCGGTGATCGCGCCGCTGCAGGCGCTGCTGCGCGAGCACATCGGGCCGGCGGGCTGAGGCTGCAGGGGCGCAAAAAAGCCTCCCGAAGGAGGCTTGTGTTGGCGGGCAAGGGGTTCAGCCCAGCTTCGCCTTCATCAACTCATTCACCTGCCCCGGGTTCGCCTTGCCCTTCGAGGCCTTCATCACCTGGCCGACCAGGGCGTTGAAGGCCTTGTCCTTGCCGGCCTTGTACTGCTCGACGTTCGCGGGGTTGGCGGCGATCACCTCGTCGATGATCTTCTCCAGCGCGCCGCTGTCGTTCATCTGCTTGAGGCCCTTGGCCTCGATCACGGCATCGACGTTGGCGCCTTCGCCGGTCCACAGCGCCTCGAACACCTGCTTGGCGGCGTTGTTGCTGATGGTGCCGTCCTGGATGCGGCTGATCAGCGCGGCCAGCTGGGCGGCGCTGACCTTCACCGCGTCCATGCCGATCTCTTCGTTGTTCAGGCGGCGCGAGATCTCGCCCATCACCCAGTTGCTGGCCAGCTTGGGCTGGCCGCAGGCCTTGGCGGCGGCTTCGAAGTAGTCGGCCATGGCCTGGCTTTGCGTCAGCGTGGTGGCGTCGTACTCGGGCAACTGGTAGTCGGCGACGAAGCGCTCGGCGCGCTGGCGCGGCAGCTCGGGCATGGCGGCCTTGACCTCTTGCACCCAGCTCTCGGCCACGACCAGCGGCGGCAGGTCGGGATCGGGGAAGTAGCGGTAGTCGGCCGAGTCTTCCTTGGTGCGCATGGCGCGGGTCTCGCCGGTGTCGGGGTTGAACAGCACGGTGGCCTGCTGGATGGCGCGGCCATCCTCCAGCTCCTCGATCTGCCAGCGGATCTCGTAGTCGATCGCGATCTGCATGTTCTTGAAGCTGTTGAGGTTCTTGATCTCGCGGCGCGTGCCCAGCGGCCCGCCGGGCTTGCGCACGGAGACGTTGGCGTCGCAGCGGAACGAGCCTTCCTGCATGTTGCCGTCGCAGATGCCGATCCAGGTGACGATCTTGTGCAGCTCCTTGGCGTAGGCCACGGCCTCGGCGGTGGAGCGCATGTCGGGCTCGGTCACGATCTCGAGCAGCGGCGTGCCGGCGCGGTTCAGGTCGATGCCGGACTGGCCGATGAACTCGTCGTGCACCGACTTGCCGGCGTCTTCCTCGAGGTGGGCGCGAACCAGGCGCACGGTCTTCTTCTCGTCGCCGACGAAGAAGCTCACGTCGCCGCCCTGCACCACCGGGATCTCGAACTGGCTGATCTGGTAGCCCTTGGGCAGGTCGGGGTAGAAGTAGTTCTTGCGCGCGAAGACGCTTTGCGGGGCCACGTGCGAGCCCAGCGCGAGGCCGAGCTTGATGGCGCATTCCACGGCCTTCTTGTTCATGACCGGCAGCGTGCCGGGCAGGGCCAGATCCACCGGCGAGGCCTGGGTGTTGGGCTCGGCGCCGAAGGCGGTGCTGGCGCGGCTGAAGATCTTGGACTGGGTGGCGAGCTGCGTGTGGGTCTCGAATCCGATCACCACTTCGTAGCCGTTGATGAGTTGGGCGGTCATATCAGGCGATATCAAAAAGTGAGCTGCTGGCGCTTGTTATATCTAGTTTTCAGATGGTTTTATTATTGAAACCAAGGTGTATAAAGCACTGGCAGCTATGGTTTTTCAGAGGCCTGCGGGCTGGCGCAGGTGGTGGTCGGTGGCTTGCTGCAGGCGGTGCGCGGCGTTGAGCAGCCGGCCTTCGGCAAAGTAGTTGCCGATGAGCTGCAGGCCGACGGGCATGCCGCCCCCTTCCTTCGAGTTCGCGAAACCGGCCGGCACGCTCAGGCCGGGCAGGCCGGCCAGCGACGCGGGCAGGGTGTAGATGTCGGCCAGGTAGTTGGCCAGCGGGTCGCTCTTGCCGCCGAGCTGCCAGGCCACGGTGGGCGCGGCCGGGCCGGCGATCAGGTCGCATTCCTTGAACGCGGCCTGGAAGTCGTCGGCGATCATGCGGCGGATCTTCTGCGCCTGGAGGTAATAGGCGTCGTAGTAGCCGTGCGAGAGCACGTAGGTGCCGATCATGATGCGGCGCTTGACCTCGTCGCCGAAGCCTTCGGCGCGGGTCTTCTTGTACATGTC
>JBLZYV010000011.1:0-54964 GCA_050282565.1 Comamonas sp.
TTCGCCGCCATTTCCGTTATTTCACCCGCTTGAGGGATGGACGCCCACCCGTGGGCGGAGGCTTGGGAGCCTCCGGCGGGTCGTCGGATTCATCGATCACCACACTGCCCTGGCTGGGTACGAGTTGCACCACGGCTGGGCCGCCCTCCGCGTCCGGCTCGGCACCGTCGGCAGCGGCTTGCAGCGCCTGCATGGAGGCCTCAGCGTCGCCTTCCAGCAACTCCGGCGGCGGCGGAAAGCCCATGCCCTGTCCCGTCTCACGTGCAAAGATAGCCACCACCCGGCTCACCGGGATCACGATCTCGCGCGGCACGCCGCCGAAGCGGGCGGTGAACTCGATGTAGTCATTGCCCAGCTTCAGCGCGTTGGTCGCGTCGTAGCTGATGTTGAGCACGATCTCGCCGTCCTTGACGAACTCGCGCGGCACCTGCACGGTACGGTCTGCGCGCACGCTCAGGTACGGCGTCAGGCCGTTGTCGTTGCACCATTCGAACCAGGCTCGGATCAGATAGGGCTGGGTGGAAGTGGTCTGGATTTCGCTCATCACCATCTCTTTGCTGCGGCCCTTGCAGGGGCCGCGGCGGGGTTACTTGCGCATCACCTTTTCGGACGGCGTCAGCGCCTCGATGTAGGCGGGGCGCGAGAAGATGCGCTCTGCGTACTTCAGCAGCGGCGCGGCGTTCTTCGACAGCTCGATGCCGTAGTAGTCCAGGCGCCACAGCAGCGGCGCGATCGCCACGTCCAGCATCGAGAAGCCTTCGCCCATGATGTACTTGTTCTTCAGGAACACCGGGGCCATCTGGGTCAGGCGGTCACGGATCTGCGAGCGGGCCTTCTCGAGAGCCTTTTCGTTGCCCTTCGTGCCGCGTTCCTCGAGCGTGTGCACGTGGGTGAACAGTTCCTTCTCGAAGTTCAGCAGGAACAGGCGCACGCGCGCGCGCTCCATCGGATCGCCGGGCATCAGTTGGGGATGCGGGAAGCGCTCGTCGATGTACTCGTTGATGATGTTCGACTCGTACAGGATCAGGTCGCGCTCGACCAGGATGGGCACCTGGCCGTAGGGGTTCATCACATTGATGTCTTCGGGCTTGTTGAAGAGGTCCACATCGCGGATCTCGAAATCCATGCCTTTTTCAAACAGCACAAAGCGGCAGCGGTGGGAAAAAGGGCAGGTCGTTCCCGAATAAAGCACCATCATGGTGTAAGACTCCTAAAAATCAAAAGAGTGGGCAGCCATCAAACTGCCCACTCTACACAAATCGACAACCGGAATTCAAGCCCCGCGGTCCGCCGGGCTTGATCATCGCAGCAGAATTACTTCACGTCCTTCCAGAACGCAGCGTTCAGGCGCCAGGCAATCACGGTGAAGCCCAGCAGGAAGAGCAATACCCAGACACCTACGCGAACTCGGGTGTTTTGCGCCGGCTCAGCCATCCATTGTAGATAGTTCACCAAATCACCCACATTCTTATCGTATTCCTGGCTCGACATCTTGCCCGGCGTCACTTGCTTCCACTCCTTGAAGAGCTCGACCTTGTGGCCATGGCTTTCGCTCTCTTCGTAGACCGGAACGCGCGCGCCCTGCAACTCCCACAACACATGGGGCATGCCCACCGACGGGAAGGCCAGGTTGTTCCAGCCGGTCGGCTTGGTCTCGTCCTTGTAGAAGGTGCGCAGGAAGGTGTACAGGTAGTCCGCACCGGTGCCGTTGTGGCCGGCGCGCGAGCGCGCCACCAGGGTCAGGTCGGGCGGGTTCGCACCGAACCATTCCTTGGCCTGGCGCGGATCGATCGCGGCCTTCATGGTCTCGCCGACCTTGTCGGTGGTGAACAGCAGGTTGTCCTTGATGTCCTGGTCGGTCAGGCCGATGTCCTTCAGGCGGTTGTAGCGCATGAAGGCAGCGGAGTGGCAGCTCAGGCAGTAGTTCACGAACAGCCGGGCGCCGTTCTGCAGCGAGGCAGTGTCGGTGGTGTTGACCGGTGCCTTGTCCCAGGCGATGCCGCCTTCGGAGGCGTGCGCCGCTGCCCCCAGGGTCAGGCCCAGTGCGGTCAGCGCGGAGAGAACGATTTTTTTCATCATGGTGTGGTTCCTCCTGGTCAGTGCGCTGCGAAAGTGACGCGCTCGGGCACGGGCTTGGGCTCGCCCAGGCGGCTCCACCACGGCATCAGCAGGAAGAATCCGAAATAGAACAGCGTGCCGACCTGCGAGACCTTCTCGCCGATGGGCGACGGCGGCTGCACGCCCAGGTAGGCCAGGATGACGAAATCGATCACGAACACGGCATACACGTACTTGTGCCAGCTCGGACGGTAGCGGATGGACTTGACCGGGCTGCGGTCCAGCCAAGGCAGGAAGAACAGGATGATGACCGCGCCGCCCATCACCACCACGCCCCAGAACTTGGCGTCGATGCCGGCCAGCGCCTTGATACCGGTGAAGGCGAACGCGCCGAACATGGCCAGCACCACCAGGCCGACGATCACCAGCAGGCCCTTGAGGGCACCGGCAAGGCGGGTCTTGACGCAGACATAGGCCACCGCGATCACGAGGATGGCGGAGATCGCGTACATCATCTCGGTGGTGATGGCGCGCAGCATCGAGTAGAACGGCGTGAAGTACCAGACCGGGGCGATGTGCGAAGGCGTCTTCAGCGGATCGGCCGGGATGAAGTTGTTGTACTCAAGGAAGTAGCCGCCGAACTCGGGGGCGAAGAACACCACCGCGGTGAAGACCATCAGGAACACGGTCACGCCGAAGATGTCGTGCACCGTGTAGTAGGGATGGAAGGGCACGCCGTCGAGCGGGTGGCCGTTGGCATCCTTGGGCGCGTTCGGGCCCTTGATCTCGATGCCGTCGGGGTTGTTCGAACCCACGTCGTGCAGCGCCAGCAGGTGGGCCACGACCAGGCCGAGCAGCACCAGCGGCACAGCGATCACGTGGAAGCTGAAGAAGCGGTTCAGCGTGGCGTCGCCCACCACGTAGTCGCCGCGGATCAGCAGGGCCAGGTCAGGACCGATGAAGGGGATGGCCGAGAACAGGTTCACGATCACCTGGGCGCCCCAGTACGACATCTGGCCCCAGGGCAGCAGGTAGCCCATGAAGGCTTCGGCCATCAGGCACAGGAAGATCGCGCAGCCGAAGACCCAGACCAGCTCACGCGGCTTGCGGTAGCTGCCGTACAGCAGGCCGCGGAACATGTGCAGGTAGACCACGACGAAGAACGCCGAGGCGCCGGTGGAGTGCATGTAGCGGATCAGCCAGCCCCAGGGCACGTCGCGCATGATGTACTCGACCGACTCGAAGGCCTTGGCGGCGTCGGGCTTGTAGTGCATCACGAGGAAGATGCCGGTGACGATCTGGATCACCAGCACCAGGAGCGCCAGCGAGCCGAAGATGTACCAGAAGTTGAAGTTCTTCGGCGCGTAGTACTCCGACATGTGGACGCGGTAGGCGTCGAAGGCTGTCGGGAAGCGGTTCTCCAGCCAGTTGCCGAGCTTGGCGCTGGCCGGGGCGTTGGGCGAGATGTCCTTGAATTCGTGTGCCATGTCGTATCCCTCAAGCCTTCTTGTCTTCACCGATCAGGAGCTTGGTGTCCGACAGGTACATGTGGGGCGGCACCTCGAGGTTGTCCGGTGCGGGCTTGTTCTTGAACACGCGGCCCGCCATGTCGAACGTGGAGCCGTGGCAGGGGCACAGGAAGCCGCCCTTCCAGTCGTCGGGCAGCGAGGGCTGCGGACCGGGCACCAGCTTGTCGGTGGGCGAGCAGCCCAGGTGGGTGCAGATGCCGACGAGCACCAGCACCTCGGGCTTGATCGAGCGCCACTCGTTCTTGGCGTACTCGGGCGTGGGATAGGAGGTGCGCTCCGACTTGGGATCGGCCATCTGGCTGTCCAGGGCGGGCAGGCCATCGAGCTGCTCCTTGGTGCGGCGCAGGATCCACACCGGCTTGCCGCGCCACTCCGCGGTCATCTTTTCGCCGGGCTTGAGTTCGGAGATGTCCACCTCCACGGCAGCACCTGCGGCCTTGGCCTTTTCAGACGGCTGGAACGATGACACGAAAGGGACGGCGGTTGCCACGCCGCCAACGGCGCCAGCGCAGCCGGACGCGATCAGCCACGTCCGTTTGCTGGAGTCGATGGGAGAGTCACTCATGGGGGATCCTCGATGTACTTCGCTTAGCTTTTGAGAGCATGTTCTTAACCATGCGCTCGTGTTTCGGGCGGATTGTAGCGGAGGGTAAATCAAGAGTTCAATGCGCCCAAACCCTTGGCCGTCTGCGATACTGCAGTCTTTGTTCAGCATCAGAGGAGTGGCAAAAAATGAGCTTCATGAAAGAGTTCCGCGAATTTGCCGTCAAGGGCAATGTGATCGACCTCGCGGTCGGTGTGATCATTGGCGGTGCGTTCGGCAAGATCGTGGATTCGGTCGTGGCCGATCTGATCATGCCGCTGGTCGGTCTCATCTTCGGCAAGCTGGATTTTTCCAACTACTTCCTGGCGCTGGGCTCGGTGCCCGAGGGCACGGCGCATACGGTGGAAGCCGTGCGCAAGGCCGGCGTGCCGGTGCTGGCCTACGGCAACTTCATCACCGTGGCGGTGAACTTCATCATCCTGGCCTTCATCATTTTCCTGATGATCAAGCAGATCAACCGCCTGAAGCGCGAGGAACCTGCAGCCCCTGAAGCCCCCCCCGCAACGCCGGAAGACATCGTGCTGCTGCGTGAAATACGCGACAGTCTGAAGAAATAACTGTGGAGTAAATGCAACAAACTGGCCGCCCCCCGGGCCTGCCAGCCATTGTTTACAATCCTTGAAAGCAGCCTCCGGGCTGCTTTTTTCATGGCTCAGGAGGACGCCAGCGCCCTGGCCATGCGCACGGCCTCGATCAGGCTGGAGGCATCGGCCACGCCCTGGCCGGCGATGTCGAAGGCGGTGCCGTGGTCAGGGCTGGTGCGGGTGAGCGGCAGGCCCAGCGTCACGTTCACGCCCTGGTCCAGGCCCAGGTACTTCACGGGGATCAGGCCCTGGTCGTGGTACATCGCCACCACCACGTCGAACTCGGCCGGCTTGTCCGCCGCGTGGCGCGCGCGCATGAAGACAGTGTCCGGCGCCTCGGGGCCGACGGCGGCAATGCCCTCGGCGCGCGCCGCCGCGATGGCGGGCGCGATGTGCTCGATCTCCTCGCGCCCGAACAGCCCGCCCTCACCCGCGTGCGGATTCAGCCCCGCCACCGCGATGCGCGGCGCACGGCCCAGCGAGCGCAGCAGCGAGGCGTGGGTGATGCGGATGGTCTGCAGCACGTTGTCCTGGCTCACCGCATCAATGGCGTCGCGCAGCGAGACATGGATGCTGACCAGCACGGTGCGCAGCGCATCGTTGGCCAGCATCATGCGCACCGGCATCTGCGCCAGCGGGACGCCGGCGTGCTGCGCGGCCTCGGCCTGCAGCAGCTCGGTGTGGCCGGGGTAGTGCACGCCGGCCAGTGCCCGCGCCTCCTTGTGCAGCGGCGCGGTGACCACGCCGGCGATCTCGCCGCGCAGCGCGGCGCGCGCGGCCCACTGCACGCATTCGGCCGCCGCCCGGCCAGCCTCGGCCTGCACCTGCCCCCAGGGCAGCGGCCCCGGCAGGCCAGGCAGCGGCAGCACCGGGATGCAGCGCGGCGGCACGGTCGCGGCCTCGGCGACAGAAGCCAGTTCGGCCACCGGCAGCAGCACATCGCCCGGCCGCGCGATGCAGGCCGCGGCGCGGCGCAGGGTCTGCACCTCGCCGACCACGAAGCAGCCCTGCATCACCGGCCCGGCATCGCGGAAGGCCTTGGCGATGATCTCGGGGCCGATGCCGGCGGGGTCGCCCTGGGTGATGGCCAATAGCGGGAGGGACATGGTATTTGAATAAAAATCGGCTCTAGCGCTTATGTATCAAGCGCTAAAAGCTATATATTTAATAGCAATCTAGGCCGGGTTGTCGATCTCGATGAACTCGTGCGCCAGCCCAAGCTGCGCCGCCACCTGCCCGGCCGCGGCCGGCGCGCCGTAGCGCTCGGTGGCATGGTGGCCGGCGGCGAAGAAGCTCACGCCGGTCTCGCGCGCCAGGTGGGCCTGCGGCTCGGAGATCTCGCCGGTCACGAAGGCGTCGGCACCGGCCGCGATGGCGGCCTCGAAGAAGCCCTGCGCGCCACCGGTGCACCAGGCGATGCGACGAACGGGACGGGCATTCTCGCTTGTCGCCGACGTGACGGAACGCCCCAGCACCTGTTGCAAATGCGCCGCAACGGCGACCGGCGGCTGCTCGGCCACGCTGCCGATGAAGCCCAGGTCCTGCTCGCCGAAGCGTGCGTCGGCCTCCCAGCCGAGCTGCCGGCCGAGCTGGGCGTTGTTGCCCAGTACCGGATGCGCATCCAGCGGCAGGTGGTAGGCGAAGAGGTTGATGTCGTGCTTGATGAGGCGCTCGATGCGCTGCTTCATCCAGCCGGTGATGCGGCCGTCGTAGCCGCGCCAGAACAGGCCGTGGTGCACGAAGATGGCATCCGCGCCGGCGGCGATGGCCGCGTCGATCAGCGCGCGCGACGCGGTGACGCCGCTCACGATCTTACGGATCTCCGCCCTGCCCTCCACCTGCAGGCCGTTGGGGCCGTAGTCCTTGAAGCGCTCGGGCTGCAGCAGCTCGTCGAAGGCGCGTAGCACATCCTGCCGTTGTATCGTCATCGCGCAATTGTCTCAGATGGGGCATTTCTCTTATGCCCGCAGGGTGCGAAAAAGGCGCGGGCAAAGCCTCTAAGCTAGCGCGCCTTCCATTCCACCCTCTAGCTCTGCGGATTCCCCATGCTCGGCGTTGCACTCCTTTTCATCGGCGCGGTCCTGATCGTCAACGGCCTGTCCCTGGCAGGCCGCGTCGAACCACGCGACACGGTGGTGCTCAACCTGCTGGTGGGATTGCTGGCGCTGTTCACCAACCTGCTCGGCCTGGTGCGCGGCAGCGGCACGCCGGACTACTTCGCCAGCGCCGGCGGCCTGCTGTTCGCCTTCACCTACCTGTACGCGGCCGCGACAAACTGGTTCGGCCTCAAGGGCGAGGGCCTGGGCTGGTACAGCGGCTTTGTGGCCGTCAGCGCCCTGGCCTATGCCGCGGCCGAGACGGACTGGCGCATGGCCGTGCTGTGGCTGCTGTGGTCCAGCCTGTGGCTGCTGTTCTTTCTGTCCATGGGCCTGGGCCGCCGCCTGCGCCTGCTGCCGCACTACACCATCGCCTGCGGCGTGGGCACCTGCTGGGTGCCCGGCCTGCTGATGCTCAGCGGTCGCTGGTAGGCTGCCAGCCCCTGCAGGCCAGCGGCCAGAAGCCCAGCACCGCGCCCAGGATGCCCATGGCCGCCACATAGTGGGCCGGGGCCATCACATCCGTCTGCTGCCAGACCGAGACCAGCATCGGCGTGAGCCCGCCGAACACCGCGTAGGCCGTGTTGTAGGCGAAGGACAGGCCGGTGAAACGCACCGGCGCCGGGAAGGCGCGCACGCCGACCACCGGCAGCAGCGAGATGCTGCCCACGAAGAAGCCCACCAGCGCATACGACCACAGCAGCGAGGCCTCGGTGCCCGGCAGGCCCAGGTAGAACAGGTAGGCCGTGGCGCTCATGCCCAGCCAGCCCAGCACCATGGCCGTGCGGGTGCCCAGGCGGTCCGACAGCCAGCCCCAGAACACGCAGCCCAGTGTCAGCGTGACGGTGGCCAGCGCATTCGCCTGCATGGCCGAGGCCGGGGCGATATGGAACACCTTCTGCAGGTAGGCGGGCGTGAACAGCACCACCACGACGATGGCGGTGGACAGCACCCAGGTCATCAGCGCCACCAGCACGCAGGCGGCGCGGTGGTCGCGCAGGATGGTCTTGAGCGGCAGCTCCCGCCCGGCCTGCTTGCGCGCCTGCAGCTCTTGGAACACCGGCGTCTCGTGCAGGAAGCGGCGCAGGTAGACCGACACCAGGCCGAACGCCCCGCCCAGCAGGAAGGGCAGGCGCCAGGCCCAGTCGTGGATCTCGGCGGCGCTGTAGCTGCTGTTGAGCCACACGCCGATGATGGAGCCCAGGAAGATGCCGCCGGTGATACCCGAGGTGAGCGCGCCGATGGCAAAGCCATAGTGCCGCGCCGGCGCATGCTCGGCCACGAACACCCAGGCGCCGGGCATCTCGCCGCCGATGGCCGCGCCCTGCAGCACGCGCATCAGCAGCAACAGCATCGGCGCCGCGATGCCGATGGAGGCATAGGTGGGCAGCAGGCCGATCACCAGCGTGGGCACGGCCATCAGGAAGATGGACAGCGTGAACATCTTCTTGCGGCCCAGGATGTCGCCGAAGTGCGCGATCAGCACACCGCCCAGCGGCCGCGCCAGGTAGCCGGCGGCGAAGATGCCCAGGGTCTGCAGCTGGCGCAGCCAGTCGGGCATCTCGGCCGGAAAGAACAGCGAGCCGATCACGTTGGCAAAAAATACGAACACCACGAAGTCGTAGAACTCCAGGGTGCCGCCCAGGGCGGACAGGCCCAGGGTCTTGTAGTCGCCGCGCGTCAATGCGCGGGCCGGCGCCGCTGCGGCGCCTTGGGGGAAGGTGTGCGAAGTCATGTGTCCTCTAGCTTTCAGAAGACAGCGCGGTGCGATGCGGCGCAGTTTTGAGCGCAATCACCGGGTTCGGGGATCGCCGGGGTACGGGATCGGGGCAGGCAAGCCTGGGGGATGGCCAGTTCGCGAGGAACCGCAATGTGCAGGAAAGGCGCAGTCGAAACGACGATTTTAGGTAGTAACCCTAGGATTACTCGCCCATACGGGCATCGCCATCGGCGATTCCTGCAGTCGCCAGGCGCGATGAAGCGCGGCGCCGCCACCGTGAACCCACCGCGCACAGGCACGGATGACATAATCATCGGCATGCAGGGCCGCCGCCGGCTCGCCCAGACCCCATGCCCCTCTTCCCCTCCTCATCCGCCCTATGAAACGCCTCTGGCTTCTGTTTGCCCAGGTGGTCACCGTACTGCTTGGCATTTATTTCGTCGTGGCCACCTTGCAGCCCGGCTGGCTGCAGCGTGGCGGCGCCACCCGCAGCAGCGCTGGCATCGCGCTGATCGAGGCACCCGACAACGCGAGCAGCCGCGCCTCGGTGGCCACCAGCAGCTTCAGCCCGGCCTCCAAGAAGGCGGCGCCGGCGGTGGTCAGCATCAACACCAGCACCGAGGTGCGGCATCCGCGCGCCAACGACCCGTGGTTCCAGTTCTTCTTCGGCGACCAGGGCACGCAGTCGCAGGCCGGCCTGGGCAGCGGCGTGATCGTCAGCCCCGACGGCTATGTGCTGACCAACAACCATGTGGTCGAGGGCGCCGACGACATCCAGGTCACGCTGACCGACGGCCGCCAGGCCAGGGCCAAGGTCATCGGCACCGATCCGGAGACCGACCTCGCCATCCTGAAGATCGAACTCGACCGCCTGCCGGTCATCGTGCTGGGCAACTCCGACAGCATCGAGGTCGGCGACCAGGTGCTGGCCATCGGCAACCCCTTCGGCGTGGGCCAGACGGTGACCAGCGGCATCATCAGCGCGCTGGGCCGGAGCGAGCTGGGCATCAACACCTTCGAGAACTTCATCCAGACCGATGCCGCCATCAACCCCGGCAACTCCGGCGGCGCGCTGGTGGACGTGAACGGCAACCTCGTGGGCGTGAACACCGCCATCTACTCGCGCTCGGGCGGCAGCATGGGCATAGGCTTCGCCATTCCCGTCTCGATCGCCAAGAATGTGCTCGACAGCATCGTGCGCGACGGCAAGGTCACGCGCGGCTGGATTGGCGTCGAACCCAACGACCTGACGCCCGAGCTGGCCGAGACCTTCGGTGTGAAGGCCAGCGAAGGCGTCATCATCACCGGCGTGCTGCAGAACGGCCCGGCGGCGCTGGCTGGCATCCGCCCCGGTGACGTGATCACCCAGGTGGCCGAGCAGCCCGTGCGCCATGTCTCGCAGCTGCTGTCCACCGTGGCTACGCTCACGCCCGGCAAGGAAGCCCCGCTGACCGTGCGCCGCGGCGAGGCCACGCTGCAGATCAATGTCACGCCCGGCACCCGGCCCGAAACCCGGCGCCCCAGCGGGCAATTGCGGCGGCGGTAAGCCGAGGGGTTATCAAAAAGAATAGCTTCTCGCGCTCACCAATAAACAATCTCCAATAGAAAAGCGGCTGGATTGCTTGCACAGCAAGCGCCAGCCGCTCTTGTTTTTGAAGAATCAGGATTGTTGCTGGTCAGCCGCCGAAGCGCCCTCCCCGGCCTCGTCCGGCTTCTTGGCATTGCGCGTCAGCCACGACGCACCGAGGATGCCGATCTCGTACAGCACGCACATCGGGATCGCCAGCGCCAGCTGCGAGAACACGTCGGGCGGCGTCACCACCGCGGCGATCACGAAGGCGACGACGATGAAGTAGCCGCGGAAGGACTTGAGCTTGGCGATGTCCACCAGGCCCACGCGCACCAGCAGGATCACCACGATCGGCACCTGGAACGCCAGGCCGAAGGCGATGTACAGAGACAGGATGGCTTCGACGTACGAGGCGATGTCCGGCGTGGCCGCCACGCTGGCCGGCGTGAAGTGCTGGATGAAGCCGAACATGCGGTCCAGCACGAACAGCTGCACGAAGGCGATGCCGATATAGGCCAGCAGGCTGCCGATGATGATCAGCGGCATCGCGAAGCGCTTCTCGTGCGAATACAGGCCCGGCGCCACGAAGGCCCAGAGCTGGTACATGATCCACGGCAGCGCCGCCAGCACCGCCGCCATGCCCAGCACCTTGAGCGGCACCAGGAACGGCGAGAACACGCCCACCGCGATCAGCTTGGCATCGGGCGGCATGTGCATCTTGATGGGACGGGCGATGAAATCGATCAAGCCGTCCGGCCCCGGGAAAAACGCCAGCACGGCCAGCGCCGCCAGCACCCCGTAGACGCAGAACAGCAGCCGGTTGCGCAGTTCCATCAGGTGCTGCACGAAAGGCTGCTCGGTGCCAGCCAGCTCATCTTCTTGGGAACGGTTATCAGACATGGATCAGCCAGCGACCGCGTGGGCCACAGAAAAAGTGCAGGTCACGAGGATGACTTCCGGGGCCTGAAGCGCGCGACCCGCGCCGCACCCGACTGCACGTGGGTGCGCACCCCCGCGCTCTGCTTGTACCACTGCGGCGTCGCGCCGCGCTTGAGCCGCCACTTCTTGCCGGGGTGGCGGTAGGCCGGCGTCACCGCCGATGCCGTGTAGCTGCCGTAGTCCTCGGCGTACGAATCGGTGGACGAGGACGTGCTGTCGCTGCCGGAGAGGCTGCGCTCCACCGCGCCGACCTCGTTGTTCCAGCCCTTCTCGAAATTGGCGGCGTTGGTGCGCACGGAGCTTTCCACATCGCGTGCGGCCGTCTCCACCGAATCCTTCATCTTGCGCAACTCGTCCAGCTCCATCGAGCGGTTGACCTCGGCCTTCACGTCGGCCACATAGCGCTGCGCCTTGCCCAGCAAGGCCCCTACGGTGCGCGCCACGCGCGGCAGCTTTTCGGGCCCGATCACGATCAGCGCCACAGCGCCGATCAAGGCCATCTTGGAAATGCCTAAATCAAACATGCGTGCATAGTCGCCAGCAAGAGGTGTCCGTCAGCCAGGGCGCGCCCGCAGGCACCGCCGCCCGGCCTGGCGGATCAGCCCTTGTTCTTGGCTTCCACGTCGATGGTGGTCTTGTCGGTCACAGGCGACTGGCCGACCTGCTGCTGCGGGCTGCCGGGGGCACCCGGGGTGCCGGCCGCTTCGCCGTCCTTCATGCCGTCCTTGAAACCCTTGACCGCGCCGCCCAGGTCGGAGCCCAGGTTCTTCAGTTTCTTGGTGCCGAACACCATCACCACGATCAACAGAACGATCAGCCAATGCCAAATAGAAAGCGATCCCATGAGAAATCTCCTAGTGAACAGGACACATTTTAAAACCGAGCAATCACCCCACGCGCCAAGGACGTGGCCCGCCCATGACATGCACGTGGAGGTGGTGCACTTCCTGGCCGCCCTCGGCGCCCGTGTTGACCACCACGCGGTAGCCGCCATCGGGATACGGGTTGCAGCCCTGCTCCAGGGCCAGCGCGGGAATCTTGGTCATCAGCCGCCCCAGCACCGGCGCATGCTCGGCGCTCACCTGGGCCATCGAGGGCACGTGCACCTTGGGCACGACCAGGAAATGCACCGGCGCGGCCGGCCGGATGTCGCGGAACGCGAACAGTTCCTCGTCCTCGTAGATCTTCTGCGAGGGGATATCGCCCGCGATGATCTTGCAGAAAATGCAGTTGGGGTCATGCATGACCGGATCCCTAAAGCGTAAAACCAAAGCGCCACAGCATAACGCAGCCTGATGACATATTTGCCGTCGCCCACCCTTACGTACTACCCGCAGCGCGGGCGCCCGGGGAACGCTGCCGGTCAGGTGTCATGCAGCTCCGAGCGCACGCCCACGTCCTTGCGGTGGCGCTCCAGCCAGCGCTGGCCGCTGGACTGGCCCTTGTCGAACAGCTCCAGCACAAAGCTCATGTTGGCCTTGGACTTGCTCGACGCGCCATAGGACTGCAGCTCGCGGCCACCGTCGATGTGGTGGATCAGCATGTTCTTGTACAGCGCCGGATCAAGCCGCCCCTGCTCCAGCAGGCGCCGCACGAAGGCGATGGCGCGCAGCTCGGCCAGCAGGCTGGCGTTGAAGGTGATCTCGCTCATCCGGTCCAGGATGTCCTGGGCGCTGTCGGGCAGGCCGCGGTATTCGGCGGGATTGAGCTGTACCAGCAGCACGTCGTGGTTGCCGGTGTGGTAGATCAACGGGTAGATCAGCGGGTTGCCGGAATAGCCGCCATCCCAGTAGTTCTCGCCATCGATGTTGACGGCCTTGAACAGCATGGGCAGGCAGGCCGAGGCCATCACCGCGTCGGCCGTCAGCCGCGCGCCGCTGAACACGTCGGCACTGCCGGTGCGTACATTGGTCGCGCAGACGAATACCTTGGGCGCGTGCTTGCCCTGCTCTTTTTGCAGGAACTCGAAATCCACCACTTTCTCGAGCAGGCCGCGCAGCGGGTTGATGTCCAGCGGATTGGTCTGGTAGGGCGACAGCCACTGCGCCATCATGCTGAGCATGGGGTTGTTCTGCAGCGGCGCGCCGAAGAACAGGCTGCCCAGCGCGCCCACGCCTTCCCAGAACTTCTTCAGCAACTCGCGCGCCAGCGCACAGCCGGCCTCATGGCCCTTGGCGCGGTCGGTGTGCTCGCTGGCGCCCTTGCCGTAGCCGTAGGCGAACACCACGGCATTCATCGCACCGGCGCTGGTGCCGCTGATTGCCTCGACCCACAGCGAGCGGTTCTCGAGCAGCGCATCGAGCACGCCCCAGGTGTAGGCGCCGTGCGAGCCGCCGCCCTGCAGGGCCAGGCTCAGCGGCGCCGTGTTCTCGTCCGGCCCCTTGCTCAGCGGCGGAAAGGACTGCTTGCGCTTGCCCGGCGGCACGAGCGGCGCGACGCCGCCGATTCCTGCTGCGACGTCAGCCATCGATTGCCCGATCCTTGTTCATCGCCACCATGCCGCGCACGATGCGGTAGAGGAACCAGATGGAGATCACCGCCCAGGCGATCATGCCGGGCACCAGGAAGAACAGCCACAGCGGCAGCGTCACCAGGTACAGCACACCGGCCCAAATCACCGAGCGGATGCGCCACGAGAAATGGCTGGCCTGCCAGGTGCCGCGCGCGTCGTCGCGCTTGACCAGGTCGATCAGCAGCGCGATCAGCAGCAGCACCAGGCTGGGCTGCGCTCCCGGTACCACGGCGGCCACCGCCACGACCAGATGCAGCAGGTAGCTGACCCAGCCCCAGGTCTTGAGGCTTTCCATCTCCTGCGGGTCCACGGCCTTCACTTCGATCACATCGCTCATGAGGGACTCCCTTCTTCGCTGTCACGACTCTTGACCTTGCGCAGCGCCTTTTCCTCCAGGCCGCTCAGGCCTTCGCGCCGCACCAGCTCGTTCACCACATCCTGCGGCGTCAGCCCATAGTGCGCCAGCGCCACCATGGAGTGGAACCACAGGTCCGCCACCTCGTATACCAGCTTGGACGCTGGCGCGCCATGGTCCACATCCTTGGCGGCCATGACGACCTCGGTGGCCTCCTCGCCGATCTTCTTCAGGAAGGCATCCGGCCCCTTGTGCAGCAGCCGCGCCACGTAGCTGGCCTCGGGGTTGCCGCCGTTGGCAGGCTTGCGCGATTCCAGCACCTCGGCCAGGCGGGCCAGGGCATCGGCGGAATCCAGGGGTGCGGTATTCGTCATGCAGTCTTCTACTATCCGTTCAGGGGTTGCCGTGTTATTTGTAGATGGATTCGGGGTCTTTCAAGACCGGCTCCACCGGCCGCCACTGGCCATCTTGCAAAACACTGTAAAAACAGCTGTGCCGGCCGGTGTGGCAGGCAATGCCCGGCTCGTGGCCGAGCTGGGTCACCCTGAGCAGCACCACGTCGTTGTCGCAGTCGATGCGGATCTCATGCACCTGCTGCACATGGCCCGATTCCTCGCCCTTGAACCACAGCTTGCCGCGCGAGCGGCTGAAGTACACCGCCCGCTGCAGCTCTGCCGTCTTTTGCAGCGCCTCGCGGTTCATCCAGGCAAACATCAGCACATCGCCGCTGCCCTGCTCCTGCGCAATCACGGGCACCAGGCCCTGCGCATCCCACTTTACGTCGTCCAGCCAAGTCATGCAGCCATTGTCGGCGATCTGGGATGCCCCTGGAAAGGGCTTGCGCCTGCCGGACAACCATAAAAAAAGGCCGGCATCTGCCGGCCTCCCTTCACAGCGCGGGGGTCGTCCCCGCGCTTACCCCTTGCGCGCCTTGCCGCGCACCTGCCAGGCCGCCGCCATGGCCAGCAGCAGGCCCAGGAGCACCAGCATGGTGTTCGAGCCCACCGGCACCTTCGCGGCGTTTCCGTCGACGATCGGAGGCAGCTTGCTGCAGCTGTTGGAGCTGTCGGTAGTGCTGCCCGAGATGCCGGCCTGGTTGAAGGCACCGTGGCCCTGCGTGTCCGCCGAGCATTCCAGGTCGGACACCGACTTGTTGCTGGTGAAGGTCATCGCCACCGTGTAGGTGTGCGTGGCCCCGGCAGCAATGGCAACGTCGGCACCGCTGATCTGGCTCCGCTGGTTGTTGCCCGGCTTGGGCTCCAAGCCGGGGTTGACCGTGCCATCGCCGGTCTGCACCGTCCAGCTGTCGAGCACCACGCCCTCCGGGTAGCTGGGGGTGTCGGTCAGGGTGTATACGCCCGCGGCCGTGCCCTGGTTGCGGACCCGCACCTGGTAGGTCGCCGTGTACTTCTGGCCGCCGACAGGCTGAACGCCCGTGGCTTCCTTGGCCACCGTGACATGCGGACGAGCCACCGGGACGATGACCTGGTTGCTCTGGCAGCTTTCCTCGCACTTCGGATCACCGCCGCCAGTGACAGAGGCCACGTTCATCACCGGTGTCTGGGCCGCCGCCGTCGGCAGGACCTGGATGGTAAATATCACCGAGGCATCAGGCTGCAGGCCAGCGGCCACCGTGCAGGCCACCAGTTGCCCTGCCACCGTGCAGTTCTGCGCTCCCTGGATGGTCAGGCCGTCGGGCACCGTGTCGTTCACGGTGGCCACGGCAGTGGTGGCCGTATCGCCCGTGTTCCTGACGGTGATGGAGTAGCTCGCCTGCTGGCCGACGATGAAGGGGTCGGTCGAGGCGCTCTTGGTGATCACCAGCTTCGGGCTGTTGACCGTCACGATCACCTCATTGCTCTCGCAGGCGCTCACGCAGGAGGGATCGCCTCCACCCGTCACCTCGGCCTTGTTCATGACCGGCTGGCCCAGCGCGCTGGGCTTGGGCGTGACGGTGATCGTGAAGACCTTGGAGTCATTGGGCTGCAGCGGCGACGCAACACTACAGTTGACCGTATTTGACGCCTCGACCACCGTACACCCCGCCGGCAGCGAGGCCATGTCGATTTCCAGCGACGAAGCCACCTTGTCGCTGACCGCAGCGGCTTCCGTCGTGGGTGCCGTGCCCTTGTTGGTCACCGTGATTTGGTACTGCGCGGTCTTGCCCACCACGAAGGATGTCAGGGCCTCCTTCTCGACCACCAGGCTGGGCGCGTTGATGGGCGTCTCCACCTCTTCGCTTTCGCAGGAAGTCGCCGTGGTGCACGAGGGATCGCCGCCGCCCACCACGTTGGCCTTGTTGACGACCGATTGGCCGACGGCCTGCGGATCCGTGGGCGTCACGGGAATGGTGAACACCTGCGATGCATCCACCGCCAGGCCGGCAGCGACGGTGCAGGTCACCATGTTCGACTGTGCTCCCTGTCCGAGCACGCACCCGGCCGGCAGCGGCGTACCGATCGTCAGCGCCGAGGCAATCACGTCCGTCACCGCCGCAGGTGCCGTCGTGGCGGCCGTGCCCTCGTTCGTCACGGTGATGGTGTAGCTGGCCGGCACGTTCAGCTCGAAGACCTCGGCCGAGGCCTTTTTCTCGATGGTCAGGCTGGGCGCCGTGATGGGCACTTCCACCGGATCGCTCTTGCACGGCTGGTTCGGCTGGCAGGACGGGTCGCCGCCGCCCACCACGTAGGCGGTGTTGGTCACAGCCGTGTTGGCGGCCACGGGCAAAGGCGTCACCCAGATCTGGAATTCCTGCGGCATATTGGTTTGTAGCCCTGCCGCAATCGGGCAGGTCACCACCTGGCCCTGGGCCGAGCAGCCCTGCTCCGCCAGCTTGGCCAGGTCGATCTGCAGCGACGAGGCCACCGTGTCCCGGATCGTAGCCACGGCCGTGGTGCTGGCCGTGCCCGTGTTCGTGACCCGGATGGTGTAGTAGCCCGGCACGCCCACGGTGAACGAGGGCGCCGAGGCCTCCTTCTCCGTCACCAGGTGCGGCGCATTGACCGAGACTTTCACGTCATTGCTGTTGCAGTCATTGGGCTGGTCGCAGGTGGGGTCGCCGCCGCCGTGCACGCTGGCCCGGTTCGTGACGGACTGGCCGCCCGCCTCCGGTTTCGGCGTGACCGGGATCACGAACGACTTTGGCATGTTGATTCCCAGACCCGCCGGGACCGTGCAGGACACCACCTGGCCCGACGCGGAGCATTCCGGAGGAAGCTGGCCGATTACCAGCCAGCTGTCCACCGTGTCCGTCACCGTGGCCTCGGCCGTCGTGGCGGCATTCCCCACGTTGGTGACCTTAAGCACATAGCGCGCCGGCACCCCTGCGACAAAGGCTCCCGACGGCTGGACCGACTTGCCGATCACCAGCTTGGGCGCATCGACGGGGATCTCCACCGTGCTGGAGCAGTCGCCCGGTTGCATACAGCTCGGGTCGCCACCGCCCTGCACACTGGCGCTGTTGCTCACCGACGTACCTTGCGGCACCGGTTTTGGCAGAACCTTGACGGTAAAGGTGATGGGCGTGTTCGTAGCCAGCCCCGCAGGGATTGGGCAGCTCACCTGCTGCGCGTTCACTTGGCAGCCCGGGGCCTCAAGGATCTCCAGGCTTGCATCAATGGTATCCGTCACCGTGGCATCGGCCGTCGTCGCAGCATTGCCCATGTTGGTCACGGTGATGGTGTAGCTTCCCGGCTGCCCCACGGTGAAGGCATTCGTCGGCATCGTGGCCTTGCTGATCTGCAGCTGCGGCGTGCCACCCACGGTCGCCGAGGCATTGCAGCGCCCGGCCGACGGGCAGTCGCCGTCACCCGCGGTGATCGAAGCCGGGTTGGTCACATCCTGGCCGACGGTCTTGGTGGTGGCGAGCGTGGCCACGATGGCGTCGGCCGTGCCCACAGCAATGCCGGCCGTGGAAGTGCAGACCACCTTCGTGCCCACGCCGTCGCCCGCAAGCGGCAGGGCGCCGCTGGGAGTGCAGGTGAAGCCCGGGCCATTGGCCACGCTGTTCACCGTCAGCCCCGCGGGGATGGTGTCCACGACAGTCGTCGGCTGGCTGCTGGGGAGCTGGCCGGTGTTGCTGATCTTCAGCGTGAAGTTGACCGCCCCGCCCTGCGGCGCGCGGGCCACGTCAGCAGTCTTGGCCAGCGTCAGCAGCGGGTCTCCAAGCACCGTGGTCGAAGCCTTGTCGCAACTGGTGGTCGCAGCATTGCACAGGGGCCCCGGCGCCGACGGCGGATTGCCGCTGCCGCCGGGATTCGTCGCCGTGTAGTTGGTGATGGCCTGCTTGTTCGACGCCACCACCGTCAACAGAATGTCCTGGCTGCCCTTGCTGGGGATGCTGTTGGCGATGGTGCAGCTCAACAGGGCGCCGGCGCTGTTCAGGTTGGTGCAGCTCACCGCGCCTCCGGGCGCCTTAGCCTGGGTGGCGGTCACACCGGGCGGCAGCTGGTCCTGCACGATCACGCCGGCCTTGGCCGCATTACTGTTGTTGTTCAGCGTCAGCTTGTACGTGAAGCTCTCGCCCACCAGGGCGGTGGCGGGACCGCTCTTGGTGATGGACACGATGTCCGAGCGCACGCTGGTGACGCTGCTGGTGTTGTTCGTGGGATCGCGGTCATTGACCGTGATCGTGGCCGTGTTGGTGACGCTGTTGCCGGGATTCGCGCTGGCCGTGACATCCACGGTACAGACCAGCCGGGCGCCAGACGTGGGCGGCTGGTCGCTGGCATTGACGGCCAGCAGGCCGCCCATGGTCACCGCGTAGGCCTTGCCATTGTTGGTGACCTGGATGTTGGCGGTCCCCGCACCCATCTGCCCGCCATTGCCGTCATAGGCCTTGCAGACGAAGCCGCCGGAGCCCACCGTCAGGCTGGCCGGCAGCGTGTCGGCAAACGTGGCATTGCTGATCGGGTTGGGGCCCTTGTTCCACAGGGTGATGGTGTAGCCCGGGTCGAAGCGGGTGCCCGCCTGGAATGTGGCAGGCCCGGCCTTGTTGATCACCAGGTCGGTGTCCACCACGGCGCAGTCGGCGTACGAGTTCGGGTCCGCGGGATCGCGCAGGTTCGCATCCGGGATGAAGGGATAGTCCGCGGCAGTGGGCGAGGCCGGCGGCGTGCTCATGCGCCAGCCCAGGCGCAGCAGGTTGACGCCGCCCTGGTTGTTCCAGTAGATGCGCATGGCATAGCACGCGCCCGGCTGGGACACCACGAAGTTGCCCGGGATGGTGTCGTAGCCGTTGTCGCCGCTGGTCCACGGCCCTACGCCGCCCACCGGCACGTTGTAGTCGTAGTTGCGGTAGTTGGCCGGGTCCATCGACGCGAATGTGGTCGAGAACTCGATCTTCACCTCGTCGTCGTGCGCCGCACCAAAGTAATAGGTGCCCGCCGTCGGGAACTTGACCAGCGCATAGGTCACGCGCCCCTGCAACCGGTCCGCGCAGGCCTGGCTGCCGCTGCCATTGCTGCACAGCGTGTTGCTGTTCCGAATCCAGTTGATGTTGGTGTCGGTGCCGCTGGAAGCGATGTTGGACGAAGGCCCTGCCGCAAAATCGATCAGATTCTGCATCTGCACATCGTGCTTCTGGCCGTCGTAGTTGACATAGCTCGGCTGTACCACCGGGGTCGGCACATTCTGCGAGCCGCGGAAATTATCGAAGCGCACGAGGGCGCCAGCCGTGGAGGCCCCAAGCCCCAACACGATGCCCACGAGCCCCGCGGCCAAGTTGATGCGTTGCATTTTCATTCAAACGCCTTCCTCTGCAAATCCAGTCATCCAAGCGATCATCCCCCGGCTCCAGGCGTGCAGGACGCCAGGGCAGAGCGCACCTCGCGTGCAGCCCCAGGGTCAACAAGTGCGTACTTGCTGATAAGAAATGGCAATCCACCACTTCATAACGATAAGCGAATGTATATCTTATAGATTTATAACTGTTACATCCAGCAATCTTGCGTTATCAATCTTTAAATCAACCAACAAAGCGGGAATAGCATCCAATCAAGCGGAATGCACGATCCTTCCTCAAGATCCACGATATAGCCTTACTCAATGAAAACAGGGCTGATATGTATCAGCCCTGTCTCAGAGGCCAGCGCCAATCTAGCGCCGCGCCGATCGCTGTATGCGCCGCCCCGCCACCAAGGCGATCCACAGGCCCAGCAGCGCCAGCATGGTGTTCGAGCCCACCGGCACTGGCGTCGGGGTGGGCACCGGCGCGGCTGGCTCGATGGGATCGTCGTCCGTCGCGGTGCAGGCCGCACTGGCCGGGCAATCCGCGCCCTGGTCGATGCGCGCCGTGTTCACCGCCCGGCTGCCCGGGGCACCAATCACCTTTGCAGTCACCGTATAGCTCGCGCTGGCCCCGGCCGGCAGCGCGATGCCACTGCAGCCCAGCCCCTCGCAGCTGCCCGCGACCGCACCGCCGGTGACCGCGCCCGGTGCCACCTGGATCTCCGCCAGGCCGCTGACCGCCGTATCGGTCCAGCGCACACCGTTGACCGCCGTGCCGCCCAGGTTGCGGAGGGTGACCGTGTAGCTCGTGGTGGTGCCCCGCTGGAGCTGGTCCACGCCATTGGTCTTGGTGATTTCCAGGCGGGCACCCGTGGTGACCGGAACGTCCGGCGTCGCGGGATCGCAGGCTTCGCCGCTCGCGTCCGTGCACTGCGGGTCGCCGCCGCCCGACAGGTTCGCGCGATTGTTACCGCCCTGCCCGCCCGCGGCGGCCGCGGCCACCTCTATCGGCAAGGTGATGGTGTAGGTGCCATTCGCCAAACCCGCCTCAAGCTGGCAGCCCGCGGCCAGCGCCGCATCGCCGGCGCTGCCGCACTGACTCAGCATGGCGCCCTGGCCGACCGTGGGCGGGCCCGAGAGCGTCACGCCGACGGGCAGCGCATCCGCCACGGTAATCGGCGCAGTGGTGGGGCCGTTGCTGATCGTCACGGCAATTTCGTAGCGTTGGCCGGTGGCCCCGACCACCAGCGTCGAAGGCACGGCCGCCTTGGTGGCGGTGACCTTGGGCAGCGGACGCAGTGGGTTGGTGATGGTGCCGCTCGCACCAGGTGCCACGACGCCCGGCGCCGTGGTGCTTTCCTGGCCCCAGGCGTAGCCGTCAGGCGCCGTCGCCTTGCCGGTTTCAGTCAGGACACTGCAGGCCGCGCCCTGCGGCACGCTGACCGTCGCCGAGCCCGAGAGCGCCGCACCCGACAGGGTGACCGCGCCGCTGTAGGTGCCGTCCACGCCGCAGTTCAGCGAGAAGCCATAGCTGCCCGGTGCACCGGCCGGCGGTGCGCCCAGCACCTGCTTGGTGATGGTGACCGGCACCTGGTTGCGCGTGAGCCGGTTGACCACGGTGGCGGACAGGCTGCCGCCCGGCGCCATGGCGCCCTGCGGCTGGGTCAGCTCCGGCGTCGCCCACTGATAGCTGGCACTCGGCGGCGGTGGCAGGCTGCCTTCCTCCACCGTGCAGCTGTCGCCCGCGGGGATGCCGGTGATTTCCACGCTGCCCGTGCTCGCATTGGCCGGCACGACCACGGTGCGCTCGTGGCGCGCTGAGGTGCAGGTGGCGACCACCGCAAAGCCCATCTCGCCCATCGGCGCGGGCCCGCCCACGACCTGCTTGGTGATCGTCAGCATGCCGGGATTCGGCGTGAAAAGCGCATGCGACTGCAGGTCGGCGTTGATATTGGTCAGCGCGCATGCCGCGGCTTGCCCGCTGCAGGCGCCCTCCCAGCCGGCAAAGCTGTAGCCCGGATTGGCCTGGGCCGTGCACTGGCTGCTCCCGCCTGGGAAGACCGGGGACGGGTTGCACTGCAGCGCCCCACCATTGACCGCGCCGCCCGGCCCCGCCGTGGCGGTCACGTTATAGCTCAGCGGCGTGTTGGTGATGGTGCAGTCCAGGTTTTCTCCCGCGGCCGGCGTGAAGGCGGCCCACTGCTGCTGGGTGGCGAGCGCGATGCCGCCATCGCTGGGTGCGTTCGAGGCCCCGGTGCAGGCCAGCGCCGTGCGGTAGCCACTGGGCGCCTGGTCAGGGCCGGTGCCGCCGGCCTTCAGCGCTTCAAAGAACTGCAGCGTGGCGCCGGCGGGCAGCACGAGCTGGCTGGTGGCGGCATCGGTGCCGCCAGCCGCCGTGATGGCGCTGCCGCCCGCCACCGGGATGCCGCCCGAGCTCATGCGCACCTGGAACTGATCGCCGGCATTGATGCGCCCCGCCGGCAGGCTCTTGCGCAGCGTGACCCAGACCGGCGTGGGCGTGGGCTGGCAGGCGGTGGCCGAGGCGCTGTCGCCCGAGGCCGGGTTGGTCACGCTCGCCGACACGCTGTTGAACAGCCCGCCGCCCGTGCTGCTGCAGGCATCGGGGCCCGCCTGGCCGGGCAGGATGGTGAAGCGCACGCGCAAGGTATAGGTGTCGGTCAGCTCATTGCCCAACGCGCGGCCGCTGTTCAGCGTCCAGGGGCCGGAGCCGCTTTGCGGCGCCGCCAGCAGGCCACTGCCGCAGTTCGCGCCGCTGCCGGGCACGCAGCTCAGCGCGACCAGGCTGTCGATCCGGGCATCGGCCTCGAAGGACGGCGTGTCCACCAGGGTATAGGTCTTGGCCGCGCCGGAGGCATTGGGGTTGGTGACGCTGATGGTGTAGCTGATGTCGTACTGCGTGAGCGAGCCAGCCACGGACACCGGCGCCGAGGCCCGCTTGGTGACGAGCAGCGGGCCATCGTCGTCGATGATGGTGTAGTCCCAGTTGGTCTGCACCGGCGCGCCACAGCTGGCGTTCGAGGCCAGCAGGAAGGCCGGGGCGGAGCCCGCCGGCGGCTGGATGGCGAAGGTGATCGTCTTGTTCTCGTTGCGCCCGGTGTTGCCCACCACGTACACCGGCAGCGGGATGAAGCTGGCGCTGCCCGCGCCGTCGTACACGCCAGCCGGCACGGTGACCGTGATGGTGTCGTCGGTGCCGCTACTGGTGTTGGTGAAGTAATCCACGCCCCGCTGGGCGGTGCCGCCGGTGACCTTGATGGTGACGGTGAAGTCGGCCTCCACGGTGCCGTTGATGCGCAGCGTCGGCCGGTTGGCCAGCAGGTTGCTACCGCTGTCGCCCTCGGCGTCCGCGCTGCTGGTGCTCGGAAAGTCCACGAACGGCGCCAGCTGGATCTGGATGTTGTCGAGGAAGTTGCCCACCGTGGTGCCCGACACCGCCTCGAAACCGATGTTGCTGGTGCCGCTGCTCTCCGGGTAGGTGAACTGCCCCGAGTAGTCACGCCAGCCGTTGGTGGGATTGGTGGACACCGCCGCCGTCGCGTCGTAGCCCGGAAAGACCTGGACCGGCTCGTAGGCGCCACTGGTGCTGGTGCCCACCTGGACGATCGACCCGGTGGAGCCGACCTTCATCTGCGCACGGTCATAGGTATCGGGGCCATTGCGCCCGCGGTGGCTGAAGCGCCAGCCCACGCGCTCACCCTGGAACATGCAGATGTTCTGGTAGATGCGGGATGCCTCCTCGGCGTTCAGCTCCGCAAAGTTGAGGCCATCCCGGGCCCTGACGCCGTTGAACCGGTCGCGCCACAACTCGACCAGATTGCCCGGCCGGGCAGGCTGCGGGCTGGCGCAGTTCCCGGAGCCGTTCATGCTCCGGTGGGTGGTGTTCCAGCTGGGCACGGCGCTGCGGTCCAGTTGCACATAGCAACCACTCGACGGACTGGAGGCCGTCAGCGCCGGCGTCTCGAAGCTCGGGTTCACGAAGCTGCGCTGCACCTGGGCCCAGCCGGGCAGCGCCAGCAGGCCTAGCGTCGCCGCCAACGCATGCGGCAGGCCCGCACGGAAGATCTTGCGCAAGCCCAGGTCCATCCCGGCAGCGCGCGAACCGTTATTTTTTTGAGCAAGCAACATAATCGATCATTTCTATCAAATATGACGGAATAATCGAATTTTATAAACATGCTAATGAATATCAATAATCAATTGTTAAAAACTATAAAATATCTATAACAAACACTTCGGCACAGGCCACGCATGCGTAGGCGCGCGCCACTGCAAACTATCAAATAGATAGCTGCATGCGCTTTCTACGCCTTGTTACAAGGCCGATTTTTAGGAAAATGGATGCCCCGAAGCGGGGCTGAGCGGCTTCAGAGCCGTACCGGAATGCCGCGCTGCGCCATGAGCTGCTTGGCCTGGCCCACGGTGTACTCGCCGTAGTGGAAGATGCTGGCCGCGAGCACGGCATCGGCGCCGCCCTGCTGGACACCATCGGCCAGGTGGTCGAGGTTGCCCACGCCGCCCGAGGCGATGACGGGCACGGACACGGCATCGCTCACCGCGCGGGTGAGCGCCAGGTCGAAGCCGGACTTGGTGCCGTCGCGGTCCATGCTGGTGAGCAGAATCTCGCCGGCACCGCGCCGCGCCATCTCGGCCGCCCAGCGCACCGCGTCGAGCCCGGTGTTCTTGCGGCCGCCGTGGCTGTAGACATCCCAGCCGGCGCCCACCGGCGTGTCGCCTTCGCCAATGCGCTGCTCGTCTTCCGCCGAACGGCGCTTGGCGTCGATGGCCACGACGATGCACTGCGCGCCGTACTTGTCGCTGGCGGCGTCGATGACGGCGGGGTTGGCGATGGCGGCGGAATTGAAGCTGGTCTTGTCCGCGCCGGCATTGAGCAGGCGCCGCACGTCCTCGACGGTGCGCACGCCGCCGCCCACCGTCAGCGGGATGAAGACCTGCGAGGCCACGGCCTCGATGATGGGCAGGATCAGGTCGCGCCCGTCGCTGGTGGCGGTGATGTCCAGGAAGGTCAGCTCGTCGGCGCCCTGCGCGTTGTAGCGCGCGGCGATCTCCACCGGGTCGCCCGCATCGCGCAGCTCCACGAAGTTCACGCCTTTGACGACACGTCCACCGGTCACATCGAGGCAGGGGATGATTCGTTTGGCAAGCATGGGAGGCGTCTGGCGAGTGGAGGGATGGGCCGCAACCATACCATGGCTGCGGTGAAATTCAGTGGACGCTGCGGCCCATGCCGATCTGCCAGCGCCACACGTCCTCAAGCATGCGCTCGATGCCGTGCCGCGGCTGCCAGCCCAGCACCTGCTGCGCCAGGCGAATGTCGGCCCAGCAGTGGGCGGCGTCGCCGGCACGGCGCGGCGACATGCGGAAGGGCACGGCGCGGCCGTTGGCGCGCTCGAAGGCCCGCACCAGTTCCAGCACCGAGGTGGGCTGGCCCGAGCCGATGTTCAGCTTGATCAGGCCCGTGTGGCCGCGCAGGTGCCGCAGGGTGGCCACGTAGGCCGCAGCCAGGTCGGTGACGTGCAGGTAGTCGCGCACGGCGGTGCCGTCGGGCGTCGGGTAGTCGTTGCCGAAGATGCGCAGGCAGTCGCGCTTGCCCGAGGCCACCTGGGCCATGTAGGGCGCCACATGCGTGGACATGCGCGGCGGGTCCTCGGCGATCAGGCCGCTGTCGTGGCAGCCCACGGCGTTGAAGCTGCGCAGCAGCGCCATCTTCCAGCGCTTGGGCGAGGCCTCGTCGAGGTTGGTGAGGATCTGCTCGGTCATCATCGCCGTGTGGCCATAGGGCGTGGAGACGGCCAGCGGCGCGTCCTCGCGTACCGGGCAGGCCGCCGGATCGCCATAGACCACGGCGGACGATGAGCCGACGAAGGTGCGGATGCCTGCGGTCTGCATGGCGCGCAGCAGCGCCACGGTGCCGGTGACGTTGTTGTCGTAGTAGCGCAGCGGCTCGCGCGCGGAGTCGGCGGCCACCTTCAGCGTCGCCAGGTGGACCACGGCCTCGAAATGCTGCTCGTCGAACAGGTGCTCGAGCAGGCCGGCATCGCGCACATCGCCCTCGATGCAGGGCGGCATGAAGCCCACGATGCGCTCCAGCCGCTGCAGCACCGAGCGGCGCGCATTGCTGAAGTTGTCGAGAATGACAAAGGGCAGGCCGGCTTCGGCCAGGGCCACGCAAAGATGGGAGCCGACATAGCCGGCGCCGCCAGTCACGAGTATCACAGGTGCGCTTTCTTTCGATTCCGCGGCGAAGTGCTATAGATTTTGATGCCGCGTGCCGTATTGTGTGGCAAGCCACCGCGTCAAGCGCAAACCGGGGGTAATCACATGTGCCACGAGGTTACAAACCGGCGGTTTGTTGACAATTACCGCTCAATCGGCACCGTTGAGTGCATCTGCCCGGGCCTGGGCGGCCTCGAAGTCCAGGTCGCCGGTGTAGATGGCGCGGCCGCAGATCACGCCCTCGACGCCCTCCGATTCGACGGCGCAGAGCTGCTCGATGTCGGCCATGCCGGCCAGCCCGCCCGAGGCGATCACCGGGATCTTCAGCGACTGCGCCAACGCCACGGTGGCCTCGACGTTGATGCCCGTGAGCATGCCGTCGCGGCCGATGTCGGTGTAGATGATGGACTCGACGCCCCAGTCCTCGAAGCGCTTGGCGGTGTCGATTACCGAGTGGCCGGTGATCTTGCTCCAACCGTCGGTGGCGACCTTGCCGTCCTTGGCGTCTAGGCCGACGATGATGTGGCCGCCGAAGGCGCTGCAGGCGTCCTGCAGGAAGCCGGGGTTCTTCACCGCCGCCGTGCCGATGATGACGTAGCGCATGCCCAGGTCGATGTACTTCTCGATCGTGTCCAGGTCGCGGATGCCGCCGCCCAGCTGCACCGGCAGCTCGTCGCCGAACTCCTGCAGGATGGCCTTGATGACCGACAGGTTCTTGGGCTGGCCGGCAAAGGCGCCGTTCAGGTCGACCAGGTGCAGGCGGCGCGCGCCGGCTTCGAACCAGCGGCGGGCGACCTCGACCGGGTCTTCGCCGAACGTGGTGGATTGGTCCATGTCACCTTGTTTCAGGCGCACGCAATGACCGTCTTTCAGGTCAATGGCAGGAATGAGCAGCATGGTGGTTCGCTGACGGGCAAAAAACGGGGGTAGAACAAAAGGACTCAGGGATTCCAGTGCAGGAAATTGCGGTACAGGGCCAGGCCCTGGTCGGCGCTCTTTTCCGGGTGGAATTGTGTCGCAAAAATATTGTCGCGGCCAATAGCGCAGGCGAAAGTCTCGCCGTAGTCGGCCTCGCCCTGGCAATGCGCGGCCTGCGCGGGGCGCGCGTAGAAGCTATGCACGAAGTAGAAGTACGAATCGTCGGGCACGCCAGCCCACACCGGGTGCGGCTGGCCGCCGAACTCGGCATGCGGCGTCTGGCGCACGCGGTTCCAGCCCATCTGCGGCACCTTGTAGCGGCTGCCGTCGGCCTGGGTGCGGCCTTCCAGCTCGAACTTGAGCACCTGGCCGGGGATCAGGCCCAGGCCCGGCGTGTCGCCCTCGGCGCTGTGGTCCAGCAGCATCTGCATGCCCACGCAGACGCCGAACAGGGGCTTGGAGGCCGCGGCCTCGAGCACCGACTCCTGCAGCCCCGAGGCGCGCAGCTCGGCCATGCAGTCGCGCATGGCGCCCTGCCCCGGCAGCACGATGCGGCTGGCGGCGCGCACGTCTTCGGGGCGCGCGGTGACGACCACCTTCACGCCCGTGTCGGCCGCCGCGGCCAGCACGGCCTGCGACACCGAACGGAGGTTGCCCATGCCGTAATCGACGACGGCTACGGTATTCGTCACAGCGAGCCTTTCGTGGAGGGAATCACGCCTTCCATGCGCGGGTCGCGCTCCAGCGCGAAGCGCAGCGCGCGGGCAAAGGCCTTGAAGATGGTTTCGCACTGGTGGTGCGCGTTCACACCCTTCAGGTTGTCGATGTGCAGCGTCACGCCCGCATGGTTGACGAAGCCCTGGAAGAACTCGAACACCAGCTGCGTGTCGAGGTGGCCGATCATGCCGGAGCTGAAGCGCACGTCCATGTGCAGCCCCGGGCGGCCCGAGAAATCGACCACCACGCGCGACAGCGCCTCGTCCAGCGGCACGTAGGCATGGCCGTAGCGGCGGATGCCCTTCTTGTCGCCCACGGCCTGGGCAAAGGCCTGGCCCAGCGTGATGCCCACGTCTTCCACCGTGTGGTGGCCGTCGATGTGCAGGTCGCCGTCGCAGCGGATGTCCAGGTCGATCAGGCCATGGCGGGCGATCTGGTCGAGCATGTGGTCGAAGAAGCCGATGCCGGTGGCCAGCACGGCCTTGCCCGTGCCATCGAGGTTGATGGCCACCTGGATGCGGGTTTCGGCCGTGTTGCGCGTCACGCTGGCGCGTCGATCAGAAGAAGTCACCGTGGTCTTTCCGTGTGCGATTTACAAAGAGGCTTGCAGCGCAGCCAGCATGGTAGCGTTTTCTTCGGCGGTGCCCACCGTCAGGCGCAGGCACCCTGCCAGCAGCGGGTGCATGGCCGAGACGTTCTTGATGAGCACGCCGCGCTCGCGCATGCCGGCGAAGGCCTTGCCGGCATCGGCGACGCGCAGCAGCACCATGTTGGCCTCGCTGTCCCAGACCTTCTGCACGCCGGGCATGGCGCGCAGCGCTTGCAAAATAATAGCGCGCTGCGCTCGCAGTTCCTGGGCTTGTGCCGCAAAAACCTCTTGGTTTTCGAGCGCGAACAGCGCGGCCTCGCAGTTGAGCACGCTGACGTTGTACGGCGGGCGCACCTTGTCGACCTCGGCCACCAGCGCGGCCGGGCCGATCAGGTAGCCCAGGCGCACGCCCGCCAGGCCGAACTTGGAGAGCGTGCGCATCAGCAGCACATGGCCGTTGCGCGCGGGCTCGGCGCGCATGCGCTCGATCCAGCTGCGGCTGGCGAAGGGCTGGTAGGCCTCGTCCACGACCACGATGCCGCCCACGCGGCCCGCGGCGTCGATCACGCTCTGCATGGCCGATTCGCTCCACAGCGTGGCCGTGGGGTTGTTGGGGTAGGCCAGGTAGGTGATGGCCGGGCGGTGCTCGGCGATGGCGGCCAGCATCGCGGCTTCATCGAGCTCGAAGTCGGGCGTCAGGTCGACGCCGACGAAATCCAGGCCCTGCAGCTGCGCGCTCATCGCATACATCACGAAGCCGGGCAGCGGCGCTATTACTTTTGCACGCTCACCGCCCGACTGGCGGGCGCAAGCGAGCGAAATGAGCGAAATCAGCTCGTCCGAGCCATTGCCCAGCACCAGGGCCGTGCCCGCCGGCGCATCGGCATGGCGCGCCAGCGCGGCGCGCAGCTCGTCGCTGCGGCCGCCGGGGTAGCGGTTCAGCGCCAGCACGCCCAGGCGCTCGCCCAGGGCGCGCTGCAGCGCGGGCGGCAGGCTGTAGGGGTTCTCCATGGCGTCGAGCTTGAGCAGGCCGGTCGCGGGCTGCACATGGTAGGCGTGCATGGCGCGCACGTCGGTGCGGATGCGGTTCAGGGCGCTATCGGTCAGGGCGTCGGTCATGGGGTTTCCTGAAGGGTGGGCGGCTGCTGCGCGGGGTCGATCACCTGCACGCCGCCGAAATGCGCCGCATGCGGCAGCGCGGTGGAGAGCAGCACGGCGCAGCCGCTGTGCTGGGCGCAGGCCACGGCCAGGCAGTCGCCGAAGGCCAGCTGGTGCCGCGCCTCGATGGCCCAGGCCGTCTCCAGCGTGGCGGCATCGACCTGCCACGGTGTCCAGCTGTGGTAGCGGCGGATGGCCGCGCGCGCGTCGCCCTGCGGCATGGCGCCCCGTCCGCCGTGGTGTTCGCGCCGGGTGACGCTGTCGTAGAACTCGGCCAGCGCCTGCGTGCTGGTGCGGCCGCTGCGGCTGCGCCACAGCCCGTCGAGCCAGGCCAGCGCGGCCGCCTGGGCCTCGGGCGCGGCGCCGTCCTCGGCGGCGATCAGCACCGAGGTGTCGACGAAGACGGTGGGCTCGCTCATGGCTGGGCCGCCGGGTTGGCGCGCGACAGCGCCACGCCGCGGACACCCGCAGGCCCGGCCTTGGCGCCGGAATCCCAGTTGCGCTCGTCGGTGCGCCACGCCAGGTAGGCACGCTCGTAGGCGTCCTCGCGGCGCTGCATCTCGGCGAGGAAGTCGCCCACCATGCGCGACACGCTGGTGCCGCGCCGGGCGGCCTCGATGCGCGCCCATTCCAGCACGCTGTCCTCGACGGTGATGGTGAGATTCTTCATGGGCCGCAGTTTACACGAAATTCGTGTTACACGAATTTCGTGTAGCTACGGCACCCACTCATTCCAGGGTGATGCCGCCCGCCTTCACCACCCGCGCCCAGGTAGCGATGTCCTCGCGCCACTGCTGGTCGAAGCCCTGGCGCGAGACCGGATCGGCCTCCATGCCCAGGTGGTTGATCTTCTCCTTCAGCTCGGGCTGGCGCAGCACGCGCGCGCTGGCCTGGGCCAGCCGCTCCACGTCGGCCGCCGGCAGCCGCGCAGGCGCGAACAGCGCGAACCAGATCTCGGTGTCGAACGCCACGCCGCCTTCCGCCAGCGTGGGCACCTTGGGCAGCGCCGACGAGCGCTTGCGCCCGGTCACGGCCAGCGCCTTGATCCTGCCGGCCTGCAGCAGCGGCATCGCCCCGGCCACGTCGGCCAGCGCCACCTGGATCTGGCCGCCCATCAGGTCCTGCAGCAGCGGCGCCACGCCCTTGTAGGGCACGTGCTCCATGGGAATGCCGGTGGCCTGCCGGATGCTCTCGCCCGCCAGGTGGCCGCCCGAGCCATTGCCCCACGAGCCGTACATCAGCGGTGCGCCGGATTTCTTCACCTGCGCCACCATCTCGCCCACCGAATTGGCCGGGTAGGCTGGATTCGCCACCAGGATGTTGCCGCCATGGGCCACGCGTGCAATGGCCGTGAAGTCGCGCGTGGGCTGGTAGGGCAGGTTCTTGAACAGCGCCGGCGCGATCGCGTGCGAGCCGCTGACGCCCAGCAGCAGCGTATTCCCGTCCGGCGCGCTGCGCGCCACCTGGGCGCTGCCGATGGTGCCGGTGGCCCCGGGCACGTTGTCGACGATCACCGTGGTGCCGAGCTCGCGGCCCAGCCCCTGCGCCAGCAAGCGGGCCAGCACATCGGTGCCGCCGCCCGCGGGGAAGGGCACGACCAGCCGGATCGGCCGCCCGCCGCCTGCCGCACGGGCCAGCGACCAGGGCGTGGCCGCAACCAGTGCGGCTGCGGCCAGCAGAATGCGTCGCCTCGCGGTGTCGGCGCCTGGGTTCATGGCAATGTCTCCTTGTCAAATCAGCGAAACGCGAATGTAGGAGCCCGGGCCCCATTGACCAATGGCAGTTTCAATAATTGAAACCAGGCATGCCTGTACCATGGTGCCCACCATGACCGAACGCCCCTCCGCCCCCGCCGCCGCCACCTGGGAAAGCCTGCTGCAGCTGCTGGCGCAGCGCCCGCGCTGGACGGTGCTGACCGGCGCGGGCCTGTCCACCGGCAGCGGCATCCCCGACTACCGCGACGCGCAGGGCGCCTGGAAGCGCCCCGCGCCCGTCACCTTCCAGGACTTCATGGGCAGCGCCGCCACACGCCAGCGCTACTGGGCGCGCAGCCTGATCGGCTGGCCGGTGTTCAGCGGCGCCCGGCCCAATACCGCGCACCAGGTGCTGGCGAAGCTGGAGGAACAGGGCCGGGTCAGCCAGGTCATCACCCAGAACGTGGACGGCCTGCACCAGCAGGCCGGCAGCCGCAGCGTGGTCGACCTGCACGGGCGGCTCGACCAGGTGGTCTGCATGGGCTGCGGCCAGCACCTGGCGCGCGCCGATTTCCAGGCCCTGCTGCACGATGCCAACCCGCACTGGCGGCACCATGAGGCCGCCACGGCGCCCGATGGCGATGCGGACCTGAGCGGCATCGATTTCTCAAGTTTCGCGGTGCCGCCCTGCCCGCAGTGCGGCGGCATTCTCAAGCCCGACGTGGTGTTCTATGGCGAAAACGTGCCGCGCCCGCGCGTGCACGGCGCGCTGGAGACGCTGGCACGCAGCGATGCGCTGCTGGTCGTGGGCAGTTCGCTGATGGTGTATTCGGGCTTGCGCTTCGTGCATGCCGCCAAGGCGCAGCAGTTGCCGGTGGCGGCCATCAACCTGGGCGTGACCCGGGCCGACGCGGAGCTGGACGTGAAGCTGCAGGCGCCCTGCGGCGAGGCGCTGGCGCAGCTGGTGGATATGGATTTGAAAGAAATCAGCCGCTAGCGCAATCTGGGATTGCGCTAGCAGCTATTTATTCAATAGCAATCAAGCTATTTCAGCCGCATCTCGGCCGCGCGCGCATGGCCCTGCAGGCCTTCGCCATGGGCCAGCACGCTGGCGATGCGGCCCAGCGTCTGCGCGCCCTGCTCGCTCACCTCGATCAGGCTGCTGCGCTTCTGGAAGTCGTACACGCCCAACGGCGAGCTGAAGCGCGCCGTGCCGCTGGTGGGCAGCACGTGGTTGGGGCCGGCGCAGTAGTCGCCCAGGCTTTCGCTGGTGTAGGCACCGAGGAAGATCGCGCCGGCGTGGCGCAGCAGCGGCTCCCAGCGGTGCGGGTCGCGGCTGGAGACCTCCAGGTGCTCGGGCGCGATGCGGTTGCTGATGGCGCAGGCCTCTTCCATGTCCTTGGTGAGGATCAGCGCGCCACGGCCATTCAGGCTCTTGGCGATGATCTCGGCGCGCGGCATCTCGGGCAGCAGGCGGTCGATCTCGCGCTGCACGGCATCGATGTAGGCGGCATCGGGGCACAGCAGGATGGACTGCGCCAGCTCGTCGTGCTCGGCCTGACTGAACAGGTCCATCGCCACCCAGTCGGGCGGCGTGCTGCCGTCGGCCAGCACCAGGATTTCGCTGGGGCCGGCGATCATGTCGATGCCGACCAGGCCGAACACGCGCTTCTTGGCGCTGGCCACGTAGGCGTTGCCGGGACCGGTGATCTTGTCCACCTTGGGCACGGTGGCCGTGCCATAGGCCAGCGCGGCCACGGCCTGGGCGCCGCCGATGGTGAAGGCGCGGTGCACGCCGGCCACGTAGGCGGCGGCCAGCACCAGCGGGTTCTTCGCGCCCTGCGGCGTGGGCACGACCATGATGATGTCCTGCACACCCGCCACATGCGCGGGGATGGCGTTCATCAGCACGCTGCTCGGGTACGCGGCCTTGCCGCCGGGCACATAGATGCCCACGCGGTCCAGCGGCGTGACCTTCTGGCCCAGCAGCGTGCCGTCCTCGTCGCGGTAGCTCCAGCTCTCGCCACTGGCCTTCTTTTGCGCCTCGTGGTAGCTGCGCACGCGGCGCGCGGCGGCCTCGAGCGCATCGCGCTGCTCGGCCGGCAGGCCGTCGAAGGCGGCCTTGAGCTCGTCCTGCTTGAGTTCGAGCTCGGCCATGCCGGTGGCCTGCAGGCCGTCGAAGCGGGCGGTGTAGTCGAGCACGGCGGCGTCGCCGCGCTGCTGCACATCGGCCAGGATCTCTGCCACGCGCTGCTCGATGGCGGCGTCGGTGTCGGCGCTCCAGTGCAGGCGTTCGGCGAAGGCGGCCTCGAAGCCGGCGTCGGCGGTGGACAGGCGCAGGGGTTGGGCTTGGAATGTCATGCTGTTTTCCCCTCAGGCCGCGTTGCGTGCCTCCACCCCTTGCGCGAAGGCGTGGATGATGCGGCGCAGCCGCTCTTGCTTGAGCTTGAGCGAGGCCTGGTTGACCACGAGGTGCGAGCTGATGTCGATGATGTGCTCGACTTCCTTGAGGTTGTTGGCCTTGAGCGTGTTGCCGGTGGAGACCAGGTCGACGATGGCGTCGGCCATGCCGGTCAGCGGCGCCAGCTCCATGCTGCCGTAGAGCTTGATCAGGTCCACGTGCACGCCCTTGCGCGCGAAGAACTCGCGAGCGATGGTGGTGTACTTGGTGGCCACGCGCAGGCGCGCGCCGCGCTGCACGGCCTGGGCGTAGTCGAAGTCGTTGTGCACGGCCACGCTCACGCGGCACTTGGCGATCTGCAGGTCCAGCGGCTGGAACAGCCCGCTGCCGCCGTGCTCGAGCAGCGTGTCCTTGCCGGTCACGCCCACGTCGGCGCCGCCGTAGGCCACGTAGGTGGGCACGTCGGTGGCGCGCACCAGCACCACGCGCACGTCGGCCTGGTTGGTGGGCAGGATGAGCTTGCGCGATTTCTCGGGGTCTTCGAGCACCTCGATGCCGGCGGCGGCCAGCAGCGGCAGGGTTTCGTCGAAGATGCGGCCCTTGGACAGGGCCAGGGTGATCATGCTGGAAGTGGTCATTGCTGTGCGGCCCATTCTGCGGGCGTGAGCGTCTTCATGGAGAGCGCATGCACCTCGTCGGTGTGCATCTTCTGGCCCAGCGTGGCGTAGACCAGCTGGTGGCGCTGGATCAGCCGCTTGCCCTCGAACGCGGGCGACACGATGGTGGCGAACCAGTGGCGGCCGTCGCCTTCGAGCGCGATGTGCTCGCAGGCCAGGCCGGCGCTGATGATGCTTTGGAGTTCGTCTGCGGTCATATATTTATGCCAAATCGGGCTCTGGCGCCCGTCCATCAAGCGCCAGCAGCTATCATTTTCAATTACGGATCTTGTACCCGGTGCGCAGCAGGTGCACGGCCAGGCCGCTGACCACCAGCCACGCGCCGCCCACGATGGCCAGGCTCAGCCACGGCGAGACATCGCTCTGCCCGAAGAAGCCGTAGCGGAAGCCGTCGATCATGTAGAAGAACGGGTTCAGGTGGCTCACCTTCTGCCAGAACGGCGGCAGCGAATGGATGGAGTAGAACACGCCGGACAAAAAGGTCATCGGCATGATCAGGAAGTTCTGGAACGCGGCCATCTGGTCGAACTTGTCGGCCCACAGCCCGGCGATCAGCCCCAGCGTGCCCAGCAGCGCCGCGCCCAGCAGCATGAAGCCCAGCGCCCACAGCGGCGAGGCGAACTGCGGCGGCGCGAAGAACAGCGTGACCAGGTACACACCCAGCCCCACGGCCAGCCCGCGCACCACGGCCGCACCCACGAAGGCGAAGAACCAGGCCCAGTGCGACAGCGGCGTGAGCAGGATGAACACCAGGCTGCCCATGATCTTGCTCTGCACCAGGCTGGACGAGCTGTTGGCGAAGGAGTTCTGCAGCACGCTCATCATCACCAGCCCCGGCACCAGGAAGGCGGTGTAGCCCACCGAGCCGAACAGCGTGATGCGCCCTTCCAGCACATGGCCGAAGATCAGCAGGTAGAGCACGGCGGTGAGCACGGGCGCGGCGATGGTCTGGAAGCTGACCTTCCAGAAGCGCAGCACCTCCTTGTAGAACAGGGTCTGCCAACCACTCATCATTGTGCTCATCGCCCGACTCCTTCCGGGCCCAGCTGCGCGGCCGCGTGGCTCACGCCCGCGTCGCGCGCCATCACCTGCAGGAACACATCCTCCAGGTCAGCGCGGCGGATCTCCAGGTCCTCCACCGCGACGCCGCTGGTGCGCAGGCGCGCCAGCATGTCCTCAACGGCCTGCGAATCGGCCGCCGGCACCTGCACGATGCGGCCGGTGACGCGGCTGATGGCCGCCAGCTCGGGCGGCAGCGCCGCGTCGGTCTTGAACTGCAGCACGTTGGCCGAGCTGCCCTGCAGCAGCTCGGCCATGGTGGACAGCGCCACGATGTTGCCCGAGCGCAGCATGGCGATGCGGTTGCACAGCGCCTCGGCCTCTTCCAGGTAATGGGTGGTCAGCAGCACCGTATGGCCTTGCTTGTTGAGGCGCGAGACGAACTGCCACAGCGTCTGGCGCAGCTCCACGTCCACGCCGGCGGTGGGCTCGTCGAGCACGATGATCGGCGGCTTGTGCACCAGCGCCTGCGCGACCAGCACGCGGCGCTTCATGCCGCCCGACAGCTGGCGCAGGTTGGCGTTGGCCTTGTCCGCCAGACCCAGGCTTTCGAGCAGCTCGTCGATCCAGTCGTCGTTGTTCTTGACGCCGAAATAGCCGGACTGGATGCGCAGCGACTCGCGCACGTTGAAGAAGGGATCGAACACCAGCTCCTGCGGCACGATGCCGAGCTTGCGGCGCGCCGCGGCATAGTCGCCGCGCACATCGCTGCCCAGGACCTTGACCGAGCCGCTGGTGGCCCGCGCCAGGCCGGCGAGGATGCTGATCATCGTGGTCTTGCCCGCGCCGTTCGGCCCCAGCAGGCCGAAGAACTCGCCTTCGGCGATGTCCAGGCTCACCTGGTTCAGGGCCTGGAACGGGCCCCTGGCGGTGGGATAGATCTTGGAGACGGATTGGAAGGAGACGGCGGACATGAGTCGGGGATTGTAGGGCGAACGCCGCGGGCGTGCTGGCGCCGGGGCGCCATCAAATCAGGAGCTGCTGGCGCTTATCCCGTCTGGTTTTCAAAGCAATAGAAGCTGCAATCCGGCGTCCATCAAGCGCCAGCCGCTCCTGTTTTTAGATCTGCAGCAGTCCGTCCACGCCGTACAGCCGCGCCAGCGTGGCCACGGTGTGCGGCGCCTGCCGCACCGCGAACGGGCGGCCGGCGGCCAGCGCGCCGCGCCGGCACTCCAGCAGCACGGCGATGGCCGACGAATCGAAGCTGGCGAGCGCCGACGCATCGACCTCGACCGCCGCCTGCGCGGGCAAGGCGGCCATGGCCTGCTGCAACTGGCGCAGCGCGGCGCCGGCCTGGGCCTGGGTCAGGGTGGCCGGCAGGGCCAGCGCGGAATCCATCGCGGTCACGCTAGGCAAGCTGGCTCAGCGGGCCGGCACTGGTGCCGGCGCGGTCGCGTTGGCCTTGTTGCGGGCGACGATCGAGTCGATCAGGCCCTGCACGCCCTTGGTGTTGATCTCCTGCTGGAACTGGTTACGGTAGGTCTCCACCATCCACACGCCCAGCACGTTGATGTTGTAGATCTTCCAGCCAAAGCCCTGGCCCGGGGTCTTTTCCAGGCGGTAGTCGAGCTGGATCGGGTCGCCGCGGCCCAGGATCTCGGAGCGCACCAGCACCTCGGTGTCGGCCGGCTGCATGCGCACCGGCTTGACGCTGATGGTCTGGTCGCCCACCTGGTGCAGCGCGCCCGCATAGGTGCGCACCAGCAGCTTCTTGAACTCGTCCTGCAACTGCTGCTGCTGCGACGGCGTGGCCGTGCGCCACTTGGGGCCCACGGCGGCCGCCATCATGCGGCGGAAGTTGACGTTGGGCATGACCTCGGAATCGACATAGGAGGTGATCTTGCTCACGTCGCCGCCGCGGATGGCCTGGTCGGTCTTGAGCGTGTTCAGCACCTTGTCGGAGAGCTGGCGGATCATCTCGTCGGGCGCCAGGTCGGCGGCCTGCGCCAGCGTGGCGCCCATCAGGGCCGCACCGGCGGCGGTGCTGGCCAGGATACGGATCCAGAAGCGTCGGTTCATCATGTTCTTGTCCTTTCTCGGGCTCGCGCGCTCGGCGCGGCCATGCATGGGTTTCAGTGCCTGAGGCGCAGGGCCGGGGGCTCGGCGATCGGGGCGGTGCCCGGCTCGGGCGCCGACTCGTTGGCCCAGTCGCGCTCGTCGCCGTACTCGGGCTGCGCCGCCTGCTGGCGCACCTGCAGGTAGGCGTCGCGGGTGAAGCTGTACTTGTCGAGCGCTGCGGTCTCGATCAGCGAGGTGGCGCCCAGCAGGTTGGCGCGGGTGTTGACGATGCGCAGCGCATACAGCGAGTTGCGGGCCGAGATCGGGTCCACATAGCCCACCAGGTCGCCGTGCCAGTCGGCCACCATGCCCACCGAATCGCGCACGGTCGAGGGGCCGAGCAGCGGCCAGACGATGTACGCGCCGGAGGGCATGCCCCAGCGCGCCATGGTCAGGCCGAAGTCGGTCTTGTGGCGGTCGATGTTCGCCTCGGAGGCGATGTCGATCAGGCCGCCCAGGCCGAACACCGTGTTGGTGGTGAAGCGCACCATGCTGTTGTAGGCGGCCTCGCCCTTGAACTGCAGCGCGTTGTTCACGAACGACCACAGGTCGCCCAGGTTCGAGAAGAAGTTGGTCACCCCGGTGCGCACCGGCGACGGCATCACGTTCTTGTAGCCCGTGGCCACCGGCTCGAGCACCGCTCGGTCGACCGCGTCGTTGAAGCCGAACATGGCCCGGTTGTAGGGCTCCAGCGGGTCGGCCGGGTTGGCATTGGGGCCGGTGGCGCAGCCGGCCAGCAGTGCCGTGCCCAGCACCAGCGCCGGGGCGGCGGCCCATCGGGGCAGAGTGGTAGATGTTGTTGTCATGGTTGTTCTCATCGTTGCGCCGTTCACTGGCCGGCCTCGGGCTTGGGAGACGCCCCGCCCTCGGCCTTGCCGTAGAGGAACTGGCCAATCAGATTTTCCAGCACCACGGCCGATTGCGTCGAGGTGATCACATCGCCCTGCGCGAGGTTTTTCTCGTCGGCGCCGGCGATCACGCCGATGTACTGGTCGCCCAGCAGGCCGCTGGTGAGGATCTGGAAGGAGCTGTCCTTGGGAAAGGCGAACTGCTTGTTCAGCTCCAGCTGCACGTCGGCCTGGAAGGTCTTGTCGTTGAAGCCGATGGCCTTGACGCGCCCCACGCGCACGCCGGCGCTGCGCACCGCAGCCTGCGGCTTGAGCCCGCCGATGTTGTCGAAACGCGCCGTGACCGTGTAGCCGGTGCTGAAGTCCAGCGTCAGCAGGTTCGCGGACTTGAGCGCCAGGAACCCCAGCGCCGCCAGCCCCAGCAGGACGAAGAGGCCAACCCAGACATCGCTCTTGGATTGCTGCATAGATCTTTCCTTATTTATCCTTAGCGCCAAACATCACCCACACCGCCTGAAACTGCCACGGCCCATCCGCGGGACGGCCAGCCAGGGCCGCCCCGCAGCAAAGGCCGTCGTCCCCTTGGGGGAAAGGAGCGAAGCGACATAGGGGGGGTCCATTCATATAGTGAACATCATCGCGGTGAGCAGGAAGTCCAGCCCCAGCACCGCCAGCGACGCCATCACCACGGTCTTGGTGGTCGCGCGCGACACGCCCTCGGGCGTGGGCTTGGCCGCATAGCCTTGCAGCAGCGCCACGAAGGTCACGGTGACGCCGAAGACAAAGCTCTTGACCACGCCGTTGCCCAGGTCGCGGAACACGTCCACGCCGAATTGCATCTGGCCCCAGAAGGCGCCGCCATCCACGCCGATCAGCACCACGCCGACCACCCAGCCGCCGATCACGCCCACGGCGCTGAACACCGCGGCCAAGAGCGGCATCACGATCACGCCGGCCCAGAAGCGCGGCGCCAGCACGCGGTGCACCGGATCGACCGCCATCATCTCCATCGCGCTGAGCTGCTCGCCCGCGCGCATCAGGCCCACCTCGGCCGTAAGCGAGGTGCCCGCGCGCCCGGCGAAGAGCAGCGCCGTCACCACCGGCCCCAGCTCGCGCAGCAGGCTCAGCGCCACCATCAGGCCCACGGCCTCGGCCGAGCCGTAGCGCTGCAGGATGTAGTAGCCCTGCAGCCCGAGCACGAAGCCCACGAACAGGCCCGAGACGCCGATGATGGCCAGCGAGTAGTTGCCGAGGAAGTGGATCTGCTCGCGCAGCAGCGCGCTGCGGCGCAGCACGTAGCCGATCGACGCCAGCAGGCGCAGGAACAGCCGCGTGGCCTGGCCCATGTCGGCCAGTTGGCGGCGTATGCCGAAGCCGATGGCGGCGGGGTGGTACCACGGCATCAGCGGCCTCCCTGGTTGGCCTGAGCCGCGCCGACGCCGGCCGCGCCGAATTCCTGCTCAAGCGTGGGCGCAGGATAGTGGAACGGCACCGGCCCCTCGGGCAGCGCGTTGACGAACTGGTGCACCAGCGGATCGCTGCTGGCGCGCACCTCGTCGGGCGTGCCCTGCGCGGCGACCACGCCCGCGCCCAGGATGACCACCTGGTCGGCGAGGCGGAAGGTTTCCTCCACATCGTGCGAGACGATGATGGTGGTCAGCCCCAGGGTGTCGTTGAGCTGGCGGATCAGTTGCGCCGAGGTGCCCAGCGAGATCGGGTCCAGCCCGGCGAAGGGCTCGTCGTACATGATGAGTTCGGGGTCGAGCGCGATCGCCCGCGCCAGCGCCACGCGCCGCGCCATGCCGCCCGAGATCTGCGAGGGCCGCAGGTCGCGCGCGCCGCGCAGGCCGACGGCGTGCAGCTTCATCAGCACGATGTCGCGCACCAGCGGCTCGGGCAGGTCGGTGTGCTCGCGCAGCGGAAAGGCCACGTTCTCGAACACGCTCATGTCGGTGAACAGCGCGCCGAACTGGAACAGCATGCCCATGCGGCGCCGCGCCGCGTAGAGCTGCGCCTGGTCCATGGTCGTCACGTCCTGGCCGTCGAACAGCGCCTGGCCGGACTGGGCCCGCTCCTGCCCGCCGATCAGGCGCAGCAGCGTGGTCTTGCCGCCGCCCGACGCACCCATCAGGGCCGTGACCTTGCCGCGCGGAATCTGAAGCGACAGCTCGCGCAGGATCGTGCGGTCACCATACCCGAAGGTGACATTGCGCAGTTCGACCAGAGGGGACAAGGTGGAATTCGACATAAAAATGCCGGGCAGAACACCGGCTGGCAGCATCATACGGTATCGCCCTTGGGGCAAATGTATAGATACGTAGAACGCTGTGTTGTGTCTGGCAAGCATCAGCAAACATACATGTATGTATTTATAACACCCCGATGACAGGGCCGCCGGCGGGCCGGCCATATCCCCGGGGATTGTTGTCATTCATGCACAATAGCCCGCGACAGCCCCCTCCTCCCCCCTCTTGTTTGCATGCCTGCTTTCTCCTACGAAGTTCTCGACGCCCAGGGCCAGACCCGCAAGGGCATGATCGAAGCCGACACCGCCAAGGCCGCGCGCAGCCAGCTGCGCGCCCAGGCCATGGTGCCGCTGTCGGTGGAGCCGGTGGCGGCAGGCGGCGCAGCCGACGGCAGCGGCGGGCGGCGCTGGCAGCGCGCGGTGTTCAACGCCACGGGCCTGGCGGTGTGGACGCGCCAGCTCGCCGGCCTGCTGGGCTCGGGCCTGCCGCTGGAGCGGGCGCTCACCGCGCTGATGGAGGAGATCGACCACGAGGGCCAGCGCCAGCTGGTGGCCAGCCTGCGCGCCGAGGTCAACGGCGGCTCGACCTTCGCCAAGGCGCTGGCGCTGTACCCGGCGGATTTCTCGGCCATCTACCGCGCGGTGATCGACGCGGGCGAGCACAGCGGCCACCTGGGCGAGGTGCTGAGCCGGCTGGCCGACGACCTGGAGGAGCGCGAGCAGCTGCGCAACAGCCTGATCGGCGCGGCGCTGTACCCGGCCATCGTCACCTGCTTCGCCTTCGTGGTGGTGATGGTGCTGATGAGCTACGTGGTGCCGCAGGTGGCCGAGGTGTTCGCCGGCACCAAGCATGCCCTGCCCATCCTGACCCGCGTGATGCTGGCGCTGAGCGAGCTGATCCGCCACTGGGGCTGGCTGGCGGCGCTGGTGGCGGTGCTGGCGCTGGTGGCGCTGCGCGTGGCACTGCGCCAGCCCGATGTGCGCCGCCGCTACGACGCCGCCTGGCTGCGCCTGCCGGTGCTGGGCCGGCTGGCGCGCAACTACAACGCGGCGCGCTTCGCGTCCACGCTGGCCATGCTGAGCAATGCCGGCGTGCCCATCCTCAAGGCCCTGCAGGCCGCGGCCGACACGGTGAACAACCAGGCCATGCGCCACGATGCGCTGGACGCACTGGACATGGTGCGCGAGGGCGCGCCGCTGGCCTCGGCGCTGGCGCAGAAGAAGCGCTTTCCGGCGCTGCTGCCCATGTTCGCCCGGCTGGGCGAACAGACCGGCGAGCTGCCGCAGATGCTGCAGCGCGTGGCGACGCAGCTGTCCGGCGAGGTCCGGCGCCGCGCGATGCGGCTGGCGACGCTGCTGGAGCCGCTGCTGATCGTGGGCATGGGCCTGGTCGTGGGCGTGATCGTGATGGCGGTGCTCATGCCCATCATTCAATTGAATCAATTCGTGCGCTAGCGCTTACCAGATAAGCGCCAGCAGCTATCAAAATAAAAGCATATGGCTCCCACGCTTGACAACAAACTGGTCGTTGCCATCTCGTCCCGGGCTCTGTTCGACTTCGAGGAGGAGAACCGCCTCTTCGAGCAGGGCGACGAGCACGCCTACGTCCAGCTCCAGCTGCAGCGCCTGGACGTGCCCGCACCGCCCGGCGTGGCCTTCTCGCTGGTGCGCAAGCTGCTGGCCTTCAACCAGGGCGGCGCGCAGAAGGTCGAGGTGGTGCTGCTGTCGCGCAACGACCCGGTCAGCGGCATGCGGGTGTTCCGCTCGTGCCATGCGCACGGCCTGGCCAGCGTGCAGCGCGGCGTGTTCACGCAGGGGCGCGACCCGTTCCGCTACCTGCGGCCGCTGGGCGCGCACCTGTTCCTGTCGGCCAACGCCGACGACGTGCGCCAGGCGCTCGCGCTGGGCTACCCGGCTGCGCGTGTGCTCACCGAGTCGATGCCCGCCCAGGCCAGCCACCCCGACGAGGTGCGCATCGCCTTCGACGGCGACGCGGTGCTGTTCTCGGACGAGGCCGAGCGCATCTACCAGGCCAAGGGACTGGACGAGTTCCAGCGTCACGAGACCGAGCATGCCGCCCGCCCGCTGCCGGACGGCCCGTTCAAGCCGCTGCTGGCGGCGCTGCATCGGCTGCAGAGCGAGAACCATAGTTCCATGCGCATCCGCACCGCGCTGGTCACGGCGCGCAGCGCGCCGGCCAACGAGCGTGCCATCCGCACGCTGATGGACTGGAACATCGGCATCGACGAGGCGATGTTCCTCGGCGGCCTCTCGAAGGGCGAGTTCCTGCGCGAGTTCGAGCCCGACTTCTTCTTCGACGACCAGACCGGCCATGCCAGCTCGGCCGCCCGCCATGTGCCGGCCGGCCATGTGAGCAGCGGCGTGGCCAATACCGCGCATCCCAAATAGAGCCCATAACAGCTGGCCACTAGCCCTGCGCAGGGCCCCCTCCAATAATCCGGCGACCTACAACCCCGAGATACGGAGAAGCATATGCAATGCAAATGGAAAATGGGCCTGGTGGCGGTATCGGCCGCCCTGCTGAGCGCCTGCGGCGGCGGTGGTGACTCCAGCTCGCTGAGCTTCTTCGTCACCAGCAGCAACCCGGGCAAGGGCGGCGATCTGGGCGGCCTCGCGGGCGCCGACTCCCACTGCCAGCAACTGGCCGCCAATGTCGGCGCGGGCTTCAAGACCTGGAAGGCCTACCTCAGCACCACGGCCACCGACACCGCAGCGGCCGTCAACGCCCGCGACCGCATCGGCCACGGCCCCTGGGTCAACGCCAAGGGCGTGACCGTGGCCACCAGCGTGGACGACCTGCACAGCGCCAACGCCAAGCTCGGCAAGACCACCTCGCTGACGGAAAAGGGCGACGAGGTCAACGGCTTCGGCGACAACCCCAACCGCCACGACATCCTGACCGGCTCCCGCCCGGACGGTACCGCCTTCGCGCCGCTGGCCGGCACCGACCGCACCTGCCGCAACTGGACCCTGGGCGAAGGCGGCTCGGCCATCGTCGGCCACCACGACCATCTGGGCACCAACCCCGACCCGGTGGCCAATGCCTCGTGGAACTCCTCGCACGGCACGCGCGGCTGCAGCCTGCCCCAGCTGGCCCAGAGCGGCAGCGCGGGCTTCTTCTACTGCTTCGCGGCCAACTAACCCCATCGAACCATCCGCGGCTCCGCCGGAGTCCGCTTCACTCCCCTCGTCGGCAACGCAGCCCGGCCAGGGGATTTTTTTATGGGCGCCTTATAGGCACTTATCCGGGCCGGAATGAAAAAACGGCCCCGAGGGGCCGTTCGCCTGCCATAGGCCGCCTCGGTCGGGCGGCGCCGGCCTTCAGTCGGCCTGGATGTTGTTGGCCTTCACCACGTCGCCCCACAGCTTGTACTGCGCGCGGGTCATGGCGCCGAGCTGCTCGGCCGTGCCGCCGCCAGGCTCGTCGCCGCGCTCCAGGATGCTCTTGACCACGGCTGGGTCCTTCAGCGAGGTGTTGACCGCGGCATTGGCCTTCTTGACGATCTCGGGGCTCAGGCCCGGCGGGCCGTACAGGCCGATGAAGGAAATGATCTCGAAATCCTTGACGCCGGCCTCGGCGCCGGTGGGCACGGTCGGCATGCTGGCCACGCGCTTGGCGCTGGTCACCAGGATGGGGCGCAGCTGGCCCGACTGGATGTAGGGGATGACCACCGAGGTGGCGTCGAACATGGCATCGAGCCGGCCTGCCATCAGGTCGACCATGGCCGGGCTGCTGCCCTTGTAGGGGATGTGGTTCATCACCGGGCCGCCCATGCGCTCGCGCAGCAGCTCCATGGTCACGTGCACCAGCGAGCCCGCGCCGCCCGTGCCGTAGTCGATGCCCTTGCCGTCCTTGGCGCGCTTCTTGACCTCGGCCACGAACTGCTCGTAGTTCTTGATCGGCGACTTGGCCGGCACGGCCAGCACCAGCGGCGACTGCAGCAGCGTCACGATGGGCGTGAACTTCTGCGGATCGACGATGCCGAGCTTGGAATAGACGTGCGGCGTCACGGTCATCGAGCCGTTGCCCACCAGCAGCTTGTAGCCGTCGGTCGGCGCGCGCATCACCTCGACCGAGGCGATGTTGCCGTTGACGCCCGGCTTGTTGTCGATGACCACGCTGCCGCCCAGCGCCGTGGGCAGGGTGTTGGTGAGCACGCGGCCGGCAAAGTCGGTCTGCCCGCCGGGCGGAAAGCCCACCAGCAGCGTGACGGGCTTGGCAGGCCAGTTGGCCTGGGCCAGGGCCGGCAGCGCCAGGGTGCCGGCACCGGCGGCCAGCAGGCCCAGCAGCGCACTGCGGCGGAAGGTGGAAAAGCGCTTGGAAGGGGAACGCATGGGGAAAGTCTCCTCAGGTGGTTTTTCGAAGGGAATCAGGCGAACTTGTTGACGGCTTCCCACAGCCCGTTGATGTAGACGGCGCCCAGCGCCCGGTCGTACAGGCCGTAGCCGGGCTTGCCGGTCTCGCCCCAGATCATGCGGCCATGGTCGGGACGGAAATAGCCGTCGAAGCCCACGTCGTGGTAGGCCTTGACGATGGCGGCGATGTCGAGCGAGCCGCAGTCCGAGTGGTGCGCTGTCTCCTCGAAGTCGCCGTCGGGCGTGATCTTGACGTTGCGGATGTGGGCGAAATGGATGCGCCCCTGGCCGCCGAACTCGCGCACCAGCGCCTCGACGTTGTTCTGCGGCCCCGCGCCCAGCGAGCCCGAGCACAGCGTCAGGCCGTTGGCCGGCGTATCGGCGATGGCAAGGATGCGCGCCAGGTCGTCGCGGTCCTTGACGATGCGCGGCAGGCCGAAGATGGGGCGCGGCGGGTCGTCGGGGTGGATGGCCATCTTCACGCCGGCCTCCTCGGCCACCGGGATGATGGCCTGCAGGAAGTATTCCAGGTGCTGCCAGAGCCGGTCGGCATCGACCTCGCGGTACTCGGCCAACAGCGCCTGCAACTCGCCGGTCTTGTAGCTCGAATCCCAGCCGGGCAGCGCGATGCCTTGGCTCACGTCGATCTCCTCGACCTCCTTGGTGCTGAAGGCCAGGCAGGTCGAGCCATCCTCCAGCACCTTGGCCAGCTCGGTGCGCGTCCAGTCGAAGACGGGCATGAAGTTGTAGCAGATCACCTTGATGCCGGCGGCGCCCAGGTTGCGGATGTTCTGCTGGTAGTTGGCGATGAGCCGCTCGCGCGAGGGCTTGCCGAGCTTGATGTCCTCGTGCACCGGCACCGACTCGACCACCTCGAACTGCAGGCCCGCGGCCTCGATGGTGGACTTGAGCGCCTGGATCTTGTCCATGGGCCAGACCTCGCCCACCGGCTCGTCGTAGATGGCCGAGACGATGTGCGTCATGCCGGGAATCTGGCGGATGTACTGCAGGCTGACCGGATCGGACGAGCCATACCAGCGGAACGACATTTTCATGCAGAAAGCTCCTGGAAGAAAACCGCTGCTTCGAGTGAAGTAACCGGTTTCAAAGGAGCAGATCAGACCAGATAGGCCCCCAAATGTGAATCAGGGCGAACACCGATCCACAGGTGGCTTGACAAACGGGCCGCCAGGCCCGTTTGCCGGATCAGAACGACTTCACCAGCCCCACCGTGATCGAGCGGCCCTGCAGCGGCGCCGCGTTCTTGATGAACGAGGTGTGGGCGTAGGCCAGCTTGTTGGTCAGGTTGTTCAGCCGCAGGTAGACCTGCCACGGGCTGCCGTCGCTGGCCTGGCCGTGGTAGCTGACGCGCCAGTTCAACATGCCGTAGCCCGGCGTGGAGGTCTCGAAGTCGGCCACCGTGTTCTGGCGCTTGACCAGCATCCACTCGGCCTCGGTGCGCCAGTGCTGCCACTGGCCGGCCAGGCGCAGGCCCACGCGCGCCGGCGCCAGGCGCGGGATGTGGCTGCCGTCGGCCAGGCGCGCATGCACCACGTCGCCCCACAGCGTGGCGCGCCAATTGGCGTCGATCTTCTGCTGCAGCTTGGCCTCCAGCCCGGTGAAGGTGGCGGTCTGCTGGCTGTACTGCAGCAGTTGCAGGCCCTCCTGCTCGTCGACGGTGCGGCCGTAGACGTAGTTCTTGATGCGGTTGCGGTACAGGTTGACGCCGAAGGTGGTATCGCCGGCCGTGCGCGCCAGGCCCACGTCGATATTCTGCGAGCGCTCGGCGCGCAGGTCGGGGTTGCCCAGCTCGTAGGTCGAGGTGGCCATGTGCAGGCCGCGCGCATACAACTCCTCGGCCGTGGGCAGGCGGCTGGCCGAAGTGACGTGGGCCGTCAGCCGGTAGCCGGGCGCGAAGTTCCAGCCGCCGCCCAGCGAGGCCGAGGTGCCGCGGTGGCTGCGGTGCAGGTCGTCGTCCTGCGCGTCCACGGTCTGCCAGTCGTGGCGCAGCGCGGCTTCGGCGCTGAAGGCGCCGAAGCGCCGCTCTTCCAGCAAGAACACGCCGTGCTGGCGGGTGAGCGTGGGCTGCACATAGGCCTCCTCGCCGTCGGCACGGAAGCGCCGCTGCATGGTCTCGAAGCCGAACACGCCGGTCCAGCCGGCGATGGGCGCATGCACGGCCTCCACGCGCAGGTCGTGGGCGCGGTTGCGGAAGGCCGTGGCCACCTGGCCGTCCTCAACCTCGTCGTGGCGGTAGTCGGTGACACCGCCGCGCACGCGCACGGCGGTGATGCCGTCGACCGGGTTGCGCCACTCCGAGCGCAGGTCGTAGCGCTCGCTGCGCATGTCGACCACGGGCACGTCGCCGGCGCCATGGCCTTCCTCGCCGTGGTCATGGCCGTCATGGTCGCCGCAGTGCAGGCTCAGGCCGTGGGTGTGGCAGCCCTCCAGGCTGTGGTTGTGGCCGGGCAGGCCGTAGTAGGCCGTCTGGCGCGTGTAGGCCAGGCCGATGTAGCCGCTGTCGCCGATCCACGACAGGCCGACGCTGCCGTTGTTGCCGCGCGAATGGCTGCCCTCGACCTTGCCGCCGCCGGGCCAGCCGCTGCCCACGCGGTAGTCGCCGGCGTCGCGCGCCATGCCCTCCACGTGGATGGCGAAGTGGCCACTGCCGCCGGTCATGGACACCGCGCCGGCCGAGCCGGCACCGCCCGTGCCCGCGCGCAGCTCCACCTGGCCCTCGTAGCCCTTCTGCGGCACGGCGGTGGGAATCTTCTGGTCCAGCACGTTGACCACGCCGCCGATGGCGCCCGCGCCATACAGCAGCGCCGACGGGCCGCGCAGCACCTCGATCTGCTGCGACAGCATGGGCTCGGTGACCACCAGGTGGTCGGGGCTGACGGTGGAGGCGTCCTGCACGGCCGCGCCGTCGGACAGCACCTTGACCCGCGCGCCGTCCATGCCGCGGATGACGGGCCGGCTCGCGCCGGCGCCGAAATGCGTGGCCTGGATGCCGGGCTCGCCCGACAGCGTATCGCCCAGGTTGGCGCCGCGCCGCTGCACCAGTTCATCGCCCTCGAGCACCGAGGTCGGCGTGGTCATGTCCTGCACGCTGCGCGACAGGCCGCCGGCCTTGACGGTCACCTCGGCCAGGGCCGGCGTGCCGTCGCCAGCGGTAGCGGGTTCGGCCTGCGCCTGGGCCTGCACCGCAGAGGCCAGGCACAGCAGCAGGGCCGCGCCGGCCACCGGCGTGAGCGCGGCGCGCCATGCGGGCCGGCGGGAGACGGAAGGGGAAACGGAAGAAAGAAAGGCAATGGACTTCATGGAATGCGCCATCGGCCACGCACGGCGCGCCCTGCGCGCCCGGATGGCCGAAAATATGAATAAAAACTGCCACAAACGCTTATGCAGCAATCGCAACCAGCTATCAAAATAGGAGTTGCACAAACGCTGCAGGGCTTGCGGTCAAGGGCCCGCGAGGCGCGGGCATTCCATGGGTCAGCGCGGCGGGCCGCGCGCGAAGAACAGCGCCGGGCTCTGGCGCAGCAGCAGCGCCTGGACGGACCAGGCGGCCTTGGCCACGAGCGGCGCCAGCGCCAGCGGCAGCGATGGGGCCGGCAGCGCCGTGCCCAGCGCCATCTGGTCGAAGAGCTGGCAGTCGGCCGACGAATGGCCGCTGAAGATGGGGGTGCGCGAATCGGGCGCCTCGGCGGACTGTGCCGTGGGCGCATGGCTGCCGGCATGATGCAGCACCTGGTGCATCAGGCCCAGCGTAGGCGTGAGCCACAGCATCAGGCACAGCCACAGCGCCATTCCCACCAGCCACGGCCGCGCCCGGCCCTGCGCCGGATGGCGCAGCCAGTCGATCAGCGGGGAGCGGTGGCGCAGCAGCATGGAGCCCGAGAATGCAGAAAGCAACGGGGCATTATCGTTGCATTTGCGTGACGGCCGGGTTACAGGAAGCGCTCGAGCATCTTGCGCGAGGGCTTGTCGAGGCGGGTGGTGTCGGGGATCTTGTAGTTCACGCCATCAGCGGCGGCGATCAGCAGGTTGCGGCGGCCGTCCAGCTTGCGGATGTCCTCCTCGGCCTTGAGCGTCATGCGCGCCGGGCCGCGGTCGGTCTCCAGCTCCCACAGGCTGGGCATGGCATACGATGACACGCTGACGATGCGCAGGATCTGCGGCACGAACTCGCGCACCGCCAGGTCTTCGTCGAGCAGCGCGCGGGCCGCGGCATCGACCTGGTCGAGGTGGGCGATCCAGTGCTGCTCCTTGCCGTTCTCGCCCACCAGCGACAGACCTTCCAGGGGGGCCGTGAGCGGAAAGGCGCGCACCGGCGTGACCACGGCATGGCGACCGTCATCCAGTTGCAGGACGAGGCGGCCGAAGGTATTGCGCGACAGGGGCAAAGGGGGCGTATTCACAGGCAGGTTCATGGTGCTTACTTCGCCTCGAAATGGGACACCGGCGCGGGGGCCGCGGGCGGCTGGCTGTCGTAGGTCACGCCCGCGGCGCGGGCCGTGACCACGCCGGCGGCCTCGGCATCCTCCTCGGCGCGGCGCGCCTGGGCCTCGTACAGGCGCCAGTACGCGCCCTGCTTTTCCATCAGCTCGTCGTGCGGGCCGACCTCGACGATCTCGCCGCGGTCCATCACCACCAGGCGATCGGCCTTGCGCAGCGTGGACAGGCGGTGGGCGATGGCAATGGTGGTGCGGCCCTGCACCAGGTTGTCCAGCGCCTTCTGGATTTCCTTCTCGGTCTCGGTGTCCACGGCCGAAGTGGCCTCGTCGAGGATCAGGATGCGCGGGTCGATCAGCAGCGCGCGGGCAATGCTGATGCGCTGGCGCTCGCCGCCCGACAGGCCCTGGCCGCGCTCGCCCACCACCGAGTCGTAGCCCTGGGGCAAGCGCAGGATGAAGTCGTGCGCATGGGCAGCGCGCGCCGCGGCCACGATTTCCTCGCGCGTGGCCTCGGGCTTGCCATAGGCGATGTTCTCGGCCACCGTGCCGAAGAACAGGAAGGGCTCCTGCAGCACCAGGCCGATGTGGCGGCGGTAATCGGTCACCGCGAAGCGGCGCACGTCCACGCCGTCGAGCTGCAGCGAGCCGTCGGTCACGTCGTAGAAGCGGCACACCAGGTTGACCAGGGTGCTCTTGCCCGAGCCGCTGTGGCCCACCAGGCCGATCATCTCGCCGGGGCGGATGTCCAGGTTCAGGTTCTTGATGACCGCGCGGCTGCCGTAGCGGAAGCTGATGTTGTCCATGCGCAGCGCGCCCTGCACCCGCCCGACCTTCACCGGGTTCACCGGATCGGGCACGTTGCTCACGTGATCGAGGATGTCGAAGATGCGCTTGGCGCCCGCGGCCGCCTTCTGCGTGAACGAGACGATGCGGCTCATCGAATCGAGCCGCGAGTAGAAGCGGCCGATGTAGGCGATGAACGAGGCCAGAACACCGACGGTGATGCTCTTGTGCGCGATCAGCCAGATGCCGAAGGCCCAGACCACCAGCAGGCCGATCTCGGTCATCAGCGACACGGTGGGAGTGAACAGCGACCAGGTGCGGTTGAGCTTGTCGTTGACCTCGAGGTTGTGCTGGTTGGCGGCGCGGAAGCGGTCGGCCTCGCGCTTTTCCTGGGCGAAGGCCTTGACCACGCGGATGCCGGGGATGGTGTCGGCCAGCACGTTGGTCACCTCGGCCCAGACGCGGTCGATGCGCTCGAAGCCGGTGCGCAGCTTGTCGCGCACGGTGTGGATCAGCCAAGCGATGAAGGGCAGCGGCACCAGCGTGACCAGCGCCAGCCACGGGTTGATGGAGAACAGGATCGCCGCCGTCATCAGCATCATCAGCACGTCGGTGGCGAAATCGAGCGCGTGCAGCGACAGGAACAGGTTGATGCGGTCCGTCTCGGCGCCGATGCGCGCCATCAGGTCGCCGGTGCGCTTGCCGCCGAAGTAGTCCAGCGACAGCTTCATCAGGTGCTCGTAGGTGCTGGTGCGCAGGTCGGCGCCGATGCGCTCGGACACCAGCGACAGCGCATAGGTGCGCGCCCAGCCCAGCCCCCAGGCCACCAGGGCCGACACCAGCAGCGCGCCCAGGTACATCGCCACCAGCATGGGGTCGATCTGCTGGCCGTTCTGGTAGGGGATCAGGATGTCGTCCATGATCGGGATCGTCAGGTACGGCGGCACCAGCGTGGCGGCCGTCGAGGCCAGCGTGAGCCCGAAGCCGGTGTACAGCAGTTTCTTGTACGGCTTGGCGAAGCGCCACAGCCGCAGCAGCACCCAGGTGGAGGTGTGCGGCGCCTGCTCGCGGGCGCAGGCCGGGCATTCATCGGTGTCAGGCGGCAGCGGCGTGTTGCACACGGCGCACAGGGTTTCCTCCTCGCCGTCGGCATGGCGGTGGCCGCCCTCCAGCAGGTCCACCTGCTCGTCGAACTTCTGCATCAGCCGCAGGGCCTTGGTCTGCGCACCCAGCGTGAAGCGCCACAGGCCCAGGCGCCCGCCGGCGTCGGCCAGCTCCAGCGTGCCCACGCCGGCCTGGTCGATCAGGCTCAGCGCCAGGCCGGGGCGCAACTCCCAGGCCGTCCAGGCGCCGTCGTCGGGCGACTGGGCCAGCAGGCGTTGCTGCGTCACCACAAGCTGGCCCTGGCCAAAGCGCAGCCCCTGGGTCAAGTCAACCTCCAGCAGGGCCAGCACGTTTTCCTGACTATCGAGTGGAACGGAGTTACCGCTGCCGGCAGACGAACCCGCCTGCACTGCCGGAACAACTTGAGATGAATGCTGCATTGATTTGCTTTTATTACGATCGTTTCGCACAGGCCGTTCGCGGCGCCTGGGGCAGCCCCGCTCCGTCCTCCGCTGCGGCGGCGCCAATGCGCCATGACATCTTCACATTAACGCGCCATCCCAGGCTTACGCTGACAAATTGCCCCCGCCAGTCGCCCTGAGCGGCCTCAGGATGGGCACAATGTATATCCATTTGCCGAACCTCCACCGCCCTGCCCGGCGGTTTTTCGCAATCGCACACGATTTATGCCCACATTCAAAGACATCCAACTGCTGCGCACCACCTACCTGCGAGGCCCCAGCGTCTGGACCTACCGGCCCATCCTGGAGGTCTGGCTGGATCTGGGCGAGTTGGAGGACTACCCGTCCAACAAGATCCCCGGCCTGAACGAGCGCCTCACGGCCTGGCTGCCCGACCTGATCGAGCACCACTGCGGCGTGGGCGAGCGCGGCGGCTTCATCCAGCGCCTGGAAGGCGGCACCTGGATGGGCCATGTGCTGGAGCACGTGGTCATCGAGCTGCTGAACCTGGCCGGCATGCCCGCCGAGTTCGGCCAGACGCGCGAAGTCTCGCAGCGCGGCGTGTACCGCATGGTGTTCCGCTGCCCCGAGGAATCGGTGGCGCGCGTGGCGCTGGCCCAAGGCCACGGCCTGCTGATGGCGGCGATCAACGACCAGGCCTTCGACCTGAAGGCCGCGATCCAGGCCATCAAGACCGCGATCAACGACCGCTACCTCGGCCCCAGCACCGGCTCCATCGTCGACGCGGCCGGCGAGCGCCGCATCCCGCACATCCGCCTCAATGACGGCAACCTGGTGCAGCTCGGCTACGGCGCCGCGCAGCGCCGCATCTGGACGGCCGAGAGCGACCAGACCAGCGCCATCGCCGAAGGCATCGCGCAGGACAAGGACTTCACCAAGCGCCTGCTGACCTCGTGCGGCGTGCCCGTGCCCGAGGGCCAGATCGTGGCCAGCCCCGAGGAAGCCTGGGAAGTGGCGCAGGACATCGGCTTTCCCGTCACCGTCAAGCCCTCGGACGGCAACCATGCCCGCGGCGTGACGCTGGAGCTGCACCGCGAGGAAGACATCAAGGCCGCGTTCGCGCTGGCCGAGCCCGAGGGCTCGGACGTGATCGTCGAGAAGTTCATCGACGGCGTGGAGCACCGCCTGCTGGTCGTCGGCGGCAAGGTGGTCGCCGCCACCAAGGGCGAGACCGTCAGCGTGCACGGCAACGGCCAGTCCACGCTGCGCGAGTTGGTGGCCGTGCTCAACCAGGACCCGCGCCGCGGCCCCGAGCAGGAATACCCGCTGGACTGGATCAACGTCGAGTCGGGCGCCGTCAAGCTGGAGCTGAACCGCCAGAACGTGACCCCCGACACCGTCATCGCCCAGGGCAAGGACATCCTGCTGCAGCGCAACGGCAACATGGCCATCGACTGCACCGACGACGTGCACCCCGACGTGGCCTACTACGCCGCGCTGGCCGCCAAGATCGTGGGCCTCGACATCGCCGGCATGGACATGATCCTCAAGGATGTCTCCCAGCCCATGAAGGGCCAGGGCGCGATCCTCGAAGTCAATGCCGGCCCCGGCCTGCTGATGCACCTCAAGCCCACCAGCGGCGCGCCGCGCCCCGTGGGCATGGCCATCGTCGACCACCTGTTCCCGCGCGCGGAAGAAGGCGCCGCCACCAGCACCGGTGCGGGCCGCATTCCCATCGTCGGTATCGTGGGCACGCGCGAGAACGCCTTCATCTCGCGCCTCGTGGGCTGGCTGCTGCAGCTGTCGGGCAAGCGCACCGGCGTGGCCTGCGGCGAAGGCATGTTCCTGGCCAACCGCCAGACGCAGACCAGCAACACGGCCAACTGGGCCGGCGCCCACCGCCTGCTGACCAACCGCCTGGCCGAGGCCGCGGTGATCCAGACCACCTCGCGCTCCATCCTTGAGGAAGGCCTGGCCTACGATCGCTGCCTGGTCGGCGTGGTCACCGACATGGACGGCTACGAGACGCTGGCCGACCACGACGTGCTGGAGCAGTCGCAGATGCGCCGTGTGCTGCGCACGCAGATCGACGTGGTGCTCGACGAGGGCGCCGGCGTGCTCAACGCCGACATCGAGCAGGTGGCCGAGCTGGCCGAGCTGTGCGATGGCGAAGTGATCCTCTACAGCACCGACGCCGGCAATGCCGCCGTCGCCGCGCACCGCCAGAACACCGAGCGCACCCGCGACGGCGGCCGCCATGACGGCGGCCGCGCCGTGCTCATCAAGGACCAGCAGGTGGTGCTGGCCACCGGCCACCAGCAGCGCGTGCTGGGCCAGCTGACGGCGCTGCGGCCCGTCAACGGCTTCGTGCCCGACACCCCGGCCCTGCTGGCGGCCATCGCCACCGCCTGGGCGCTGGACATCGCACCGGATTTGATCGCCGCCGGCATCAAGACCTTCGACTACCAGCCTGCCTGACCGCACCCCACGCAAAGAAAAATCATGGAAATCTCCCGCACCCGCGCCCTGCGCGGCCCCAATCTGTGGAGCCGCAACACCGCCATCGAATGCATCGTGCACTGCAGCGAGCCTGAACGCGACTACACGCGCCTCGACGGCTTCGAAGACCGGCTGCGCGCCCGCTTCCCGTCCGTGGGCCCGCTGCGCCCGCGCGGCTCGGAACACCGCGTCTCCATGGCCCATGCGCTGGAAGCCGCCGCGCTCGCGCTGCAGACCCAGGCCGGCTGCGCCGTCACCTTCAGCCGCACGCACGAGACCGTCGAGACCGGCACCTACCAGGTCGTGGTCGAGTACGCCGAGGAGGCCGTGGGCCGCCGCGCGATGGAGCTGGCTGAACAGCTGATCGCCGCCACCGAGGCCAACGAGGCCTTCGACTCCGCCGCCGCCATCGCCGAGCTGCGCTCGCTGGACGAGGACGAGCGCATGGGCCCGAGCACCGGTTCCATCGTCGAGGCCGCCCTGGTACGCGGCCTGCCCTACCGGCGCCTGACGGCCGGCAGCATGGTGCAGTTGGGCTGGGGCGCGCGAGCGCGCCGCATCCAGGCCGCCGAGGTGGACCAGACCAGCGCCGTGGCCGAGTCCATCGCGCAGGACAAGGACCTGACCAAGCGCCTGCTGCACGCCGCCGGCGTGCCCGTGCCGCTGGGCCGCCCGGTGGACGGCACGGACGACGCCTGGGCCGTGGCCGAGGAAGTCGGCCTGCCCGTGGTCGTCAAGCCGCAGGACGGCAACCAGGGCAAGGGCGTGACGGTGAACATCACCACCCGCGCCCAGCTCAACGCCGCCTATGCCACCGCCGCCGAATACGGCGACGTGATGGTCGAGCGCTACCTGCCGGGCCACGACTTCCGCCTGCTGGTCGTCGGCGACCAGCTCGTGGCCGCCGCGCGGCGCGAGCCGCCCCAGGTCATCGGCGACGGCCAGCACACCATCCGCGAGCTGGTGGACATCGTCAACCAGGACCCGCGCCGCGGCTCGGGCCACGGCA